>URXU01000005.1 GCA_900552005.1 uncultured Phascolarctobacterium sp. | reverse complement strand
CACAACTAACATTCCTAATAAACCTTTTTTGAAAATATTCATTTTATTCCCTCCAAATTAATTTTTATTACTTTTTCTTATTTACAAATCAAATATAATATTTTTATGTTTAAGAAACACTTTATTTAATAAATTATTTCTATTAACTTCTATTATTTTCTTTCTTTTAATTTTTAAATTTTTATTTTCATTGACCTCTATATCAATAACATATTTTGAATTTCCAAGAGGTAAGTATTTATAATTTAATATTCTCTTTAAATAATATTTCCAATCGCTTATAACAGCATAACTAAATGGTTTTCTTAAAATCTTTTGGTAAAAATTAAGTGAATCTTCAATTAAATGATAGTGGTACCCTGCATCATTTAAATAATGTCCTATTTTAGTATCATCATGAAAAATGTAAATATCACTATATTTATTAAAATCAATATTAATGTGTTTTTGTGCCATTGCATAATTAAACTTATGCAAATAAAATAAATTTTTCAAAAAATTTTTTGATACTAATTCCGGTATAATACTTTGCCTGACAAAATACACTTTTTTAAAGATATTATATTTATTTAATTTATCACATAAATTCTCTGCACCTATTATATCATCACATAAAACAATATCTGTTTCTTCTTTTTCTAATAAACTCTTAGCTAAAGTTATCAGTACATGATAATAAGTAGTGCATATATATATCTTTTTTACCTTCATCAGTTATAACTCACTCAATCTATTTATTTTTCATAATAACTCTTCCAAAAGGTTGCATTAACAGTATAATTTCTAAAATCAACGTATTTATTCTTATACTTTTTATAATTAAAAATTATATAAAATGTGATGTAAAGAATTTTAAATATCTGTTTAATACTACTCTTATTATTAACACTTTTCCTTATATCTGCTAATTTTTTATCTGCTCCAATCTCAGTAATTTTTTCAAAACCACTATAAACATCACTTATTGCATAGTACAAAACATTTATACTGTTAAAATTATTACATATCCCTCTTTTTATTAATCTGCCAAAAGCAGAAATAAAAAATGTTACAGCATTACAATTATCAGCATAAAAATTTAAAATCAACATATTCCTGTCCGAAAAATAATTTATCCATGGAGCTATTTTTTTTGCAAAAGGCTCATGCCAAACTGCAACTCCATTCATAAAAACAACCTTTCGATTATTTCTTATACTATACTCTATATCATCCCCTTTGATAAAGAATGGTAAAGGTAATCCAATTTCTTTTATCCTACAGATAGGAATACAACAATACCACCATGCAGCATAATGATTGATATAATCTTTAATATCAATATTATCAATTAAACTTTCTTTTTTTGATAAATTATAATTCTTTCCCAATCCATATAATTTTATTTTATTCCAATATGCAGTATTTTCATATTGCATACATGGCTTATCAATATTAAGCATTGCACCTGATAAAAAGCTTTCTTTATATTCGTCTTTTAAAGAAGACAATAAAGAATATGTTCTCTCTAATGCAGTAGTATCTATATCAATGTCATCATCCATCAAAAGAACATAATCATTAATATTATTTTCTAAGTTTTCAATAATGCCGCGGGTAAATCCTCCACTGCCGCCAAAATTAGGATTATGTATAATTTTTAAATTGTCACGATTAGTTTCTTCAAGACTTCTGCCATTATCTACAACTACTATTGAAAGCCAATCATTACCTTCGTGTGAAAAAGACGCTAATTTATTGATGGTTCTTTGAACATATTCTTCTCTCTGAAATGTACAAATCACGACACCAATTTTCTTACTCTCCCAAGTTTCAAAATCACCATAATAAGTTATATTCTCTATTTTACTATTATCCTGTTTGGACGTAATTTTTAAAGCAATAATATAAAATTCAAGATCTTCCAAAGATATTACTATATCTAATATATTAGCATCATTTATCTTTTTTAACAGTACTTCACTGTCTTTATTTATTCCATAAATTTCTATATCAAATATGCCAATTATATCTGCTTTTATAATTACATTTTTAATAGTTGTATATTGCTTCCATTTTTTTACACTAAAACTATTAAAATAAGTACATAAATCGACCTCTGTATTTGCCTCACTACACAAAATACTTTTTCTTTGTATATTTACCTTATCAAAATCACATTTTATATATAGTTCTTTTCTATCTTTTCTATTGTCAAATACAGCATCATATAATTTATGTATCATAGTTGTTACCTAAAAACTTTCTTTGTAAAAACTTAATTCCTTTATCTATCCAATTTACTGGTTCCAAATTAATTACAGGTATTTCAATTTTTCTTAAGTTATTTTTCTCCAGCCATACATTAAATAGACGCTCACCTAAAAAGCCAAACACTCTCGCTTGGTAGTTATCATATTTTCTAATATCACACTGAACTTCAAACTTAGACAATATAGAAAATAACCATGCGCAGTAACTATTAAAGTATGTTTTTTTCATTACAAACATATTATATAAGTGCAGAGTTTTATCTTGCATTATTTTGTAAAATGCGTTTAGATAATCTGGATAATCTTCTGCAATAATATCTTCTATTAATTTCAGATCTTTTTTATAATGAGCATGTTCATACTGACTTTGTACTGTTTCAATATAATAATTTCGTTTTATCGGTACAATAATGTCATAAACTTTTAATAATTTTTTATAATCTATTTGAGAAAATACTCTCTTTTTCTTATCATTAGTCCATGCACTTCTTTTACCAAAATAGCGTCTGTAATGACACAAGCCAATATAATCACATTCCAAATTTTTCCATGCCCAGTATAATCCTGTTAATTCACAATAATTAGCATTTTTGTAAGAAATATTGTTCCCTGTATCATCACCCTGATAACCTAAATCATTTTTTCCAGACTTACCCACATGTAACGGCAAATAAACATCATCTTCAGGCATCCAATATTTCTTATGCGTTGCTACAATTATCTTGATATCCACACTACTTTAATTCCTTTGCTGCTAATTTTAAGGCGCTTTCAATTACCTTGTCCATATCATAATATTTATACTCAGCCAATCTTCCCCCAAATAACACATTACCCTCATTTTCAGCAAGCTTCAAATATCTTGCATATAACTTTTGATTTTTTTCATTATTTACGGGGTAATATGCTTCCTTATTAATATCCCAATCCTGGGGATATTCTTTAGTTATATAACTTACTGGTTGATTACCAAATTCAAAATGCTTATGTTCAATAATTCTCGTATAAGGTGTTTCTCTGTCAGTAAAGTTCATCACTGCCACACCCTGATAATTTGCTTTTTCTGCTTTTTCTGTTTCAAACCGCAAACTACGATATTCCAAACGCCCTAACTGATAGTCAAAATAACTGTCTATACTTCCGGTATAGATTATTTTTTCGGAAATATCTTTATAATAATTTCTGTCATCATTAAAATCTGCATTTAAAATAACATCCGCCTGCGCAAGCATTTTTTCAATAATCTGATTATAGCCGCCTATAGGTATACCTTGATATCTATCATTAAAATAATTATTGTCATAGGTCAATCTTACTGGCAATCTTTTAATAATAAAAGCAGGCAATTCCTTGCAGCTTTTACCCCACTGTTTTTCCGTATACCCTTTTATCAGCTTTTCATAAATATCTATCCCCACAAGGCTAATAGCCTGTTCTTCCAAATTCTGCGGCTCATGTGTTATTACTTTACGCTGTTCTGCAATAATTTTTTCCGCTTCTTCCGGCGTTGAGATATTCCACATCTTACTGAAAGTATTCATATTAAAAGGTAAATTATATATCTCACCTTTATAATTGGCTACAGGTGAATTGACATAATTATTAAACTCCACAAACTGATTAATATACTGCCAAGTTGCTTTATTACTGGTGTGGAAGATATGCGCCCCATATTTATGAACATTAATTCCGTCTATATTTTCGCAGAAAATATTCCCGCCTATATGAGATCGTTTATCTATCACAAGGCACTTTTTACCTTTTTTTCCTGCTTCATAGGTAAAAGTACTGCCAAAAAGTCCGCTTCCAACAATCAAATAATCATACATTGTATTAATATGCTCCTTCGCATTTAATAACACTTTTCACAGTCCTCCATAAAAGCATAATATCAATCCAAATACTCCAGTTTCTTACATACCAGCTGTCCATATGTACGCGCTCTTCATAGGTGGTATCGCTGCGTCCGTTTACCTGCCACATACCGGTAATACCGGGTCGTACCATCAGGTAATCATCAAGGTATTCCCCGTATTTTTCCAGCTCTGCTTCAACCACTGGTCTTGGCCCTACCAGGCTCATTTCCCCTTTAAGCACATTAAAAATTTGTGGCAGCTCGTCCAAACTGGTTTTTCTTAAAAACTTACCTATCTTAGTTACTCGCGGATCATCCTTTAATTTAAAGTCTTTTTCCCACTCTTTTCTTGCAGCAACATCGTTAGCCAAAAGCTCTGCCAGCTTTTTATCAGCATCCATGCACATAGTGCGAAATTTATAACAGCCAAAAACTTTGCCATTTTTACCAACGCGCATATGTTTAAAAATTACAGATCCCGGAGAATCAAAATATATGGCTGCCGCAATCAGCAAAAGCAGCGGAGATATTAAAATTGTTCCAACTAAGGTACAGATAAAATCAAAACTGTACTTTAGACATCTGTTCAACGGATTCTCTAAATTATTTTTCAGTCGCAGCAGCATGATTTTTTCATTGAAAAAACCCTCTACTTCAATGCCACCCATAGGTATTGCTACTAAATTAGGAATTATCGTAAGATTTTTTACTAAGGGTTGAATTCTGTTTATTAATTCTACTAATTTATCCTGCTCCAATCCTGGAGCCGCAATAACGACATTAGGAATATTTTTTTCTTTTATAATTTTTTCTGCATCTTTGAACCTGCCAAGTACAGGATAGCTCTTTAGTTTTTCACTTATTACGTTGTCTTCTAAAAAACCAACTATTTTATAAGTATCACCATAATTGTCTTTAATACCCGCAATTAATACTTCAGCAGTCTTTCCTCCACCTATTATTAGAATAGGAAACTTAAATAATTCAAATTTGCATAATATATTTTTTATTACATAACGAAATAATATTATAAAGGCAAACGAAAAAATTCCTGTAAGAACTACGAATAATCGGGAAGTATGTCCAGCTTCTTTAAAAAAGTATAATATTACAATAATAGCTGCTGTACCAAAAAAAATAGCAGAAAAAGATTTTTCCAATACTTTCCAAAACTGCATCCTATTGAGATAAGTCTGTTTCATGAACATACCGCATAGATAAAAAAAAGGAATAATAAAATACATCAAAAATGGTGTAATTTTCAAATAACTATATGTAATAAAGTAGTTTCTTATATTAACGGCAGTATATTCAGATAAAACTACAGCCAAATAATCACTTAAAAATAATATTATAGGAATGAGTGAGATATAAATTTTATTTTTATGCATTTTCCTTTTTATTTCCTAAGTTCTTTTTATGCTTAAATATAAAGATAATATTTTTATTATATTATCGCTCTTTATGAATATTTTGTAAACTATTATTAAAAAAATTCTAATTACCTTTGGGCATCAAAAAATACTTATAGGATATTTTATAATTCAAAAATATAAAAATCGTCCTATATGTCAATTGAATAACCTATAAGACTGCTTTTCTATTTTTTATATCTTTTTCCATATTATTTTCTAAAACAACCAGACATCCTAAAATTAACCAATATGCTTTTACTACTGCCGAATTACCGAAATTAAATTCCGTGAATCCTTGCAAAAGCAATGTTATGGTTACCGCACAAATCGCCAGAGAATATATATTCTTCTCCCGTAAAAACTTCTTGAAATTATGCCCTATAATATAGCAAAACATGCTGATGAAACCAATAAATCCCACTATGCCGTTTTCTGCAAGCATCTGCAGAAAATTATTATGAGCATGTTCTAAATAATGTTCTTTAGCCAGTGGAGAAATATACTTTTTTTGATAGTTATCTTTATATTGCCCCAACCCAACTCCAAGTACAGGATGATCCTTAAACATATTCCAAGCGCTATTCCATATCAGAATTCTTTCTGAATTAGACTGATATTTATTATTAGTAATGGTAGCTACTCTATGCATAAAAGATGCATTATTCACCAAAATACCGCCACATATAACTATCAGCACAATTCCAACTATAAAATTACGTTTATTTTCAAACATATAATGAAGCAATAAAATGCCTAAAGTAAATAAAGCTGCAATCCAAGCACCTCTTGTCCCATTAAAAATTAATGCGGCGATTCCAGCTAAAAACATTATACCTGATATGTATTTATATTTAGTTCCAAATAAGCCATCAAAATAACCTAACAAAAATAATGGCAGATACATACACAAATATCCGGCAAACGTCATAGGGTGACCAAAAAAACCTGCAGCTCTACTATCTCCGCTTACGCCCTGATATATAAGGCATAGAATTCCTATAGAAATACCTAAGCATGACGCTTTTAATATTTTCACGCATACTTGTTTCCCTATACAGCAAGTAATAATAATAAATGGCATAAACCGCCATATCCACATGTCCGCCCATCTTTTGAGCCCATATTCTATGTTCCCGCTGAATAATGCTGATAATAACATGGTAATAACAAAAACGGCTATTGCATAATAATATCTTTTTATGTTGATATTTATTGTTACTTTCTTTTTATATATGCATATAAAGAAAAGTAATACCGATATACCTAAAAATATATTTCCTGCAGCAATGGATACAAAAGATAATACCGCAAACAAACACAATATTATGTAATTTATTTCTTCAACAACCATAAAATACTCCGCTAAAAGTCTATAAATTAAATATTACCTATAAAAGCCATCAAAGCATCCTGCCATTGTGGTAACTTATGAAAATTGCCTGTCACCAGCTTATTTTTACTCATTCTGCTATTCTTTGGTCTCTTAGCTTTGGTAGGATATTCTTCAGCTGCAATATGCTTAACCACCACGTCCATTCCGGCAAACTTAAAAATCTCTTCAGCAAATTCTGCCCAACTACATTCACCATCATTTGTAGCATGATAAATACCATACTTATCAGTTTGTATCATATCTACCAACAATTTTGCCAAATCTTCGGTATATGTAGGGCTGCCGATTTGATCGGCAACAACACTAATTTCTTTCCTCTCCTTACCAAGTCTTAGCATAGTTTTTACAAAATTATTTCCGTGCTCGCCAAACACCCATGATATGCGCACAATAAAATACTTATTCAGTATCTTTTGTACTGCTTGCTCTCCCTCTAATTTTGTTTGCCCATAAACATTGATAGGATTAGGAATATCATTAACCTCATAGCGCCCATCTTTTGTTCCATCAAAGACATAATCAGTACTAATATACAACATTTTTGCATCTATCGTTTTGCATATTTTAGCTATATTTTCTGTCCCGCCTGCATTAACTGCTCTACAAAGCTCTACCTCATCCTCAGCTTTATCAACAGCAGTATACGCAGCACAATGGATTATAACATCCGGATTATATGCAGTTATAAATTTTTCTGCTGCGGTAAAATCACACAAGTCAAAATCAGCTCTTGCGGCTCCGCAACATTCAATATTACGATATTGTAACTCTTTCACAACATCATAACCTAATTGACCGTTAGCGCCAGTAACTAATACTTTCATTTATATTTACCTGTTTCCATACATTTTTTCATAATAATATTTATATTCACCACTAATGATATTCTGCCACCATTCTTTGTTATCCAAGTACCACTTAATAGTCTTTTTTATGCCATCGGCAAATTTCGTCTCTGGCAGCCAGCCTAATTCATTATGAATCTTTGTAGGGTCAATAGCATAACGCATATCATGACCTTTTCTATCGGTTACATAAATTATTAAGCTTTCAGGTTTATTTAGTTCCTTACATATTAGTTTTACAATATCAATATTGCGCATTTCATTATGCCCGCCAATATTATACACTTCACCTACTCTGCCTTTATGGATAATCAAATCTATTGCCTTGCAATGATCCTCTACATACAGCCAATCACGAACATTTATACCCTCTCCATACACTGGTAAAGGCTTATCATTCAAAGCATTGGCAATCATCAAAGGTATCAATTTTTCAGGAAAATGATATGGACCATAATTATTAGAACAACGTGAAATAGTAACAGGTAAGCCATAAGTTCTATGATAAGCCTGTACTAATAAATCAGCCGCTGCTTTAGAACTGCTGTACGGAGAACTTGTATGAATTGGAGTTTCTTCTGTAAAAAACAAATCCGGCCTATCTAATGGCAAATCCCCATAAACTTCGTCAGTACTTACCTGATGATACCGTTTAATACCATATTTACGGCAAGCATCCATTAAAACAGAAGTGCCTATTATATTAGTCTGCAAAAAAATACCTGGGTCTTCTATAGAACGGTCTACATGGGATTCCGCTGCAAAATTTACTACTATATCAGGATGCTCTTCTTCAAACAGCTGATATACTGCTTCTCTGTCACATATATCTGCTTTAACAAATCTAAAATTAGGATTATTCATTATGATTGCCAAAGTTGATAAATTGCCTGCATAAGTCAGTTTATCCAAACAGATAATCCTATATTCAGGATATTTTTTTAACATATAAAAAATAAAATTACTACCAATAAATCCGGCACCGCCTGTTACTATAAGTTTCATTATAATACCTCATTTTATATCATTAAAATATTTTACTATCCTTTTTGATAATTTTTCCCAAATTAAATTTTCCTGAGCATAAACAGACGCATATTTTCCCTTTAACTTTGCTTCTTCAAAATTATCTATCGCCCATATTAAGCTATCAACTAATTCATTCTTATTTTCATTTTTTATAACTTTTCCTCGTTCGTCATTAATAATTTCTCTTGCAGCATCGAAGCAATCGGTAATTATTGGATAACATTCATAAAACATTGCTTCAGGAATAACCAATGGAAAGCCTTCACTTTTTGAAGGATGTACAAATATTCCTGCCTTAGCATATATTTCATAAAGCTCTTTTTTACTGCTTATATTACCAAATGTTATGATTTTACTAGCTATATCAATATTCTTTTGTTTGTAGCGGTCTAAGTAATCTAAAAATTTCTTAGTCATGGGCCCTACTAACCATAATTGCCATCCATCTAATTTATTAGCACCTACATCTTTAAAAGCTTCTAATAATAACTCTGTATTTTTTTGCCAAGCACCGAATCTTGCAACTGTTAAAATAATTCTTTCTTTAATATTACTTCTTTTTATTGTTACTAAATCATTAAAAAAACCATTAGGAACATATCGAACTTTTTTATTAAACTTAGCCAATTTATTTAAAGTATCTACATAACTATTAACTTCTACAGTAAACAAAGAGATGCTTCCCCATTCTCCCCCCCGGATACATTTTGTTCTCTAATAAATCCTTCTCTACCCATATCTAATTTAACATAAGTTATGATAGCAGGATTAGCTTTCTTGGCAAGCCAACAAAGAAATCTAATAAATTTATGACAATGATAAAAGTTAATCACATCATATTTGGGCGCGTTCTTCCACACATACTTTATGACCTGAAAATATTTATAATATCTTAATTTTAGTTTATATAAAATTTTCGGATAATGAATGGTATCAAGCTTTACATACTTTTCATAATCATCATTATGAATAATGCCATTTACATCATTATAGGCAAAAGTTGCCTGCCACCCACAATATTTTGCTAAGGCATAAGGTATACCCCCAACATCTTTATAAAGATGTACTTCACCGGCATCGTCATACCAAAACATAGTTAAAATTCTTTTTCGCATAAAATCTCCCATAATTTTATATTTCTGTACTAAAATTCATTAATATCCTTCAAAAACGGATTCACCTTATCCTTTTCAGACAATATTGGATTGGTAACTCCCCATTCAACACCAATTTCATGGTCATTCCATCTTATGCCGCCTTCCGCCTCAGGAGCATAGTAGTTGTCCGCTTTATATAAAAATTCTACATCATTTGTCAAGGTAACAAAGCCATGACCAAAACCACGCGGTATTAAAAGCTGTTTTTTATTTTCTTCACTTAGCTCAACCGCAACCCATTGCTTAAACGTAGGGCTATTCTTACGCAAATCAACAGCAACATCAAGAACTGCTCCTTTTACGCAGCGTACAAGCTTTGCCTGAGCCTTGTCTCCTTTCTGAAAATGAATACCACGCAAAGTGCCTTTTACCGTGCTTTTTGAATGATTATCCTGCACGAAATCATAATCATATCCTGCCGCAGCCATTTTAGCTTTATTCCAGCTCTCCATAAAAAATCCTCTGTTATCGCCAAAAACGTCAGGAATAATGATAACTACGCCATCTAATTTCGTTTTGATTATTTCCATATTTATAACCACCTAATTTATTTTTAATATTTTATTTTTCCATCCGCAACCTTTTTCAAATATACTCCGTAAGGCGCTTTACCATATTTTTCCGCACTTACCAACAACCGCTCTTTGCTAATCCAGTTATTATGATAAGCAATTTCTTCCAGTACGGCAATGGCAATACCCGTTCTTGTTTCCACTGCTTTTACAAATTCCGCAGCTTCATGCAGGCTTTCTACTGTACCGGTATCTAACCATGCATATCCTCTGCCTAAAGTTACAACCTTGAGCATATTGTGATTTAAATAAATTTTATTCAGATCAGTTATCTCAAGTTCTCCACGAGCAGACGGCTTAAGACTTTTTGCATATTCACATACCTTGTTATCATAAAAATATAATCCTGTTACTGCATAATTACTTTTAGGCTGTGTAGGTTTTTCTTCCAATGAAACAGCTTGTCCATCTTGATTAAATTCTACTACGCCAAATCTCTCAGGGTCATCAACATAATAACCGAAAACTGTTGCGCCCTGTTCATTATTGACAGCAGCTTTTAAATGTTGTACCAAGCCTGCACCATAAAAAATATTATCCCCTAAAATCATGGCACATTTATCACCAGCGATAAATTCTTCACCTAAAATAAATGCCTGGGCCAGTCCATCAGGAGAAGGCTGCACTTTATAGCTCAATTTTATTCCGTATCTGCTGCCATCACCTAAAAGACGTTCAAAATTAGGCAAATCCTGGTGTGTAGAAATAATTAAAATATCACGTATTCCGGCTAACATTAAAATAGACAATGGATAAAAAATCATCGGCTTATCGTATATAGGAAGCAATTGTTTACTTGTTACCATCGTCAGCGGATAAAGTCTGGTACCGCTGCCGCCTGCTAAAATTATACCTTTCATAAATCATCGACCTCTCTCACAAAAATAAATCTATGTCATATATATAATATTTATGATAAAATAATAAATGCAATTTATTTATTGAAGGTGTTTACTAATGTCTAAATCTGTTCTTTTTATCGGTACTCCCGGTATTTTATTATACTCCGCTTCTATCAAAAAATCTCTGCAAAATCTTGGTCTACAGGTTTATGAACCGGAATATCCCAAATTCAAAGATCAAAACGCACTGCAAAAACGTTTATCCCGTCAGAAATTTCTTGCTGCTTTTTTCCATTTACAAAATCAGAAATATATCGAAGCTTTAGATAAATATAAACCTGACTTTGTTTTTGTTATTAACAATTCCCGCATGAACGGTGAATTTTTGCAGTATGCCAATAAGCAACAAATTCCTGTTTATATGTACTGTATTGATTCTATCAGGTGGTGCGATAAAGCCTTAGAGCATATGCATTATTATGACGAAATTTTTTCTTACGAACCTTCTGATTCTGAAATTGAATTTCAGCCTGGAAAATTTGTTAAGTTTTTGCCTTTAGGCTTTGACCCCGATATATACAAACCGGATAATTCTATTACATACAAAAAATATGATCTTTGTTTTGTAGGACGTCTCGATAAAAGGCGTTTGTCAGTTTTAAATAAAGTTGCTGAATATGCCTGCAGAAATAAACTGCAATTTGCAGTCTATACCAGCATTCAACTATTTAACATACCCCATTTCTGGCTTATACCAAAATTACTGGTTCGCCGCTTAAAATACAATATAAAATATAAATATCTCATGCAGTACATTATCAACAGACCTGTTATCGGCGAGGAATTAACCACTCTATACAATAACAGCAAAATATGTTTGAATATTCATGTTGGCACCCATGCCGGCATGCATACCGGTCCCAATCCACGTACATTTGAACTTTTAGGCTGCCAGGCTTTTGAAATCATAGATACTGGTCATCTTGATAAAACTGCATTAAAAAGCGGTGAGCATCTGGTAGAATTTTCAGATGAAGATGATTTAATACAAAAAATTGATTATTATCTGCAGTATTCTGACGAACGAAATCTTATAGCCGCTAATGGCTTTCAAACCGCCAAAAAATTATATAATCTATCTGAATTAATCAAACAAGCTTTAATCAAAGCTCAAATACTGGCTTAGAAGATTTTTGCTAAAACATCTGCAATTTTTAATCTTATTAGCTGTCTCTTTATAGACCTATTCTTACGTCTTTTATCCAGCTGCGGCATAACCGCATCTTTAAAATCAGTATAAGACAAATATTTATAATATTGATCATTGAAACCTTGATAAAGTTTATATTCCCATGCTTTATATCCTCCTGCATAATGAAATATTGCAGGATTTTTTTTAGCCTCAACAGCATTTTTTCTCAGTAATTCACTTTTTAAAATCTTCATAAATAAATTAAAAACAGGCGGAATAACATTCCATCTCAACGACAAAACATACCAATTATTCATGAATACTTTATTCAAAGCATCCTGATCATGATTGGGAAACTTATTTTTTTGCACGATTTCTATAACTTTGCCTGAATAATCCGCTTTACGCCATGCATCAAGGTTCATAATAAGGACCCCAGAATTAAAGTAGTCCGCTTTATAAGGTAAGCCTATACACTTTGCCTTCTGCCTTCTTAATCGCTTAGAAGCCATAATGCCGTAATCACAAACAGCTGCAAGAGGATAATCGCCTATATCAGTATTCCATAAAATTTGTATGTCATCATACAAAAGCAAATCACAATCTAAATATATTACTTTTGTAACCTCGGCAGGCAAAATATTAGGTATATCAATTCTGAAATAACAAGCCCTACTTATTTCACCACTGACAAATCCCTGCATAAGCTGTTTATTTTTTACGGTAATAAATTCAACCGTACTTTGCAGACTTTCTGCCGTACCATTTATTTTACTTTTCTTATCATCTGTAATGCCATCGTCAATTATAAAAAATCTTATCTTGGCAGGATTACTTGTATTAAGTAAAATTGAGGCCATAGCTACAGCAGTATGCTGAGCATAATTATCATCTGACGAAAAAACTATATTCACAAAATTTATCATGTTATCACCTTGAATATTTAATCAGTATTATTATACCATATCAGTATTTTCTTTACAGAACACATATCAAAATTTATAATATTTATTATAGTAATTTATATTGTCACTATGGAAAGGGTTAAAATGAACACTTATCTTATCTTTGCCGCTATATTATATATCATTGCTTATTTTTACTACATAAATATTTCCCATGGTCTTGGCCATAAAGCTCAGTATTTACAGCTGCGCCGTTTTTTTCCATGTGCAGTACTTGCTGTTCTTCCTATGTATTTGATCAATGCTTCGCTAACAAGCAGCTTTTATCTTGTCGATTTTTTCATTGGTTGGCTGTGGATTGTAACTTACCCACTTTTTTATTATTTAACCTATCATAAATCTTCTTCTGATTTCGGCTTTCACTTAGATACTGTATTTGGTCTTTATTTTATGGGCTGGTCATTATCATTAAAAGCACTTTTAGTATATTTTAATCTTCTGCCGGCAATTACACTTACCTTGGTATCTGCTATAGAATTTATCCTGCTGCTGATTCCTGCAGTGCAGTGGATATACTATCAACTTTACCATACCTGCATAAATGATGAAGGCTTGAGCCTGATTTTAGAAACCGATCATAATGAGACTATTGAATTTTTTAAATCCATGCCTTTCTTTCTGCAGCTTTTTACTCCTTTACTAACAATAGCAGCATTTGCGCTTATTTTGTATGTTAACTTAAATTTTACAGCTGTAACTTTTGCTTATAATTGGCAGCTGCCTGTTTTAGCTGCTGTTTTTATCTTTTTAACAACTTATCTGTGGAACTTCAGAAAAGGTGTCTTTATTCGTACCGGCATTATAGAATTATATCTTGATGTAAAAGCCTATATCAAAGAAACTGCTACCTATAAAACTAAACTTGATGAACGCATGCAATCTTTAGAAGTTACTTTAAATAAGCCTAATGCTCAGCCTTCTACTATTATTATGGTCATTGGGGAATCAGCTTCCCGTGATTATATGAGCGCTTTTACCGATTATCCGCAAAACACAACTCCCTGGCTCAAAACAATGCGTGATAATCCTAACTTCCTGTTTTTCCCTAACGCTTACGCATGCAAGGACCAAACCGTTCCAGTTTTGGAACACGCCTTGACGGAAGCCAACCAATATAATAACAAAAAATTTTATGAATCCTGCTCTGTTATTGACATTGCCAAAAAAGCAGGCTATAAAACCTACTGGTTTAGTAATCAGGGCCATATAGGCAGTGCTGAAACGGCCATTACACTGGTGGCCAATACTGCGGACAAAGCAGAATGGACAAAGCAGAATTTAAACCAGTATCAATATGATGAAGCTTTATTGGAAAATTTACGGCAGGTTAATGCAAACGAAAATAATTTTATTATTCTGCACTTGATGGGTAGTCATTTTAATTTTATTAACCGCTATCCGCAAAGCTTTGCTAAATTCAGCCAGCCTGGCAAATATGACCTTATCCCTAATTATCTTGACTCGCTTGCCTATACAGACCATTTTCTTAAGACGGTATTAGATTATGGTAAGCAAAATTTAAATTTACAAGCCTTAGTTTATTTTTCAGATCATGCAACCATCCCTGATAAACGACGTTCACCAAATTTTAGTGGGTTCGCTAATGTACGTATACCATTTTTTACCTATCTTGCTGATTATTATATAGAAAACAATTCTGATATTTACCATAATCTGCAGTCTAATCAAAATAAATTTTTTACTAATGATTTAATTTATGATTTTATTTGCGGAATTTTAGATATACAATCTAATCATTACGATGAGCAAAATAGTTTAACATCAAAATTCTACAAATATCGCTTAGAAGATTTAAGAACGAATCTTGGCCAACTAAAGCTTAGTGAAGATAAAAAATAAAAATAAGTCTAATTGGAATATTCCAATTAGACTTATTTTTATTTTAGAATTAATTATATATTATAAAAGTTCAAACTATTCTGTTATATCTTATTTTGTATATAGGCACCTATCATATTTTATTAATACTTTGCTTGGCAATGATAATGGTGTCTGCCGGAACATCCTTATATACAACTACACCTGCACCAACAACACATCCAGAACCGATATGCACTCCCTTTAAAATAGTAACATTACTACCTATCCAACAATTATCTTCTATAACCACCGGTTCTGATATGAATCCCTGTTCTCTAATCAATTTATCTTTATCAATATATTTATGATTATGGTCATAAATCTTTACATTCTCACCAAATATGCAATCATTCCCTATAGTAATTTCTTTTCTTGCCGTTATAGAACAATAATTATTAAAGAAACAGTTTTTGCCTATATTTATGCATCCTTCATCTTCAATATATACATGAAATCCATTCCTAAAATGAAACTTTTTATATTGAAAACTCTTTCCATATTGACATTTTAACAAAAACATTTTTAATCTTCTATTTATAGTATTCTTTATTCTAATTAAATGTTTCGATAACAATTTTAGCATTATCTTACCTCTTTAGATTGATGCTCATATAATTTCATATATTTTAATAAAATATATATATAATGAAAAATACTTGAATATAATCCACTCCAGCCGTCTAAAAAACCAAGCTGTAAAATGTATGCCCTGATAAAACCGTAGAATGCATGAAAAAAGGCTCCGCCAATACTTGTACGTTTGCCTTTATTATATACGTCTTCTGCCCAAATTGAAGTATAATGCCCTGCCTTATCCCACCACTGCTGCCAGCAGTTATATGTATAATGCTCAATAAAACCATTCAATTTCTTTTTCGGAAAATCACATAACGGTTTTTCATGTACTTTATTGACCCAATGAACACTTTTAGTAGGAAATAAACGTAATACTTCATCAGGCTTAAATATTCCATGCTTGTAAGTAAATCCAAACGCATGAATCTTGCGCAGCATACTGTATTGTTTGTTATCGTTATTTTTAGTGGCATTTTGGATTTCAGAAATCAACCTGTTATCTAAGCGCTCATCAGCATCAAGATATAAAGTCCAATATGTATCAATATGCTGCAACGCAAAATTACGCTGTGCAGCAAAATCATTATCCCACGCTCTGAAAATGACTATAGCACCATTTTCCTTAGCCAATTCCACGGTACGGTCAGTGCTGCCAGAATCAACAACTAAGACTTTATCAGCAACCGAAAATGCATTTCTTACGGCTTCAGCAATATTTAATTCCTCATTTTTAGTTAAGATAACTGCCGTTAAATTACTCATTAATATTTGTCATCCTCTTATAAATCAAAATAAATTATTAGCTTACAGCCCCATTAATACTTCCCGTAAATCCTTAAATTTGCCGCTTTCCAAATCAAAAGCACCCTTTTGGGCAGCTTCTGCAAGTCTTAAGCCTGCATATTTACTGGTGCCTGCTAAATAGGTACACAGAAAATGCCTGCTGTAATTTACCAGATGATGTTCCTTGCCGCGGGCATTATTTACGCTTAGAAGAAAATCATCCGTCATGTTTTTAAGATTATAATAATTGCAGCATTCGGAAGTTTCCATTTTCAAAACAGCCAGTAAAACATCCTCCAAAAAGCCTGACTGCCAGCGTCCAGCAGCAGTCTTATGTGGAAAGAGGAAATAACTGTAACAGGCAAACTGTTTTAAAAAGCTATGCAGCTGCGCGCGATAAAGCTCATGCTCACGATTCTGTCTTTTATTGGTGGCATCGGCAAACAAGACTACCTTCTCAATTTCACTAAACCACGGCTGACGGGTTATAGCCGCCAGTACTGCCGTCATTTTGCCTATACCGCCAAGATTAATAATCTTAACCGCTGGTATATGAAGCTTACGCTTTCTCAAATGCTCTATATATACACTGATAAACTGAGCAATATCCAGCCGTTCACACAGCAAAATAATTTTATGAGATAACTGTTTTTTATCTGTCATTGTCCTTTACGCGCCAGCATTGCTTCCGCTGCCTGAACTACTTGTTCAACCGTTAATCTGGTCATGCATTGCATATCATCGCACTTATGTTTCATGCCGTCAGCACAGCCCAGACATGGCGGCTGCGCGGTGACGATGATTGCCTCATCCGTATACGGACCGTAAAGCTTGGGACTTGAAGGCCCGTACATGGCTACAATGGGCACTTTCTGACTGATGGCCACATGCATGGGCCCACTGTCATTAGTAATAATTAAACTGCAGCGGCGCATGGCAGCCGCCAGTCCGCCAATTGTAAAGGCACCTGTTGCCACTATGGGCGTAGTCTGCATTCTGCTCACTGCCTGATGCACCATTTCTTCGTCCATGGTGCCGCCAAAAAATACCGGTTTATAACCCTTTCCTGCCAAAATATCGGCTACCTTAGCAAAACGTTCCGGCGACCAGCGCTTGGTTACTACCGCACTGCCGATATTAAAGCCAATCAGCTTGTCACTGCCAAATACGCCATTTTCACGCCAGAAAGCTTCTGCATGCCGCAGGTGTTCTTCACCGGGAAATATTTCCAGTCCATTATGCTCAATATGCTGAACGCCCAACTGCTCTAAAACATTCAGATACATATCCGCAGCATGTATTTTCCTGTTCAGCGGCGTGAAAACATCCCACAAGGGCTTAAACAGCTTATGCGTAGTACCTGCCCTTACCCTGGTTTTGGTTAATGCACAGATAAAAGAGCAGCGCTCATTAGGATGCAGATTTATCAACACATCAAAATCCATACCGCTCAGTTTGCGGGCGCAGGCAATAAGAGCCAGCAAGCTATTGTCACGGCCCTTTTTATCTATGGTAATCACTTCATCCAAATAGGGATTATGCAATACCACATCTTTTAATTTTTCATCTGCCAGAAAGGTTATCTGTGCATCGGGAGCCGCTTTGCGCAAGGCATGAATAAAAGGTGTTGTCAGCGTTAAATCTCCCAAATGCATCAGAAAAGTTACCAGGATTTTTTTACCGTTCAGTTCAATCATTGTTGCCTCCCAGCTTTTCTTTATACACCTCATAAACCATTTGCGGTGTTATATCGTACATACAATGCCAGTCATTGCAGCTTTTTTTCAGACAGCCCGCACATTCAGCCGGCGAAAGCAGTACCGAAGCCCTGTCACTGCCATAAGGACCGGTTCGATCCGCTTTTGTTGGACCATACATGGCAATCAGCGGCTTTTTCAGTGCGGCGGCAAAATGCAGCGGGCCCGTATCCGCGCTGATATATACGGCGCAGCCTTTAATCAGTGCAGCCAGTTCACGCAGACTGGTTTTGCCTGTTAAATCCGCAAGCTTAGGCGACGTGCATAATTCTTTAATCTTTCGTCCTTTGGCGCAGTCATCGGGCCCACCGGCCAAAACTACCGGCATGCCCTCGTCAGTAAGCATTTTGGCCAGCTGCGCATAATATTCCACCGGCCATTCCTTTGTTTGCCAGCGGGCGCCGGGTACAAAAACCACGTAATCTCCCGTTACCTGCTGCTGCTGAAGTTTTTCAGCAACACTTGCGCTTTCCGCTGTCAAATCTGGCATGGGATAAGACACTTCTTGAACGTCCGCACCTAAATAACGTGCCACATCCAGATAACGTTCAATAACATGGTCTTGGCTGTGACTGCCGCAAATTGCCTTGCTGATCAGGCCGCTGCCCTCACGCATTTCACAGTAGCCAATACGGTTGCTGCAGCCGCTGATGGCAGCCAGTACCGCACTTTTAAACAGGCCCTGCATATCAATAACCAAATCAAAATGTTTGCTGTGCAGAAGGCTGCGCATATCACAAAAATATTTCAGCTTATCGCCAATGCTCATTTTCTTAAATTTTACTTTGTTAAAATAGATTACTTCATCAATAACCGGCGGATCGGGCACAAAGCCGGCAAATTGCGGATGCACCAACCAGCTGATTTTAGCCTTGGGATAACGCTGACGCAAGGCCGCCGCGAAAGGCAGCGTGTGCAGGATATCCCCTAATGAGCTCATTTTGATAATTAAAATATTTTTATATTCCATCAGTCTTTCAGCCTTCAACAATATTTTTTACAAATTCCAGTAAACTGCCGCCTTGAAAAAGGTAGCCCCGAATTCCTGCTGCCTGAGCAGCTTCTATATCCCGCGGACTGTCGCCAATCAAAAAGCTTTGCTCTTTATCAATTGCATATTCATTCATCGCCTGCAGCAGCATGCCTGGCTTAGGCTTACGGCAGCTGCAGTCCACAGCAAATTCCGCAACCTTGCCATCTTTATGATGGGGACAGTAATAAAATTTTTCAATTCCGGTATGGAAAGCAGCTAATTGCTGCTGCATATATGCATGCAGCTTCTGCATATCCGCAACCGTATAATAGCCACGGGCAATGCCGCTTTGATTAGTAACAACAAAAAGCTTATAGCCATGCCCGGTAAGATAGGCCAGAGCCTCCGGCGCCTCCTGAACCCACTGCAGCTCCTCCGTCTTATAAAGATAGGCTACATCTACATTCAAAACGCCGTCTCGATCTAAAAATACAGCTTTAGCCTTCATATACGTAATAGCCGCCGGTCTTATCCAGTAATGCGCAGTATTCCGCTACTGCTTCTTCAATATCAGTAAAGCCGCCGTCATAACCTGCTGCCAGCAAATTGGACGAATCTGCTTCAGTAAAGCTCTGATACTTGCCTTTCAAAACTTCCGGGAAGGGGATATATTCCAATTCGCCGCTGCCGAAATGTTTCAGCACGCCCTGCGCCAGAGTATTGAAAGGATGTGCATGACCGGTACCACAGTTATAAATGCCGCTGATTTCTGGATGATCCCAGAAATAGAAATTAACTTTTACCACATCTTTGACATAGATAAAGTCACGGGTCTGCTCGCCTGGTCCGTAGCCATTATAAGCACCGAAAAGTTTTACCTTATGTTCTGCTTTCCACTGATTATACATTTGGTAAACCATGGAAGCCATTTTGCCTTTATGATTTTCCTGCGGACCATAAACATTAAAGTAACGCAGGCCAACTACCTGGCTTTGCGCCTGCGGCAGCAGACGGCGCAGATAATTATCAAAAAACAGTTTGGAAAAAGCATAAACATTCAATGCTTCTTCACAGGCAGGTTCTTCTTTAAAACCATGGGCGCCGCTGCCATAGGTGGACGCTGAGGAAGCATATAATAACTGGATTTTTCTGTCCAGACAGAAATGCAGTAAATTTTTGGTATACTCAAAATTGTTTTCCATCATGTATTTGCCGTTATACTCCATGGTATCGGAGCAGGCGCCTTCATGGAAAACCACATCTATTTTTTCGTGATTAAATTTACCCGCCTTCAAAGCGTCAGCAAAAGCGTATTTATCCATATAATCCATGACTTTCAGTCCCTGGATATTTTTAAACTTAACCATATTGGTCAGATTATCAACTACCAGAATGTCATCACGGCCACGCTCATTTAAACCTTTAACAATATTACTGCCGATAAAACCGGCGCCACCAGTTACAATAATCATAATTTACCCTCCTTGACCAAACGGGCAATTTTCTCTACAACGCCCGTTGTAGAATAGCCTTCTTCAAAATCTATAATCTGCACTTCGCCGGCATATTCCCGTCCGGCAACCTCCTCCGGCTTATAATCGCCGCCTTTAACTAAGATATCAGGGCGAATTTTTTCTATCAGCTCCGTCGGCGTATCCTGATCAAATAAAACAACTGCGTCTACACAGGCCAATGCCGAAAGCACTCTTGCTCTGTCCAGTTCATGAACCAAAGGCCGCGTTTCACCCTTTAGACGGCGCACCGAAGCATCAGTATTGAGACCAACTATCAGATGCTTGCCCAGGCGCGCAGCCTTTTCCAGATAGGAAACATGCCCTACATGGATAATATCAAAGCAGCCATTAGTAAAGACAATTTTTTCTCCGCAGGCTTTCCAGGTTGCCGCCAGAGAACTGATCTCCTGCCAGCTCAAAGTACGGTAGCCCCGTCCCTGCTTGCGGTCTTCCGTAAGCAAATCCTTAAGCAGCTCATCGCGGTGTACGGGATAGGTGCCAACCTTGGCTACTACAATACCGGCGGCTCTGTTGGCCAGATAGACAGCATCTGCCAGCGGCAATTTTCCTGCTGCCGCTGCCAGCAGCGCTGCCGCTACCGTATCGCCGGCACCGGAAACATCGAAGACTTCGATAGCAGACGCCGGACTGTGCAGCGTCTGAGTATCACTAACCAAAGTCATACCTTTTTCACTGCGCGTAACTACCACATTTTTAATCTGAAAATGATCCCTGGCGGCGCGGGCCATTTCTACTACGGCCTCATCATCATTATCACGCTGACAGCCTGCTGCTTCGCACATCTCTTTCAAATTAGGCGTAATAAAATCGCAGCCGCTGTATTTACTCCAGTCAGCGCCCTTAGGATCAATCAATACCGGAATGTGATATGCCTTACCCTGCCTGATAACCCATTGGCAAAAGCTGTCGGAGCAGACACCTTTTGCATAATCTGAGACGATAATGCCATCAAGCCCTTCGTCCAGCAGGCGTTCCAGCCACTGGCTCAAGACAGCAATCTCCTCAGGGTACAAATCTCCCGTTTCTTCAAAATCAAGACGCAGCATCTGCTGATTACCGCCCAAAACACGCAGCTTAGTAATTGTTTTGCGCCTGGCGCTTTTAACTAAGCCCTGATAATCTATGCCGGCTTCATCCATTAAGTTTTCCAGCAGCTGGCGATTTTCATCATCGCCGGTTACGCCGCCCATATATACCTTGCATTCCAGATGCGCCAGATTTGCCGCTACATTGGCAGCGCCGCCCAGCACGGATTTAATACTGTTAATTTTAGTAACCGGTACCGGCGCTTCCGGCGAAATACGTTTTACCTCGCCATGAAAATAACGGTCCAGCATTACATCGCCGATAACAGCAATTTTCAGATTCTGTATTTTTTCAGCTAAGAAAGTTGTTACAGCAAAATCTGCCATTTTATTCACCATCCACCAGCTCACACAAAATGTGACCGATTAAAATATGCATTTCCTGAGCTCTGGCAGTAACCTTTGCCGGTACGGCAATACATTCATCACAAAGCTCTGCCAGTTTGCCTCCTCCTGCCGCAGTCATGCCAACGCAGTATATACCTTTGCCTTTGGCCAGCTCCACAGCCTGAACTACATTGGCGCTGTTGCCGCTGGTTGAAATGCCCACCAGCACGTCGCCGTTCTGCCCCAAGGCTTCCACCTGACGGGCAAAAACTTTGTCAAAGCCATAGTCATTGCCTACTGCCGTCAAAATGGATGTATCGACCGTTAAGGCAATTGCCGGCAAACCCTGCCTCTCTTTCTGAAAACGTCCTACAAATTCTGCGGCCAAATGTTGGCTGTCTGCTGCGCTGCCGCCATTACCGCAGAACAGTACTTTATTGTCGTTGGCCAAAGCCTGCTTAATTGCTGCGCCAATACGCTCTATTTGTGCCATGATATCACTTTGCATCACAGCATTAGCAACTGTCAAATGCTCCTCAAAACGAGCTTTAATTATCTTATCCATTTATATACCTCGTTACCAGTTTAAGAAATAATATTTTACTCTAAAAGTACTGTCTCTATCATAAATTTCTTTTTCATATTCAAATTCAATAGCCCAGCAACAAAATCTATGTAACCAACGATAATCGGTTTCATATTGTTTACCTTTTCCTAAATCAAAACGATTTACAATGGTAAAAGTATTTTTATCATCAGGTCTATATTGCAAACCGTTTCTTAACTCTTTAGCCATATCAGGCTGTCCAAGGTCAAACAAACTGCTGGTTATGTCTTCTTGATAATAGCCAACCCATGTACGCCATTTATCACTAATCTTCTGTCCCAGCGTTGCATAATACATATTGGTTGACCTTAAATCACCAGTTCTGCTTTCATGTACCCATTTTTTACCTACAGTCAAATTTAAGACTGTATTTTTGGAATTAAACAAATAAATCGGATCATGATTCAGATAAGCGCCATATTCTGTATGCCAGCTTTTCATTCCATTACTTTCTCTTTTCCATAATCCATGTTCTATATAGGCGCTATAAGTCAATGGTAAATTATCAACTATACGGTGTCTTTTATAATCTAAACGCCAATCATTCTCCTTTTCATACCAATTATCATCTTCCTCTTCCCAGCCGGACTTCCAAGTCATTTTAAAATTACGCTCATTATGATCAATCTCATACATAGGCTTAAATCCTGCTTTGGAATAATCTGCAATATCAGCTCTCAGCATTGTTTTATCTGAAATTGGTTTTTCTATTTCCAGTTTTGCATAAAATCCATTATCTTTGCCGTCCCAACCAACGCGCGGCATAATTCGTTCTTCACTTTTATCGCTCAAATTATTTTCCCAGCGATCACGAGAATAGACATGTTTTCCTTTCACAAACACCTGTACATCTTTAGCAATCATTTTTTCTTTCGGATATATCTCAAACGTTTTTGCTTTTATTGACAGACAGGGGGGATGTTTTACAGCCGGACATCTGGTTGTCATTCCTCCTTGATCAACAACCATTTTATCCGGATATATTGTTGCGTGAGGTGCATCGAAAAAATCTTTCTGACCTTTTCCGTAGATATGTTTTATTTCTCCTGTTTTGGTATTAAAGTTATAGTGAATCCATTTACCATTCATTACGGTTCCTGGTTCAATTAAAGTACCACCATCATTTAGCCAAACATCACCTGTTTTCATATTTCCTACGGCATTAGTAGTTTTTAATTTTTCATTACCTTGGGTGATAATAACATTACCGGTAACATAAAAATCACCGCTAGTATTGTCATATTCAGCATGATCTCCTGTCAAATGAATGGGTAAATTCTCGCCTGTTTCCTTATCACTTTTTTCTACAACATCTTGATTTGCTTTTTCAGCATCAAAAACAGGACTGGCATATACTTCTTCACCATTATTTTCAAATTGCCCAGCATAAACAGGCAAACACAAACCGATAGACAGAGCCGTTGCTAACATTATTTTATTCATAAAATATCTCCTTTAACTTAATAAAAAAGCATACAAATATCCAGTTAATATTATAACATAAAAAAATAAAAAGCTCACTTGTCAGTGAGCTTTTTCCAATTATTTTATTATCCCTGATAAACAACACCCTGAATGGAGGTATCAGCAGTAGTTTGTACATAAGTAGTACTGCCAACCGGAATAGTAACTGATTTGCCTTTAACAAAAGCACCGCCCACGGCGCCGATAGGCCCTAAAATAATCATACCGCCGATAGCTGCACCGGCAGCGCCGGCAATAGATTCAGCCTGCTGTTTAGCAAGATCACCTACAAAAATAGGAATAGCCGTACCGTCAACACCATAAATGCTGGTAAAATCAATATCTATTCTGGCATCCTTACCAAAAATACCGGGCTGGACAACTTTTTTCACTGTACCTATGCCAGTAGCGCCTTTGGGAATTACTAATACATCATTAACATACAGATTATCTGCCGCTTTAAAATATACGGGATCGCCTTCACGGCTCATTTTACTGGACAGTTCACCGGTAAATTCAATCTGCAGTACAGAATCCTTTGGCAATATTACTTCCTGTACGGGTACAACACCATTTTCATAAGAAGCCAGTTTCAGCAGTTCATCCAAACGACCGGAAAGCGAGCCTTCAGAAACCTTGCCGTTTAAAAGCTTTTCTGCCGCCTCAATACGGGATTTAGCCGGTCCGCCGGACATGCTTTCATTGAAACGCCATTCAACAACATTTAATCTGGTAGCAAAAGAAGCTTCGCCGCTGGAAGGCGTTCCTTCCAGATAATCATACATATTATCAATACGGTCCAGAATCGGATCTGCCGTTACTGTACCATATACATCATCTTCTATGCTGTCCATGCGCTGAATCAGGGAACCACTTTGCTCCGTGCCATACAGCATTTTTTCCATAGAAGCAATTTTATCCGCCGCGGGAATAGAAATATTATCTTCTGCAAAACCAGGTACAACTGCTGTCATACAGAAAATGAAGGTCATTATCAGTGTCAAAAAACGCTTTTTCATTTGTATCCCTCCATAAAATATTATGCTTTTATTTTAGCATATCTTAATCTAAAAATATACATTACGGCAGATTATTTCCTATAAGCTGCCAAAGATTCACTGACAGCAGCAGTAATTTCATCCATCTTGGCAAAACGGCGGCGATGCTGCGCCCGCTTGGAAGGCTTTAATTCTTCCATGGCTTTACGATGTTCTGCTACAGGCATTTTATAAAAGCGTTGATCCTCGCACCTTTCACCTTCACACTCCTGCCAGAAATCGTCTAAGGAAGTTTTCAATTTACGATCACGGCGAAGGTGATTCATGGCATAATATCCTTCATTGGCCACAGCATAAATATTTTTAATCCCCATGCAGTCAGCAATATTACGGATGCCATAAAAAATAAGATTTTTGGTTCGGTAACCGAAAAAAGCTTTAGTCAGGCCCTTAATAATCTCGCTGCCGTTGGGAGTACCTTGCAGCGCACCTATAAATAAAGCCGGTTCCTTTTCCTGGTCATGACCCAGCCAGAACATAATCTGATAAAGTTCTTCCCCTTCATAATTTAAAACTAAAGAAAGGCAGCCTTCTTTTCTCTGACCACCATGAAACCACAAATCCATACCCAGCGGCTTTTCCTGATAACAATCTTCCCAGACACGTATTCTTTGATTTTCAGCATAAAGTTTTTGCAGCAGCTCAGGTTTAAAACGTTCTTCTAAAAATATGATATGATTTTTTACTAATGCCGTACGTTCCGCCCAGCTTGAATTTTTGTAAAAAAATGCACGTGTTACCTGCTCTACAAACGATGGAGTTCCTCGCAGCATTTTTTGACGTAAATCAGTTGCCGCAAAAAACTCAAGTATCTCATCCATATATTTACTGTGCAAATGACAGCGCGTCATAAAGACAACATATCTTTTAAATTCTTTTAAAATTTCAGTTTTATACAAACTCTTACCAACATATTGCAGTATTTTTTTATCCATAAATTACCTCACAGGAAAATTTGCTAATCTAATTATAACATAAAAACTCCCGTTATTCAGTAATAACGGGAGTAACGAAAATATTCTTTCTTATTGAGCTTTCAGCGCTTTTTCCATTTCCAGGCGCACCTGACGGCCCCACTGCTCATTTGCCCAATCCCAGCGGGAAGTAACCGCTTCCGGAGCTTTGGCATCTACATCAATTTTATGACTGTACACTTTACCGGTTAAAGCATTATAGGCAACAGTTTGACCCTGTAAATCCAGCAACACGGTTCGTTCTTCAGAAGAAGGCCTTACACTTTTCTTTAAAACATCCAATTGCATGGCAATAACAATATCTACATTTCCGTCAACAGCAATTTTCTGCATTTGAGCAGCATTCGGCAATTGGCTATTAAGTTTAGCCGCATCAATAGCCGCAGTCAACTGATCATTTTCGACCAGCACAAATCCTTTTTGTAATTTAAGAGCACCCAAAGCTTCTTTATAAAAAACTTTATTGGACATTTCATTATCAGTATTATTGACCAAGGGCAGCAACGCTACTGTAGCTGCTTCGGCAGCATGGAAACACGGAATGCTGAAAAATACTGTCATTAAAGATAAAATAAGATAACGTAAAACTTTTTTCACATCTACACATCCTTTTATAAATTTTCTTATATTTTAACACACTTAAAATGATAAAAACAATATTTATTAAATAGAAAAAGCAGAATGGCATAAAGCCATCCTGCTTGCACAGCCTCTGAAATTATTTACCGGATAAAATACGATCCATTTCCAGTCTTACGCTGCGGCCCCATTCTTCATGAGTCCAATCCCAACGAGCAGTAGTTGCTTCTGGAACGATTCTGTCATTATAAATTCTGTGTTTATAAAATTCACCGGTCAGTCTGTTATACGCTACTGCGTATCCCTGCAAATCAAGCTGCAGTTTGTTTTCTTCACTGGAGTATAAAGTATTATCTTCCAGTTTATCCAGCTGCATAGCAATAACGATATCTACATCACCATCTTTGGCAATGGCACTTAAGGCTTCTTTATCGGGCAGAGTGTTAGCTGCAGTTTCTTTTTCAATAACAGCAGTTAATTTATCATTTTCCACCATAACAAAACCTTTTTTGCTGTTCAGAACTGCCATCGCCTGTTTGTAGAATACCTGATTAGCCAGTTCGTCACCTTCAACATTATTGTTCAAAGGCAGCAAAGCTACGGTTGCAGCTTCGGCAGCACTGAAACCAGGAATACAGAAGCACACCGTCATCATGGCAAAAACAAAATACTGTAAAAGTTTTCTCATATTTACATTCCTCCATTTGCATCAATAAATGCTAAATTTATTATTATTTTAACATAATTCAAAATAAAAATACAGTTTCTGACCAAAAAACTTCGTTTTCCAGGCAAAATAAAAGGACAGCCTCAGCTGTCCTTTTATTTATTAGAAAATCAATCAAAAACTTTAATTAAAAAGTAACGGTCAGATCAGCCCAGATAACCTGGTCATCTTTCTTTTTATCCATTTTGCTTTCCGTATCATAGTAAGCAACAGTGCCTACCATATTTTTAGTAAAGGTATAATTAGCTGCTACACCATAACCTTTAAAACCTTCATTGCCATACTTACCAAAGAATGTATTGGCATCCGTGGTATGCGCTACATAAGTCTGTGCACCCTGGTTATAATATTTGGCCCACATACCCCAGCTGCCAACCTGATCGCTTTCAGCGCCTTTATATGATAAACCAATTACATAGCCATCATCGCCGGCATCCATTTTTTCACCTTTAGGTCCTTGGATGTCGCCTTTCAAATACATGCCGCTTAATGTTACAGCATCAATATTATAAGCAGCACCCACATACCAAATATCGTTATCAATACCTGATTTTTGGTTAATGGTGTACATATCCTTAAAGCTTACATAGCCGCCATTCAGATTAAGTCCTTTGGCAATATCGGCTGATACGGCACCGCCCACATATTTGCCATAGGAACCATTCTTATCTTCATACTCGAAATCTGTAGCTTTGCCGGCAAAGCCGGTAATTTTAACTTTATCGCCATAGGAAATTTCAGCGCCGTCAACACGAGCGTCATAAATATTGCCATCTGCCAGATACATATTATAACGACCGGCGATAATATCTAAACCACCAACGCGGCCTTCCAGATAAGCTCGCTGAAAAGCAGTCTCTTCATCACCGTTATCATTACCAAAATCCTGAGTATTTTCCAGCATGCCGGTATAAGTCCAGTTATCATTTACCTGTCCAGTTACCCAGATGCGGGAACGTAAATCGTTGGTGTGCCCGTCAAGTTCGGAATCAGAATAGCGATAACGTACTTCACCAGTAATTTTAACGTTATCAGCTTTTTCTTCCAGATTAGCTACACGTACACCTAAAGAATCCAGTTCATCAGCAAATTCTGCTGCCAGTTTATCAACATCAGCGCCTTTGGCCATAGCTTTAGCTACGATTTGCGCCATTTCATAACGGGTCATCAGTTTGTCGCCGCCATAGGTGCCGTCGGGATAACCATCTACCACACCTTCAGCCGCCAGCTTATTTACACTGTCATATGCCCAGTGACCGGCAGGTACATCGGAAAACGGATTAGCTGCATATGCGGATGCAGTTACACCCAAAGCCATCGCCATCGCAAGTACTAAAGATTTGTTCATTATTGTTCCTCCTTAGGGGGATAATTTTAAATCTTTCATCTTATGCTAAAATAACTTTTCACCGGCACAGTTGCCTTGTTTCCTCTGCCGTAAACAGTACTTTATCAAAGATTACAAGATTTACCAGCAGTGTAGCATAGAAACAGATTCCTGACAAGTTTGCTATTTGAATCAATTTCTATTTTTAATTTAATATCAATTCATTTCTATTTTTATATTCTGAATTTATTTAATTCTCAATTATAGAAGTTCTTTAAATTATCCAATAATAATTTAATTGCAAATTTTTTGCAAACAAAAAAGCAGGACAACAAATGTTGTCCTGCTTAAAAGTATTACTTTTTAAATTAGAAAGTGAAGTAGAGGTCAGCAACAATGCGTTGATCGTCTTCGTCAGTAGTCTTGGATTCAGTATCATACCAAGCAACATTACCAACGATGTTTTTAGCGAAGGTGTAGCTTGCGCATACGCCATAGCCTTTGAAGCCTTCACCAGCAAATTGGTTAGCGTCGGTAGTATGAGCACCGGGCAGATAGGTTTGGAGACCTTGGTCATAGTATTTAGCCCACAGACCCCAGCTGCCTACTTGATCAGCTTGAGCACCTTTATAGGAGAGGCCGATTACATAACCATCATCACCATTACTAATGTCTTGATCATCATAGCTCATATCGCCTTTAAGATACATACCAGTTAAGGTTACGTCGCCAACATTGTAAGCTGCGCCAGCCCACCAGATTGCATTATCGATATCAGTTTCACTTAAACCTTCATAAGTACCGATGTCTTTAAAGTTAACATAACCGCCGTTGATATTCAAGCCTTTAGCAACATCATAGGAAATGGAAGCGCCTGCATAATCGCCGTAAGAACCATCAACATCTTCACCTAAAGCATTTTCTACAACGGCATCGGTTCCTTTACCAGCAAAACCGGTTACTTTCAGTTTTTCACCATAGGAAACTTCTACGCCATCAGCACGGGTATCATAAACATTACCATCAGCCAGGAACATATTGTAACGGCCAGCCAGTACATTCATACCGCCGATTTTACCTGTTACATATGCACGTTGGAATTTTGTATCTTCATCACCTTTATCGTTGGAGAAGTCTTGAATATTTTGAATCATACCGGTATAAGCCCAGTCATCATTTACCTGACCGGTTACCCAGATACGATTACGCATGGTGTTGTCATAATTGCCGGAAGCATCGCTGTCAGCATAACGATAACGGATTTCACCAGTTACTTTTACGTTATCAGCTTTCTTTTCCAGGTTAGCTACGCGAACACCGAGAGTGTCCAGTTCGTCAGCGAATTCTGCTGCCAGTTTGTCTACGTCAGCACCTTTTGCCATAGCTTTTGCTACGATTTGTGCCATTTCATAACGGGTCATCAGTTTGTCGCCGCCGAAAGTGCCGTCAGGATAACCGTCAACTACGCCAGCTGCAACCAGTTTGTTTACGCTGTCATATGCCCAGTGGCCAGCCGGTACATCGGAGAACGGGTTAGCTGCATATGCGGATGCAGTTACGCCCAGAGCCATTGCCATTGCAAGTACTAAGGATTTTTTCATTATAAATTCCTCCTCAGGAAATCAATTTAGTCTTTACATGGCGAGCCAAATCAGTCTTTCAAAAATCCTTTGCCTGCAAGAGTTGCCTTGTTTCCTCTGCTGAAAAAATTTTCTGCCGACGTTTTCAGTTAGCCTATGTAAAATCTATGTAGAAAGAATAACATATTTTTTACAATTTCGCAACATATTATTCATAATTCTAATTCAATTTTACTTATTTAAATTAATTAAAACAATATTTCGAAAAATATTAACACTTTGGTTTGTATTTATTAGATCTTTGTTTTTACAGATATAATCTTGCTGAAATTACCAATAAAAAAATAAGGGACAGCATACGCTGTCCCTTATCATTTTTAAGTTATTAACTAACTTTAAGATTAGAAAGTGAAGAGCAGTTGAGACCAGATGGTCTGGGAATCTCCAGAATTATTTTTACCTTCCAGATCATACCATTCAACCTGACCAACAATGTTCTTAGCAAAAGTATAGTTAGCAAATACGCTGTAGCCTTTGAAGCCAAACATATCATCAGCTTTACCATTCATAGTATGATCCATGTAAGTGATAGCACCTTGATCATAGTATTTAGCAACTAAGCCCCAAGAACCAGGATCGGAAGCTTTAGCACCTTTATAAGATGCGGTTACTACATAGCCGTCATCATCGCCATCATAGTCATCTACGTCACCATACAGATACATAGCACCCAGTTTTACATTTTTATCAAATGCATAATTAGCACCTACATGCCAAATGCTGTCATCTACATCCAAGTTATTAATGTCATCCCATTCAGAATAACCAGCAGCCAAGCTTAATTTGCTCATTTTGCCGCTTAATTCTGCATACCATACATCAGCATTATCAATACGTACAGTAGAAGAAGGAGTTGCTTTGCCATAACCAGCAGTCAATTTAACATCTTTGCCATAGGAAGCCTGAACACCATCAAAACGGGTATCATAGATGTTGCCATCAGCATATTTCAGGTTGTAACGGCCAGCCTGAACAGCAACACCGCCCAGTTTACCATTTACATAAGCACGTTGGAATTTGGTATCTTCATCGCCAGCATCATTAGCAAAGTTTTGGTTGTTTTCGATCATACCAGTGTAGGTCCAGTCATCATTAACTTGACCATTTACCCAGATACGGGAACGCAGTTTGTTTTCCCAGCCATCGAAGTCATCGCTGCTGTCTGCATAATGATAACGAATTTCGCCAGTGATTTTTACGTTGTCAGCTTTCTTTTCCAGGTTAGCTACACGAACACCGAGAGTGTCCAGTTCGTCAGCAAATTCTGCTGCCAGTTTGTCTACGTCAGCACCTTTTGCCATAGCTTTTGCTACGATTTGTGCCATTTCATAACGGGTCATCAGTTTGTCGCCGCCGAAAGTGCCGTCAGGATAACCGTCAACTACGCCAGCTGCAACCAATTTGTTTACGCTGTCATATGCCCAGTGGCCAGCCGGTACATCGGAGAACGGGTTAGCTGCATATGCAGAAGCAGTTACACCCAAAGCCATTGCCATTGCGAGTACTAAAGATTTTTTCATTTCAATTTCCTCCTCTTGGATAAGAGATATTTATTTTTACAAAATCTCCCGCCGAAGAAGCTTCCACTCGCAAAAGCCTGTAAGAGTTGCCTTGTTTCCTCTACTGTTCTGCTTGTTTCATATTCTTCTTTGAAGAAATTTTATAAACCAGGAAAATGTAGAATAACTCTTTTTCTGAATTATTTTACATTCATATTATAACGCCCTGTTTTTCAAAAAGCAAGTAAATAATTTATCACAAAAAAATTCTGAAAATTCATTTTATTATTTTCTAAAGATGTTTCTGCAGCAACATGCCTTAACTTTCATATATTTTCTTTCCTATTTTATTGATATTCTGACTGCACAGTCTGCCAAATTTCAATAAATGTACTTTTACGCCAAAATATCTATATGTATAAAAACATAAATAGCTTGACTAAAATTTTATTTTATTATACAATTAAATTCTAATGGAGAGGTGGCCGAGTGGTTGAAGGCTCTAGTCTTGAAAACTAGCGAGGTGAAAGCCTCCGTGGGTTCGAATCCCACCCTCTCCGCCAAAAAAATTATCAATTAGTAGTTGCCAAATTGGTAATTTTAATGTATAATGAACAGGTAGTCTTACGGAGTGGTACTCAAGCTGGCTGAAGAGGACGGTTTGCTAAATCGTTAGACGGTTTACCCCGTGCGTGGGTTCGAATCCCACCCACTCCGCCACCATCAAAGGTTCTGAGCTTTCAGGAATTTTCCTGAAAGCTCTTTTTTATTTTTAGGCAGACAATTAGGTGGACAATAACAAAAAAAGAATCACTAACGTAAATGCGGCATAAAATTGCCTGCATGCTTAAATCACTGCTGTTTTTTATGTATCATTTGCTTGTTATCACTTTGTAAAAACTTTATATCATTAAAAAAATACAAGTTATAAGGTGTATCAGAAAGCATAAGTACCAACATCTGCTCACAGCAATAACAATTCCTTTATACTATTTTTGTTCACGCTATAACATACATATAAGTTAAAATAAAGGCATACTTCTTTACAAGCTACGAAATCCCTGTAAAAAAATTTACAAAATTCTTATATAATCCACTTGGTTTTTAAGAATTTCTCGAAAAAAGTTGACAAATATTTTTAAAATGATATTACATATAGGTATACCCAGAGCTGCGTTCTGGGTAATATTTTTTATTATGGAGGGGCAAAATGTATAATTTCCTTTTGGCATTTGTAATCTGTGCCGTAATCGTTGTAATCGGTGAAATCATTACCTATTACAGCAAAGCCTGGATACCGTCAGTATTCGTATCCGCTGTTATCTTACTTATAGGTTACTGGACCGTACTGCCACATGACCTTGTAAGCAATTCGTTTTTAATTCCTATAGGCGGTACATTGTGTATTTTCCTGCTGATTACCCATATGGGCACCGTTATCAGTCTGAAACGTCTTATTGAGCAGTGGAAAACTGTTGTAACCTGTCTATTCGGTTTGCTTGGCATGTGCCTTGTATCTTATTTTGTAGCGCCCATGCTCATGCAGAGAGAATTTGTTATTGCTGGCCTGCCGCCGCTGACAGGCGGTATTGTTGCCGCTACCATGATGCAGACCGCCGCTACCAAAGCAGGTCTGGCAGAAGCTGCCGTCTTTGCTATTTCTATGTACTGCATTCAGGGCTTCGCCGGTTATCCTCTTACTGCTGTCTGCTTAAAAAAAGAAGGCAAACGTTTATTAGCCGATTACCGTTCCGGCAAATTAAGTATTAACCAGACCGAAGTAGAAGCCATGAAAAACGCTGCCAAACTTCCCGAAGAAAGTAAAAAAAGACTGCCGTTGGCTCTCCCTGCCTACCTTAATTCTCCCATTATGATGCTTGGTAAACTTGGTTTAATTGCCTGGCTGGCTTCCATGGTAGGCGCTGTTACCGGCATCAGCGGCGCTATCTGGGCATTAGTTCTCGGTGTTATCTTCTGCACTTTGGGCTTTCTGGAACAGGATTTGCTGCATAAATGCAATTCCTATAATATCGTAATGTTCGGTTTGATGATGTTCGTATTTGACGGTTTGAAAGATTGCACTCCGCAAATGCTGCAAAATATTATTTATCCGATGATCGTTCTGATTGTCATAGGTGTTTTTGGCCTTGGCCTGTTTGCGTTTATCATTGCCAAGGTTCTTAAAATTTCCTTTCATATGGCTTTTGCCAACTGCCTGACTGCACTTTACGGTTTCCCGTTTGATGCAATTATTACTGAATCCACCTGTGATTCTCTGGCAGCTAATAAAGAAGAAAAAGAATTTTTAATGAGCAAGATGTTTCCGTCCATGATCGTAGGCGGTTTCACTACTGTTACTATTACTTCCGTATTTATTGCAAGTATCTTTGCTAAATTATTATAAATCTTTCTGGAGGGATAATTATGGATATCATGGCAGCTGCTGCAAAGCATGCCGATTATTTACTGAAAATGCGTCATTATTTTCATGCTCATCCTGAACTGAGCGGCAAGGAGTATAATACAAGCCAAAAAATTAAAGACGAACTTGATAAAATGGGTATTCCGTGGAAGGACTGCGGCATGGAAACAGGTATTCTTGCTGAAATTAAAGGCCAAAAGCCCGGCAAAACCATTTTACTGCGCGCCGACATGGACGCTCTGCCTGTAGAAGAACTGACGGGCTTTTCCTTCGCCAGCGAAAATAATGGTATAATGCATGCCTGCGGCCATGACTGCCACATGTCCATGCTGCTTACCGCAGCCCGCATTCTGCAGGATATTAAAGAAGATTTGCCCGGTACGGTCAGACTGGCTTTTCAGCCGGCAGAAGAAACCGGTGAAGGCGCAAAAGCCATGATTGCCTGCGGTGCGTTAGAAGGTGTTGACGGCTTTTTCGGCATGCATGTTTGGTCCGGTATTCCCAGCGGTAAAATTTATGCTGATGAAGGGCCGTGCATGGCTTCCTGCGATCAGTTTACGATTGATATTCACGGCAAAGGCGGTCACGGAGCCACTCCCCACCTGTGTGTGGATGCAGTCACCGTAACCGGCGCCATTATTAACAGTCTGCAAACCGTAGTCAGCCGTGAGATAAGCCCTGTTGATCCCGCCGTGGTTACCATTGGTACTATCAAAGCAGGTGATCGCTGGAATGTAGTTGCCGAGCACAGCACCCTGGAAGGAACTACCAGATGCTTCAGCCGCGAAGTGCGCCAGCAGCTGCCTCAGGCCATTCAGCGCATTGCTGAGGAAACCGGCAAGGCTTATCGCGCCGATGTTAAACTGACCTATAATTTTATCGTCGGACCAACTATTAACGATGGCCCCATGTCTCAGCTTGTTTACGGAGCCGCTGCCAAAGTTGTCAATCCAGAGCCGCGCTATAATTTTGGTCTGAACATGGTGGGTGAAGACATGGCTTATTTTCTGGACGAGGTTCCCGGAGCCATTGCCCTGCTTGGCGTCGGCAATGAAAAATGCGGAGCAGTTTATCCTCATCACTCCGGCCATTTCTGCGTAGACGAAAGCGCTCTCATTAAAGGCGCAATGCTTTACGCACAGACTGCCGTAGATTTTAACGGCAAATAAAAATATCGAGGTCTTGATAAATGAATTTTAATAAATTAGCTGAACAAACTGAAGCTTATATTATAGAGCAGCGCCGCTGGTGCCATCGTCATCCGGAGCTGAGCTGGGAAGAAGTGCGGACCACTGACCACATTGTCCAGGAACTTACGGCCATGGGTTATGAGGTGCACCGCTTTCCTGAGCATCCCGGCTGCTGGGCCTTGCTGCAGGGCGGCAAAGCCCAGGCAGACTGCAAAACCATTCTGCTGCGCGCCGATATTGACGCTCTGCCGGTGGAAGAAAAAACCGAGCTGCCTTTTGCCAGTGAAAACCCAGGCGTAATGCATGCCTGCGGCCATGACAACCATATTGCCATGCTGCTGGGCGCTGCTAAAATGCTGATGAGCGTTAAGGATGAACTGGAAGGCAATGTTAAATTTTTCTTCCAGTCTGCCGAGGAAACCGGCTGCGGCGCGCTTTATTATGTGGAGCAAGGCATTACTGATGATGTTGATGCCGCTGTAGGCATGCATATCTGGGGTACTCTGGAAGCACCATATATTAACTTCCAGCCCGGTAACCGCATGGCAAGCATGGATACCTTTAAAATTACTGTAGAGGGCGTTTCTGCTCACGGTACTCAGCCCCATCTTGGCGCCGACGCCTTAGTTGCCGCCTCTGCCATTGTCATGAACCTGCAGACATTAATTTCCCGCAGCAACGATCCTGTAAATCCCTTGGTAGTAAATGTTGGTGAAATGCATGCCGGCCAGCGCTTCAATATTGTAGCCAACAAAGCGGAACTTTTCGGTACCGTGCGTACCTATAACGGTGAATTACGCAATAAAATGGCAGAGCATATCAGACGTATTGCCGAAAATACAGCAGCTGTATTCGGTGCTAAGGCTACCGTCGATTACCAATGCTACTGCAACGCAGTTATTAATGATGATGACGAATTAACTGCCGTTGCCCAAAATGCTGTCACTAAACTGTACGGGCCGGAGTCTATGAAAGAGCTGCCTGCCATGATGGGTGGGGAAGATTTTGCTTATCTTGCCGAAAAAGTTCCGGCAGTATTTGGTTATATTGGCAGCAAAAACGAAGCTCTTGGTTTAACCGCCGCTAATCATAACGATCACTATACCACGGATGAAAGCGTACTGAAACGCGGCGCTGCAGCCTATGCGCAGATTGCCGCCGATTTTCTTGCATGCCCAAAATAAGGCTGCCGAATTTTTTAAGCACAAGCAATACAAATAATCTAAATTTGTCAAAAAAGCCCCCTAATGTAAGCAAATAAAACTACATTAGGGGGTATTACTATGTCTGGAAAAAACGAATTTCCATTAACCGATACATGTCGATTTTTTCAGGTATTCAGAAGTGGATATTACGATTTTTCCGTTGTTTGAGCGCATCTCAGAAAAGCTTGGCTCTTGCAGAAATCATCGCCAAAAAGCAGGAATGCAGCTTTCATACGTAAAGAGAAAAAAAGGGCCGCTGCGGGGCTATAACTCCACAGCGACCAAGGGTTTTAGTACATCCCGCAGACATACTTTGACCTTATAAAACCTTATAACAAGGCTCTGGCAGAAAATTTCTTTTCTATACTTAAGACAGAATGTATCTACCGTCATAAAACCACCTCATTCTGCAAGGAAACCGAGATGATTAATCGTTATATCTGTTTTTACAATCACGAACGTATTCAACTAAAAACTGGAGTGGCGCCGCTAACGCTACGTCACTCCGCTTAAAATTACATATTTTTCTACATTGATACTTTTTGTACTGTCCATATAATTTAGGGCAGTTCAATATAAGCTACAGGTCATTTTATGGCTTGATTTAGATTTCCATGCCTCCGGCAACAAAATTGACTTCTGCTTTGCGTTCACGGAAGTTTTTGATGCGGTCAAAAGGATTATCATTGTAGAGATAACTCCAGTTGTAATCAGGTTCAACTTTATCGCCAACTGTCAAGGTACCCGGGGTAAAGTTAATATCGTAGTTGGAGAAGAAAGTATCTATTCCTGAACCAGTCCAGTTAGAAGCTTGTGCCAGATCATAGAAGTTGTTGCCAATCCAGATACCAATAGCATTGTTATAAGTTCCAACAATGTCTTCGATAGCAGAATCTGCTACTCCATAGTGATAGCCAGTGTCAAAACTGTCACCGTTAACCAATACGCCATTAATATCAGTACCAGTGTAATTGGGAGTCTGACCTAAATTAATTTGGACATCATTAGCCCCGATGGAAATGGTTGCTTTCTCCATAGTTACATCACCAGAAACATAGGTGATGTCATAGTTGGAAGACTTAGAACCAGTAGAAACATTGGATGCGTTAAGCTTGTAAGGACTACCCTTAACATCTTGGGTAGTACCATCCTGATTATAGGCAGTGTTATTATAATCCATGCTGATGATTACATCATTCAGCCCGTCCCCGTTGACAAGATTTTTACCTGTCTCAGTAGATGCACTGAAACCGTACTGAGAGCTAATGGAACTTTCAGCCTGTCCATAAGTTATATTAACATTATTAATATTAATATCCAGTTTAGCTTTTGTTACTTCAATTGAACCTACAGCCTTGCTTGTATCAAGAATATAGTTGCCAGCTTTATCGCCTGTTAATTTTAAACCGTTAACATACAAGCTGTCTGAATATCTACCTACATCAGCGGTTACACGATTATTTCTGTTCGCATCATATAGTCCTCCTGTTGTATAGTTGGCACCATCAGTAACAAGAGTTACATCGTCACTATATGCAATACTTCCGTCAATAAGACTTGCATTTGTATCAATATGCAAACCTTTATTACCCTGATTACCGTAAACAATTGTACCAAGTAAATCATTTATAGTAATAGTTTTGGCTTTTACCGTAGATTTACCGCCTGCTACAGTAATGTTGTAATTATTATTTATATTATCAATACCACTGAAAGTACCGGACCAGATATATCCATCTGCTGTGACATCGTTTGTTTTCTGAGGATTTGTAACATTATCAATAGCACCATCAGATACAACATTTATGATAAGACTATCTTTGGTATTATCATCTCCATTAACAAGGCCTTCTACTTTATTAATACCATAACTACTATTCACAAGATTTGTATTACCATAAATGCGTTCTACATCATTTAAGGTAATGTTTAAATCAGCCGGTGTTACTTTAATATCACCATTTATTGTGGTATTACTTAATTCATAGTTACCAGCAGCATTTCCACTAATTTTCACTTCATTGATAAAAATAGCATTATCGTAGGCAATAATATTACCATCTTGATCTCGTTTGACATTAGCAGTATTTCGGTTATTTTGATACTGTTTATAAGAATCAGAAAGGTGTTGTTCTATCAAATCGTTGGTTATATCTAATTTATTGCCATTAAGAGTTAAATAAACATCATCTTCATTAAAAATACCGTTTAAATTACCACCAGTGATATCTGTATATATATTTCCTCCATAAACGATATTAGCTAATATATCAGAAATGCTTAGTTGAGCTTTAGCAATACTATCATTGTATGTTATATCATATCCCAGATTGTTGGGATTAAAGGTATCCCCTGTACCACTGGAAGCAATCTGACTTGAAGACAGCCAATCGGAATAGGAACCAGCATCTTTATGTCCAATAAAGTTAATTAAATTATTATTATTTTCATAGGCTTTATTATTGTCTGCGCTGGTTATTTTATCTATAGTGACAAATTGTTCGCTGCCGTTATAAACAAAATCTGTATCTGCAACAGCAGCGCTGGTCAGGAAAACTTTCAGCATAGCTAAAGATTTTCCATCATAAATTTTCCAAATACTATCATCACTGTTTTTGCTAAAAGTACCGTCATCAGAAAAACCAAAACCTTCGTAAACATCAGCATCTTTTGCAGTATCAGATAGTACAATAGCATTGCTTGCCGTACCATTTCCAACTGCTGAATTCCCAGTAGTCGTAAATACAGTATCAATGGTACCTGTAGTATTACTGCCTGCAATCGCACCTGCAATTTTACCACCATTTATTCCGTTTGCCACAACCTCCGTCGTATTATACGCATTGCTCAACTGACCGCCGTTATAGCCAACGATATCGCCTACATAGGTACCGCCAGTGATGGCAGCAGCTTGGCTATCATCAGCAGTCATAACAGTATTAAATACCTGGTCTACTGTGCCTGCGTTACTGCCAACAATACCGCCGACATTAGTGCTGCCGCCTGCATTGATAGCACCGGTGTTGTAGCCTGCAATCAGGGTGCCAGTATTACTGCCAATCAGGCCGCCGATGTTGGTAGAAGTACCAGTGTGGTCACCAATTTCGCCTGTATCTACGACACCGTCATTATCATTATCAGTCCATGTGCCAACATTGATAACACCGTTGTTGTAAATCTGATATTTGTAGTAGCTGTTTTCAGAATCACGACCGCCAGTGATAGTACCGGTATTTTTGCCGATTAAGCCGCCTACATTATTGATACCGATAACAGTAGCACCCGCTTCATTTTTCAGGCTGGATGTACTGATATTGCCAGTGTTTTCGCCAATTAAGCCTCCAACAGTACCCCCACCGGTAACAATACCGCTGTTGGTGAGGGTAGAATTGGTAATATTGCCTGTGTTTTTACCGAAAAGACCACCGGTAACGCTGTCAGAAGCAGTTCCGCCGGTAACAATGCCGGTATTAGTAAGGTCTGCATTATTTATTGAGCCGGTATTGGCATAGAAAATACCTGCTGCACCACCATTCGCAGCACTGACATTACCGCTGTTGGTAATTTGCAAACGTTCATTACTATCACTATTATTCAGTATGCTGGCATTTTTGTTTTCACCAATAATACCGCCTACATTAGCCAAGCCTGATACAGTACCTGCATTAGCAATTTCACCCTGCAAAGTACCTGTCGCAGTATTTTGACCAATGATACCACCTACATAAGTTGCTCCTGCAGCCGCAACGTCTACGGAACTTTCGTTAGTAGCGCCATTAATGATACCGCTGTTTTGGCCTGCAACACCGCCAAAGAAAGTTGCTGCATCGGTATCTGAATTTTCATTTTTTACATAAAGTGAAATACTGGAAATAGTATTTTCAATAGTGCCGCCTTCTTCATTAGCTCCGGCAATACCGCCTACATAATGTTGACCGTAAACCTTACCGTAGTTGTTAATAGAAGAATCCGTCGCATTGATATTACCGTAATTTCTTCCCGCGATGCCACCTACATAGCTTTCGCCGGTAATAGCAGCAAAGACAGAGTTGGAAAGGTTGGTAAGCGTAGAACCAGCTGCGTTGCCGCCAACCATACCGCCTACATAGTTGCCGCCGTAAATCTCGCCGGTATTACGTCCACTGCTGATACTGCCGGAGTTATAGCCTGCCAGACCGCCGGTGTATTCATAATTATGTTCTTTTTTGTCCTCACCTGTATAAGTAAAGTCAGCCAGAATATCACCTGCGTTAACAGCATTAGTGATTTTTCCAGATTCAGTAATACTATCTTTTTTATAATTATAACCGGCAATGCCGCCTACATAATTACCGCCGGTGATATCGGCGCTGTTGTAAACATCAGATATGGAACCAGTATTTACACCGGCAATGCCACCAACACTGTTGGAAGTAATATTGCCATCGCCGTATTCCCCATGAACTACACCGGTATTATAAGCATTGGAAATAGCGCCATTATTACTGCCATTATTACGATTAACACCAGCAATACCGCCTAAACTATAGGTAGTGTCTTCATTAGCGGTAATAGCGCTGTCTGCCGTAACATTATTAATGCTTCCTTCGTTAATACCGGCAATACCGCCTGCCGTAGCAAGAATGTTGGCATTAAGACCGCCAACGGTTCCGCTGTGGCCAGCAATGACAGAATCAGAAGCAGAACTACTCAAAATGCTGCCATAGTTAATACCGGCAATACCTCCCGCAGCGCCAACATTTACGGTACCAGCTCCTGTCGTATTATTTAATTTAAGGCTGCCTGTACTGCCAAATACTTCTACATGGTTGCCTAAAGTAGTAATACCGGTAATTGTACCCTTGTTAATGCCAGCAACCGCACCTGCATAATCATTACCATAAAAATTGGAAGAATAGATGCGCAAATCTTCTACTTTACCAGTATTTCCCACTGTTCCTAAAATTCCGGCGTTAGACGGAGTATTACTATTGCTGCTGCCAGTTGAAGAATCCTTTTCGCCGACAGTTAATCCTATAATGCGGTTATCACGACCGTCAAAAGTACCGGTAAACGCTTCACCCGGATCAGATGCGATAGCTTTATAATCAGTTATTTGACTGGCATCAATATCATTCTTCAAGGCAAAGTTGTAGCTCAAAATACCGGTAGTCTTTACAGCTTTATCTTGTGCATCTTTATAAGCCTGAATCCCCTTCAGCTGCTCGGCGCTGCTTATCCATATATAAGTATATTGAGCGCCAACGTTATCATTACCATTAACATATAAGCCATTTAAGGCAGTACTAAGAGTAATACCATTTTTATCATATTTATTGAGATTAAAAGTATTGCTGTTGTTATCCCACATATCAATGGTAATTTTTTCGTTATCAGCAGCACCACTAAGGCTTATTCCAGTTCTATCATTTTGGTGGCCTTGTAAAAATTGATGCAGGGCCTCTTTGCCCGTACTATCTGTATCGGTAATATGCGCATTTGCTGTATTAGTAAGCTCAAGTAAGGCTTCTCCGTAATTAGAAGTAAGACTAATCTTGCCTTCAGTGTTTAAAAGATCGGTATCGACATAAACACTATCATTACCCGTAACAGTAAAAGCAGCATTTTCGCCAATATTTACGCTGCCCGTACCTAAGTGACCATAGAGCACTTCTGCCATGCCGTTAGCAGTTATGGTAATATCACCATCGTCTGCTGCTGCAGCAGTAGTATGTGCAAAGCGGTCAGTAACATTTTGCATTGATTTATTAGGATCATTTAGCTTTGCCAATTCTTCGTTTACTTCAGCATCACTTATTTTTTCAGGAGTAGGATTGATACCGGCAATGGTAGTTGTATCTCCTTGTGCTGCCGCGGTAAGCTTGCCGATAATTTCGATATCATCGCCTTTAATAATAATATCTCCATTAGTAGAAGTGACGCTGCCGTTAATGGTTATGTTGCTGTTAGAAGCATCAAGTGTTACAGATGAACCGTACAGCTTGGAACCGGAGCCAAGATTAAAATTATCACTTGTACCTTTTAAGGTTAAGGCTCCATCACTGTAAATAGTGCCGCCAAAATATGTATTGGCACCGGAGGTTGTAAAGCCGTTTAATGTGAGACTGCCATTGCCATAAACTGCCAGACCTGCTGCGCCTGAAATACCAAGGTCACTCCAGTTATAATTTAAATCAGCTTTATTTGCTTTGATTATGGTCAGCAGAGGATTATCGGCTGTACCGTATTGGATGGAGCTGATTCCATTCATATTATTAGTATCACTGAAAAATTTTTCAGAATTTGGCAAAAAGGCATTAAGGATTGGCGTAGTAATATCTTCGTATATACGCCAATTATTATCAGTATTACCAATTACATCTCCATCGCCATCAGTTTGAGAAGAAAAATTGAAACCAACAAATATCTTACCATTTGCTGTATATTCTTTATATTTGCTCAGAATATATCTATCATTAAAATCTATAGAGTAGACACCATTATCATTTATTTGTCCACCTTGGATAATTGTTTTAAAACTATCATTTTCAGGTGTAATATAATATGCCCCTGTAGTGTCAATCGTAAATTTGGCCAAATTATTGCTATCTCTTGCGCCAACAATTGCTCCGACACCATTGTCATCGCGAGTATAAGTTCCTCCTTGTGATTGTGCAGCATACAGATTGCCAAGGGTATAGACCCCGTCAATCATTAAAGGTTTACGACTTTCTTTGCTCCAGTTTGCAATGTAGCCTACAATACCGCCAACCGTATTGGCACCGGCAGAATTATTCGGTTTAAAACTTCGTAATGTACCAAGATTATATGAATTACTTAATTTCATTACATTTGAGTCAACAGCTGTAGAAATATCTACTGCTCCGACAATACCGCCAACCTGACTTTGTGCAGTATTATTATTAATAACTGTAATATTACCGGTATTAAAAGTGTTGTTGATAGAACCTGCGTACCAATAACCGACAACACCGCCAACAACATTAGACCCATTATAAATGTCTCCAGTGTTATAGGCTTTTTCAATTTGTCCGCTTAAACGGCCAACAATACCGCCAAGGTGGCGCCCATAGGTATCATAAGATTCGTCACCAATTTTTCCTGTATTATATACATCATAAATTAAAATGCGTGCATCAGTTTTTTCAGTACTGTCTCCGACAATACCACCCATATTTGTTGCTTCAGTAGTGCCGGCAGAAGTAGCTATTCTTGTAGAACTTATATTACCAAGATTGTAGGAAGCAGTTACTTCACCATTGTACATAAAACCGGCTACACCACCAACGCCAGTATATCCTTGTACGTCACCCGTATTGTAAGAATCACTGATAGCTGCTTGTTGTTTATTTTCATCCGTAGAAGTGATTTGTTCTAATGTTTTTGTGCTGGTACGATCAATTTTGCCGGCAATTCCGCCGACATTGGCGGCTTGTGCAACTACTGGCACATCATTTTCATAATAAGCAGAATGTACTGTACCGCGATTGGCGGAATTTACTATATAAGTATTATCGCCATACATATAACCAACAATGCCGCCAGTGTTACCGATATTGAATATTTCACTGCCATCACTGCGTACAGACTCCTGTGCGAAGCCGTTATTTATAGTATCATTTTCTCTGCGCGCGCCGGTAGCGGTGATATCACCGCCGTTATTAATGGCACCGTCAACTTGAGAGTTACCGGTTAAATATCCAACAGCGCCGCCAACGTTATGAGCACCGGCTACGTTATTTTCCTTATTAACTACGGTTGTAATATTAGTATCTTCCGCACGACCGACAATGCCGCCTACGTTACCGGCATTATAGTAAGTGCCGATTTTATTATCAGTAGGTGTCGTTGTACTGGTAGTAACATCCCCGCTGTTTTCTGCATTGCTGACAGAAGCGTTATTGGCATTGCCTACAATACCACCTGCATTGGCAACTTTAACATTAATAGTTGCGACACCATCTTGATAGTCCGTACCATTGACATCATTTGCTATTTGCTGATTATTACGCGCAGTATGATACGAATACCCTTCTGTATCAGCTCCGGTAGCCTTCACTGCACCCTCATTAGCTACATTCTGTACAACCATAGTATTACTATCATTAGTATTACTATCGGTTATATTTCCTGCAATACCGCCTACATTATAACCGCCGGTAATATCAAGCTCATTATAGATTACAAAAGCATCTTCACCTGCATTACCGATAGTAGAAGCATCAGCACTGCCAACAATGCCGCCCACATTATAGGTAGTATTGTCGCCCGTAACCGCACCCAGGTTATAGGTTTCACCGGTAATGGAACTGCCGGCTATAGTACCTGCGATACCGCCAATATCAGAAATCGTACCAGTAATAGTACCTGTGTTGATAAGACCGTCCAGTGTAGAATTTTGCGCAGAGCCAACCAAACCGCCTACATTGCTCGTGCCGGTTACATCTGCTGTATTAATAATATTGCTGATAGTACTATTATGTGCATAGCCTACTGCCGCACCGGTATTTTCTCCGCCTGCAATAGAGCCGGAATTAAGTGTAAAGTTACGGATAATAGCATTATCAACATAACCGAACAAACCAGCATAATCCTGACCGTCTTTTACATTCAAATCAAAAATATCATAGCCTAAACCATCAAAGTTGCCAGTAAATTTATCGGTACTGTTGCCTATAGACGCAAAGCCTTTTCCTACATTGTTTTCATCTTTAGCATAATTATATTTAGAATCCGCAGAAAAGTTAGCGTCAATAGAGTTGCGCAGGGCATAGTTACCCTCAAGATTTGTTTCCATAGCCTGCAGCTGCAGCAGGTTTTCTACCCACATATATCCTTTAAGGTTGTTAACAGTACTATCCGCTGTGATTTGGATTTGTTTATTTGCATTTTGATTATCGTATTTAGTCTTTTCATCATATGCTGTATAACCAAGTACCACATTATCAGCATCAGTGGTCTTAATAGTAAGTTGACTGGCAGTATCCATGGCAGTACCGTCAGTATTTTGATAAAGATGGTCAACGTCGATAACTACTCTGTCACCGTCAAAGGTTACGTTGCCCTCAGTCACAATACCACCCAGACTCATCAGTTCGGCGTTAGTAGTTTTTACATTAGCATTAGCGATTGAGTTTCTAATATTATCAATAGTTGAATTTGTCTTTAAACTTGAGCTAATAATGTTTAAATCTTTATTAGTTACATATAAACTGCCAACATTGATTTGGGCAGAACCACCGATCTGAACGCCTGCGGTATTTGCTAAAAAAATATTGCCACCATTAGCATTAATCTGTCCATAAATTTCAGAAACTGTGCCGCTGTTAACAAAGTTAACCGAATTAAAATTAGCTGTATCAGAAGTAAAGTTAACAACTGCATCAGCACCTATACTGAAATCTTTCCAATTATTAACAGCAGTTAAACCTTGTTGAGTAATATTCCCATTATTATCATATTGGGAATTACCTAAAACGGAAGTAAAGCCGCTCGGCAACTGTGTATTTGCAGGAATTGCATAGACAGGCGCAGCTGTTACAAACGCCATTGCACCTGCCAAAAGGAATATATGAATCCTACGGGCAAGCTTTTTATTTTGATTAAAACTCATTTTCTTCCTCCTTGGTTATCAATACATTTTATACAGCTGGAACCACCATCTGCCGCTGTGGTCATCAGATTCTACAAGATCTCGTCTACCGTCAATTTTGCGTGCCCAGTCAAGCTGTGCGTACCAGTCATTGCCTTTGGCGTAACGCAGGCCAAGACCCCAGCCGGCTATATGATCAAGCTGATCGGCTGCTTTATTGCCAGCAGCGCCTACGTCAATAAAGGCTGCTGCTTCAAGTCCGGGAATATCGGTCTTGCAGCGGATTTCTCCGGTAGCTACATAACCATAATCGCCGTAGCCGTCGCTTGCACCGTAAGCACGTACGCCGTTCATACCGCCCAGGTAGAACTGTTCACTGCCGTCCAAAGACCTATTCGCAAGCTGTCCGCTGGCCTTAATGCGATAGTTGAATTTATTATCATACCAGATATTTAAAATATCGCCAGTCAGTTTATGATAACCGCCGTCATAATAAGCACCGCCGTCAGTGTCAATATCGCCATACCAGTAAATCAGGCTGTACTGAGTAAACTGGTTCACATTATACTGACTGCCGCTGATACCGATATGCCATACATCAGCGTCTTTTTGAGTAGTATATCTGCCAAGCTGACTGATGCTAAAGCGCAGTTCATCTTCAATATCGCGGTGATCATAACCATAAATCGCAGTAATCCGATTCGCCTTATCGCGATAAACAGGAGTAGTTCCGTAAATACTGAGACCCTCCGATGTACCAAGTGAATCATAGAAACTGTTGGTGCTCATTTCGTAGCTGCTGCGGCTGTAGGCAATGCCTAAGCGAGTACCGCGGCTGCCCAAAGGCAATTCATAGCGTACACCATAATTTTTTACATCATGGCTGGAGAGCATACCGTTAATAATAAATTTATCGCCTATTTTGCCAGGATTATTGATTTCTGTATTAAAACCGTAACGATACCGTCCACTCCAGTAGCCGCCGCCGTTATCTGTAAAGATATAGTTGTTCCAGACAGGTCTGTCCTGCACTTCGATAGCTACGCCAGTAGTACCGGGGTGAGTGCCGGGACTTAGTACGGCGCGGGCCATGACGCCGGGAAGATCATTTAGATTGTTAAGCGCGCTTTCCAGCTTTTTGTCCGTCATTACTTCGCCTGGACGCAGGTAATCAATATAGTTTGCCAGAACGCTGTCGGCAATGTCGGAGTTATTTTTGACAATATTTACTTTGTCATAATGCGCAAGATATATTTTTACTTCCAGCTCACCGTTTTTTATTTCCTGCGGAGGAATTACTGCCTGTGGAATTGTATAACCATATGATTTACAGTAGGCGGTTATTTCCTGAATCAAAGTCTGCAGTTCGCTGACTTTGACACTGCGGTTGGTATATTTGTTCAAAATAGCCTGCAGTCTGCCGGTTTTATCAGGTATGGGCTCGCCCGTCAGTTTTATTGTTTTCAGGAAGAATGCAGGTGCCGTTTCCGTACCTGTATTGCCTGGACGATAGACTTCTTTACCGGAAGTTTTTTCGTCCACGATCACGTCTTGCTGACCAGTACGATTATAAGGATGTACTGTTACCGCATCTTTGTCGAAAGTAGGCAAGGGAGATGAAGCCATGGCCTGGCTGGTTATTAAACAACTCATAATACAAGCTATTCCTATTTTGCTTTTCATTACAAACCTCCTATTAATGATACCGTTAATAAAGACCTATATATTTGACTATATAAAAAGAGTTTATTAATAAATAAACGAGTACATGATATACATGCATATTTATTATTATACATAAATTATAAAATAAAAGATTTTCTTGGATATAATAAATATAAAAGCAATATTGGGAGAAAGAAACCGAAAACCAACAATTGAAAAACAAAATTTAAATAGTCCTAAACTATAATATAGTAAACATATTGTTTAAAAATATATTATTATTTTATATTTGTTTTGTCAAACAATTAAAAAATAATATTTTAGTTTTGCGTTAACATATATTTTATTTACAAAATTAAGAAATAGTAAAACATAATATGGTAGCATATTTGAATTTTTATGCATAACATATTAATAAAGCGATGAACAAAGACCAGTTTAATACAAGTTAAAGTATTTAATAATGGTATATAAATATGCTATATGCCATTTTATGCAAAAGTAATTAACAGATAAGAAGAATGAGTTGAGAACTTACATATTAACGGTAGATACATTTTGTTTGAAGTATGAAAAATAAATTTTCTGCCATAGTATTGTCATAACAATTTTCTCTGAGTCTTTGTTAAGGAAAATTCCTTTAGCCAGCATTGAATAGCGTACCTGCTGATTGTATATTCCCTGCTTAACGCACTTTGAGATTCTCCTGCACAGATTCGTGCGCTGCTTCTTCCCCTAACGCTACCGGCTACTTTTTCATTCCCTTTTTCCAGACATAGTCATACCCCCTAATGTATTTTTCTTACATTAGGGGGCTTTTTTTGTCCGTTTTTACTGTACCATTTCAATATAAGCCGCAGGCTTTTTGTCATTCCTATGAAGCTATGCACGGATACTTCTGCTTATTTGGCATTATCCAAAATAAAATTTACTGTTCCTGTTTAAAAAACTTCTTTAAATCTTCTTCCACTGTTCCAATACCGGCAATGCCAAAATTATCCACTAACACTTTAGCTACATTAGGACTTAAAAAGGCCGGTAAAGTGGGTCCAAGATGAATATTTTTCACGCCCAGATGCAGCAATGCCAAAAGAACTATGACAGCCTTTTGTTCATACCAGGCAATATTATAAATAACCGGCAAATCATTAATATCGTTCAACCCAAAGATTTCCTTAAGTTTCAGGGCAATAACAGCCAGCGAATAAGAATCATTGCACTGGCCGGCATCAAGAACTCTCGGTATACCGTTAATGGTACCCAAAGGCAGTTTATTATATTTATATTTCGCGCAGCCGGCAGTCAGAATAACCGTGTCGCGCGGCAGCGCCTGCGCAAATTCCCTATAATATTCTCTGCTTTTAGCACGGCCGTCGCAACCGGCCATGACCACAAATTTTTTAATAGCCCCGCTCTTTACTGCTTCCACAATCTGCTCTGCCAAAGCAAATACCTGAGCATGAGCAAAACCGCCGGTAATTTCCCCGGTTTCAATTTCCACAGGCGGCTGACATTTTTTAGCATGCTCAATTATAGCGGAAAAATCTTTCAGTTCACCTACTGCACCAGAAATATGGGTACATCCGGGATAACCGGCAGCGCCCGTAGTATATAAACGGTCTTTATAGGTTTCTTTGGGTGGAACAATACAGTTTGTTGTCATTAAAATCGGGCCATTAAAAGCTTCAAATTCTTCTTTTTGCTTCCACCAGGCATTACCGTAATTGCCGATGAAATTGGAATATTTTTTAAAAGCGGGATAATAATGCGCCGGCAGCATTTCAGAATGAGTATAAACATCCACACCGGTGCCCTGAGTCTGCTCCAGAAGCATTTCCAGGTCACGTAAATCATGACCTGATACCAAAACACCCGGCTTTTGGCCCACGCCGATATTTACTCTGGTAATTTCAGGATTGCCGTAGGCTTCGGTATTGGCCTTATCCAATAAGGCCATGCCGGCCACTCCATATTTACCGGTTTCCATGGCCAGGGCAATCAGATCGTCAACCTTTAAGCTGTCATTCAAAGTATCTGCCAGAGCCCGCTGCAGAAAGGCATCCGTTTCAGGATCATCCTTTAACAGCACATTAGCATGCTTGGAATAAGCCGACAGGCCTTTTAAGCCGTAGGTAATCAGTTCACGCAGGGAGCGGATATCTTCATCCTTGGTAGCCATTACGCCTATACTACCTGCTTTTTGCTCCCAGTCACCGGTGCCGTCCCAATACGCGGCGTCAGGCAAAGCAGTCTGGTTTGCAACCTGAGCCAGCAAATCTTTTTTAGCTGCCAGTGTGGCGCTGATTCTGCTCTTAATGCTTTCCTTGTCAAAATTGGCATTAGTAATCGTAGTAAACAGATTCAGAGTAATCAGATGATTAATATCCTTCGGAATTTCCCTGCCTTCTTGGCGCAAGACGGTAGTCACAGCAGCAATGCCTTTCGTTACATAAACCAGCAAATCCTGCATGGCCGCCACATCCGGCTTTTTGCCGCATACGCCGGCTATTGTGCAGCCTTTGCAGCCGGCAGTTTCCTGACATTGATAACAAAACATTTTTTGCTCCATATATAAGCCTCCCTTATCATAATAAAAATGCAAAATACGATTTCACACTGCAATCTTACACTGAAAATATTATTCCAGAATTCTGCCGTCAACAGATATGGTAACAATCTGCCAGGGAATAAATTTGCCGCTGTCGCGCAAAGCTTTCTGTGCGGCCAGCGCTAACCCGCCGCAGCAGGGAACTTCCATTCTGACGATTGTTACGCTTTTAATATCATTATCGCGAATGATCCGCGTCAATTTTTCGCTGTAATCACAATTATCCAGCTTGGGACAGCCGATAAGCGTAATCTTGCCGCGCATAAATTTTTCATGCAGCTGCGCATAGGCATAAGCGCTGCAATCCGCCGCAATCAGCAGTTTGGCGCCGTTAAAATAAGGTGCATGCACCGGCGCCAGCTTAATCTGGCAGGGCCACTGGCCTAACTGTGAGACTGCCTCAGGCTGCGCTGCCGGCATAGTCGCAGCCGCATGCTGCAAACGCTGCACTCTGCTGCCGGGACACCCGGCGGCAGCTGCCAGATTGTTCTTTTGTTTATTGGCCAAAACCGCCTGCTCATCATAAGCCGCAGCTTCTCTTTCCACAAAAGAAATTGCCCCTGTCGGGCAGGCGGGCAGGCAATCGCCCAAGCCGTCACAATAATCATCTCGCAGCAGTCTGGCCTTGCCGTTAACCATGCCGATTGCTCCTTCATGGCAGGCTTGGGCACAGGCGCCGCAGCCGTTGCATTTTGCTTCGTCTATCTGAATAATTTTTCTGATCATCGCAGAACCATCCTTTCCGTTGCAAGTCTGATTTCAGTATACTATAATAAATCATGAAATTCCGTTGTTATAACAACAAAGGAGCAAAGATATGGATTTAGCAAATACTCAATTATTCCGCGGTTTAAGCACTGATGAAATTACATCTCTTTTAAACTGCCTCAAAGCCGTTAAACGCAACTATAAAAAAGGAGAAGTCATCCTTGCCGAAGGAAGTATTACCGAAAATATCGGCATCGTGCTTTCCGGTATGGCTATGATTTCTTACAGTGATATCTGGGGCAACAGCAGTATTTTAGGCAACGTTGCTCCCGGTTCCGTATTTGCCGAAGTATATGCCTGCATTCCAGGCCAGCCAATGCCAGTTACCGTTGCGGCAGCTGAAGACACGGTCATCTTATTTCTGAACATCGGCAAAATGCTGACAACATGTACGAATGTCTGTCCTTTTCACAACAGGCTGGTACGCAATCTGCTTACTGTATGCGCCCATAAGAATCTCAATCTTTCCCAGCGCATTCAGCATACCAGCGCCAAATCCATCCGCGGCCGTTTAATGTCCTATTTTTCGGCCTGTGCCAAACAGGCGGGCAACAGCTCTTTTGTCATCCCCTATAATCGCCAGCAGCTGGCAGATTATCTGAATGTGGACCGCAGCACCATGTGCAACGAGCTGTCGAAAATGCGCACAGATAAAATTATTGAATACGAAAAAAATCATTTTCTGCTGAAAATCTGACAATGGACTTTTTCACAGCGCCAAGTAATCAAAAAAGAACCGCTGAAAGGATTTGCTGTTTTGTAAAAATACAGTTCTGCAACAAGGAGGAGCAACCATGAGCAAATATATTATGGCACTGGATTTGGGAACAACCAGCTGCCGCTGCATTCTGTTCGATAAAAACGGCCGCATCTGCAGCGCGGCACAGAAAGAATTTACCCAATATTTTCCTCAGCCCGGTTGGGTAGAGCATGACGCGGAGGAAATCTGGGCAACGCAGATGGGCTTAATGTATGAAGCCATGAGCAAGCTGGATATCACCCTCAAAGACATTGCCGCCATTGGTATTACCAATCAGCGTGAAACTACTGTTCTCTGGGATAAAACTACCGGCCGCCCCGTTCATAAGGCGATTGTCTGGCAGTGCCGCCGCACTTCCGCTTACTGCGACGAATTAAAACGCCAGGGTATGGCAGAATTTTTCCGCACTAAAACAGGTCTGGTGCTGGACGCATATTTTTCCGGTACCAAACTGCGCTGGCTGCTGGATAATGTGGCCAACGCCCGTCAGCGCGCTGAAAAGGGTGAGCTGCTGTTCGGCACTATCGACAGTTGGATTATCTGGAAATTAACCGGCGGCAAGGTTCATGTAACGGACTATTCCAACGCTTCGCGCACCATGCTGTTTAATATTCATACTCTGCAATGGGATGAAGACATTCTGCGCCTTTTAAACATTCCTGCCCGTTTACTGCCAAAAGTTAAGCCGTCCAGCCATGTCTACGGCGTTACGGACAGTAAGCTGTTCGGCGAAGAAGTACCCATTGCCGGCGCCGGCGGTGATCAGCAATGCGCACTTTTCGGACAAACCTGCTTTGAAGCCGGCGAAGTGAAAAATACTTACGGCACCGGCGGTTTTATGCTGATGAATACCGGCAATAAACCGGTTAATTCCCAGAACGGCCTGGTTACAACGATTGCCTGGAGCATCAATAATCAGGTGGAATATGCTCTGGAAGGCTCTATTTTTGTCGTAGGCGCCGCCATTCAATGGCTGCGTGATGAACTGGGCCTTATTCGTGACGCTGCCGATTCCGAATATCTGGCACGCTCTGTCTGTGATGCCAACGGCTGCTATGTGGTTCCTGCTTTTGTAGGGCTTGGGGCTCCCTATTGGGATCAGTACGCCCGCGGCGCCATAGTAGGCATAACCCGAGGCGTCAATCGCTGCCATATTGTCCGTGCCACACTGGAATCCATTGCCTACCAGGTTAATGACGTACTGCAGGCCATGAAAGAAGACAGCGGCATCGGCATTGCCTCGCTGCGTGTAGACGGCGGCGCCTGCAACAATGATTTTTTAATGCAGTTCCAGGCTGATATTCTAAACGCAACAGTAGTACGTCCCCACTGCGTCGAAACAACTGCCATGGGCGCGGCCTATCTCGCCGGATTGGCTATCGGCTACTGGCAGGACCAGAATGCCATTCGTGCCAATCATGTAATTGCTGCTGAATTTAAACCAGCCATGGGTCAGGCCAAGCGTGAAAGCCTGCTGCAAGGCTGGCATAATGCTGTACGGGCAGCATCCGTACGTATTTAGCTAATGCCAGAACATTTGCCGCTATAATTAATTTGTCAATATAAAATTATTAATTTCTTCTTTAACTTCTGGCACTTTAAATAAAAGCTGTTATAATAGGATATGGTTTAAGCCATCTACCATATTTATTGTCTGAGGAGGAATGTTTATGCTGCTCAATGTAGAAAAATATCTGCATGATCTGGAAGAACTGGTTAATACGGAATCTCACAGCAAAATGCCGGAAGGTACCCGTAATGTAGCCATGCTTTTAAAAGAAAAATTTGATCAGCTGGGCTGGCTTACTGAAATCATCGACCTTGGCAGTCAGTCCGGTCCCTGCCTGAAAGTATTAAATAAGCCATCTGAAAAATATGATGTCATGCTGCTCGGCCACATGGATACCGTATTTCCCCGCGGCACGGTAGCTGCCCGTCCGTTTAAAATTGTCGGCGGACACTATACCGGTCCCGGCGCCAGCGACATGAAATGCGGCGATTTATACATGTATTATCTGGCTGTGCATCTTAACGCTGCCAACCTGCAGCAGCAAGGCTCCATCTGCCTGCTGTTCACGCCCGATGAGGAAATCGGCTCTATTTATTCCCGTCCCGTAATTGAAGCGGAAGCCAAAAAAGCGGCCAATGTTCTGATTATGGAATCTGCCCGTGCCAATGGCGCCTTAGTTAATCAGCGCAAAGGCATTTCTTCCTATACCATCACCTTTACGGGTATTGCCGCTCATGCCGGCGTTGATCCTGACAAAGGAGCCAGCGCTATTAATGAATTTATCAGATGGGGTCAGGAAATTATCGCGTTAGCTAACAAAGAAAAAGGCACCACCGTCAATATCGGTATCGTCAGCGGCGGTACGGGCGCCAACATTATTGCGGATAAAGCTGTCTGTGAAGTAGACGTGCGCATTACCGAAGTTGAAGAAGCCATGCGCATTGACCAAAAGATTCGCGAATTGCAGCAGCATCCTTTTGACGCACGTGTCAAAGCAGATATTGACGGCGGCTATAAACGCCCTCCGTTCAATCCTTCGGCTCAATCTGAAGCACTTATCGCACTGGTAAATCAATTAGCCTCCGAACTGCAAATTGACCTTTCCTGGACGGCAACCGGCGGCGGCAGCGACGGCAATTTCACTGCTGCATTAGGCATTCCCACCATTGACGGTCTTGGACCTATCGGCGGCAACGCTCACTCTGAAAGAGAATATGGCGAAATTGACAGCTTGGCGCCCCGCTTTGAATTATTATATCGCTTGGTTAATAAACTTACGCAAAAATAAATTATATTCACCCCCAGCCCTGATGGCCGGGGGTTTTCTTTTAGCGCCAGCTTGCTTTTACCCGGCACCGGTTATATAATGGGCAGTATGTCAAATAATTTTATAAATAAAGTTGGGGTAATTTATGGAAAAAATAACTCATTATATTCAGGCTAATACGCCTATCTACTGGCGCACAATCTTTATCATATTTCTCGGCAGCATGGCTGCTTTTGGTGCTGAATACTGCGTTCAGCCGCTGATTCCCGTTATCGCCAAAGAATTTGCTTTGGCTCCTGCCAGCGCCAGTCTGGCAGTTTCAGCAGGTCTTTTCGGAATGGCCTTGGCCATGCTGTTCATCGCCGTTATCGGACCCCGTTTAAACCGCAAAAAAATTACTGCCGCCTCACTTTTTCTGGCGGCAGCAGTAACTATCATTATCGGTCTAAGCAGCAATTTTCACCTGATTCTAATTCTGCGCTTTTTGCAGGGCGTAATTTTGGCCGCCTTTCCTTCTCTGATGATTGCCTACATAAATGAAGAATTTGAACCTTCCAGTGTCGGCAGCGTGCTGGGCATCTATATTGGGGCCAATGCCATCGGCGGGCTGGCAGGGCGTTTGATTGTCAGCACCATGGCCGATTTTTTCAGCTGGCGCACAGGTCTTATTCTTATCGGTCTGTTATATCTTATCATCGCCGTAGCTGTCGGCCTGTTTCTGCCTAAATCACATCATAAGAAGACGGCGGCCGCTTTTAAAATCAGCCAGATTATCACTAATATTTTCGCTGACCGTAAACTGCTTTTAATTTATCTCATTGCTTTCTGCGCTATGGGCTCCTTCGTTTCCGTCTATAACTTTATTACTTATGTCCTACTGCACGCTCCCTATAATCTCAGTCAGACCTTTATCGGCTGCTTGTTCTGCACCTATCTTGTCGGTTCCTTCAGTTCTGCCTATATGGGCAAAAAAACCTATTTATGGGGCAACGGTAAAGTTATCGGTATCAGCGCTCTTTTAATGTTAACGGGTATCGCCATCACCGTCCTGATGCCGCTTTTGTGCAAAATTACCGGTCTTGTTATCTTCACCTTCGGCTTTTTTGGCTGTCACAGCGGTGCCTGCGGCTGGGTGGGCAGGCTTAATCAGGGAGATAAAGCCATTTCATCTTCCCTGTATATGTTTTTCTACTACGCAGGCGCCAGCGCACTGGGAACGCTGGGTGGAATTTTTCTGGAGCATTACGGCTGGAACGGTGTTGTTGTAATGGTTGCGTCCTGTGAGATTATCTGCTTACTGCTTCTGCATTCCGTTAACAGCCTGCTGAAAAAAACGGCCTAAACAAAGTTTAAAGACCTGCAGTTAATACTGCAGGTCTTTTTTGCTTAAATTCAGCAGCGCTCCATATTTAATGTAATAACAGTGCCTTTGCCCACTTCACTTTCTACCTTAATCTCAATGCCATGCTCATCAGCAATCCATTTGGCAATGGATAGTCCCAGACCGGTACCGCCGCTGCTGCGGTTGCGGTCACTGTCAATCCGGTAAAAGCGTTCAAAAATTTTAGGCAGCTTATCCGCGGGAATGCCAATGCCCGTATCGGCAATCTGCACTGCTGCCTGCTGCCCGCGCTGACAGCAGCTTAAAGTGATACTGCCGCCTTCAGGCGTATATTTGCTGCTGTTTTCGACAAAAATCCGCAGCAGCTGCCTGAAAAGCACCGGATCCGCACTTATCTTCAGCGGTTCGCATTTACTGATGCTGACACTTAACTTCGGCGCCAGCATTTCAGCTTCCTTAGCCGTTTCTTCCAGAATCGCATCCAATTCCAGAATTTCCTTATGCACCACCTGTCTGTTCTGATCGGCACGGGCCAAAAATAGTAATTTTTCAATCAGCTGCTGCATATTGCCCGCTTCACTGCGGATGGCGCTGATACTTTCTTCCAACACCTCCGGATCATCTTTGCCCCAACGGGCCAGCATGTCGGAATAGCCGCAAATAACCGTTGCCGGCGTACGCAGCTCATGGGAAGCATCGGACACAAAGCGACGCTGTTTTTCAAACCCCTGCTGCAGGCGTTCCAGCATGGAGTTAAACGTCATAATAAGCGTTTGCAGTTCATCGCGTGTTTCCGGTACCGGAATGCGCTTATTCAAATCGCTGACCTCAATTTTCCGTGCTGCTTCCGCAATACGGCGAATCGGCAGCAACATGCGCCTGCTCATAAAATAACCGGCAGCCATGGCGGCCAGCACCGCTCCCAGACATGCATACCAAAAAACATGCCAGAAATTTTCCAGAAAATGTCTCTCAGCTGTTATGGTTCTCAGAAAAAACAGCTTGACCGGCTTATTATTAACCTTGGCATCCTGCTGCAGATAATAGGCCGTACTATTTTTTACATCAATCGTATGCAGATTTTTATCCCATAAGCCCAGTTGTTGGAAAACACCTTCGGCAAACTGTTCGGCAGCATCCTCCAGCTCAAAATCATTATCATACTGCTCCCGTCTGTCTTCTTCCTGCTCTTGAAAAGCTTTGCGCCCTGTTTCATGAATCAGAGGATTTGTAGTGCTTTCAAATAAAATCCTGTTCTGCTCATCAGTAATACACAATACTACACCCGGCTGCAAATGCCTGGAAACAAATTCCCGCTGATTTTCAGGCGTAAAATCCTGCCAATGACGCAATACCCGCTCCGAGCTTGTCGTTACATCGCGGCCTGCTCCATGATACAGCAGATAGTACAAACTGGCACTCATAGCCAGGCCGGCCAGCAGCATAATTACCATGATTAGCAGGCCATAAAGCACGGACAGGCGCAAAGAAATCGGCATATTCAGCTGTACAAAAAATCTATTCATCCTTGATAACATATCCTATACCCCGTACGGTCTGCAGCTGCTTATAGCCAAAGGGATTATCTATCTTCGTACGCAGATATCTGATATAGACATCCACCACATTAGTATCGCCTAAATAATCATATCCCCAGACGCTCTGCAAAATCTGCTCCCTGCTCATAACATGATTTTTATTACTTACAAGATAAAATAACAGCTCATATTCCTTGCGGGTTAATTCAATTTTCGTCCCGTTGACCATCACCTGATACAGCTCAGGATAAATCGTCAGCGCTCCACAAATAATTTCCTGCCTTTCAGCCGGACTTTCAGTTACCTGACGCTTTCTTAAGGCAGCACGAATACGCGCCAGAAGTTCCTGCATAGCAAACGGCTTGGTTACATAATCATCGGCACCAATATCCAGTCCCTGAACCTTATCTTCTATAGAATCCTTGGCCGTAAGCATAATAATAGGGACGGTTATTCCCAGTTCACGCACCTTCTGGCAAATGGTAATGCCATCCATGCCAGGCAGCATAATATCCAGCAGAATTAAGTCATAGTCACCCTGCACAATATGGTCCAAGGCCTGCAGCCCATTGGCTTCCTTCTGTACGGCAAAACCTTCGTGCTGTAATTCCATCTCCAGAAATCTGGCTATTTTAAGTTCATCTTCAACAATTAATATCTTTTTATCCATTTTACGCGCTTCCTCTCTATTTATACTATATACATCTTTTACTTTTCTGAAAAGTACCCGTCCGTATTTTTAATGAAATTCTAATCTTGTTCTAATTGGCATCTAAGAAACAACTGCTATACTGTAAGCAAAGATAAGGAACATCTTAAAAAGGAGTGACTAAAATGGATGCTATGAACAATAAAATTATGGAAACCGTAAAAAAATATAAAAAAGTTATTATCGGCGCTGCTGCCGTAGTAGCCCTCTTCGGAGCAGCCGAAGTTGCTGAAGAAGCAGCACACAATTATTTTCACGTACACGGACTGGTAACTAATATCAATGGACAGCAGGTAACTGTCAGCACCCGTTGGCTCAACCGTAATGTCGATTTCAGCGGCTCCCCCTTCACCGCTGATAATCTGCAGCTTGGTCAGCAGGTAAGCATTGAAAAGAACCTGCAGGGCATGGTTATCGGTGTAAAGCCGGAGCATGGACCTAAACTGCCGCCCTTACAGCGAGCAGAAAAACCGGCTCCGCCGCATAAGGTAAAACCGCCGCAAGCCATGCCGGCAGCACATCAGCAGCCCAATACCCTTGCCAGATACGCAGCCAGCGATATCGCAACTGTTCTCGCCAATCGCATTGATGATGACAGGGTTCTCCTTGAAGGCACTATTATCAGCCGTTTAAACGATGATGATTACCTGCTGCGTGATGCTCAGGGTCAGGAGATTGTTTTGGATGCTGACGATGACAGACCCCTGCCGCTCAATGAGAAAATGCGTATTTACGGTAAAACCGATGTTAAGCCAGATACCGTAGAAATCGATGTTAAATTTGCTGAACCCGTGCTTTAAGCAGAAAAAAACCCTCAGGCACCGCCTGAGGGTTTTTGCTGCTTAAATATTTATCTGCCAATTACTTTATCAGTCAGCGCCAGAATTTCCTGTTCCAGCTTTTCTGCCTGCTGCTCCAGTAAATTGCTCTCCTGACATAAAGTCATATTATAAGCTTCATCCTGCGTCAGCCGCAGATTCACCATAATGTTATAAATGGAGCCGCGCAAAGCCGCTCTTGCCAGCAGACCACTGACAGCGCCGTCGGTAATTACGTGCGGGTTGCCAATCTGCGCCATACGCAAAGCCAACCGCATAACCCGTAAACTTTCCCGGGCAATTTCCAGAGGAATTTCTGCTGCTCTTTTAGCAGCCCGGCAGATAGACTGACTCCGCAGAAGCTTTTCTTCTTCATTGCTTTTAGGCAAACGGTAGCAGCGCATGAATTCAGAAAATACCGCAGCATCATCCTCTGCCAGCTCCAACAGCTTACTTCTGCTGTTTTCAGCCTGCAGCAATAAAAGCTCTGCTTCTGCCTGCTGCTCGACAAAATTTTTCTTGCCGATGGTAAGATTGGCCTGCATGGAGGCCAGCGCCGCTGCCAAAGCTCCGGCCATGGCCGCCGCACCGCCGCCGCCTGGCGCAGGTGCATCAGAGGCCAGCAACGCCAGAAATTCTTTCGTGTGTAAATCTGTTAATTTAGTCATTTTTCCTCCGGAAATAAATCTTATAAATTATAGAAAAGGAAGCGGAAATCCGCTTCCTTTTTATTTGCACATATGCAGAAATCTTCTTACCAGCACCGCTGCCGCATAGGCATCCAGCGGCTCTACCGGTACAAGTAATCCTAACGGAACTATTTTCTTCCATCCCTGAGGCGGATTTTCTTCCCAGTATAGCTTCCTGGCATCTTCAGTGCTGTGAGCCTCTTCAATAATGCTCATCGGCAGTTCAGGCAATACCTGCTGCACCATATCTGCTACCGCGCTGCTGTTAGTACCATTGCCTACAATGGCGGCCCTTGGCAGAAAACGCTGGGTGCATTCTCCCAGCTCTTTTTTTAAATCACCAGTAGCAACAACTTTTAAATAAAATATCTTACCGGCCTGATCAGTAACAGCCAGTCCCGTCTTGCTGCGCCCCGGATCAACTCCCAAATAATACTCAGCCATTGTCAGGATGCACTTCCAATCTTACCAGCACCGGACCTGCAGTAGTAATATCTCCGTTAGCATAAGCATTTATAACCACTCTGCCACCCAGGCGGCGCATTTCATTATTTACTCCAATAATCGTTGCTGCATCCATATTGCCTACCTTACCAGTCAGCGGATCGGGCAATACTCCGGCTTCCACTGCCGCATGATTAACTCTGTTCAGGAAGCCCATAATAATATTATTATAATTGGAATCTGCCGCAGTAAGATCAATGGTTTCACTGTAAATCAACGAGCCATCAGAATAGATAAACTGATTATCATGCATTTCAATCTCGCATATAACCATTTCACCTACGATAATATTGGCTACTGTACGAATACGGAACAGCATGTTGCCGTGACTTTTATCCAGTTTCTGCAAAGCATTGTCCACGATTTTTCGCGATATCCAGATTGCCTGAATATTTTCGTCATTTTCCTCTATTCCTAAACGCTGCAAGGCAGTTTCGTTGGCATTTTGCAGCAGCCAGTTTAACTGAGCCACATTTTCCTCATGACTTAACCCGCCGCGCATAATGCCGGCATAAACAACTTCTCCGGCTCTGTAGAATACCTGGCCCTCACGAATATTGATAATACCCTTGCGCAAAGCATCCGTAGTTTGTTCCAGCTCGTGAATCTCACTGTTTAATTTGCTTCTTGCTTCTGTTAAAGAAGCTACTTCATCCTGCGCCAAAGCATATTTACTATTTACATCTGCCAGCTTAGCTTCCATGGCATCATTTTCAGCCGTACTTTGCTTAATTTTCTCATCCAGCTCGCTGATGGTCTTATTTTTGGCATTGACATCGGCTTCAGCTTTGGATAAAGCGGCGGCAACAGTTACTTTTTCCAAATTCAGCGACTCAAGCTCCTTCTGAATTTTATCCATGCCAAACAGCGCCGTTCTGGCACTGTGTGATGCAATAGCCATTACGCAGATGGTAACAACAGAAATAACTACCCCGCTTAAGACTGTCAGCAAAATTGAAGTATATTTAGGACGCAGCCCAAATACAGACATTTTCTTTTTGCCTATCTTGCTGCCCATCTTATCGGCAATATAGGCTATGAGACCGCCTACAATTGCCATAATGACAATCAATCTAATGCCAACCAAGTATTCACCCCCTTACCATAATAAGCTTATGCCTTTAGGCATTTTTCTTCTTCATAAGATAAAGGCCAATAATCAGACATAAAATATTTGGTAACATGCAGGCCAGAAGCGGCGGTAAAGCGCCGCCCTTACCGAGACCGGTGGTAAAGGTCATTACGGCATAGTAAATAAAGATTACAATAATACTGATGCCCAGACCAATTGAAGAACTGGTTCTTTGTTTCTGGGTTCCCAGTGCCGCACCGATCATCGCAAAGAAAAAGCTTGCCAGAGGAATGGAAATACGCATAAAAATTTCACACCACTGACGCGCTGTGGGCTGCTGCTGTCTTTCCAGAATACTGATATGTTCACGCAGCTCTCTGATAGTCATTTCCTCAGGCTCTTTCTGCTCCCAGGAAATCTGTTTGGGAGAAATATCCAGAGGAATGATTTGTTCATCAAACTGCACGGAACTTTGCACGCCTTCTTCATCATTCAAAGAAAAAACTGTTCCGTTTACAATACGCCAGGAACCATTTTCCCAATAACCTTCTTTAGCCGTCTGAATACGGGCAATATCACCCTTATGGAATTCTTCAATGGTTATGCCGGTCATCAGTCCTTTTTCTTCATCAAACTTATTAGCATAAGTAATACGCTGGGTATCGCCCTTAAAAGTTTTGATAACAATATGGTCCTGCGTTGTCGGCTTGGTATTATGCTTGATTTCATAATTTAAAATCTGCCCATATTGAACCTTGGCTGCCGGCACAACTTTTTCCGCCCAGATTACGGAAAACATGCTGACAACAAAGCCAACTACCAATACCGGCGCCACAATGCGGTAGTAGCTGATACCACTGGCCTTCATGGCAATGATCTCACTGCTGCCGGAAAGACGGCCGAATGCCATCAGCGCTGCCAGCAGCATGGACATCGGAAACGTATAATTGACAATTTCCGGCAGACTGTAAATAAACAGTCTGGCAATGGTCTGCAATGAGGCGCCATACTGGGTAATATACTGAGTAATCTTAAACAGCATGGTGCTGGCAATAAAAATACTGGAGAAAGCAGCAACGCCGAACACAAACGGATACAGTAATTCCGCCAGTACATAACGGTCTAATAAACGTAAACGCACTTTTCTTCCTCCTACATAGTAAAGTTATCGCCTAAATAATATTTGCGCGCCAGTGGATCATTGGCAATGGTATTGCTGTCGCCATGCAGCAAAATCTTGCCATCTGCCAGAATATAGGCTTTATCCACAATACGCAATGTTTCGCGAACATTATGGTCTGTAATCAAAATCCCGATGCCGCGCTGCGCCAAATGGGCAATCATGCCCTGAATATCAGCAACGGCAATGGGGTCAATGCCAGCAAAGGGCTCATCCAGCAAAATAAAGGCCGGATCAGTAGCCAGAGCACGGGCAATTTCCACACGCCTGCGTTCACCGCCGGAAAGAGCATTGCCCTTACTTTTGCGAATATGGGAAATATGAAATTCTTCTATTAAATCCCGCATCTTTTTTTCACGCTCAGCAGCTGACAGATTCGTGGTTTCCAAAATGGACATGATATTTTCTTCCACGGTCATTTTACTGAAAATAGATGCTTCCTGCGGCAAATAACCGATACCCGCTCTGGCCCTTTCATACATGGGCATGGCCGTAATATCTTTGCCGTCCAGAGTAACACTGCCGGCATCCGGTCTTTCAATACCGACAATCATATAAAAAGTAGTCGTCTTACCGGCACCGTTGGGACCCAGCAGGCCAACTATGCTGCCCTGTTCAACATTAATGCTGACTCCGTCAACAACATTTCTGCCGGTATAAGTTTTGACTAATTTATCCGTCCTAATAATCAACAGCCCGTCCTCCATCCTTCAGCAGTTTATGCCAGCTGTACATTTTCTTCAGTTTTGGCTGGCTGTTTTTCCGGGATATAGATAATTTTTACATTTCCGTCTGCACTGGCCACATTAGTATTGGTCAGACGCAGAGTATCACCGGCTACAGAATTGCCCTTCTGTGTAGCCTTGGCATTGCCTATCAGTTCAATATAGCCGTCATTATCCGTACGGTAAATAGCCTTATCAGCTGATGCCGTCAAATCTCTGGCTTCACTGTCAATAGTAACGCCGCCGTACGCATTGGCTACGCCTTCCTTAATACTGTAATCAATTTTTGAAGCATTCAGTACGCTGCCGTCAGTATCAGTCATGCGAGCCCAGCTGCCAACAGTTTGTGCAAATTCACTGTCTTTATAGTAGTCAACCTGATCAGCATATAAGCTTCTGCCGTTTTTCACAATGACGGCATTGCCTACGGCTGACAGATAATTCTCATTATGCATGATGAATTTAGAGCAGGAAATATGCGCGTCCTCTCTGTCTGCCACTACATTGCCTGTTAAAACACCACTTTTGGATTTACTGTTAAATTCGGCATAATCAGCAGTTGCAGTACCGCCATTCTGCTGCAGTACCACATGCCCTTTTGCCGTACCATTTCCAGTCTGCAGGTCATATTCCAGCTCATCAGCTTTTACTGAAAAATTATCAGGTGCCGCCAGAGCGGTAGACATAATTCCCAAACTCAGCAAGGCCGCCGCTAAAATATGGAGAGCTTTATTCTTAATCATTAATTTCCGCCGCCTTTCTCAACTTTAGCATTGCCAGCCAATTTCAGCTTTTTAAAAGCGCTGGTTGTAATAGCCTTATCAGCACTGGCAAACCATTCATCCTTATATAATTTCACATTGCCGCTGGCAGTAATTTCTTCTTTGGACTGCTCCCAAGACACTTTATCAGCTAAAAGTTTGCCGCCGCTGGAAAGTACAGCCTGCACATTGCCTTCTAAGGCAAAATTATTGCTGTCCAGCAGCGCGCTGCCGCCGTCAGCAACTATATCAAGGTAACTGCCGTCATTACGGTATACTTTGCCTTTCACACCTTTTAATATTGCTTTATTAGCAGCTTTATCATTAATTACTTCAGCAACCGTGAACTCCCACAGTTTTTTGCCGTCTTTTTCACGCTGAATCACACTGTTTTTCAGCGAGGCATTAAGCTGTGCCTTAACGCCATTTCCCAGATCAATATTGGCCGGAGCGCTGCCGCCAAACATTAACCAGGCAATTATGCCGCCGGCAATCAGGATGCAGCAGACAATTGCCATAATCACTTTTTTATTTTTCATCAGTCTGCTTCTCCTCCTGCGGTGTATAAGGTGTATTCCAGCGGTGCTGGAACCAGAGCCAGTTATCCGGATACTGCTTAATAATTTTTTCTACTTCCTGCGTCATTTTCAAGGTAACGTTATAGTCATCGGCTTTCTGATCACCGGTAAATTCATATCTGATGGGATCTTTGACAAGAGCCATATGACCATATCCGTCCGGTTTGCGGATAATAAAAATCGGTATGATCGGAGCTTTGAATTTGCGGGCAAAATATGCCGGCCCATTGGGCGTGGAAGCCATCTTACCCAGAAACGGTACAAAAATACCGTCATAGCCGCCATCCTGATCGGCAATCAGACCCAGCATTCTGCCCTTTTTCATAGCTCTGGCACAGCCGAGAATTTCACTGGTACCACGGGAAAAAATTTCCTGTCCCACACCTGTGCGCAGTTCGTTCATAAAATCGCTGTAAACCCTGTTCGGCTGAGGTTTTTCTACTGCGCTGAGCGGAAAACCATTTAATGCCAGTGCCGCACCAAGCCATTCCCAATTATCCATATGGCAGGCCAGCATCACAACGCCTTTGCCTTCATTGAGCGTCTCCCATAAAACCTCGGGACGGTCAAAAGTAACCAGGCCGCGAATATTATCCTTATTCAAAGCGGGCATATACAACATTTCCATGAACGTAATCCCCAATTTTACAAATAAGGATTTAATCGTATCATGAGCCTGCTGATCACTGTATCCCAAACGCTCTTTAATTGTTTCTTCCGCACGAATTCGCTGTTTTTTGGCAATTCTGTAATACAGATGCCCCATGCCTTTGCCGATTATTACAATCAGCTTGTAAGGCAGCATGGAAATAATCGTGCTCATAGTTTTTAATACATAATACAACCACATTACTGCCTGTCTCCCTGTCCACATTCCTGATAGGAAGCAATTACTTCCTCCCAACAGCCTCTGGCTTGCAAAAGCATTTCTGCTGCTTCGCGCACAGCACCACGTCCGCCTTCGGCTCTGGTAACTATCTGCGCAGCAGCAGCAACCTCTGCCGCCGCATCTGCCGGTGCAAAAGCTATACCAGCAGCTTTAAAAGCCGGCAGATCATTTAAATCATCACCCATATAGGCGACTTGCCGCCTGTCCAGCTGCAGCCTGCTGCTCAGCTGCAGCAAAGCAGTATATTTATCCTTAATGCCTTCACACAGGTATTTAATGCCAAGCTCTTCAGCACGGCGGTGAATAATCTCACTGCGGCGTCCAGTAATAATCGCCACATCAATGCCCTGGCGCTGCAGGCAGCTTATTCCCAAGCCGTCTTTAGCATTAAAGCCCTTGAAAACTTCACCCTGGCTGCCGATATTAATAGTACCGTCAGTCAGTACTCCATCAACATCCAAGGCCAGCAAACGGATATTTTTCAGTTCTGTTTTCATTATACCACACCCTGACGCACCAGGTCAGTCATATGCAGCAGACCGATAACATGTTTTTCTTCGTCAATAACCGGCAGCACGGTAATCGGTTTTGGATGATTGCTTTCCATGATATGCAAAGCCTGAGCCGCCAGCTTCTCTTTAGTAATTGTTTTGGGTTCTCTGGTCATAAGTTCGGTAACAGGACGCTGCAGAAAATCTACGCCTTTACTCAGACCACGGCGAATATCACCGTCAGTCAGCACGCCCAGCATAATGCCCTTTTCATCAATAACAGAAACTGCGCCCAATCCTTTATCCGTAATGACAAACAAAGCGTCCTGCACAGTGGTTTCTCCTTTAACAACAGGATTTTCATTGCCGCTATGCATAATATCGCCTACCGTGAGCAGCAATTTGCGTCCCAAGGAGCCACCCGGATGGAAAACGGCAAACTGATTGGCAGTAAAATGATGTCTTTGCAGCAAAGCCAGAGCCAGCGCATCACCATAGGCTAAAGCAGCAGTAGTACTGCTGGTAGGTGCCAATCCCAACGGACAGGCTTCCTTGCTGACACCAACATTTAACACTACATCCGCATTTTTGGCTAAAGTAGAATTTTCGCTGCCTACCATGGCAATAATCTTTGCTCCTATTCTGCGCAATGAGGGCAAAATATTCAATACTTCACCGGTTTCGCCGCTATTGGACAAAGCAATAACCACATCGCCGGCTGTAACCATGCCCAAATCTCCATGTATGCCTTCAGCCGGATGCAGATAAAAAGACGGCGTACCCGTACTGGCCAATGTGGCTGCCATTTTACGTCCAATAATACCGGATTTTCCCATTCCTGTAATAACGGTACGTCCGGGGCAGGCCAAAATCATTTCCACCGCTGCCGTAAAATTTTCATCTACTCGGGGAACAAGCTCCAAAATAGCTTCAGCCTCCATACGCAGCACATTCTGCGCATGCTCAAGCATTTCTTTCATTTCTGCAGCTCCCTTCTTTATCCTCTTACAATTTTATCAATGGCGATAACATCCTGCAGCAGTTTCTTCAAAGCATCAAGTCGTACCATATTGGGTCCGTCGGATAGTGCTTCCGCAGGATTATCGTGAACTTCCAGGAATAAGGCGTCAATGCCTACAGCCGCAGCAGCTCTTGCCATATGCGGCACATATTGACTCTGTCCGCCGCTGCTGGTACCCTGTCCTCCGGGAATCTGTACGCTGTGAGTGGCATCCATAACTACCGGATAGCCCAACTCCCGCATAACAGCCAGCCCGCGCATATCCGTTACCAGAGTATTATAGCCAAAGCTTGCTCCGCGTTCAGTCAGCATCAGATTATGATTGCCTGCCTCCTCAACTTTTTTAATGACATTTTTCATATCCCAGGGCGCCAGAAACTGGCCTTTTTTTACGTTTATTGTTCTGCCGGTTTTGGCTGCGGCATAAACAAGATCCGTCTGCCGGCATAAGAAAGCCGGAATCTGCAGGATATCAGCAACCTCCGCCGCCTTTTCGGCCTGCCAGGGCTCATGAATATCAGTTACCACCGGCACCTGCAAATCTTTTTTGATCTGGGCCAGAATTTTCAAACCTTCTTCTATTCCTGGTCCCCGGAAAGAATTGTAGGAAGAACGGTTAGCTTTATCAAATGAAGCCTTAAATACATAAGGCATCTTCAGCTCAGCACAGATAGCCTTAACTCTTTGTCCAATCATCAGGCTGCGTTCATAACCTTCCAGTACGCAGGGACCTGCCATTAAAAGCAGCGGCTGTCCTTGACCCACAAGATAATCGTGAACTTTTACAATATGCACAAGAATTCCTCCCTGCTTTATTTATTCATTTGCGCAAACAGTTTATTAACTGCTGCCAGATCTTCCGGGGTATCTACACCAACACCCTGAAAATCACTTTCCAGAACTTTGATTTTATAACCGTTTTCCAGAGCACGCAATTGCTCCAGGCTTTCTGCTCTTTCCAGAGGAGTTGGCTGCAGAGCCGCATATTTCAGCAGAAAATTACGGCGATAAGCGTAGATGCCTACATGCTTGTAAACTTTATAGTTTTCCGGTTTATTGCGCGGATACGGCATCAGGCTGCGGGAAAAATAAAGTGCGTATCCATTAAGGTCAGTTACTACTTTTACGGCAGCCGGATTATTATAATCCTCTTCATTCATGGCCACTTTCATGGTCGCCATGTTCAGCTCCTGATCAGTTTCAAATACTTTGGCCAGATTATCAATCACTTCAGGAGGAATCATCGGTTCATCACCCTGCACATTCACAATAACATCCACATCATGATACATCAAGGCAACCTCTGCCAGGCGATCTGTACCGCTTGGATGATCCGGCGACGTCATAACGGCCTTACCGCCAAAAGCAGCAACGGCTTTTTCCACCAGTTCATTATCCGTAGCAACAATTACCTCGTCAGGCATTTGTGCCTGACAGGCTCTTTCATACACATGCTGAATCATGGGCTTTCCGGCAATCATGGACAAAGGTTTGCCGGGAAGTCTCGTTGACGCATAACGTGCCGGTATTACGCATAATACTTTCATTTTTCTTTTTGCTCCTTTTTGATAGCTTTGATAATATATTCTTCCAGTTTATCCATACCATTGGTAACCTGTATTTCCATATTCAGAATATAAAGCGGAATCTTACGGTCAGAATAAATAAATTCTGTCGGAATCTTTACCGCATCTTTGGCAGTAGTAACCATGGCCACCGCCTGCTTGCGTCTTGCCAATTCATTAATATACTGCATTTCCAGCATGCCATAGTCATGATGGTCAGGATAACGCACAGCCTCCAAAATATTTAGCCCTATGCTGGACAAAGTCTGTTCAAAAGAAGAAGGATTACCAATCGCAGAGAAAACCATGACATCTTTATTTTTCAGTTCATCTAAATCCTTGCAGTTTTGTACGATACCTTTATACCAATCAGCTATTTCCACAAAATTTTTCGGATGATGAATACTTTCCACAATAGGAGCCTTCGCATTATATTTGCTGATTGTTTTACGCAGCTGATTTCTGCTGAATATACTGCTCTGATCCGTCTTGGTCAGCAGAAAAATATCGCCTCTTTCCAGATTTTCCAGAGGCTCACGCAGCGTACCGCGCGGCAGCACGCAGCCATTGCCGAACATATTCAGCGTATCAACTAACACGATATCAAGATCACGTTCCAGCTGCCAGTGCTGATAACCATCATCCATGATGATTACTTCCGCATGCATTTTTTCCACGGCATATTTACCGGTAACCGCACGGCTCTTGCCGATAATTACCGGAATACCCGGCAGAGTTTTAGCCATCAGATAGGCCTCATCGCCAGCTTCATAAGCAGTCATATAAATTTTTTCGCCATCTGAAACCACGCCCAGTTCCTTATCCCAGTGAGAGCGGTAACCGCGATTTAAAATTACTACCCTGTAGCCCATATCCTTAATCATTGCCGCCATTTTCTGAGCTGTAGGGGTCTTGCCGGTACCGCCTACCGTAATATTGCCGATGGAGATAACGCAACAGGGCAATTTTTTCTGCTTCTGCAGTCCCATTTTATAAATAGATAATTTACAGCAGACGCCAAATTCATAAAGATAAGATAATACCCGCAGAAAGGCAAGTAATACCCAGCCCATAAACGGTGTTTCCGGACCATGAGCAATCTGGAAAATATATTGAATAATGGCATCGCCGTGACGCAGCCTGCCGCCTCCTTCATCTGTCAGATTTCTGGTATTGACAGGATACGAAAGATATTCTTTAGCCGGCACCGCAGTTAATTCCAGCAGCTCTTTCAGATACTTGATGCTGCGGACATCGGCGCCGCGATTTTCTTTGATAACTTGTAAGGAGGCAGCACCCATTTTAGCTCTGCGCTTATCATCTGCGATAATATCCAGCATCTCACTGGTCAGTTCCTGAACATTATTGACCATTTTGCAGGCGCCAACCTTGCTCAAAAGAGCATAGGAATCTTTAAAGTTCTGCATATTGGGACCCACAATAATGGGTTTAGCATGAGCAGCAGGTTCCAGAACATTGTGGCCGCCATGCTTGCTGAGAGAACCGCCTACATACACCACGTCACCCACGGCATAAATACGCCCCAGCTCACCAATAGTATCGATCAAAAGCACGGGATACTGATGCCGCTCCCCTTGTATTTCCAATAATTTAGAGCGATAGCCTGTTTCATAACCATAGTCAGAGGCAATCTTAGCAATTTCATCAGCACGAGTAGTTTTGCGCGGAGCAATAATCAATCTTGCCTCTGGATATTTGCCGCGAATAGTTTTAAACGCTTTCATCAGCGCGTCTTCTTCCGTAGGATGCGTTGACCCGGCAACAATAATCGGATAGGAATCACCAAGTCCCAACTCAACCTTATATTTTGCCAAATCCTCCGGAGTTACTTCTGCATAGGTCTGGTCAAATTTGGTATTGCCGGTAACAAAGATTTTATCCTTATCGGCGCCTAAATGAGCAATATAGTCCGCATCAATACTGGACTGCATGCAGAAACGGCTGACAGTATTGAGCATATCTTCCCAGATGCCGTAAAGATAACGATAGCTTTTTACGGATTTTTCTGAAATACGTCCATTTACCATCATAACCGGGATATGACGTTCTCTGATAGCACGTAAAAAATTAGGCCACAGTTCAGTTTCTACCGGCATAAAGATCCCCGGATGAATACGTTTAACCAAGGACTCCGCTACAAAAGGCAGGTCTAACGGAAAATAAATAATCGCATCAGCTTCCGGAATAATCTGTTTGGCCATATTATAGCCGCCAACAGTAAAAGCTGATACCAACACCGGTTTTCCGGGCATTTCTTTCTGAATCTGTTTAACCAAAGGGCTCGTAGCAACAATTTCACCTACAGAAGCCCCATGTATCCAGATGCAGTCTTTCTGAGCAACTTTAGCAATTTCCTCATCGGTTACCTGACCAAAGCTCTGACGAAAACGTCTGCCAAAGCCTTTTTCCGTCATCAGACGGTAAGTATAATATGGTATTACAAAAAATATTAATGCTATGATAGCAATAAGATTATAGATAATATACATTAACTGACCTCATTTCGCGTCCTTGCTGCGATACTGAATTTTATACAGATGTGCGTACAGACCATCCTGCGCCAACAATTCCTCATGGCTGCCATCTTCTACCAAACGTCCTTTTTCAAGTACCAGTATTCTGTCAGCATTCTTAATTGTTGACAGACGGTGCGCAATGACAAACGAGGTTCTGCCAACCATTAAACGATCCAAAGCTTCCTGAACGATACGTTCGCTTTCCGTATCTAAAGCTGACGTAGCTTCGTCCAAAATCAGAATCTGCGGATTTTTCAATATTGCACGGGCAATAGCAATACGCTGCCGCTGGCCACCGGAAATATTCACGCCGCGATCACCCAGCATGGTTTCGTACCCTTCCGGCAAATCCATAATAAATTTATGCGCATTAGCCGCTTTAGCAGCAGCTTCCACTTCCTCTTTGGTTGCATCAAGGCGTCCATACAGAATATTATCATACACACTGCCATTAAATAAAAGAGTTTCCTGAGGCACGATACCAACCTGTTCACGCAGAGAGTTCAGGGTAACATCACGTATATCAAGGCCATCAACCGTAATACTGCCGCCAGTTACATCATAAAAACGCGGCAATAAGCTGGCAATGGTAGATTTTCCGGCGCCTGAGGGCCCGACGATAGCCACAATTTGCCCCTTTTTCACTTCAAAGGATAAATCCTCGATAACCGGTTCATCCGCATTGTAGGCAAAATTGACATGGCTGAAAACCACTTTATCCTGCATATTACCCATTGCTTTGGCCCCGGGCAGTTCTTTAATTTTCTCATCCAGATCTAAAATGCTGAAAACACGCTCACCGGCTGCCAATGCCTGCTGAATGCTGGCTACAACTTTGGTCAGGCGCTTGATAGGATTGGCGATGTTTACCGCATATGCCAGAAAAGCAACTAACGAACCGGCAGTAATGCTGCCGTTGATAACGCTCATGCCCCCATACCAAAGAACCACGGTAACACCGATAGCAGCTACCAGTTCTACTGTAGGAGTCAGCAGCGCATTTAATTTGATGTTCTTCATATTGGCATAAAAATTTGTCATATTCTGAGCATCAAAGCGCTTGATTTCATAGTCTTCCCTTACAAAGGATTTTACAACCCTGGCTGAAGCAACCACTTCCTGCAGTACGGAAGTAAGCTCGGCAGTGCAGGCCTGAATATGACCGCCGTTACGGCGAATTTTCTTGCCAAAAAAATCCATGAACCATAAAACAATCGGAAAGGTACAGAAGGTAAACAAAGTCAGTTTCCAGTCCAAAACAAGCATGGCAACAATACTGCCCACCAGAATCAGACCTTCTGTTACAAATTCCACAGCCTTGTCAACCATGGCTACCTGCAATGCCGCTACGTCGTTGGTAACATAGCTCATGATTGTGCCGGTCTTATTTTTATCATAAAAAGACATGCTCAATTTCTGCAATTTACGGAAAATAGCTCCGCGGATATCAATAACTACCCGTTGGCCAACCCAGCTCATCAGATAGCTTTGACCATAAAAAAACAGTCCGCGTACAATAAAGACCACGACGATACTGGCAGCAATCATATACAGCATAGTTACATTTTTCTGTACCAGTACCTTATCCACTACATCTTTAATAATCCAGGGCAAATAAAGATTACAGCCTGAAGCCAGGCAGGTACAGAATACTGCCGCCACAACGCGCGGCAGGTAAGGACGTACATATCTTAATAAGCGAAAATATAAATTCATTTTTTCTCCTCAGCAATCTTCAGTACTAATTGGGCAACACGGTCAACGGCTCCGGGCTGACCAAGTCTTTCTTTAACATAGGCCAGGTCTTTTTTCATCCGGGCATTGCGTTCAGGCTCCAATAAATGCAAAGCTTCCTGAGCCACTTTTTCCGGCGTAAAATCTTCCTGCAGCAGTTCCGGCAGTATATGTCTGCCTGCAACAATATTAGGCAGTCCGATGTCAGGAATATTTATTACTCTTCTTGCTATAAAAGCGTTAATGGCTGATGTCCTATAAACAATGATACTGCCCAGTCCGCACAAAGCGGCCTCGAGCGTAACCGTACCGCTGGTAGCAAGCGCCAGATCAGCAACACTGAAAACATCATAATTATGTCCTTCAGTAATTTTAACCTGTACACCTGCTGCTTTTATTTTGCTTTCCAGTAGTGAGAGCGGTATTGTTCCTGCTCGCGGCATGGTAAAATCGACTTCCGGCAATTGCTGCTGCAATAATTTGGCAGCTTCCAGCAATGTCGGCAGCATCTTTTCAATCTCCATTAACCTACTGCCCGGCATCAGTAAAATCAGCTTTCTTCCGGCACGTTTGCCGGCAAAAGCTTCCGCCTCCTGCCGCGGCATGCTGGTCTTGACAATATCAAGCAACGGATGACCTACAAAAACAGTATCCGCACCGGCTTCATGATACACGTCATACTCAAAAGGAAAAATAGCCGCAACCTTATCAACTATCTTAGCTACCTTTTTAGCTCTGCTTCTATGCCAAGCCCAGGCAGAAGGACTGATATAGGATACTACGGGAATGCCTTTTTCATGAGCAATCTTGGCAATCTTCATATTAAAGCCGGGATAATCAACTACAATAAGGCAGTCCGGCCTGCGCTGCTTCATAACCTTCACAAAATTATTACGCAGACGAAACAATGCCGGCAGCTTGCAAATAATCTCTGCAAAGCCCATTACTCCATGTTCTTTAATATCAAAAAGTACTTCTCCGCCAGCATTACGCAGGGCATCTCCTCCCATGCCGAATACTTCAGCGTCAGGATTTAATTTTTTAATAGCTGCCGTAACGGCAGCAGCGTGTATATCACCAGAAGCTTCTCCGGCAGAAATCATAATTCTTGTCATGGTAACACCTTTTTCTCAGCAAATAAGCGGGAATATAAAAAAGTCTATAACATTTCATTGTATATTATAACACAAAAGCGACCAACAAATACTGCTGGTCGCTTTAAAAATGAAATTTTTATGTTAATTTATTTCACCAAGATTGTAATATTATGCTCATCAGCCATAGCTATGGTCTTTTCTTTATCTACAATCAATGTATTGCCGGCTTCTATAACAATACCGGTTGCACCCGCATGAATCATAGACTCCATAGTTTTAGTACCGAAGCCAGGTATATCAAAACGCTGATCCTGAGACGGTTTAGCCGCTTTAGCCACAATCACGCCGCCCTTACCCAGAAAGCCGCCGCGCAAAATACAGGCATCAGTGCCTTCAATAGCCTCTACCGCCATCACAGCTCTATTTTTTACAACTACGGTCTGACCTATATCTAAACCGCCAATGGCCTTGGCCATGGAAAACCCAAATTCCATATCCGCCAATTCAGCTTCTGTCGGCTTACGCCTGGTCAATACTCCGGGAGCAGGCAATAAGGGCTTAATCAGTACTGTCTGGTCCATAACATGAATGCCTTCGCCTTCCAGTTCTTTGACGATGGCATTCATGATTGTATCATCTTTGCGATCAGGTACTGTTGCCAAAATCTTGATAGCCCGTAAATCGGGGACGATTTTGCCGGCTTTATATAAAACCTCTTTCGTTACCTTGCCAATCATGGTAACCTGATGAACCTTATGTTTTTTTAGTGTGGAAATAATCTTGCCTATTTTACCAATATTAATATCGTAGTAAAAATCTGCACATGCAGCCAATTCCGGATCAATTTCCGGCACTACACCCACAGCCACCACCTGATAGCCAAGCTTCTTAGCTGATCTGGCAACTTCCACAGGCAAATGCCCCACACCTGACAAAACACCGATAACTTCCATTTTATCAGCCTCTGCGGGTACGGATAATACCGCGTTCTACATTACGCAAAAAGCGCATCAGATGTTCTACCGGCTCGCTGCTGTCAAGCTCCTGTTCCATAGTGGCAATAGCTTCCTGCAGAGGCAAACCGCTATGATAAAGAATGCGGAAAGCTTTTTTCAGCTGGCTGCGCTGCTCTGCCGGCATGCCTGCACGGGAAAGGCCCACACTGTTTAATCCAGAAACGAAGGCCGGATCACCGGCTACAATCATGAACGGCGGAATATCCTGCGCAACACGTGCCATACCGCCTACCATAACATTGCGGCCTATTTTGCAGAACTGATGCACTGCTGAAAGCCCACCGATAACAGCACGGTCTTCAACAATAACATGACCGGCTAAAGTAGCAACATTGGACATGATAACATTACTGCCTACAACACAGTTATGAGCAACATGTGTATAAGCCATCATCAGAATATTATTGCCGATTCTTGTTTCATTACCTTCACCGGTTGCTCTGTTAACGGTGCAGCATTCTCTGAAAATACCACCGTCGCCAATAATTGTATAGGATTTTTCACCGGCAAATTTAAGATCCTGAGGTTCTGCACCTATGGAGCAGCCAGGGAAAAATTTACAGTTTTTACCAACCGTGGTATATCTGTGAATAACTGCGTGAGCGCCGATTTTGCAGCCGTCGCCGATTACGGTATCTTCATCAATTACAGCATAAGGTCCTATTTCAACATCTTTGCCAATAACAGCATTGGGATGGATTATAGCAGTTTCATGTATTTTACGTTTAGGTATAATAACCGAACTCATCCTTTTCACTCCTCTTGTTTAATCAGACGATTAAACATAAATATAGAACTATAATCATTTATCGTATGTTTTTTTAACCTTTAAAATTCGGTTATTTTAAGGAATTAAGATAAATTTAAGCCTATTATCTCTAATTCTTTGCAAATATCTACCTTATTGTAAAAAATTAAGCATTTTTAGGATCCATAATGGCAAAGGTACAGTCACATTCGCAGGCTACGCTGCCGTCAACCTTACCTTCGCAATGCATGACACCCATGTTGCCCCTGATTTTTACAACTTCAGCAGTAGTTACTACCTGATCGCCGGGCACAACCTGCTTACGGAAACGCACATTATCAATTTTGCCGAAAACAGCGATTTTACCGCGATTTTCTTCAGGATAGAGCATGGCAACGCCGCCCACCTGCGCCATGGCTTCTATCAAAAGAACACCTGGCATAATGGGTTCATTAGGAAAATGACCTAAAAACTGCATTTCATTAGCAGTGATATTTTTAATACCAACCGCACGTTTCATGGGTTCTAATTCCAGAATACGGTCAACTAACAGCATCGGATAACGATGCGGAAGAATTTTTTTGATTTCATTAATATCAAGAACTGTCATTTATTTTTCCTCCCTTGTTCTATATGCTTGTATTTGTTTAGCTATATTGGAATTAAAAGCATGCCCTGTTTTAACAGCAATTACATGGGCCTTGATAGGTCCCAGTAAATACAAATCGCCAATTACATCAAGAATTTTATGTCTGATAAGCTCATCTTCAAAACGTGGTTGAGAAAGAATGGTATCCTTATCAAAAACAACTACATTTTCTAAACTGCCGCCAAGACCAAGACCCATTTTACGCAGCATATCCAATTCATCCGTAAAGGCAACTGTTCTGGCAGCCATAATTTCTTGCTTAAAGCTTTCCGTAGTCAATTCTATATCAAAATACTGCGTACCAAGCATTGGATGCTTATTAATAGATGTAAATGAAATACGATAGCTGTCATAAGGTTTTACTACGATATAACGGTCACCGTCATATACTGAAAACACCTTATCTACACTGTAAATTTTCCGTTCTGCCTCCTGCTGCTGCAAGCCAACCTTTTCGATCAGCTCGCAGAACACTTTGGCGCTGCCATCCGTTACCGGCGGCTCCGGCGAAGACATTTCTATACGAATATTATCTACCGCCATCATGGATAAAGCAGCCATTAAATGTTCCACAGTAAAAACTTCGGCTCCATTGGCGCTTAAGGTTGTCGCCTTGACAGTCGAACTGACATTTTCCGGCAAGGCCTTAATTTCCGGACGCTCCGGCAAATCTGTACGAATAAAGACAATACCTGTATTTACATCAGCCGGTTTCATGGTCATGAATACTTCCTTACCGGAGTGTAAGCCAATCCCGGAATAGGAAATTTCCCTGGCAATAGTATGCTGCATATATTTTTCAGACATAGAGTTCCTCCTTTATTTATTTTTATTGCGAAAACGCTGCCGTCCGTCTTTCCATCTGTCATGCACCCAGAACCACATTTCCGGATGCACTATAATTTCATGTTCCAGAATGGTCACCATCTGCTTTGTAACATCATAAAAATCCTGTGTTTTATTTTTAGTTCTCGGTGTATACAGCGGCGGATAAATTTTTGCCGCACATGTTCCATCATCATTATTATGCAAAAAGATCGGCAGAATCGGCGAACCGTAAATTCTTGACAAAGCCGCCGCACCCATGGGAATAATTGATTTTTTGCCGAATAAATTAATTTCAACACCGTCATCATTAGTATCCTGATCGTACAACACTCCCAGCAAATGCTTTTCCTTGAGCATCCTGCTGATAGCTAAGAGACCGCTTTCTCCACGATTATAGGCTACTTTCTGCCCTACCATCTGTCGGTATTCATTGATAAATTTATCCATAGCGCCATTATTCTGCTTTCTGGTTATGGAAAGCATGGGATAGCCATGCAGCGCTACGGTTGCTCCCAATAGCTCCCAGTTTCCATAATGCCCGGTAGCCATGATGACGCCTTTATTTTGCTTATAGGCCGCATCAAGATATTCCAATCCCTCAACTTTAACGGTCTGATCTATATTGTCCGGCTTTAACAGCGGAAAACGCATAACTTCCACAATCATACGCCCAAAACGATGCAGGCTGTCTGAGGCAATCTGTTCAGCACGTTCTTCGCCGACGCCGAGACATTCCATAATATTAGTCTTGGCCATAAGCAAACGCCATTTAGGCACAGCCAATACAGCTATATTGCCCAAAAAGCTTGCCGTCAAATTTCTGACAAATCGCGGCGCTATACACATCAGCTTGCTGAATAATTTTACTATATAGTAACTCAGCATTTTAACACTCCTCTGCCAAGTTATTTATCACTGATTTTAGCCAGTTCTTTTTCCAAGTCTTTGACTCTTTTAAGCAGCTCACCGATTTTGCGCATATTTGCTTCCTGACGCAGCCATTCTTTATGAGGCATGGCCGGAAAACCTGCCATAAAAGAATTAGCCGGTACATTATTGGTAATACCTGTTTTACCGCCGAAAACACAATTGTCGCCAATAGTAATATGTCCTACAGTACCAACCTGTCCGGCAAAGGTTACATTATTACCAACAGTTACACTGCCGGAAATGCCTACATGAGCTACCACAAGGCAGTTCTCGCCTAAAATGTCATTATGTCCGAGATGTACCAGATTATCTATCTTGGTACCCTTGCCAACAATAGTGCTGTCAACCGTTGCACGGTCAATACAGGTATTATTGCCGATTTCCACATCATCCTGCAAAACCACGTTGCCGGTCTGCAGAACCTTGCTGTGCTTGCCATTTTGTGTAACATAACCAAAGCCGTCGCCGCCTATAACCGCGCCTGCCTGCACAATTACACGATTGCCAAGTACACAGTCCTCACGAATCGTAACGCTGGGGTATATAATGCAGTCCTTGCCCAGCTTGACTCTTTTGCCAACATATGCGTGCGGATAAATAATGGAGCCATCACCAATTTCCGCATCATCTTCTATCACGGCAAAAGGCTGAACTGCAACGTTCTTACCTATTTTAGCCTTCGGCGAAATATAGGCCAGAGGGCTGACTACGCGTTCTACTTCTTCCGGTGCACGGAATAACTCGAGCAGAGCCGCAAAAGCAGCACGAGGATTTTCCACACGGATAACCGGTCTGTCATTGAGCGCAGGATCTTCGGGACTTAAGACCATGACGCCCGCCTTACTTAAATGGCAATGCTCCACATGCGGCGGAACAGCAAAAGAGATATCCTGCGGTCCTGCCTCAATCAGGCCGTTGACACCGGTAATCAGCAACTGCGGATTATCATTTTCAACTTTCCCCTGCAGAAATACAGCTAATTCCTGAACACTTTTTTCCATAAAAAAACCTCCCCATAATTGACCTGTGCAACAGGTCCGTAACACACGAAAAGCAGGCGGACGACGCCGCCCGCTCAGGGTGTGCTGCTTATTTCATTTTCTCAATTACTTCCTTGGTGACATCAGTGCCGCCCTGCGGTACGGCATCCTTAATCAAGATAGCGCCTAAACCTTTTTCTTTGGCAACTTGACTTAAAGCAGTATCAAGACTTGCTTTCAGCTTATTCTGCGCTTCAGTCTGAATCAGCTGGGCACGAGCAGTATAATCTTCGGCAACTTTTTTCTGTTCTTCAGCGCTCTTGCCGGCCATATCCTTATCCATGGATGCTTTCAAATCCTGCATCTTTTTAGTAACATCTTCTTTGGTATCCTTGACTACGGTAGCCTCAGCTTCCACTTTTTTCATATCTACAGTACCAAAATCAGCATTGCGGCCACTGCAGCCAAAAGTCAGCATAGCACTGGCAATCATCAATCCGGCAATAATTTTTTTCATAACTGTAACCTCACTTATTTTGTCTTTGCTTTAATTCAGCAATTATTTTATCTGTAATGTCATCGGCTTTAAGATTTACTTTTACCTTGTTAAATACAATAGTATAGCCATTCTTATCCACCAGACGCATAACTATATTTTCAATATCTTGATCAATTGTTTTCTTCAGGGCTTTGTTTTCTTCCTGCTGTTTGTCTATCTGCCTGTCCATAATACTCAAAGCATTATTTAATGCCTTAGGAGCCTTCTCAAGCATACCGTCATATTTTCCTTCGGAAGCCTTCATTACAGCTTCAGCATTCTGACGCAATGCATCAGCTTCCTGATGGATACGCTGCTTCATGGCAGCAGTATAAGGAGCCATCTTATTTTCTATATAGGCGTTTTTTTCTTCATTCAGCTTTCCGAGCTGCGCTTCTCTTTCATTTCTGGCATCAGCCAATTCCGCCTCGGCCTGCGCTCTTTCTTCCGGTTTTAGCTTGACTGTTTCCAAACGCATTCGCAAATTAAACATTTTCAGCTGGTAAGCATCCTCAACTTCTTTTTTGCGATCGGCAATAAGCGCCTCAGCCTCTTTTTCTGTCTGTGCGTAAACCTTCTGCAGCTTAGCATTTTCCTTAGCCTGAGCGCCTACCATGCGTGTATTAAAATCAGCCGACAGGTAGGTTTCCCTGCTGCTTCTTGTCAATCCGCGCAATTTATCGAGGCTCTTTAACTGCGCTTTAGCCATTTCTTCCTGATGTTTACGTTTCTTGATTAAATCATCCAGTACTGCTTCATCCTGCTGTAATTTTTTATACTGCGGATGCTCCTGCACAGCTTTATTCCAATCTACCACGGCAATTTTTTCACCAGTCTTAGTAATGCTGCCGCAGGCCGTAAACAGCAATGAACTTATTATAATTACTGCAAGGATGATCTTACGCATAATATTCTCCCGGACAAACAGTAAACGAGGCCCTTTCGGGCCTCAATAACAGGCATTTTATTTACCGCTTTGCAGAGCTTTTGCTACCTCATCGGTAATATCAACACCGCCAAAAATTACAGTACTCTTATCAACTACTACAGCAAGGCCTTTTTTATCTGCCACTTTTTTGATGTTCTCTTCCACTTTTTTCAGTACGGGTTCCATCAATTCTTTTTCTTTATTGGCCACACGTTCCTGCAGCTGTACATAATAACGTTGTTTTTCACTGTCATTCATGGTCTTGCTTTTTTCATCAAAATCCTTTTGAGCGCTGTCGATTTCAGTCTTCATGGCTGCTCTCACACTTTGCAGATCCGGACTTTGAGCTACCAGCATTTGATAGTTAACTACGCCGATGGCGGATTCACTGGCAGCAGCAGAAGCCACTTTACCAAAACCGCTTTGAGTTACAGACAGCGCAAAGCAGCCCAGAACAAAAATGGCAGCTACAAATAAAGAAACTAATTTAACATTTTTAGGATTACGCAATTTCTGCATCATAACAACATTCCCTGCTTTCTTACAAAAATAATATTATAGATATATAGTTTATTATATCAGTCTGCCTAAATTCTTTCAACGGCAAGCTACAAATTTCCTATAAGGCGCAAATAAAATTCCTTGCCGCCATAAACATATTCCGCACTCAAAAATTCATGAATACGATATCTGATGCCGTATTCATTACGGTCATCTCCGGAAAAATGCTCTGCCCTCAGCCGCCATTTAGGACTCAGCGTATATTCCAGTTTATATACGTTATCGCCTACCGGCGCCCGGCGCATATAGCTCCAGCTGCTTTTGCCCCAATAGCGGGTATAGCCGGCGCCGAAGCGCCACTGCACATCATCCAATACCACTTCTGCCTCTGTAAAAATTTCATCCTGCGGTGAAATAAATTTACCCAGATGTGCTTTACCGGAAAGATTATCCTTATCTCGGCCAATATCGCCGTACCCTTCCAGCCAGATTTTATACTCATCGGAAAACAGTAATATTTCCACTTCCGTATCTGCTCCAGGTTTAATGATAATTTTCGGCTTTAAATTATATTGTTTGATCTCTGTTTCCTTAAGCAATTGCTGAGCCAGATAATCTTCATATTCCTGCTGATGCTTAGTCAGATAACTGATTGGAATGCCGCGCAGTTTTTCACATTCTTCCTGATATTTAAACTTCAGCCGGTTAAGCAAAATATTGGGAATGGACTCAGACCGCATTTCATAATTGATGTCGCTGATCAGCTGTCCCACCGGATAAATAATGACCTGTACCACTATTTTATCATCGTCCTGAACAAGGTCTACGGCCGCTTTGAATTCCGGTAAAGATTTTTCCACTTCCTGACGCACTACTTTGCGTAAAATGCCTCCGGCCCAATCCTGCGCATCTACGGAAGCACCCTGAATAATCTCCTGTAACCGCATTTTCAGATCCGGTATTTTCTTCTCCAGATGTTTTGCTGTCTCAGGCTCAATACCTGAAAACTGCAGGTCAACAGCCGCATGCTGAATAGTATCACTCCAAGGAATTATCTGCAGAACTACTTGAGTCTGCGGCCCCAGAACTATGTGCGTCTGCCGTATCTCATAACCTGTCAGCACCCTGTCGCCTACTTCCGTGAGCAGTCTGGCATATTCCTGCTGTACAGGAGCTATCTTTTCCGTATCTTTATCAGCCAGCAGCTGCTGAGCTACTACCTGCATGCTGCCGGCCATTTTGCTCAGCAAAGGCTTGCTTGTACCGCCGTTAAGATCGACCACCTGAACATCAACCTGTTCTATCGGCATAGAAAAAGCTTGCTGCAATGACAAAAAACTTGTCATTGCAGCAATCATTAAAACCTTACTGATTTTCATCATCCGTTCACCATCAAACAGCTAATTTTAGAACTGTCCGCCAAAGCTGAAATGGAATTTACCGCCGTCTTCACCATAACCATAATCAAGTTTTACCGGTCCTAACGGCGAATTAATACGCAAGCCGACACCGAAACTGTTTTTAATCAGTCCCAAATCAAACTCATCTTCGTGACGTTTATCCCAGGCGTAACCATTATCGGTAAACAAAACGCCCTGTACCTTTTTAACTATGGGGAAGCGATATTCCAAAGTTGCTCTCAGCATGCTGTTGCCGCGGAATTGATCATCTTCATAACCACGCAGGGTATCACTGCCGCCCATGGAGAAGCGCTGGCTTAACGGCATGTCACCATCGGCATAGCCTGCTCCCAGATTAAGTGCCCAAACGCTTTCACCGCCGGCACGATAATAGTAACGGTAATCAGCGGTAAACTTAGTAAAATCAAAATCACCGCCAAGTCCGGCCCATTCTATGCTGTAACCGATACGCTTACCTTCATGAGGATCATAAATATTATCACGGGAATCAAAAACACGGCCAAAAGTTATGCTGCGGGTTGTGCCAAAATTTTCTTTACGGCGTTCTCTATAATCACTTGGCATCCACTTTTCATAATAAGGACTATCATTAAACCGATCTTCATAATACTGATTTTGATCGTTTTCATAGCCGTCAGCCATGCCTTCGTAAATATCTTCACGATTCTTCAAAGTTACATAGTTGCTGATAAATTCATTATCTGTTTTACGGCTGAAGGTTAATTCCTGACCACGACGTTTTTTATCGTAGCGGGCAATTTCATCACCATCAATATTATAATCCGCATATTCGTTGGTAATATCATATAAATTCAAAGTTGCCTTGGTTTCTTTATCATCTATCCAGGGCTTAGTATAACTGAAATCATAGTTGGCGTTATCTTCACCGCCAAATTCCCAGCGAATATTAACACTGTCGCCGGTGCCGCGGAAATTCTTATCGCCAATGGAAATCATGCCGACAAAACCATCGGCATTGCTGTAACCGGCGCCAATGCCAAAAACACCGGTATTCATTTCTACTACGCTGATTTCTACTTCTACTGAATTGGGCTCTTTACCAGGATTCAATTTAATATTTACATCCTCAAAATATCCCAGATTATAAATGCGCTGCATACTGCGGCGGGCATCTTTGGCATTAAAGGGCTTGCCTTTCTTCAGTTTCATTTCGCGGGTAATAACATAATCTTTAGTTTTAACATTACCTTTAACCTTGAAATCTTCTACAATACCTTCGTTAACAGTAATGTTTAAAGTACCGTCCTTATCCATATGGATATCAGTTACACGGGCAAGAATATAACCTGCCTGACGGTATTCTTCCTCAAGACGCTGCACCCTGGTATTAACATCTTTTAAATTGATAATCTTATTTTCTTCCAGATCAAAAAATCCAGCAGCTTTTTTCTCATCCAATACTGTATTTCCGGTAATATTAACATTGGTAAAAGCAGGGTTTTCCATTACATGATAGGTAACCTGCACGCCTTCCGGTACCAGTTTAAATTCCGGGCGCAAATCGTAGAACCAACCTAAATCATAAATAGAGCTTAAGTCCTCATTCAAACCTTCTTCTGTAAGCTGCATTCCCGGCTTGGTCTTTAACGCAGCAGCGATTTCCGCTTCGCTGATTACTGTATTGCCGGTAATAATTTGTTTGGTAATAGTTTTGCCGACATATGGTGCCAGCGGATCTTCCTGTTTAGTTTCAGTACTTGCCGCAGTTAATGTATTTGCAGCAGCAGGCGCCGCTTCTTCCGCCCATACGGGCAATGCCAGAAACATTGCTGCTAACCCTACAGACAAAGGTTGTATAAAATGTTGTTTTTTCAATGTGTACCCTCCTAAACCCTATTTAGAACTTGTCAGTTCTACTCTGGCAGACTTCACCAGCCTGCGCATATCTGTATCAGATATTCTTATCTGTCTGTCCGTCGCTGGCTCAGCCGGTGCACTTTTAACTTTCTGCACCGCAGTATTATGCTTTTCAGCAGATACCTGAACCTCAGCCGGCTGCGTTTGCCTGATTATAACCGGTTCAGCTGCCATTGGTGCAGATGTCTGAGCTGAGTCATGATGTATTTGTTCCGTGCCAGCTGTAGGCGGCAGTTCCTGTCTGGCGTACAGCCAGCCGCTAAAGCAGGAAATGCCTAAAAGCACGGCTGCGCACAAAGCCAGTATCTGCCTGTTCCAGTTCCACGGAACATCTTTTTTCCGACGCAGATTGCTGAGTTCCGCCTCAGCCAGCATTAAATCCAGTTCTCCGCGCATTTCCTTATTATCCAGAAAGCTTTGCTCAGCATTTTCCAGACTGCTTTTAGCACTGCGAATGCGCTGGCATACTGAAGGGCTCATTTTTACCACGTCGAAAACTCCTTCCTTAAAAAATAATAAAACTCTTTGTTTATAATCAAATAAAAAAGGATTTTTTAATATACCATAAGCAGTGATTTTTTCATTTTATTGCTGAATTACTGCACTTTTCTTATTTTATCAGCAAAATACAACTTATATTTCAATCTTTATTGAAATCATGCATAAAGCGCGACAGCATGCCGCGCACACGCCGCACTCCCTGCTTTTGCAATCTGTAAACATAACCGAGACTTACATTGATGGCTGCCGCCATATTCTGCGCGCTCCGATCTTCTAAATATATGCCGGTAAGCACTTGCTGTTCTTTATCCGGCAGCCGTTTTAAAGCCTGTGCAAGTTTTTCCTGCAGCAGCTGCTGTTCAGCCAGTTCCGCAGGCGATGCTTTTCCGGAAGCGAGCATGTCGCCTAAAGTAGTACCACACGCTGTTTCTCCATCCAGATAAACAACTCCTTTGACAGAAGCTTTTTTCAAAAAATCAAGCATACAGCCTTTAATACGATAGGAGGCAAACAAGCTGAAAGCTACCCCGCGAGTATAATCATAATTTTCCGCAGCCTCCAGCAGGCCAATCATGCCTTCCTGGATCAGTTCCATGGTTTCTGCTTCCGGCAGCTGAAAGCCTATTGCCAGCTTAAACACTAATGGCTGATAAGCTGTCATGAGCTGCTGATGCGCGTCAATATCGCCGGCAGCAGCCTTTTGCCACAGCTTAATTTCCTCATCATGGCTGAGCAACGGATTTTTACGCAGTTCATCAAGATAACTTTGCAGCATTGCTTTCACCTCCTTGCCTTATAAATTTTCTAAAAAGTAATCTTATATTCTACTCCATACCAATCTTCCGCTTCATCTGAAAGATCGTAGCTTCTGGAATAGGTCAAATTAAAGTGCCTGCTAATATCGTACTGTCCAAAGATACTTCTGTCAATACCATCAAAGCTGCTTGTATAGCCTATCATAAAGTTATCAGTCAAATATTTGCTTACCAAAAGATTATATTGACTGCGTTCTTCCTGTGTCAGTTCCTGCTTTTTATCGCTCATGCTTTCAAAACCAATGCCTGAACGTACCTTACCCATATAAATGCGGAACTGATCCAGACCCAGCGTCTGCTTAACCAGCATTTCCACGTCACCGAGTACGGCCATCTGCAGGCCTGCCGACATCAGATTCTGCAGGTCCTCACCGGTTACATCTTCACCGCCGGAAGTATCACGCTGCAAAGTCAGCATACGGATAATCGTATTTTCACTCAGCGGCGGATTGCTGCCCAAATGCAGTTCCATAGTTTCAACCGGTCCGTTAATGCGCATGAAGATATCATAGCGGCTAAAGCGCGCCTCTGCTTCCATATTTACTGTGGGCAGGAAGGTTCCCGGCACGGCCCAGCCCACGGAAGCATTTTTAATTTTAAACGGTGTTCTTAAATAAGTTACACTGCCGTGATCTGCCTTAATAGACCCGTCAATAATCGGAAATACGGTACTGCCGGTAATATGCATATTGCCTGCCAGCCAGATATCGTACAAATATTTATTAAACAGATGGACCTTAGGACCTAAATCAATCTGCATATCCATACCCATATTGCTGCTGCCTTCGCCAAACTCCGGCAAGGTAGGCATATTTACCAGTACATCATCCAGACGTACGCTGCCTTTGAACATGGGTCTGTAGGCAACCTGCGGCGGCTGATTGCCGTCACCAAAAACATGGTAACGCTGCGGAATAATTTCAATATTGCTGTTAATGCGTCCGGTAAAGAGCTCAGAAACAAGTTCCGCATCTTCCGCCGTTACCGACAGCTTATAAGTATCTTTTTCACTGGCTCTTAAAGCATAGCTGCCGCTGGCTGTTACGGTACCTTTGCCCAACTGTGCAGACAAATTATGCAGTAGCATTTCATTGCCTTTAAATTCAATATCTGTTTGAATATTGTCAATTACGGTATCAAGATTCTTTACCTTGACGCTGCCGTCATTAATCTTTACCGAGCCATTTACTAAAGGTTCTTCCAAGGTTCCGCCAATAACGATTTCCCCTTGAGTATCGCCGATGCCCCATTCTACCATATCAGTCATAGCCGGCAAAATACCCAGACGGGCATCATTCAAATCCATAACTATATGCATCTGCGCATTTGGATTGCGTCTGGAAGCCGCATCGCGAAATACATCAAGCGGTATGTCGCCACTGGCCTTGATATTATAAACATCTTTGGACGCAATAAACTGCTGCAGCTGCAGATGATCATTCTGCAGTGACATTAACGCCGTAAGTTTATCAATACCGACACCTGCTACCGAGCCATTATTAATTTCCAGAGAACAGCTGCCTGACGGATTGTCAAAAGGTCCGTTCACCTGAATAAGCATATCGGCCTGTCCTTTAATTTCCGGCGGGTCCTGCATCAAAAAAGTGGTAATAGCCGGATTAGCTTTAGTAGCTCCGATTTCAACATTATACATTCTTTGCCTGAAATCAACCTGACCTTTAACAGCTACTACACCCTGATCTTCCACATCTTTCTGTTCCATAATCTTCACATTGTCAAAGGACAGGATACCGTTTTGCAGGCGGCCTTTAAACATCATGCGGTAATAATTCAAATCATGAATCTTAACATCTTCCGTCCAGATATCAATATCAATGCCGCTGCCCTTGCCACGAGGATTGATATCCACCTCGCCCTGCACTGTACCATCGATGTTGTAATTCTGTTTGCACATTCTCAAAATGCTGCCAAGATTACCCCACAATGTTACCACCTTGCCCTGCATAAAGCGCTGCGGAATATTGATATTCAGTTCGGCCTTAAACAGTCCGTAATCACCGCTTTCGTTATTATAGGGCTGTTTAAAGGAAACGCTCAGCTCATTCTTATCATAACCATTGCTGGTAACATTGCCTTCCAGGTCACTCAGCACTTCACCATTAATACTTAAAAGGTCACTGGTAACCTGACCCATAAAATATGGCCTGCTTAAAGTGCCCTTCAGATATCCGTGAGCATTAATATACCCGTCAAGAGCTACATCCTTATCCATAACAGGCAATCTGTTCAAGCTGATGTTTCGAGCATCCATCTGGAAATCCAGCTGCTGCTGCGCATCCATGACACCGTCCAGAATTACCTCTGTTGACAAGGCCTGAATAACAAAATTCTGCAGCCACAGCTGCTGATTATGATAGCTGTACCGTCCAGCCACGCTGTCAATCAGATAACCTTCTGCACTGCCGTCAGTCAGCCTTACTTCGCCGTCAAGATCCAAATTAGACAGTGTACCGCGCAGCTGCACAATATTATCGATATTACCAGTAAGCTTTAACTGAGGATAGGCAACCGCTATCAGAGGCTCGGCGCGAACGCCATCAGTTTCCACTGCCAAATCAAAGACCGGCTCTTCACCGCGCAAATCAATACTGCCATTAACCACGTGGCGTCCCTGGTCCATATTGGCCTGAAAATCTTTAAAACGCAGAATATTATCTTTTAAGCTTATCAGTCCGTGCGCTTCATTAAGCTTCTGCTCCATGAAGCTTACATCCGTAAGCTGAACAATGCCGGTAAATTCCGGTGCTGATAACGTACCGCCCACGCTAAAACCTGTAGAACACAGACCGCTGCCCCGATAACCGGAAAATTCCAGGAACGGATCAACCGGAAACTGCGCCATTCTTCCGTTTAGCTGCACATCACCATCAACCGTCACCATGCCGCTGGCGGCCAAGCTGCCTTTCCCTGCCAGCGCGCCTAAATGCGCCACCGTTAATTTTTGGCCGTCAAAGCTGCCGTCAAAACCTAATTTATTGATCAGCAAAGAACGCCATTTGATATTAAACGTATCACCGGCCGCATGCAGCTGCCAGATATCGTCATTCTTCTGCGCTAACAGCGCAATACCGCCGCTGGCAGTAATGCTGTCATTTTTAAGAGCAGCTATTTGCTGCGTTACATTATCAAAATCAACATTGGCAATCAAAGTACTGTCCTGCAAATCATATGAACCTTGCATTTTGACGCTGCCGCCGCCATAGGACAATTCTGCTTTTTGCAGCTGCAGGGTATTGTCTGCCAGAACAGCCTGTATATTAATATTTTTCGCCTGCCAGTCCTGCCATTGCAATTTAGCGGCAGTAATACTGCCGCTGCCGCTGATATTGTCCAAATCACGCAAATCCGCTTCACCGCGCACCGTAACTGACTGCTGGTCAATCATTACCTTCAAATCAGCAGTATTAACCTTATTTTGCTCGGCATCTATCTGACCGTCCAGCTGCAGCTGATGTTCACTGCCGGCAGCAGTCATCCTGCCAGCCACGCCGTTAAGCAGTCCTTTGCCGGATAAGCGTACCTGCTGACCGTCATTAACCCATGTCAGCTGTAATTTATCAACGCTGCCCTTAAGCGCACGCACCTGACCATAATGTTCAGCCAGCGCAGCATAAGCAGCCAGGTGCAGCTGATCAGTCTTTAAATGCAGATTACCGACACCCTTAGTCGTTACCAGACCCTGCAGCCGCAATTTATCCTGTCCCGCCAAAACATCTGCCTTAAGAGCAAAATTGGGATTGGCTCCGCCGTCAGCTTCAGCATTAACTGTAAAATCCCAGCTTCCATAGGGCGTAGCAACACGCAAGGCACAGTCTTTAACCTGCAGCAATCCATAAAAAGGAGTTTCTTCCGAACTGGAGGACTTCAAAAGATTCTGCATATTCCAGCGTCCCTGCTCATCCATGGTCAGATGAACCTGCGGCTGCAGCAATGTAATTTTGCTTACTGCACGGGCCGGATTATCCAACGCCAGCCAAGGACGTAAATTTACTATGGTCTTAGGCAGCACAATTACCTTTTGCTGACTTTCATCCTGAATAATGACGTTATCAATTTCGGCAGACAGCCCGCCGTCCCAGCGTACTTCGCCAATCTGCACACTGCCGTTAACATATTGCTGAGCAAGTTCTTCTGCTTCCGGCAATAAATTTTTTAAATAACCGGGAACTACATATGTTACCAGTGCATAATAAAGCATTGCTAAAACCGCAATGCCTGCTATTATAAGTTTCCCTAGTTTCTGCATAATAATCTCCGTAAACACAACTTTATAAATGCTTATAACTCGACTTTTATTCCTTCGACAGAAACCAAAAACATCCTTTATTTTTTCTGCAAGAAAATAAAAAATGCATCCTTTTTCTGATCAGGATGCATTTTGAAAATATGTAATTACAAAGCAAGTATTTCCTGAACGGCTTGTTCCCATAAAGCACGCCAGTTTTCACAGAAAGGAGCGCCGCCCTGAACGCAGTCCGGTTTGCCGCCGCCGCGTCCTTGAAATTTATCATTCAAAATTTTAATATAAGGCCGGCAGTCCGCACCTGCAGCCTGCCCTGACGTAACGGCATAAGACAATCTATCCTGCTGCACTGCTAAAATAACGCTTATACTGTCAGCATAGCCGCCGGCCATGGTTATCAGCGGTTTAATATTCTTGCTGTCATCAGTCAGTACACCGATAACCTTCGTGCCGTCAGCTTTGGCCTGCGCCTGCTCCAGCGCCTGCTGCATGGTATAGCGCAAAAGCTGTTCCGTTTTGTTTTTTATGATTTCCTGTGCTGCTGCCAATTCATTTTTAAGACGCAGAACACCGTCATACACCTGCTCCGGTTTAACTGACATGGAAGCAGCTGTCTTCAACAGTACATTATTCTTAGTATCGGCATCTATCATGGCCCTGCGTCCGCAGGCAAACTCTACCCTAACACCCTGTTTATGCTTATCACTGCGGATCACCTTTACCGGACCTACCATTCCCGTATAAGGAGGATGCGTGCCGCAGCAGGTGCAAATATCAGCATCCTGAACCGCAACAATACGCAACAGGCCCTTTAATTTGCTGTTAAATTTTCTCATGGGCAGCTTGGCTGCATCTTCGCTGTCCAAATAACTGACCTTGACCGGCCGGTTCTCCCAGATAATTTCATTGGTCAGCATTTCAGCCTGCAGCAATTCTTCCATGGTCAATTCCTTATCTAAATCAATGGCAACCAGATCTTCATGCATATGAAAGCCCACATTATTGGCGCCAAACAGTTTCCAGCAGGCATAGGATAAAAGATGTTCTCCCAGATGCTGCTGCATCCTGTCAAGACGAACCTTCCAGTCCAGTACGGCCCGTACTTCACTGCCCGTCTGCAGCTCACGGTCGCATTCATGATAAATATGACCTTCTTTTTCAAATACATAACTAACCTTAGCTTCGCCAAGCGTGCCTTTATCGCTCAGCTGGCCGCCGCCTTCCGGAAAAAAAACAGTCTTATCCAGCTCCACCAGATACTTTCCTTCTTTTTCCGTACAGTTAAGCACTTTACTTATGCAGCTTTGCAGCAGCGCATTGTTTTCATATAATTTTTCTGTCATATGAATCCCCCCTCAAAACAAGATTATTGTATCACTTTCCTGTCGATTATGTTATAATCAGAAAAAGTTTTATCTATTTAAATACGGAGAAAAAGAAAAATGTATCATAATTTACTTTTTGACCTTGACGGAACGCTGACAGATTCAGCCGAAGGCATAACTAAATGCGTGCAGTACGCACTGCAGTCCGCCGGTATCCATGAACCTGATTTGCAAAAGCTCTATCCTTTCATCGGTCCGCCGCTGCGGGCCTCTTTTGAAAAATATTACGGGTTTACCTCTAAGCAGGCGGAAGCGGCAACACAAAAATACAGAGAACGCTATCATAAAATCGGCATTTATGAAAATAAGCCTTATCCGCAGATTCTTGAGCTGCTGCAATTTCTGCACGCTCATAAGCTCACTTTGGCAATGGCCACCAGCAAACCGGAAGTTTATGCCGTGCCCATTGCTCAGCGCTTCTCTTTTGCACCTTACCTGACAGCCATTACCGGCAGCAGCCTTGACGGGCGTCTGGATAATAAAGCCCTGGTTGTAGCCGAAGCCCTGCGCCGCCTAAATTTAATCACTCCCCGGCAAAAGGAGCAGACGCTCCTCATCGGTGACCGCAAAGAAGATGTTCTGGCCGCTCATGCCAATAATATTAAATGCATAGGTGTCGGATATGGCTTCGGCAGCTATGAAGAACTCACTGACGCCGGCGCAGATTATTATGCAGCTACGGTTGGCGATTTAAAAACTTTATTGCAGAAGATTTGTCTCAGCATATAAAAAAGCACTTCGTAAGAAGTGCTTTTTTTATGCCTGGGATTTATTTTTTAGCGGCTTTCTGATTATATTTCTGCATGGCAGCTTCAATATCTTCTTTCAACCAGCATTCCAGTGCATCAGCCATTTGCTCCACGGCCTTGGCAATCAATTCTTTTTCCTCACCCTGAAAAGCATGCAGAACATGATTGACTACGGCGCTGCTGGTACGTTCAGGATGCCCAATACCGATTTTAAAACGCGGAAATTCTCCTGTTCCCAGATGCTGCTGCACAGACTTAATACCATTATGGCCACCGGCACTGCCCTTGCGGCGAATACGCAGCTGACCGCATGGCATATCCATATCGTCCTGAATAACCGCAATATCTTCCGGCGCAATATTATAAAAATCAGCGTAGGCCCCTACAGCCACGCCACTCAGATTCATGTAAGTCGTAGGCTTTAAGAGCAGTACCTTTTCCGGCAAACGATATTCGGCATACATAGCATTACGATCAGTTCTGTCAAAGCTGACGCCCCAGCGTCTGGCCAGTTCATCTACTACCATAAAGCCAATATTATGCCGCGTATTGGCATATTCCCTGCCGATGTTTCCTAATCCGACTATTAGTTTCATAAAATTTATTTTTCCTCCTCAGCAGCCAGTAATTCACTGACTGTTACAAATTCATAGCCTTGAGCACGCAAATTATCAATGATGGCGGCGGTAGCCTCAATCGTCTGCTGTCTTGAGGCCTCATTTCTCGGACTGTCACCGTCATGCAGCAAAATTATTGCTCCCGGAAAAGCCTGACTGCATACTCTGTCAACAATCACCTGCGTTCCCGGATTGGTCCAGTCCCGCGGAATAATACTCCAGTTAACGGCAGTCAGCCCCGCTTGCTGGATATCCTGCATCACGGCCCAGTCACGAAAGCCATGGGGCGGGCGCATATATTTTACCGGCTTGCCGCTCAGCCATTCCAAGGTAGTTTTGCCGCTGTCGATATTGGCGGCAATCTGCTCCCTGTCCAGTTTCAGCAAATCACGGTGACTGCCCGCATGCAGCGCTACTTCATGCCCCTGCCGGCAAACAGTGCGCACTGCCTCCTGCTTTTTAAAAGCATTATCGCCTACCATAAAAAAAGTTGCCTTGACATTTTTTTCCTGCAGAACCTGCAGCAGCTCCAGCGTATAGGGCAAATAGGGACCATCATCGTAAGTCAGCGCAATCAATTTTTTCTTTACAGGCACCTGTGCCACGGTTTTTCCATAAAAGCTATTGCCGGGCAACACAGCCAAAACTGTTAAAATGCCAGTTATCAGCAGCAGCGTTATTGCTGTTATTGCAGCCCAGCTGCGTTTAATGAACCGCAGCTTGCCCAGCCATAAAGCCAGCATGCTCACAATACCGCAGCCTATAATAATATAAATTAGTCTCATTTTTCTAACCGTTATTTTCCTAAAGAAAAAGGCCTGCCATCAGGCAAGCCTTTTTTATTTTTATTTATGATTATCAAATAATTGGCTTACAGACCAGTCATTGTAAATACGCAGAACAGTTTCTGCCAGAATCGGAGCAATGGACAAAACTTTGATTTTGGGATGCTTTTTATTCGGCGGCAACGGAATAGTGTTGGTAACAACCAGTTCCGTAATATCGGACTGAGCAATGCGAGACAATGCCGGATCAGTCAGAATCGGGTGCGTGCAGCAGGCGTAAATTGCCTTAGCGCCCAATTTTTTCAGAGCACGCGCACCTTCAGTCAAAGATCCTGCCGTATCAACCATATCATCTACCATAATGGCAGTCTTGCCTTCTACATCGCCAATCAGGTTCATAACTTCAGCAACGCCAGGTTCAGGACGGCGCTTATCAATTATTGCCAGCGGGCATTGCAGCATTTCCGCAAAACCGCGGGCACGTCCCACACCGCCCAAATCAGGAGATACAACTACCATATCTTCCAGTTTCTTGCCTTTGATATATTCTGCCAGGATGGGGCCGCCGGGCATATGGTCAAACGGAATATTAAAGAAGCCTTGAATCTGTGCAGCATGCAGGTCGATGGTAACCACACGGGTAATGCCTGCGGTTTCCAGCAAATCAGCCATCAGCTTAGCAGTAATAGGTTCACGGCCGCGTGCCTTGCGGTCCTGACGAGCATAGCCATAATAAGGAATGACAGCTGTAATATGACTGGCAGAAGCACGTTTGAACGCATCCGCCATAATCAGCAGCTCCATAACATTATCATTAACAATAGGTCCGCAAGTAGGCTGTACAATAAAGATATCCTTGCCGCGTACGCTTTCGTTAATCATGACCTGCACTTCACCGTTATTGAAACGGTTGATTACTGCATCGCCTACGGTAGTACCGAGATAAGCGGCAATTTCACGTGCTAAATCAGGATTAGCATTACCTGCAAAAATTCTAAACTTATTTTCATCTGACAACATGTCCCAATCCCTCCAAATTGTACCTTGCCGGTCAATATTTAACTCTTTGTTTAATTATACCTAAAATGCCCTGCTTTAACAAGTTTTTTGTAAACAGCGGCTTATCGCACCTTATTGATTGCGGTATTTTTCCGCCCAGCCTTCAATATTTTTCTGTTTAGCACGTGCAATAGCCAGGCTATTTTCCGGAACTTCCTTGGTAATAGTGGACCCGGCGCCAATATAACTGCCTGCCTTGACGGTAACCGGCGCTACCAGATTGGTATTGCAGCCGACAAAAGCATTATCTTCGATTACCGTACGATATTTCTTCTTGCCATCATAATTAACAGTGATGCAGCCGCAGCCCATATTTACACCGCTGCCGATATCGCTGTCGCCAATATAGGTAAGATGCGGCAGCTTGGTGCCGACACCGATATGGGAATTCTTCACTTCCACAAAATTGCCAATTTTGACCTTATTGCCGATGACCGTGTCCGGACGCAGATGCACATACGGACCGGCAGTTACACCGTCACATACCTGGCAGTCATGACCATACATAAACTGCAGATGATTGCCGCTGCCAATTTTGACATTAGTAAATCTTACATTCGGACCAATTTCGCAGTCTTCACCTATTTCCGTAGTACCTTCCAGCCAGGTAAAAGGATAAATTATCGTATCACGGCCAATTTTTACACTGCTTTCAATAAAAGTGCTGGCCGGATCCATAATGGTTACGCCTGCGTCCATAAGTTTTCCGAGGATACGCTCACGCATCACGCTTTCAGCCTCTGCCAGCTGCCGGCGTGAATTAATACCCATCACCATATCGCTGTCTTCCGTAACAACGCCGCCTACTTTCCTGCCTGCGGCATTCAGCTTCGTCAGTACATCAGTCAGATAATATTCTCCCTGTGCGTTATCACAGGTCAAAGTGCTCAGCACTTCAAACATCAGCGGACATTCCAGACAATAAATGCCTGTATTAACTTCTTTAATCAATTTCTGCTGAGCGTCAGCATCCTTTTCTTCTACAATACCCTGAACATTGCCTTCAGCATCACGTACGATGCGGCCATAACCAAAGGGATTATCCATATGAGCAGTCAGCACCGTTGCGGCAGCGCCGGACTGTACATGAGCTTCATAGAATTTTTTCAGTTCTGCTCCGTCCAACAGCGGTGTATCACCGCACAAAATCATAACCGTGCCTTTAAAATCTGCCAGAGCATCTTGGGTCTGCATCACTGCATGGCCGGTACCTAACTGTTCAGCCTGCAGAACAATTTTTCCCTGCTCGCCCACCATGGCCTCTACCAATTCTGCTTCATGGCCCACGATGACGATTTTTTCAGCAGCGCCGGCTGCGTCAGCGGCATCCAGTACATGCTGCAGCATCGGTTTACCGCCTACTTTATGCAAAACTTTCGGTAATTTGCTGCGCATCCGCGTTCCTTTGCCGGCAGCTAAAATCACAGCTCTTAATTCACTCATTTTCTTACTCCTTCACCTGTTCCTGTACAGGTTCAATAAATATTTTATTTTCCAGCTCATTTACGCCATGCAGCATAAACAGGGCAGTATAATCATCAACCATTTTATTAACCGGTTCCGCCGTAGCAATCATGAATGCTTTGCCCACCACCTCGGCGCCAACTTCCTGCGCCAGGTTAATCATGCCCTTGGCCGTACCGCCGCCTTTCATAAAATCATCCACAATCAGCACCCTGCTTCCCGGCTGCAGAGCTCTTTTGGGCATGGCCATGGTCTGAATCATTTTGGACGAGCCGCTGACGTAATTGATATTAACTGCAGAACCCTCCGTAATCTGACTGCTGTGACGGGCCATAACCAAAGGCACATTAAAGGCACGCGCCACAAACAGGGCTAATGGAATGCCGCGTGTTTCTACGGTCATAATGCAATCCGGCTCCAGATAACGCAGACGTTTCATAATAATCTCACCCAGGCGCACTACTACATCCGGCATGCATAATAAATCAGTTGTGTACAGCAGTCCTCCAGGCAAAATCCTGTCAGGCACGGAAAGTTTTACTGCCAGATCCTGCAGAAAATCACTGTCATCCTTTGCTGAATGACCAGGAATAAAACGCACGCCTCCGGCAGCGCCGGCTAAAGTTTCCACCTTACCCAAGCCATACAGTTCCAAGCCGGTTTTTACAGCCAGAACATCTTCGCTCAGAGTTGATTTGGCAATTTCAAATTTTTTGCAAAAATAGGAAAATGAAAATAATTGGTGCGGATGGTCAGTCAACTGTTTAGTTAAGGCCACAACGCGCTCCATTCTTTTTGCCCTTCCCATAATCGCCCTCTTTTCTATGTTTAAGTAATTTATTTTTCTGCTGCGCCAAGATATCCGGCAAGCAGATTCCAATCAGCAGGCTTGTCGATATCCATACCTACTTCAGCATAACGGCTGACAACAACCTTACACGGAAGCTCCAGCAATTCCGAAGTTCTTTGTTCCGCTCCCTGCAGCGTCAGACGATGCAGCAAAAATTTAAGAATAAAACTGAAGCCCAGCCATTTGCACAAAGCAAAAGGATTTTTCCTTCTGGCAAAAATCTCTCTTGCTTTAGCCAAACCCTGGGGTATGATGGCGGCATCAACAACCATCATATTGCCTCCGGTAAAGATTCCGTCTGCTAATTTGGCGTAGGTTCGCTGCGCATCGGGATAATCTTTCTCACAAACGGACCTGGGAATAACCGGATAATAAACCTGCCTGTCGGGACTTGCTTCGCATTTATCCAAAAAATCATTGATTGCAGCCCCGTGAAGCATGGGAATATCATCACAAACAAATAAAAGTTTTTCCTGACAGCCAAGAGCATCAGCCGCTTTTTTGGCGGTTGTCGGCATATCTTTTTCAGCATCGCATAATTCTACTCCTGCCGGCAGGTCTTGAGAACTCAGCGCACCGGCAGGCGCTGCCAGCATGATTCTTCTTATTCTGCCGCTTGCCTGCAAAGCTTCGGTCAGATAATCTAAAATACGCTTATTATTAAGTCTGGCCAGGCAGCGAATATCAGTTCCGGCAACATCCTGCAGCCAGGCGGCATGACCGCCGGCCAGAATAACAGCATCGTATATTTTCTTCATAATATTTTATTTCTCCACCGTCAGAGACTTCATCAGTGTATGCTCGGCATTTTCAATATGTACTCTGGCAGCTTCCTGGGCCCGTTCAGAGTCTCTGGCCGCAATGCTGTCCACTAAAGTACGATGTTCCTCCATCGTCTCAATTAAACGTCCCGGATAACTCATGGATCTGCCGCGAATACCGGTAAGCTGTTCACGCAGATTATTGATAATTGAACGCAGCCTTTCATTACGGCTGGCCTGATACAAGATATCATGAAAAGCGGTATCCGCCTCGACAATTTTTTCCATATTATTATCAGCAATATGCTGACCGATTTCCACAAGCAGCCTGTTCAGCGCTTCCAGCTCTTCGTCGGTAATGCGCTCAGCCGCTAATCCGGCAGCCAGCGTATCCAGACAGGTACGGATTTCATAAATCTCTGTAATATCTTTAATAGAAATATCAGCAACATAAGTTCCGCGGCGCGGAATCATAACTACAAAGCCTTCCAGTTCCAGTTTTCTGATAGCTTCACGAACAGGAGTACGGCTTACGCCCATCTCATCTGCCAGCTGAATCTCCATCAGACGCTCACCCGGGCTGAAAGTTCCGTCAATAATAGCTTGACGGATATTCTCGCAAACCAGTTCCCGCAAGGGTTTATAGCTGTCCAGCTTAATTGGTTGTAAATGACCGGCCATTATATCTTCATCCTTCCTGTAGTAGTAGTTACAGCTGTCTCCACAGCAAAATCCTCCAGCGCAGCTTCAATACGCTCTGCTGTCTGCAGATCGTCTGCCAGAGCAAAAACAGTCGGTCCGCTGCCGCTCATCATCGCATAATAAGCGCCTGCACTCAGCATTGCTGCCTTAATAGAAGCAATAACCGGATGTGCAGGAATAGTCACTGTTTCCAAAACATTACCCATACAGGGAACAATAGCATGCCCGCCTTTAGGCAGTTTTTCCATCATATTCCAGATGCAGGGCATATGTACTACTCTGCCTTTATCATAATTTTTATATACCCAGGCAGTTGATACTTCCAGATCACGCGGCTTGGCCAAAACAATAACAGTTTCCGGCATATCGGCCAGCGGCATGATAATTTCCCCGCGTCCTTTGGCCAAAGCCGTACCGCCGGCAATACAAAACGGTACATCACTGCCGAGCTCAGCTGCCAGCGTTTCCAGCTGCCGGCAGGTTAAATTCAGCTGCCAGAATTTATTCAAACCGCGCAGAACGGCTGCCGCATCACTGCTGCCGCCGGCAAGTCCGGCCGCCATAAAAATTTTTTTGTTCAAAGTGATATGAACGTTCGGATTTATCTGATATCTTTCCGCAAGCAGCAAAGCAGCCTTATACGCCAGATTGTCACTGCCGCAGCTAAGACCCGGCACATCGCATGTCAGCTGAATGCCGCTGCCGTTTTCAATAATGACTTCGTCATGCAAACCAATGCTCTGCATGATCATGCTTACCTCGTGATAACCGTCTTCACGCTTGCCGAGGACCTTAAGTCCCAAATTGATTTTTGCATAAGCAGATTCAATAATCTTTTTCATTATCAGCACACCTTAAATATTTTTGTATACAATATTATTGTATACTGCTTTAATCTCTACCGCAAGATAAATTTCGAACATTAAAGCTGGTTGATTATTTTTTTATTTGCCTTTTAACGCTTGTCAGGCAAAATAAATAAGTCCCCATTTGCTTTTTTTGTTAAAAATGTTACTATACTAATATAAAATCTTCAACAAAGGAACCTCTAACCTATTATGAACAAATACACAAAAATGATTATCCATCGTTATGTGATGACTGCGCTGGGCTG
>URXU01000004.1 GCA_900552005.1 uncultured Phascolarctobacterium sp. | reverse complement strand
TTGGCGAAGGAACACTGGAATGGAAAAAATATTTTAATGCTGTGAAGAAATTTGCTCCGCAGGCTGTACAGGTGCTGGAGTACAGCTGCGGCTTTAAAACTGCCGCTGAAGTAGAAAAACATGTTATGAGTCTGCGTCAGCAGTATAAATTAGACTGAATGTATGAGGCGGGCGGAGGAACACCGAAATGAATACTTGGATGCCGCTGGCTGTTTTGCTGAGCAGCTGGCTGCTGCTGGATTATTTATGGTGCTGAAAAAACCGGACATTTTGTCCGGTTTTTTCTTTGTCTTTTTAATGGTCAGCAATAGGCAGAGGTTTTTTGAGTTTTAGAGCGAAATATTTTATAATAAGATTATTATTTAAGCGGAGGTTTCTTATGCGAAAATTACTGCTGATGCTCTGCCTGCTCTGCTGTTTTGTCAGTTTTACTGTCAGCTGCCAGGCAGCGGCGCCGAAAAATTTACAGGAAGAATACAACCATTCTTATTTTATTTCAATAGCTGCGGCCTCCTGCGCTGGAATTTATCGTCCTGAAAATGCTGCGGAATTCAGTTATCTGCGCGACTATGGCTGGGAGATAATGCCTTACAGGGAAAGCAAGGGAAAGATATCTACAAATTTTTCGCTGGCCCATAATTATTTTTCGGATATCGGGAAGAATATCTATATGGTTACTTTCCGCGGCAGTGCGGACAACAGTGATTGGCGGGTTAATTTAAAAACAAGGCAAGTACCTTATGAAGATCAGGTGATTCCCGCTCGGGCCAAGGAAAATCTTCCTTCTGATACACCTGCGGTACATGAAGGCTTTATCAGCTATACGGATACTATGCTGCAGGCTTCGGTACTTGACGAGAACGGCCGTTTTAAAGGTATTTTTAAGGAGGTTTATGAAAATCCGGACGCTTATTTGATTTTAACGGGACATAGTCTTGGCGGAGCCGCGGCCACTCTTTTAGGAGAACGTCTTGTAAGTCTTGGCATGCCCAAAGATAAATTTGTTGTCATTACTTTCGGAGCACCGGCTGTGGGCAATGCCGCTTTTGCCGAAAAGTATGGTGACAGAATTGACTTGATCCGTATAACTAATACGGCTGATCCGGTGCCCGGCAGTTTGCAGACGGTGTTTGGCGGTTATAAACAGTTTGGCTATAATTACAAATATCATCTTTCCATGAAGATGAGCAATTTTCAGCATGATATTGCCATGTATTTCGACCATAGTGTCAGTGAGTATTTTAAAACTTTTGATAAGGCTGCTGCTGCCGGACTGGTGCAGCCCCTGCCGGATACCAAGATCACTGAAGGCGTGCCGTTGGTAGCATTGTGGATTACCAGCGCTCCCGGCATCAGCAAGAAAAAATATGTGCCGGATATGAAGCGCCTGCTGATTGATTCCTATAAAATGATGCTGCCGTCTTATGCAGTATTGGAGCAGTCTTTAAGCGATGACAGCAAATACAGCTATAATGATATTTTGCGTATCAGCCGTGCTGCCGGAGCCGAATATATTATTATTTGCGGTGTAGACGGCAATATGCCGCCCAATAAGGATTACTGGTATATAACATTAAATCAGTCGCTGTTTACTGGTGACGGCAGGCTGCTGAACATGAGCAGCTTTGCCAAAAAGGTGGATCCGGCTTCCGGCAATATTCAGGCTGCCGGGGAGAGTATTATGCTGGCACGAGCCGAATTGCAGCAACAGCTGCCGTTTATCGTTACAGAATATAAAATGACATTAAGTGCTTTTGGGGGGAAAGATAATGGAACTGAGTGAATTGGCGCAGCAGCTGCAGCAGTGCAGCAGCTGTCCGCTGCGTGCTGATGCCATAGGGCCTGTAGGCTGGTTTGGTAATCCTGAAAGTCCTATTGTATTTGTGGGCGAGGGACCGGGCGGTGTGGAAGATGAATATGGCTGCCCGCTTATTGGTCCGTCGGGACAGCTTTTGGATAAAGCTTTATGGGCAGCTAAGATGACCCGTGATAGGGTTCTGACTACAAATGTTATCAAATGCCGGCCTAAAGGCAACAGAACGCCGGATATTGCTGAAGCAGATTTTTGTGCCAAACTGTGGCTGGACCGGGAACTGGAAATTTTACAGCCGAAGGTTGTTGTGGCGTTGGGCGGTGTGGCCTTGCACTATCTTGGCAGTCCTGATATGCGCATTACCCGCGACCGCGGGCAGTGGTTTCGCACCAGGCAGGGCTTTGACTGCATTGCTACCTATCATCCGGCCTTTTTGCTGCGGCAGTACGGCAAGCGCCTGGTAGAATGCAAATGGGATGTTTTCCATGATTTGGAGCATGCCAGGGAGCGCGCGGCTGAACTGGCTCCTGGTTATCAGTTTATGTCCGAAGAAAAAACTGATTTGTTTAAATTATACAGTAAAAGAAAGCGGTAATCTGCGGAGAAATATTGGCCTTTGGGATAAAGTAAGGTATAATGGACTCAGGTAGATGTACAAACTATTAATGAACAGGAGTGAAGAAAATGGCTGAAAGAAAATTTTTCATCTGCAAACACTGTGGTAATATTGTAGGTATGGTTTTTGATGCCAAGGTTCCTATGATGTGCTGCGGCGAAAAAATGACGGAATTAGTACCCAACACTACTGATGCCGCTCAGGAAAAACATGTGCCGGTAGTTACCGTTGACGGCAATATGGTGACTGTTAAAGTGGGCAGCGCAGCTCACCCCATGACGGAAGAACATCTGATTACCTGGATTTATCTGGAAACCGCCAAAGGCGGTCAGCGCAAAGTACTGCATGCCGGTGAAGCTCCGGAGGCAAAATTTGCTCTGGTTGATGATACGCCTGTTGCGGCTTATGCTTACTGCAATCTGCACGGTCTGTGGCTGGCTAAAATTTAATAGTTCTGCAAATAAGAAAAACCGGAAAAGAATTTTCTTTTCCGGTTTTTGCGTTATCAGATAATTTTTGTTGTCCAGTCTTCAATATTCCAAACTTTGTCCACCCAGTCTTCGTAAAATTCCGGCTCGTGGGAAACAAGCAAAACGCTGCCCTTAAATTCTTTAACAGCCTTTTTTAATTCTTCTTTGGCGTCCACATCAAGATGATTTGTTGGTTCGTCCAATACCAGCCAGTTAATATCTTTCAGCATTAATTTGCATAAACGAACTTTGGCTGCCTCGCCGCCGCTCAGAACAAATACCTTGCTGGTAATATGCTCATTAGTCAGACCGCAGGCGGCCAGAGCAGCGCGTACTTCATAATTGGTAAGGCCGGGATATTCGTTCCAGACATCTTCCAGAGCCGTGTTTTCATTTTTTTCGCGTTCTTCCTGCTCGAAATAGCCGGGCTCTAAAAATTCTCCCAGTTCTACCTGACCGCTGTAAGGCGGAATAATGCCGAGAATGGTTTTGAGCAGCGTAGTTTTGCCCAGACCGTTGACACCGCGAATTGCAATTTTCTGGCCGCGTTCCAAATTAAATGTTACGGGACGAGTCAGAGGAGTATCATAGCCCAGCACCAGATCTTTGGCCTCAACAATAAAGCGGCTGGGAGTACGTGCTTCACGGAATTTGAAAGTGGGCTTTAATTTTTCCCGCGGTTTTTCAATCATCTCCATTTTATCCAGCTTGCGCTGACGGCTTTTGGCCATATTGGTGGTTGCCACTCTGGCCTTGTTGCGGGCAATGAAATCTTCCAGTTTGGCTACTTCCTGCTGCTGACGCTCATAGGCGCTTTCTTTTTGGGCTTTGTAAATAGCATACATTTCCTGGAATTTATCGTAGTTTCCGGTATAACGCGTGAGCTCACAGTTTTCCAGATGATAGATGACGTTGACAACTTTATTAAGAAATGGAATATCATGAGAAATTAAGATAAAGGCGTGTTCATAGTTTTGCAGAAACTTTGTCAGCCATTCAATATGTTCAACATCCAGATAGTTGGTTGGTTCGTCCAGCAGCAAGATGGAAGAATTTTGCAGCAGCAGTTTGGTCAGCAATACTTTGCTGCGCTGACCGCCGGAAAGTTCAGCAACGTCTTTATCCAGTCCGATACTGCCCAGTCCGAGACCATTGGCGACTTCTTCAATTTTACTGTCAAGAGAATAAAAACCGCTGTGTTCCAGCTCCGACTGAATTTCGCCAACGGTATTCATCATTTTATCAATTTCTTCCGGTGAAGCATCGCCCATCTTGTCATATATTTCCAGCATTTGCTGCTCCATGGCATACATGTCCTTAAAAGCCGTGCGGAGTACTTCACGGATAGTCATACCTTTTTCCAGCGTACTTTGCTGATCAAGATAACCTACGGTTACGCGGCCGGGCCATTCAACTTTTCCTTCATCAGGCTGCAGATGGCCGGTGACGATATTTAAAAAAGTGGATTTACCTTCGCCGTTAGCGCCTACAAGTCCGACGTGTTCGCCGCGCAGTAATTTAAAAGAAACATTTTCCAGAATCTGGCGTCCGCCAAAGGAGTGAGAAACATTAGTGACATTCAGATAACTCATTTTCTACCTCATTTTCAAAATATATTATAGTAATTTTATTATGCAGTTACTCTTTTGTAAAGATTGCAGGGGATTTTTTACTGATGTAGAATATACTAAAAAAATAACTTTAACGGAAAAGGTGATTATATGATTAGCGGAAATATACAGGATATTGCTAAAGTTCTTCCTTATGTTGATGAAAGTTTGCAAAAGGCCTTGCAGTATTTGGCTGCCACGGATTTTTCCGAATTGCCCAACGGGGAATATGAAATTGAGGGACGCAGAATTTTTGCCCGTGTCAATACTTATGCTACGGAAGCAAAAGAATGTAAGCGCCCGGAAAGTCATAATAAGTATATTGATGTACAATTTTTAGGGCGGGGAAGCGAAGCAATCTGGTATGTATCTAAAAATGACAGCCAGGTAATTACAGAAGACAGAACGGCTGATGATTTATTATTTTATGCTGATGCAGGTGAAAAAAACTGCGTACATCTGCAGGCAGGAGATTTTGCCGTATTCTTTCCCTGGGAGCTGCATCGTCCTGGATGCAGCAGCAGCCGGCAAGAAGAGGTGCAAAAAATCGTAGTTAAAGTTCTGGCAAAATAAAAAAATAAAAAAGTTTAAAAAAAGTGTTGACAAGAAGCTGATTTATATATATAATAACATTCGTGATGTTGAGCAATACAAAACACCACAATAAATTCCCCGATAGTTCAGCCGGTAGAACACCTGACTGTTAATCAGGGCGTCGTAGGTTCGAGTCCTACTCGGGGAGCCACCTGGCCGGTTGGTCAAGCGGTTAAGACACCGCCCTTTCACGGCGGTATCGGGGGTTCGATTCCCCCACCGGTCACCATTCGGGCGCTTAGCTCAGCTGGGAGAGCGTCTGCCTTACAAGCAGAATGTCAGCGGTTCGATCCCGTTAGCGCCCACCACGAAATTTAGCACTTCAAGCGATTGAAGTGCTTTTTTATTTTTTATTATGGAAAATAAAGAAAAATAAAAAACTCTGAAAATCTTCATTATTGAAACAGATTTTCAGAGTTTTTCTGTTTTAGAAGCAGGCAGAGGCTGCGGAATAATGGATTCGACAAAAGCTTTGACCACTGCCGGATCAAATTCCAGACCAGCTTTGTTTTTTAGTTCGACAATAGCGTCATCATGGGTTTTTTGCCAGTGCTGAGTGCACGGATTCAAAAATCTGTCATAATAATTGGCGACGGCAATAATACGCGCGCCCAGAGGAATGTTCTGACCTTTGAGACGTTTAGGGTAGCCTTTGCCGTTCCACTGCTCGTGATGTGCCCGGATGATTTCCGCTATACTGCTGAATTCAGGAATATTTTCCAGCATACTGGCGCCGGCAATACAGTGACGCTTGTAAATAGTCTGTTCGCGAGTTGTAAGAAAAGGCGCTTTGTAAAGGATCAGATTGGGCACAGAAAGATGACCTATATCATGTAACAGTGCCGCAGTCTTGATGGTGGCAACTTCCGAAAGCGGAAGTCCGAGCTTGGCCGCGGTACTGGCCGAATAATTGGCAACCTGTTGGCTGTGCATGTATAGGTCTTTGTTTTTGCGTTCTAAAATTTTTAAATAGAAGTCACAGATTTCTCTAGTCGATTCGTCGTTAGCGAAATCAAGACACTGAGGTATGGCAATCATAAAAATCCGTCCGTTCATAAGTGGTGCAATTAGTATATCACTTTTTTGTCAAATATTAAATAGCTGCTTGCGCAAAAATTTCTAAAGGCATATAATTAGGAATGCAGTTCAGGTCTGTGGTTGCAAGTCGATGCCAGTTGCAGGCAAAACGATCCACGTAAGCAGTCCAAAGCGGCTGTGAGCACGGTGCAGCTTAGAAGTAAGTCCTGCCGCAAAGCGAGAGGAGCAGTAGTGGGGAGCGCGAAGGCTTAGGAGCGAACCTCCCAGCAGGCGAGTGTGGGGGCGAAGACCAGGTCAGCTGGACTGCATAATTTTTCTCTGCGTAAATATGTGAAAAAACAGAATTTTTTATTGCTGTTTCAAATAAATAGTTATATAATAAATGTAAATTTTATGCAGGATTAATGTTTAAAAAATGAAAGGAGCTGTATGAAGTGAAAAAAATCTTAATCATGGTTATGGCCCTGATTGCGGCGGTTGCCATGCTGGCAGTTGGCTGCGGCGGAGAAAAGAAGGATGCCGCTTCTGCAGAGAAAGTTCTGCGTGTAGGTACTGAACCGACTTTTGCGCCGTTTGAATTCCAAAAGGAAGGCAGCAAGGATTATGACGGTTTTGATATGGACCTGATTCGGGCAATCGGCAAACAGATGGGCTACAAGGTTGAAATTCAAAACATGGGTTTTGACGCGCTGATTCCGGCCTTGAACGCCGGCAATATTGATGTGGTTGCCGCCGGCATGAGCATTACGGATGAACGCAAACAGGCTGTTACTTTCTCTGATCCTTACTATACTTCCGGTTTGATTATCATGGTTAACAAAGACAACAATGATATTAAGAGCCTGAAAGATTTGGAAGGCAAACGCATCGCCTGCCAGATTGGTACTACCGGTGAAGGCAAGGCAAGAAGTGTTGCCGGTGCTAAAGTAACCGCTTTCAATACCAATACCGAAGCTGCTATGGAACTGACCAATCATGGTGTTGACGCCGTTATCAACGACAGTCCTGTTGTTGGTTACTATCTGGCTCAGGGCGGCAACAAAACCGCTAAAACCGTGGGCGAAGTTATGGAAGCTGAACAATATGGCATTGCCGTTAAAAAAGGTAATGACAAACTGGCTGCTGACATCAACAAAGCTCTGGCCGAGCTGAAAAAGAACGGTGAATACGACAAGATTTACAAAACCTGGTTTGGTGAAGTGAAGAAATAATAATTTTCGGTTTTGCTTTGCGGGGCACAAAGTGCTGGAGATAGCCTGTGCTCCGTATTTATTTTGGCAAACAATTTAAACAATGAGGGGGATTTAGTAATGAAAAAATTGTTGATGTTGGTAATGATGATCATGGTTGCTTGTGCCATGATGCTTGCAGGCTGCGGCGGAGAAAAGAAAGATGCTGCTTCTGCTGAAAAAGTTCTGCGTGTGGGTACTGAACCGAGTTTTGCGCCGTTTGAATTCCAGAAAGAAGGCAGTAAGGAATTTACCGGCTTTGATATTGATTTGATTCGTGCAATCGGCAAACAGATGGGCTATAAAGTTGAAGTGCAGAATATGGGTTTTGATGCGCTGATTCCGGCCCTGAATGCTGGCAATATTGATGTGGCCATTGCCGGTATGAGCATTACTGATGAGCGTAAAAAAGTAATTGTTTTCAGTGATCCGTATTATACTTCCGGTTTGGTAATCATGGTAAATAAAGACAATAATGATATTAAAAGCCTGAAAGACCTGGAAGGCAAACGCATTGCCTGCCAGATTGGTACTACCGGTGAAAAGAAATCCCGTTCTATTCCCAATGCTCAGGTAACCGCTTTCAATACTCAAAGTGAAGCTTCCATGGAGCTGAAAAACGGCGGCGCTGATGCTGTTATCAATGATGCTCCGGTTGTTGCTTACTATCTGCAGCAGGGCGGCAGTGAATCTGCTAAAGTAGTTGGTGAAAAAATGGAAGCAGAAGATTACGGTATTGCTGTGAAAAAAGGCAACGAAAAACTGGCTGCCGATATTAACAAAGCCATGGCTGAACTGAAAAAGAACGGCGAATTTGACAAAATTTATAAAACCTGGTTCGGTGAAGATAAATAATTTTACGTGAATTATGCTTGTTTAGTCCAACATCATAGAAGGGATGGAAGTAATGGATTTGAATTTTAACTTAATGGCAGATTCGTTTCCGCTGCTTTTGGCCGGTGCTGCCATTACTGTAGAGGTTACTGCAATAAGTGTGGGCCTAGGTCTGTTAATTGGCTGCTTAGTGGGTATTGCCCGCCTTTGCAGTGTTAAACCGCTGCGTTACCTGGCTAATGTATATGTAGATTTTATCCGCGGCACTCCGCTTTTGGTTCAGATTTTCCTGGTATACTTCGCTTTGCCAAGCATAATCGGTGAACGTGTAGATCCGTTTTTTGCGGCGATTTCCGCCTGCTCCATTAACAGTGGCGCTTATATTGCAGAAATTTTCCGAGCCGGCATTCAGTCCATCGATAAAGGTCAGATGGAAGCAGGCCGGAGTCTTGGCATGAGCTGGGCGCAGACCATGCGCTACATTATTATGCCGCAGGCTTTTAAACGTATTATTCCGCCGCTGGGCAATGAATTTATTGCCATGCTTAAGGATTCCTCACTGGTATCCGTAATCGGTTTTGAAGAACTGACGCGCCGCGGACAGCTGATTATTGCCCGCACTTATGCATCCTTTGAAATCTGGATGGCAGTAGCGATTATTTATCTGGTGATGACTTTTGCTGTGGCAAGATTTGTCGGCATGCTGGAGCGGAGGTATGATACAAAATGACAAAAGAAATGATTAAAGTTACCGATCTGAAAAAGAATTTTGGCGATTTACAGGTACTGAAAGGCATTAACCTTACTATTGCTGAAAAAGAAGTTGTGGTTATCATCGGTCCTTCCGGCAGCGGCAAGAGTACTTTGCTGCGCTGCATGAATTATCTTGAAGAGCCCAGCAGCGGCAGCATTGTAATAGATGGTATTCCTCTGAACAGTGAAGCCAATATTAATGAAATCCGCAAAGAAGTAGGCATGGTTTTCCAACGCTTTAATCTTTTCCCGCATATGACTGTTCTGGAAAATTTGATGCTGGCGCCCATGAAAGTACGCGGTATAAAAAAGCAGGACGCTGAGGCAACGGCTATGGCCTATTTGAAAAAAGTAGGTCTGGCGGATAAGGCCTCCGCATATCCTGAACAGCTTTCCGGCGGCCAGCAGCAGCGTGTGGCTATTGCCCGCGCTTTGTGCATGAAGCCGAAGGCGCTGCTGTTTGATGAACCTACCTCCGCTCTGGATCCGGAAATGATTAATGAAGTACTGGACGTTATGAAGAGCCTGGCTAACGAAGGCATGACCATGGTTGTTGTAACACATGAGATGGGGTTTGCCCGTGAAGTAGGCGACCGGGTAATTTTTGTAGACGGCGGTAATATTTTGGAACAAGGAACGCCGGAAGATATCTTCAGCAATGCCAAGGAAGAAAGAACGCGCAGCTTCCTGTCTAAGATTTTATAATCTGTAATAATGTTACACTTTTTGTTTTAAAATAAAATTTTTTGCTAAAATTGCAAAGTAAAGCAGGAATTTCTCTCTGAAATGACGAATCCTAATAGCAACAAAGGTAGAGATACCAAATACCTTGAAGCGTCAAGGAGGAATGATTTATGAACGTTATTGTAAAAGGTAGAAACATCGATGTAACTCCGGCTCTCAAAGAGTATGTCGAAAAGAAAATTACGAAAGTTACCAGACAGTTTAAAACAGTAGGCGACATTTCTGCAGTACTGAAAGTTGAAAAAGGCAATCATATTGTAGAAATTACTGTTCCGGCAAGCGGTATTTTACTGAGAGCACAGGAATCGACTAAAGATATGTATTCTTCCATCGATTTGGTTGTTGAAAAAATTGAACGCCAGGTTCATAAATATAAAACTCGTCTTATGAAGAGAAAATACAGCAACTTTGCAGATGTACCGGCAGCTCCGGCACCGGCAGAAGATGATGGCGAATTTGAAATCATTAAAAACAAAAAGTTTGTTCTGCATCCGATGAATGTAGAAGAAGCAATTTTGCAGATGAACCTGCTGAATCATGATTTCTTCGTATTCTATGATCCTGATTTTGGAAGCACCAATGTAGTATATCGTCGTAAAGATGGTAAATATGGCCTGCTTTCTCCTGAATTTAAATAAGCATAGTTTTTACGTAAACTTCACAAAAAGCACAGGACTTTGGTTCTGTGCTTTTTGATTTTCAAAAATATTTCTGCTATAATTGTATATTAGGTGTAGTGTTTTTATACACCATATTTTTAAGGAGTGATGATTTTGCTCGAAAACATTTTAAAGAAGATTTTCGGTGATCCTAATGAAAAAGAATTAAAACAGATTCGTGTTATTGTAGATAAGATTAACAGTCTGGAAAAAAGTGTTGAAAATTTAAGTTCTGCTAATCTGGCAGCTAAAACTGCTGAATTTAAAGTACGTCTGCAAAAAGGTGAAACCCTGGATGATATTTTGCCGGAAGCTTTTGCCGTAGTGCGTGAAGCTTCTAAACGTGTCCTTGGTATGCGGCATTTTGATGTTCAGCTGATTGGCGGCTGTGTACTGCATCGCGGCAAGATTGCGGAAATGCGTACTGGTGAAGGTAAAACCCTGGTAGCTACTTTGCCGGCTTATTTGAATGCATTAACCGGCAAAGGCGTACACGTTGTTACCGTCAATGATTATCTGGCTAAGCGTGACAGTGAAGAAATGGGCAGAGTTTATAAATTTTTGGGACTGTCCGTAGGCCTGATTGTCCATGACATGGATTTTCCGGCACGCCGCGCGGCTTATGCGGCAGATATAACCTACGGTACCAATAATGAATTTGGTTTTGACTATCTGCGTGACAACATGGTTGTCAGTGAGGATCAGATGGTGCAGCGTGAGCTGAATTACTGCATCGTCGATGAGGTTGACAGTATTTTGATTGATGAAGCCCGTACACCGCTGATTATTTCCGGTCCAGGCGAAAAATCAACTGATTTGTACAAGGTACTGGCTCATGTAGTAGCCAATATGACTGAAGGCGAAGATTATACTGTTGATGAAAAGCAAAAACAGGTAGCACCCACAGAAGTTGGTATTGCTAAAGCAGAAAAAATGCTGGGCATCAGCAATATGTATGACAATGAACACGGTGTTGATTATTCTCATCAGCTTATGTGCGCATTGAAAGCCAAAGCTTTGATGCACCGTGACCGTGATTATGTCGTTAAGGATGGACAGGTAATCATCGTTGACGAGTTTACCGGCCGTTTGATGTTCGGCCGTCGTTTTTCCGAAGGCCTGCATCAAGCTATTGAAGCCAAGGAAGGGGTAAAGGTAGAACGCGAAAGTCAGACTTTAGCAACTATTACCTTCCAGAATTATTTCCGCATGTATAATAAACTGTCCGGTATGACTGGTACTGCTAAGACGGAAGAACAGGAATTCCAGAAGATTTATAATCTCAGCGTCGTAGTTGTTCCTACTAATAAGCCAATGATTCGTATTGACGCACCGGATGTTATTTATAAAACTAAATTGGCTAAGTATAAGGCTGCAGTTAATGAAATTGAAGAATGCCATAAATCAGGACGGCCCGTACTTGTCGGCACTACTTCCATTTCCCAGTCCGAAGAACTGTCTGCTATGCTGAAACGCCGCGGCATTCCTCATAATGTTTTAAATGCGAAATATCATGAAAAAGAGGCTGAAATCATTTCCGGTGCCGGTCAATATGGTGCTGTAACCATTGCTACCAATATGGCTGGCCGTGGTACTGATATTGTGCTGGGTGAAGGCGTTCCGGAACTCGGCGGTCTGCATATTATCGGTACTGAGCGTCATGAAAGCCGCCGCATTGATAATCAGCTGCGCGGACGCTGCGCCCGTCAGGGTGATCCTGGTTCTTCCAAATTCTTCCTGTCTTTGGAAGACGATTTGATGCGTCTTTTCGGCAGTGATAATATTGCCGGTATTATGGATAAACTGGGTATGGATGATGACGAGCCTATTGAACATTCTCTGGTAACAAAATCCATTGAAAATGCGCAGAAGAAAGTGGAAGCGCGCAATTTCAGTATCCGTAAACATGTCCTCGAATATGATGACGTTATGAATCAGCAGCGTGAAGTAATCTATGCTCAGCGTAAGAAAATCCTGCATCAGACTAATTTGCGTGATACCATTATGGAAATGGTTGATAAAGTCGTTGACCGCACCTTGGCCATGTATGCTCCTCCGGAAGTTTATTCTGAGGATTGGGATCTGAAATCTCTGATTCAGTATGCCGAAGAATTTTATGCTCCTAAAGGATTGCTTACCGTAGAATATCTGCAGAATCTGAGCCGTGAGGAACTTGATGAATTCCTGCACAAAGTTGCGGTGGAACATTATCAGGAACGTGAAGAAGCCATTGGCTCTGATTTGATGCGTGAACTGGAAAATCTGGTTATGCTCAAGGTTGTTGACAATCACTGGATGGAACATCTGGATGCCATGGATATGCTGCGTGAAGGCGTAGGCCTGCGCGCTTACGGACAGAAGGATCCGCTGGTAGAATATAAATTTGAAGCCTATGATATGTTTGAAGCTATGATAGATGCTATTCAGGATGATGTTGTACGCTACATTTACAGAGTCAACGTTATCACGCAGCCGAAAGTGGAAGACCATCTGGAAAATGCTTCGATGAACAATCCTGCCGGCGATGACGGCCCGCAGCAGCCTGCTGCCAAAAAAGACGAAGTGGGACGTAATGATTTATGCCCCTGCGGCAGCGGCAAAAAGTATAAAAATTGCTGCGGCAAAGATAAATAAATTTTTGTATAAATAATTTTAAACAGTGAAAGGTTGTGAATAATTTGCTGATTGAAGAGTACAAACCCGAAATAACTAATTTGCAGGCAAAATTAGAGGAAATGAGGGGATCTCTTTGACATCGCTGTCAAAGAAGACCGCATTGCCGAATTAGAACATAAAATGGGCGATCCCACTTTTTGGGATGACCCGGAAAAAGCACAGAAAACAGCTCAGGATGTTAATGCTTTGAAAGAAGAAGTTGACGGTTTCCATAAGCTGGCCGCTAATATTGACGATTTGGAAACATTATGGGAGATGGCCACGGAGGAAGGCGACGAAAGCCTGCTGCCGGAAATGGAAGAATTGCTGCATAAGAGCAAGGAAGAACTGGAACATCTGGAGCTTGGCATGCTGCTCAGCGGTGAGTATGATGCCAATAATGCCATTCTTACCTTGCATGCCGGTGCCGGCGGCACCGAGGCACAGGACTGGACTTCCATGCTGCTGCGTATGTTTATACGCTTTGCGGAGAAAAATAATTTTACTGTTGAAACATTGGATTTTCAGCCTGGCGATGAAGCCGGTGTAAAAAGCGCAACGATACAGATCAACGGTCATAATGCCTATGGCTTTATGAAGTCTGAAAAAGGTGTGCATCGACTGGTACGCATTTCGCCGTTTGATGCAAATGCACGCCGTCATACTTCATTTGCTGCTGTTGATGTAATGCCGGAACTTGACGATACGGTAGAAGTTAATATTAATATGGACGAAGTACGTGTTGATACATATCGTGCCAGCGGTGCCGGCGGACAGCATGTAAACAAAACGTCTTCCGCTGTTCGTATGACTCATGAACCTACCGGTATCGTAGTTCAGTGTCAAAATGAACGCTCTCAGATTCAAAACCGTGAACGCTGCCTGCAGCTTTTGCGTGCTAAATTATATGAGTATGAAAAACAAAAACAAGACGCCATGATCAGTGATTTAGCCGGTGATTATCAGGCTATCGAGTGGGGCAGTCAGATTCGTTCCTATGTTTTCCAGCCCTATACAATGGTAAAGGATCATCGTACAGGAACGGAGACTGGTAATATTCAGGCTGTTATGGATGGTGATCTGATGAATTTTGTGGAAAGTTATCTGCGCAGTCAGCAAAAGAAAATTTAATGGCTGCTGACAGCAAGAAAGGTGAAATCAATGAAGAGCCGTTATAATCCGATACTTTTAGCCATAGTGCTGGTTGGTTTCTGCTGCGCTTTGTGGCTGAACGTGGTGCGTCATGGCATAGAACAGAATAATAATACCGTAGAAATGGCTATGGAGTATGAAAATCTGCGTAAGCTGGCTGCCCTGGAAGGCCTTCCTGAAGAAACCGTTCTGGAAAGATTTAAGGCTGCGGGAATAACCTCGCTTATGGTTTTTGATACTACGCTGGAACGTCTGAACAGAAATAATGTGGTGACGGTAATTACCGGTGAAGAACTGCATAAGGCTGAGGCTTTGGGCAGTGATGCAGGTGTTTTTGCACCGGTACTGCAGCAAAATGCCGTGCGGAATAATGCAGTATATATTGCTGAAGGCAGTGATAAGGAAACCTATGATGACGTGCTGGAGGATCTGCGTCTGCGTTACGGCAGTGAACGTATTAAACAGCTCAGCAGCAGTCCGCGTATTGTAGAAGTTATTGGCAGTACGGCTTTGGTTCCTGAAGGTAAATTTGATGAACCGTTAGGTTTGCTGCAGGCTCCGCTGGGTTTGCCGGCAGCTGATATTCGCAAAATTTCCTCCATGGGGTTCCATGTTATTGTACGTCCGCAAAATTATACTGATGTCAATGCTGAGCAGATAGATGGTCTTTTCCGCCGCATCCAGAAAACCAATGTGGATATTACGGCCTATATGCCTTGTGGTACAGAGACCGTAGGATATCCTAAATTAACTGATTACATGGCAGCAAAAATGAATGCTCAGGGCATGAAATTGATAATGCTTGAACATTACACTCAGCTGCAGTTTGCCAAAATTGACGGATTGCTGCCGCTGGCTGCCGGTGTGGAATATAATGCTGCACGGTCTTATGTAATTGACGGCGCTGAACAAAAGAAGATTTCGGTAGGCGAAGCTTTACGCCGCTGGGCACTGACTGATGAAGAGCGCAATATCCGCGTTAACTATATTCGTCCTTTTATGATGCCTAAAGAAGGCAAAGATTTGCTGGCAATGAATCTGGAATACGTTCAGAATATTACCAAGAGTGTTAAGGCTCGCGGCTTTAATATTGGTGAAGCAGGAGTTTTTGAAGCTCCTGGCAATAATGACGGCAAAGTATATGCCGGTCCGTATTTCCCGGATAAAATGGTCTATCTGCCGCTGATTGCGGCTGTTATGGCAGCAGTAGTACTGTATATTTCGCTGCTCTTGACCCTGAATCGCCGCAGACAAATAGTCTTATGGGCCGTTTTGAGTTTGGGCGCTGCCGTATTCTTAATGCTGGGACGCGGCTTACTTACCAGGCAGTTGCTGGCTTTGGCGGCAGCCGTAACTTTCCCAGCTTTGTCCATGAGCGTTATTTTTAACATTTGGGATACCTGCCGGGAAAAAAATAAAAAACTGATGAGTATTATTGGCAATGCTCTCTGGCAGCTGGCCTTTGCCATTTTGATGTCACTGGTCGGTGCAATGCTGTTATCGGCTGTATTGGCTGACAGCCGCTTCCTGCTGGAAATTGATATTTATCGTGGTGTTAAGATAACCTTTATGCTGCCTGTTTTGCTTACCGCAGCACTGTATATTAAAAAGTATGATTTGCTGAAAATTATGGGACGCGGCCTGCGTGCTTTTGGTTGGCGCCTGCAATCTTTTGTTAATACTGATATTACCTTAAAACATCTGCTGATTTTAGGTGTTTTAATGTTTGTTGTATATTATTTCATCGGCCGCAGCGGTCATACGGATGGTGTACCGGTAACGGCTGCTGAATTGAAGATGCGTGCTTTATTAGAGCAGATAATGTATGCCCGTCCGCGCGGTAAGGAATTTTTGGTAGGGCATCCGGCCTTCTTCCTGGCTGTTTTTGCTGCGTATAAAGGCGCGCCGAGATTATGGCAGTTTGTGCTGGCCTGCGCGGCAGTTATCGGGCAGGGTTCGCTGGTGCAAACATTCTGTCATATGCGGACGCCTGTCTGGATGAGTGTGGCGCGTGCTTTTGACGGCTATGTTGCCGGTGCTGCGCTGGGCATTATTGCCGTTGTGATTGTGGCATTGCTGTTGCCGCGCTGGGAAAGATTAAAAAGGAGATACCTTGAGTAATGAGTAAAATAGTAATTTCCGGATATTATGGCTTTGCTAATGCCGGAGATGAAGCGATGCTGACAGCCATTGTAAAAGCGCTGCGCAGTAAAGACGCCTCTGTAAATCTAACGGTTATCTCCGGTAATCCGGAAGCGACGGCAGCGCGTCATTGCGTTGCCTCCATTCATCGGTTTAATCCTTTGGCAATAATTTCCGCTATCCGCAGCAGTGATTTGCTGCTGAGCGGCGGCGGAAGCTTGCTGCAGGATGTTACCAGTAAAAAGAGTCTGCTATATTATTTAAGCGTATTGGCTTTGGGCCGCTGGTTTGGCAAAAAAGTAATGTTATTTGGCCAGGGAATCGGACCGATTAATTCCGGTATTTTACGCAGACTGACGCGATTTGTATGCAGCAGCGCTGATATGATTACCGTGCGTGATACGGATTCACTGGAAGAACTGCGAAAAATAGGGATTCCGTCAGAAAAAGTTTGCTTGACGGCAGATGCTGTTCTGACTTTGCCTCAGGCCCCATTGCAGCAAGGCAGACAGCTGCTGCAAAAGTTTGCAGTGCCGGAACAGAAGAAGCTGATTGCCATATCTGTAAGACAATGGCCCGGTGAGAGTCATTATTTGGAGGAGCTGGCCAAGGCAGCAGATTTACTGACAGAAAAGTATCAGGCTCATTTGGTATTACTGCCTTTGCAGTATCCTGCCGATGTGGCAGTATGCAAAAAATTACAGCAGTATCTTAAGCATCGCTCAAGCAGTACTGTTTTGGACATGCCCTGTGATACAGAACAGTTTTTATCGTTAATAGGTAATTTTTCACTGCTGATCGGAATGCGGCTGCATGCGCTGATTTTTGCTTCTGTAATGCATGTTCCTTTTGCTGCGGTTTCCTATGATCCTAAAATAGATGGTTTTATTAAAGAGGTGTCCGGCATTAGCGCAGGACAGGTTGGCAGCCTTGAAGCTCTGCATGTTGTGGAGGCTGCCGAAAAAGCTGTTCAGGGAACGGATATCTGCTGGCAGCGTCTGGAAGGATTGCGTTGTCAGGCAATGAAAAATGTCAGTATGGCTTTTGGACTTTTGCAAGATTCTAAAAGTGTCTGAAGGGAGAGAATAAATTGTGCTTTTAATGTCAAACGTCAGCAAGATCTATCCCGGAGGATCGGCTGCACTGCAGGATGTTAATATTCATATTGAGCCGGGTGAATTTGTCTTTGTCGTTGGTCCCAGCGGTGCAGGCAAATCTACCTTTATTAAAATGCTGTTCCGTGAAGTTATTCCTACAACGGGCAGCATTTTTGTCAATGGAATTGATATTCTTAAGCTGCAGGATAAGGAAATACCCTACATGCGCCGTCAGCTGGGAATTATTTTCCAGGACTACCGTTTGCTGCCGGACAGAACAGTATATGAAAATGTGGCATTTGCCATGCAGGTTATTGAAGCGCCTTACAGAAAAATTAAACGCCGGGTGATGAATGTGCTGGATTTGGTTGGCCTGCGCAATCGCTGCAATTCCTATCCTAATGAATTAAGTGGCGGCGAGCAGCAGCGTATAGCTATTGCCCGGGCAATAGTCAACGATCCGTTGCTGGTAATTGCCGACGAACCTACCGGCAATCTTGACCCGGAAACCAGCTGGGATATTATGGAGATTTTTCAGGAAATTAACGCTTCCGGAACAACAATTGTTATGGCAACGCATGATAAGGAAATTGTCGATGCCATGGGCAAGCGTGTAATTGCTATTGAAAAAGGCAGAATTGTGCGTGACGAGAAAAACGGGGTGTATGGATATGAGCTTTAGTACGAAAGAGTATTTTATTCGTGAAACATACAAATCTATACGCCGCAACGGCTTTATGAGCTTTGCTTCCATTTCTACAGTGGCTGTTTCCTTGCTGGTTCTGGGCATGTTCCTGCTCATTTTCCTGAATACCAATAATCTTGCTAAGTATCTTGAAAGTCAGGTACAGATTTCTGTTTATATGCTGGATGAGGCAGATAATGAGGACTTGGAACGGGTTGGCAATAAGCTTAAGGAATATCCGGGAGTAGAAAAAGTAACCTTCATAAGTAAGGAAGAAGCTCTGGCAAAATTTCGTGAACGCCTGGGAGATCAGCAGCAGTTGCTGGATTCACTGGGTACGGATAATCCCTTTCCCAATTATTTTGATGTACAGGTTGATACTCCGGAAAGAATTAAAGAGCTGACACCGCAAATCAGTGAATTGCCGAAAGTAGAAACAGCCAAGTTTGGACAGGAAGTTGTGGAAAATCTGTTCCAATTAACGAGAATTCTGCGCTTTGGCGGTATTATGCTGGTAGTATTTCTTTCCATGGCAACCTTGTTCATTATTTCCAATACCATCAGATTGACTGTTTTTGCCAGACGCAAAGAAGTTATTATTATGAAATATGTTGGCGCTACGGATTGGTTTATCCGCTGGCCTTTCTTACTGGAAGGCATGACTTTGGGCTTTTTTGGTGCCGTTTTGGCAGCTCTGCTGATTAATATTATTTACAGCGGGCTGCAGACTAAAATTTATGCAACTCTGGCGTTTTTGCCTTTATTGCCGGCTTATCCGCTGCTGACTTATGTATCTCTGTTTTTGCTGCTTGCCGGTACTGGCATTGGTGCCTTGGGCAGTTATATTTCGCTGCGTAAATTTTTACGCGTTTAAGGTGGGCGCAGAATGAAGAAGACAAGAATTGCAAGTGCGCTGTTGGCTTCATGGCTGTGTTTGCTGCCTGTATTTATGAATTTGAGCTTTGCCAATGAAATTGACGATAAAAAAGCGGAACTCAATGAAGTACAGCAGAAAATGCAGGAAATGGAAACACGCAAGGCAGCAGCCAGACAGGAGGCGGAAGCTGCCAGCGCCAGTCTGGACGAAGTCATGGGCCAGCTGCGAGAGCTGCAGGCTCAGTCCAATGAGCTGCAGCAAAAAAGTGATAAACTGCAAAGCAGCATAGATGAAAATCAGGCTCAGCTGGAAGCTAAAAAACAGGAACTGGATGAGCGAATGAAGCTCTATGGCAGGCGTCTGCGCAATATTTACATGAACGGACAATTGAATTATCTGGATATTTTGCTGGGTGCAGCAGATTTTACAGAGTTTTCTTCTCGTATGTATCTCTTGCAGAAGATAATTGCCCGTGATGTAGCCATGCTGGAAGATATCAAGAAATCCACAGCTGAAATTCAGGCTCGCCAGGGCGAACTTGATAAAGAAATGCAGGAAATTCAGATTACCAAGTCTGAGCTTGATGCGAAAAAAGCACAGGTAGATGCTGTTCGTGAAAAAAGAGCTGAAATTTTGTATAAAGCTGAGGAAGCTCAGCATGACAGTGAAGAAGAGTATGACCGTCTGCTGGCTATTTCTGAAAATATTGCTGCCATGCTGCGCAATATGGAAAGCAGCGGTCAGACATCGATGCACGGAGGCGGCACAGGACAGTTTATGTGGCCCTGCAGCGGTGAGATAACTTCTTATTATGGCTGGCGCACCCATCCCGTATTCGGTACAACAAGGTATCATTCAGGTATGGATATTGCGGTTGATTACGGTACACCGATTCATGCAGCTGATTCCGGAACGGTTATTTACAGCGGCTGGCTTGGCGGCTATGGTAATGCCGTAATGATTGACCATGGCGGTGGACTGGTAACTCTTTATGGTCATAATCAGTCGCTGAATGTCAGTGAAGGTCAATATGTAAATCGAGGCACAGTTATTGCCTATGCCGGCAGCACAGGCTGGTCAACTGGTCCGCACTGTCATTTTGAAGTGCGTTTGCATGGTGAAGTAACAGAACCTTTAAATTATTTACCTTAATTTTGCTGGAGGCAGTTAGAAATTGTTTGACAGAAAGAATTTGAAACTAGTAGCTTGCTGCCTTATATCTGTAGCAGTAACCTTAGGCGCTGTAACCTGGAAGGTACAGGACATTACCGGTGATGCCGCCGGGGCATTGCGTTTTTTACGCACCATGAGCATCGTTAAAAGTAATTTTGACGGTCAGATTGATAATAATAAGCTTTTTGACGGTGCTATAGAAGGAATGGTCAAGTCCTTGGGAGATCCGTATTCCGTTTATCTGGATAAGGAAAATTTTGCCAAATTAAGTGAAGTGACGGAAGGAAGCTTCGGAGGCATTGGTATCGTCTTCGGCAAGCGCGGAGATGACTATGTGGTTATTTCCGCCATACCTGATAATCCGGGCGATCTGGCAGGTATCAAGAGCGGTGATATTATTCTGGCAGTGGATGGTACTGACACAAAAAATCTGGATATGACCGGCGTTGCTGATAAAATTCGCGGCAAACAGGGTACGGAAGTAGTATTGCTGCTGAAAAGCAAAGACGGCGAACAGAAAACTGTGCGTGTAGTGCGCAGTGATATTAAAACACCGTCTGTCGGGGGACAGATGCTGCCGGGAACGAAAATCGGCTATATCAGAATAACAGTATTTAATGAAAATACGGGAGCAGATTTTAAGAAAGAGTATGCCAAATTGGAAGCTGACGGTATGCAGGCCACTATTTTGGATTTGCGCGGCAATCCGGGCGGAATATTGGATGATGGTGTGGCCGTAGCCGGTATGCTGGTGCCGAAAGGACCAATTGTTTCACTGGTGTATAAAAACGGCGATAAATATGTAGAGCAGTCTTCACTGGAAAAAGTTAAATATCCGCTGGCTGTTTTGGTGGATCATGGTACAGCAAGCGCGGCAGAGATTGTGGCCGGAGCTGTAAAGGATACTAAGGCCGGAAGGCTTTTTGGTGTCAAGACATTTGGCAAGGGCAGTGTGCAGGGCGTGTATAGGATTGACCAAAATACGGCGTTGAAGATTACTACGGCCAAATATTATACGCCATCCGGTGTTTCCATCCATAATGTGGGTATTGAGCCCGATGTAACTGTGGAGCTGCCTGATACGGCAACGGTTGACCTGCAGCTGCAGGCTGCTGAAGCTTATCTGCGGCAGGAATTACAGCAGTAAGAGGAGGTCGTGAGTATGCTGTTTATATGTTATGCCAAATGCGGTACTTGCAAGAAAGCAGAAAAATATCTGCTGATGAAGGGAGCAGATTTTACTAAACGTGATATCAAAGAGGAAAATCCTTCATTGGAAGAGTTAACTAAATGGTATCATCAGAGTGGCTTGCCGTTAAAAAGGTTTTTCAATACCAGTGGTACTTTATATAAAACCCTGCAGCTAAAGGATAAACTGCCGCAGATGACTGAGCAGGAGCAGTTGGAACTGCTGGCATCTGACGGCATGCTGGTAAAGCGTCCGCTGTTAGTCACAGATAAGTTTGTGTTAGTTGGTTTTAAGGAAGCTGAATGGCAGGCGCAAGGTCTTTAAATATCAAAGGCTCCCGTAGCGGGAGCCTTTTTGTTTGTTGAGTTTATAAGATAATTTGATTGAGGGATTGGTATGCAAGAGAGCTTGAAAAAATTTTTTGTGGTGGTAGTAGCGGTAGTGCTGATGATGCTGCCGGCAAATAAAATGATGGCCGGTCAGGTGGAGCTGGGGGTAGAACGAACGCAGGAGTACGATAATTTGCTGCAGGGCAAACGTGTAGGTTTATTGACCAATCAGACCGGTGTGGACAGTAAATTAATAAGTACGGTGGACAGGCTGCAGGCAAAATATAATCTGACAGCTGTTTTTGTACCGGAACATGGTTTTTACGGAGCGATTGCTGCCGGAGAAGAATTTAATAACGCAATTTTTAAGGGGCTTACCGTTTACAGCCTGTATGGAGATAATAAACATCCTTCAGCTGAAATGCTGCAGAATATTGATGTATTATGTATTGATTTGCAGGATATCGGCGTGCGGCATTATACTTATGTATCAACAATGGCCTATGCTATGGAGGCCTGTGCGGCTGCCGGTAAGCCGGTTATTGTCTTTGACAGACCCAATCCGTTGGGCGGCGAGGTGGATGGACCGGTACTGAAACCGCAGTTTAAGACATTTATCGGTCTTTATGAATTGCCTCTGCGGCACGGCTTAACCATTGGAGAGTATGCCCGTTATATTAACGAACATGAGCAGATAAAATGCGCCTTGACTGTTATTCCCATGAAACATTGGAAACGCAGTATGCAGTGGCGCGATACGGGTTTGCCGTGGGTCAGCACGTCCCCGCTGATTCCTACGGCAGAAACTGCTGCTTTATATGCTGCCACAGGTGTTGCCGGAGATACGAATCTTTCTGTTGGTGTTGGTACAGCCAAACCTTTTTATTACGTGGGCGCTCCTTTTGTTGATGAATATGAAGTTTATCGCGCTTTAACAGCTTTGCAAATTAATGGCGTGGCATTCAGACCGGCTGCCTTTATTCCCAGATACGGCAGTTATTCAGGGCAACTGGTTAAAGGCGTGGAAATTTATTTGCTGCAGCCGGAGAAAGTTAATACTTCGGAGCTGGGCTACCTGCTTGTGCATACGCTGCAGAAGCTGTATCCTGAAAAATTATTATTCCCCAAAAGAGAATATGCCGAAGGCTATAAGGCTGATATTGCTTTGGGGGAAGACAGTCTGCGTCTGCAGGAGGAACCGGCAGCTGTGTTCAGCAGATGGCAGCAGGAAGATGCGGCTTTTAAAAAACAGGTGCAGCCTTATTTACTGTATAAATGATGCCAGAAAGAATATCTTTTGCTATAATAAATAATAGATAATTAGTAAAAAATAATACCGGGGGTGTCGATTATGAATATGTCTGCTTTATGGAAGCTCAGTTACGGAATGTATGCTTTAACGGCAATGGATGGACAGCGTCCTACCGGCTGCATTATTAATACTGCAGTACAGGTTACCAGTCAGAATCCTATTGTAGCAATCAGTGTTAATCGTGATAACTATACTTATGACGTCATTTGCAGGGCCGGAAAATTTGCCTTGTCAATTATATCCGAGCAAACCTCTCAGAATGTTATTGCCAGACTTGGTTTCTGTTCCGGAAGGGATACTGATAAATTTGCCGCTGCTGAATTCAGCTGGGAGCTGCGCGATGGATTGCCTGTAATAACTGATAATTGCTGCGGATATATTACGGCAGAGGTTTTGGGAAGTTATGAAATGGAAACACATTTTGTCATTTTAGCCCGCGTATTAGATGCGCAAATATTAAGTGACGCTCAGCCGATGACATACAAATATTATCATGAGGTTATCAAGGGACGGGCGCCGAAGAATGCGCCTACTTATCAGGGACCGGCAGCTGAAGAAACTGAACAGGCTCAGGAAAGATGGGTTTGCAGCGTATGCGGTTATGTATATGAAGGCGACCTCAGTCAGGAGCCGGATACTTTTGTCTGCCCGGTTTGCAAGCAGCCCAAAAGCAATTTTAAAAAGCAATAAGAAAAAAGCTATCCGAATGGATAGCTTTTTTTATGCTTGGACTGAATTTCAGGAAATATGCTGTTGGGAGGCTGCGGTTTTTCCCAGAAGGTCTTTGCCGGCAATACCGGGATGAGTCATTTCCTGAGGTGACAGTATATACTTAATCTGCTGTTTGGTAAGGTAACCATGTTCCAAAATAATCTCACTGACAGGGCGTCCGGTGGTGTAGGCTTCCCGTGCCAGAGCAGAAGAGCGTTCATAGCCGATATGGGGCAGCAGGGCAGTGATAATACCGACGCTGTGGTCTACCCAATACTGGCAGGCGGCCTGATTGGCCTGAACATCTTTCAGCAGGTACTGGACGAAAGTATTAACGGCATTAGTCATATACTGCAGGGAGTGGAACAGATTAAAGGCCATTACCGGTTCCATGACATTAAGTTCAAACTGGCCGTTTTCTACGCCCAGGCTGATAGCCAGATCGTTGCCGATAACTTGATAGCATACCTGGTCAAGCACTTCTGCAATTACGGGATTAACTTTGCCGGGCATAATGGAGGAGCCGGGCTGACGGGGAGGCAGGCGAAGTTCATTTAGGCCGCATCTGGGTCCTGAAGCCATCAGACGGAAATCATTGGCCATTTTGATAAGCATTAAGGCAGCGGCTTTTAAGCTGCCGGAAACTTCGGCAAAGGCATCAGTATTGCTGGTACCATCAATCAGATTTGCTGCTGTTGTAAATTTTTCGCCGGTCAGGCTAACAAGCTGAGCCGTTACTTCCTTAATATATGCCGGTTCGGCGTTTAGCCCGGTACCGACAGCAGTGCCGCCCATATTGACGGTGCGGATGTTTTCCAGTGAATGAGCAATACGTTTTCTGCTGCGCTGAACTGCTGCCGCATATGCTGACATTTCCTGACCCAAGGTAATAGGCACGGCATCCTGCAGATGGGTACGGCCCATTTTCAGTATCTGGCTGAATTCCTGGCTTTTATGAGTCAGTTCGTCATTAAGACTGGCCAGGACCTGATCAAGCCGCCGGGCTTTCATCAAAAGGCAGACTTTAATGCTGGTGGGAAAAACATCATTTGTGGATTGGGACATATTCGCATGATTATTGGGAGAAACAAGGTCGTAGCGTCCTTTAGGGTATCCGAGAATTTCTAAAGCGCGGTTGCACAGTACTTCGTTCATGTTCATATTGACTGAAGTTCCGGCGCCGCCCTGAATGGGATCTACGGGGAACTGATCGATAAATTTACCGTTCATAATTTCGCCGGCAGCTTTCGATAGGGCATTGCCCACTGTTTTATCAAGCCGTCCCGTTTTCATATTGGCCAATGCCGCCGCTTTTTTGACGGTGGCCATGGCTTTGATAAAGTCAGGGTCTAATTTTTCACCGGTAATATGAAAATTTTCAATAGCCCTCATGGTCTGCACACCATAGTAGACGTCATCCGGTACCGCCATTTCTCCTAAAAAGTCATGTTCTGTTCTCATGATTGCTCCTCCTGATTGATAACATAAGTGAATATACTATGTGTTTTGGGTTTGCTGATGAAACCCTTTATACAGAAAAGGCGCCGTTGAATTTTCTTCAACAGCGCCTTTGCTATATATGTATATGAATTTAAATACATCATAGATGATTAAAATCTATATGTCAATAGAAATTTATCTATGGCAGCATTTTAATAATTTTCTGTAATTTACAGCTTGAAAATAAATACCTTATCAATTGACAGAAAGATGAAAAAAGCTTTTTAGCAGAGAAAAAAGCAGGTTTTTTCTGCTTGGTAAAGAAATATAACAACAGCGGTTTTTCTTGCTGCTGAGCAAAGAAAAACTTACATAAAAATAATTTGTACTGATGAGATTGTAAAGTAAAAATATGCAAAGGATGTGAGCTAATGGGTAAAAAAGTTGTAATTATCGGCGGCGTTGCTACAGGTATGAAAACGGCCTCACGTTTACGCAGGCGTGATAAAGAAGCAGAGATTATTGTTCTGGAACGCGGTCCGCAGCTGAGTTATGGTGCCTGCGGCTTTCCATATTTTATTGGCGGTGACGTAAAGAATTTTGCTGAGTTTGATCATACGCCTCAGGGTGTAGAACGTAATGCGGAATATTTTAAGCAGTATAAGGCTATTGATGCTCGTGTCGGCTGTAACGTAACGGCAATTAACCGTCAGGATAAGACTGTTGTTTACACGGAACTGGCTACCGGCAAGGAATGCGTCCTGCCGTATGATGTGCTGGTACTCGGGACAGGTTCAACACCGGTAAAACTGCCTTTGCCGCAGGCCGATGCTGAAGGTATTCACAGTTTCTGGTTCCCCTGGGATGTAGAAGCGGTGGACAGAGAAATTAAGGAGCGCCAGGTTACTGATGTAGTAATCATTGGCGCCGGCTTTATTGGTATGGAGCTGGCTGAAGCTTTTCATAAGCGCGGTTTGAAAACCAGTATTGTGGAAATGCAGAATCAGGTCTTGCCGCAGATGCTTGATAAGGAAATGGCCGATATCATAAAAAAACCCTTACTGCAGGCAGGCATCCAGTTATATCTGGAGGAAAAAACACTGGGATTTGCTGCAGAAAATGGTGTGGTAACAGCTGTGCAGACTGATAAGCGGGAAATTCCGGCTCAGCTGGTTATCGTTGCCGTGGGTGTTCGTCCCAACGTGGAACTGGCGCGTGATGCAGGTCTGACTATTGGTCCCAGCGGCGCTATTGCAGTTAATGAGTATTTGCAGACCAGTGATCCTTCCATTTATGCCGGCGGGGACTGCGCGGAAAATACCCATCGGGTAAGCGGCGCTAAAATCTTTACCCCCATGGGCTCGACAGCCAATAAGCATGGCCGTCTGATTGCCGACAATATCTGCGGTGATGGTCTGAAATATCCAGGAGTACTGGGAACAGGTATTTGCCAATTGCTGGACTGGCAGGCCGGCAGTACCGGTCTTAATGAAAAAACAGCTGCTGCGGCCGGCTTTAAATTCAGAAGCGTTATTGTTCCGGGCAATGACCGATTGGCCTACATGCCGGGAGCTAAAAATATCATTTTGAAACTTCTGGCGGAAGAAGGCACGGAAAAAGTACTGGGAGTGCAGGCTGTTGGCCGCGGCGGTGTTGACAAACGCATTGACACTTTGGTGGCGGCTATCTCTCTGGGAGCGACCCTGCAGGATTTATCGGAACTGGATATTGCTTATGCACCGCCGTTTAATGGGCCTATTGATAATATTGCAACGGCGGCCAATGTACTGCATAATAAAATGGCTGGTCAGATGCGCGGCATCAATCCCAAGGACTTTGAAGCTCAGAAAGCACAGGATGACTATTTGTTTGTCGATGTCAGAACGCCGCAGGAATTCAGCAGAAATCGTATTGCAGGCATTAAGCACATAGTTAATATGCCTTTAGGTGAACTGCGTACTGCCGGCAAGGCTTTACTTGAACAAAATTGCCGTTTGATTACTTCCTGTCAGATTGATTTGCGCGGCTATGAAGCGGAAGTGATTCTGCGCGGCATCGGCTGCAGGGATGTTTACAGCCTGGAAGGCGGCATGAGCGCCTGGCCGTATGCCACTGAGAGCGATAAGGGAGGACGGGAGAAGTAACATCTGATGGATAAGTTTGATGATCGATATTTTCTGCTGCAGGCCATGTATGAAGATTCGTATTTTCCCCATTTTCTGGTAGATAAAATTAAATGGCAGTTAATACGTCTGATTGAATTTTTGGAAACTGATGAACGCGATCCCCATGTTCTGCAGGAAAAATTTGATGAATTTACTCTTTTTGTCAACGGTATGCAGCAGGAATTTCAAGATTATGACAGTGAACTGGAAACCGTTGCCCGCGACAGTATTTTGTCTTCGCTGGAATATATTCTGCGGTGGTTTAAAATAGATCTGCCGGTAGAAACTGCCGTGCGGGAACGGGAATGGTAAAAGGAGGCGCGCATTATGAGCGAATTCAGTGAAAGAATCGGTATGCAAGCAGGTAATAATTTCAAACAGGGCTTTAACTGCTGTGAGGCGATTGTAGAAACATTCCGCAAGGAGGCCGGCGTACAGATTGATGATAATGCTTTTCGTCTGTGTTCCGGATTTGGCGGCGGTATCGGACATGCGGGCAATATTTGCGGAGCATTGGTAGGCTGCACCATGGTAATCAGTACTTTGGCAGGGCGTAATCATCCTTCTGAAAAACCTTTGAAGGAAATTTATCCGATAAGCAAAGAGTTTCATGACCGTTTTGCTGAAGAATTTGGTTCCACCATGTGCCGTGATCTGATGCCGTATGAATTTGATACTCGTGATCATCTGAAAAACTGCTTGAAGCTGACTAACAAGATTGCACAGCTTCTGGCAGTTTATCTGGAAGAAAAGGGACTGATAAAAGCGTAAATAAAGTTACACTTATAACAGAAAAAATATTTTAAAAATATAAAGTGTCACGTTTTTCTTGTATAGTGTTTTCTAAAGTGCTACAATTAAAAATCATACAAAAATAAATAACTGTTTTACAGCCAATGAGGGAGAGATGATTTGTTTATGAAATTTGCAAAACGTATGGAACGTCTGCAGGCTTCTGAAATTCGTGAGCTTTTAAAACTCACTGCTCAGCCTGATATTATTTCTTTTGCCGGCGGTCTGCCTGCACCGGAACTTTTCCCGATTGAAGAAATCGCTAAAGTATCCCATGATCTGGTTCTTAAAGAAGGCCGTCAGCTGCTGCAATATGCAACTACCGAAGGCCGTCCGTCGCTGCGTGCTAAGATTGCCAAACGTATGGCTGAAAAATATCATGCTGAAGTTTCCCCGGACGATATCCTGATTACCACTGGTTCTCAGCAATGCCTGGATTTTGCCGGCAAGCTGTTTTTGAACCCCGGTGATGTAGTGCTCTGCGAAAGCCCGTCCTATCTTGGTGCTTTGAATGCGTTCAATGCCTATGAACCTAATTTTGTGGAAGTACCGACCGATGACGGCGGCTTGATTCCGGAAGAACTGGACAAAATTCTTGCTACAACACCGAACTGCAAATTTATCTATGTAATTCCTGACTTCCAAAATCCGACCGGCCGTACCTGGTCTCTGGAACGTCGTAAAAAATTCATGGAAGTAGTTAATAAATATGACCTGCCGGTATTGGAAGACAATCCGTATGGCGAGCTGCGCTATGAAGGTACCATTCTTCCGTCTCTGAAATCTTTGGATACCAAAGGTTTGGTAATGTTTTTGGGTACTTTCTCTAAAATCTTCTGCCCGGGCCTGCGCTTAGGCTGGGTTGCAGCGGATAAGAAGCTTTTAAGCGAATTTGTTAAGATTAAACAAAGTGCCGACCTGCATACTTCCAACTTTGACCAAGGTGTTGCCGACGCATATATTGAAAACTATGACCTGGACGAACATGTTAGACAAATCGTTGCTCTGTATAAACATCGCCGTGATTTGATTCTGCAAACCATGCAGGAAGAATTCCCCGCTGGCGTAGAATGGACCCATCCGCATGGCGGCCTGTTCCTGTGGCTGACTTTACCGGAAGGCATCAGTGCAAGAAAAGTATTTGACAAATGCATTGAAATGAAAGTTGCTGCCGTTATCGGTGATGCTTTCTATCCGAATCAGAAAACTGACCGCAGCATGCGTATCAATTATTCTAATATGCCTGATGACAAAATTGTTGAAGGTATTAAACGTATGGCTAAGGCTATCAGAGAATGCATGTAAGAACAAAATAAAAATACCGGCTTGATAAGCCGGTATTTTTTTGTTTTATCATCTTAATTATTTAATATTTTCCTGTATAGTGCGCTGGAAAAGAATATACATAACGCCTGCGGCATCATCACTGAACTTATACATAAAATCGCCGTTGTCTTTAGTATGGAAGGTAATGATATTAACATCCAGTTCAGCTGCAGTAATCTTATCCAGGTCAACGGCTTGAGCTGTTTTTCTGCTTAAATAAATAATCCGCTGATTAGTAAGCAGAAAATTGCCGATATCCAGTAAAGCGGTGATTTCTTCTTTGGTTTTGGGATGTTCAAGTTTTTCGCCTTTGAAAGTTACGGTTTCATCAATATTGAATTTACGTGTCAGTTCAAAATAGTTATCTTCTTTTTCGACAACCTTATGCTGGCAGAGGCCGGCTTGTGCTGCGGCATGACAGACTTCATCGGGCTGCAGGGGAATATCGACCTGAATATGCCCAAGCTTATTGTGCTCAGCATTCCATAAGTTGCGGTAACGGTTAAGCGCGTTGACAATATTATTTTTAAATTCATAGGGAATGTCCAAAACTTCGCAGTCATGACGCAAAGCTGCTTCTTCGTCAGGCGTAAAGCGCTGGCGTTCGCTGATGCCGTTAAAAATATTATTGAAATAATCCTGAAAAACCTGTTTGCGGATATTCAGGCCGTCTTCATAATCGTAGCCAAAAATTTTATTGATAGCGGCAATATCAATAGTTTCCTGCTGACGCAGCAAATTGCCGCAGCGTATGAAATAGGCTGCCTGTTTGGCTCCTTTATCTGCCAGTTTGCGTAAATGCGGCGGTAATTGCAGTATTTCTGCCAGATAATCACAGTCTGACAGCCATCCGTCTTCGGTATTTTGGGCCTGAGCATAGGCTGCATCGGCAAATTTACGATAGAGGCCTGAGCGCTGCTCCAAACTGCTATCATTCATTTTAGCGCCCCATTTTTTTATAATTGCCTGTACCTGACCGGCAGTAAGTTCACGTACGCCGGTTGCTGCCGCCAAAAAATTATTTATTTCAGCCCAAGCATTTTCAGCGGGCTTGCCGTTGACTAATTTAGAGAAAAATCCGCAGGATTTTAATTCTTGCTGAATATAAGGCTTCAAGTTGACACATCCTTTAACTGAAATTTCCTTTATTTATTATACAGTATATTTTTTCCAACATAAAGACGGCAAGGCAAATAATTGCCTGAAAACTGTAATTTTATAGATTATATTTGAAAGATAAAATTAGCAGCTATTGTGAATAATATGTGAATTTATGTTATAAAAAAGTAATAATATGCATATACAAACACAAAAAGAACTGTAAAATACATAAAAATGCAAAAAATGTAAAATGCAGAACTTGAATGAAAGGGTTACAAAAAAACTTGTCTGTCAATATGATATAATAAATATGTAACATTAGTCTGCGGATTTTTTCTGAAAAACCACGTCTGCAAACTGTTTTGCGGTACGGAAATACATCATACAAATTTGAATTTACAGATTATAATAATTTATCTGCAAAATAATACGGCAGCTGGGAGATGAAAGTATGGCTCTTTTTGATGAGTACGGGGAGAAAAAAGTAAACTGGAAGGTAAATCTGGCTGTTTTGTGGGTAGGCGTATTTTTTGCCTGCGCCAGTTACACCATGGTTGTGCCGTTTTTGCCGATATATTTGCTGCATGAATTGCATGTAGATCAGGATAATGTTAATTTCTGGAGCGGTTTAGTGTATTCGGTAACTTTTTTCGGAGCTGCCTTAATGGCGCCGTACTGGGGCGCCCGCGCCGATAAGGTTGGTCAGCGCAAAATGGCGATCAGAGCCGGTTTCGGTCTGGCAATGACCTATTGGCTGGCCGGTATTTCGCAAAGTGCCGTACAGCTACTGCTTGTACGTGCGCTGACCGGTTTTATCAGTGGCTTCGTGCCCGCGTCGATGTCCTTAATATCTTCTACTTTGCCGGAAAGACGTATGGGCTGGGGCATGGGACTGATGCAGACAGCAGTGGCCAGCGGCAGCATTTTGGGACCATTGCTTGGCGGTTATCTGAGCAGCTGGTTTGGTATGCGTATGTCATTTTTTGTCAGCAGCGGCTGCCTTTTTTTAGGTGCTCTGCTGGTTGTTTTCCTGGTGCATGATGTACAAATCAGTGCTGAACGTCAAAAAGCGGAAATCCATCTGATTAAGGATTTGAAGGGCGCTTTATCCAATAAGAATCTGCTTTATATCATGTGCATGTTCTTCGTTATTCAGGTCTGTGTTATGATTATTCAACCGCTGATAACCATGTATGTCAGCCATTTAATGGGTGTAATGAATGATGAGACTGTTAAAATGGCCGGAATTATTTTCTCGCTTGCCGGTATTGCCGGTATTATTGCCGCACCGTTTTGGGGCAAACGCGGTCAGCGCTTCGGTTATGTACGTATTTTCTGCCTGGTAGCTTTTGGCGCCGGCTTTGTTAATCTGTTTCAGATATTTGTTCAGGATGTCTGGCAATTTGCCGGTATTCAGTTTGTCTACGGTTTGTTTTTGGCAGGTGCAATTCCCAATATTAATGCCAATCTGGTAGAGGTCACAGATCAATCCATGCGCGGCAAGGCTTTTGGCCTGGTAACCTCAGCGCAGCAGTTTGGCGGCGTGGTCGGTCCTCTCTTGGGTGGGGCTTTGGGTAATTATCTGCCTACCAGGCTGGTTTTGGTTACGACTGGCTGTATTTTGCTTGCTGTGGCCTTCTATTCTTATATGACCAGGGTGCGCGGCAAAGCAGCACATCCTAATTATTAATAAAAAGCAGCCTGCGCTGATTGAACTGGTTTGGTTCAGATTGGCGCAGGCTGCTTTTTACTTAAAAACCATATGCAGAGCAATGATGATGCCTATGAAATCGGCGACAATCAATGCTAATTCATTAACGGTAAAGCCCTGACGGTATTTAACAGCGCGATACAGTCCGCGAAAACACAGGGCGCAGAGCAGCCCGAAGAGAAAAAGGGCAAAGAAGAGATTTAACATAAGATTCTACCTGTCTTAGTTTTTGGGTCTGGCTGTAAGCCATTGACGGCGCTGCTCACTTTTATCAAAAAGCTGAGCGTCAAACCACATATAAAAGAATTTTTCAGCAGGAACGATATTATAACCATCCTGCAGATGATCCGCAAGATCGTATGGATCGGCCATGATAAGTACATCGTCGCCGGTATTTTCCGTACCCATGGTATCATAACCGATAATGACGCGCCAGTGACCGCCCCATTCGACATTTTCCACTATAATGGGTGTGTTATGGCGCAGATTTTCACTGATAAATTGCAGAAAGGCCTTATAGCTTTTGGGAGTGCCGGCATCAGCGGAGGATTTTACCTGCCAGCCGATTTTTTTAAAATATTGGCATATTCCTTTGGTGTCAGTACCTTTATAGCGGCTGGTACCCATGATTTCAGCAACCTGCATTTCCGTGTGCAGAGGCTGTCCTGAAAAGTAGGTAACTACCATGTTGGCAGCTGCGGGGCCGCAGGTATAACCGGTAGTCTGCTGCTGTGTTTGGAATTTTGGCAGCAGCAGTAAATGGTCATTAGTCTGCATGTTGTAAATATCAGGCTGGGCAAAATAGATGGATTGCGGGTGGTTAAGTTTACCGGCATATTGCGCCGCTCCGCCTTCGGTAACGGTATCAGGTTGGCTGCTTGCGGTAAAAGTTTCTCTCAAGGTCCAAATACCACTCAGCAGAGCGCCGCATACGGCAATCAGCAAAATAGTTTTTAAGCTTTTCATAGTTGCTCCTGTCGTTTTTGGAGATATTTCTGTACAGCGGTCAGCAGCTCATTTTTGTCATTAGCCAAATTTCCGCTTTGCACGCGCTGCAGCAGGTAGTTGAGCAGATATTTAAGGTCTGCCTTAGGATAAAGCTGCAGCAGTTCTTTGCCGCTCAGTTTTAAATCTGCGGTATGCACGGGATAAGCCGCCGCTGCGGCAATAACCTGTTCGCTCAGCTCCCGGCCGGCCTGTATCAGAACCGTGTTGGCAGCCGCGTTGGTTGCACCCATATCGGAAAGAAATACTTTAGTAAGTTTACTGTAAGCTGCAGCCATTTCAGCACTGGAGCGGAAATGGGCGCTGGCAGCTTCTGTACGAATCCAGTGCAGTAATGGTTTGCGCCCTGTGACCAGCATGGGGGCAAAACGCATATGCTGGGCAACCAGCCAGACCACTTCACGGATAAATTTTTCCGGATATTGCAGGCGGGTGAGAATTTTTTCAGCCATAACAGCACTTTGCGCTTCATGACCGTGATCACTGGGCTGACCCTCTCTGTTCAGGCAGCGGATACCCGGCAGGCCTTTGCCAATATCATGCAGTAATAATGACCAGCGGATAGTTAATTCCTGGGGGCTGTTGTCAATAGCTTTAAGAGTATGTTCCCAGGTATCAAAGCAATGGAAACGCGGATTTTGGTGAAGTCCGGCCAGATGCTGCAGCTCCGGAAGCAATGCTACTGTCTGATACCGGCCACCACATTTAACGCGGCAGACAGAATTTGCCAGGCCGGTTGCCAAAAACAGCATCAAACCATGACCTGCATAGGGGGTAAGCAGCAGTTTATCCAGTTCTTTTTTGACTCTTGCCAGGGAAAGGCCGGCACAGCGTTCAGTGGGAAAAGAAAAGTTATGAAGAAGATAATACGGTGAGCCTTTTTGACCGAAGGCTGGCAGCAGCTGCTTTTGCTGGACATAGGTAAAGCCCAGCTGACCCACAAACCGGCAGGCCCGCAGCATACGCAGAGCATCTTCTTCATAACGCTGCTGCGCATTGCCAACGGTACGCAGCAATTTATGACGTAAATCCTGCTGACCGTTAAAATAATCTGTTATCTGACCGTGAATATCCATGGCCATGGCATTAACTGTAAAATCGCGGCGGCTTAAATCATCTTTCAGCTGGCGGCAATACCAGATTTTATCGGGCCGGTGAGCATCCTGACCGTAGTTTTCGCCGCGGAAAGTCGTAATTTCTACCGGATGTTGCTCAACAATTGCTACAACGCAGCCAAAATTACTGCCTAATTTATCTATTGTTGACCAGCCTTGCCGGCGGCAGATTGCCAAAGTGGCTTCCGGCAGAGCATCCGTGGCAAGATCAAAATCGCCGGGAGATTTTTCCAGTAACAGATCGCGCACGGCGCCGCCGACAATATAGACCTTGTAGCCTGCTGACAGCAGGGCCTGCATTATATTTTTTATATATGGGGGAATTTTTTCTGCGTACATACTGTTAATCAAAATCGATTCCTTCATCTTTCAGGGGATATTCCACATTGATGCCGAAATATTCCCAGAGAATTTCTTTCAGTTCGGCACCGGTACGAATATTATAGCGGTATTTTACCCTGCCGCCCAGATAGAATTTTAAAAAATTTTTGCGAATGGTAATATTGCAGTCTTCGCGAAAAATGGAAAGATTTTTATTTTTGTTAAAGGGAGAATCAGGATGAGCATCACACCAGAAAGAAGGCAGAATATAATCTTTGTCCAGCTGCGGTTCTTCAGTAAAGCCAAGCATTCTTTTCCAAGGCTTGCCTTTTTCTTTCTGCCACAGCAGCCAGCCCCAAAAGGGATCTTTAGTAAATTTATATTGACTGATGCCGTCACTTTGAATAAGATTTTCAGTGAGTTCCAGCGGCTGGCGGGGACTTTCACTGTTTACGCCCACATCAGTAATATATCTTTTACCTTCCAGCTGAATGCACATATTGCGGTGACGGCGCAGCTGATAAACTTCCAGTTTATCAATAAAACGTCCCGCAAAGCTGGTTACCTGATAGCCAAGCGATTCCAGCAGCCAGTTATATAAACCATTAAGCTCAAAACAGATGCCGCCGCGATTATGCAGAATGATTTTACGGAACATGTCTTCGTGTCTCAGAGAAGTTATGCGGCCGTTAAGGCAATCAAAATTTTCGTAGGGAATATATTTTAAATGGGCGTCCTGCAATTTTTGCAGTGTTTTTAAATCAGCTGCTGGCTGCAGGTCATTAAGCTGCAGTTTATGCAGGTACTGCCGGATTTGCTGTGGTTTCATTGGTTTGCTTTCCTGTTTCAAAATGTCATCTCCCATTACATACTATTTTAATTGTAGCATGTCGATGGTCATAAAGGAATATTGCCGGAGTTGTTTTGAAAAAATATTGCTCTTTGATATTCATAAGGTATAATTAAAGAAATACTTCTTGGAGGGAATTTATGAAAAGAATTGCCACAGTGGATGTAAACCTTTGCGTAGCCTGCGGTGCCTGCGCTAAGGTTTGCCCGCGAAAAGCCATCAGTGTATTTAAAGGTATCCATGCACGGGTTGAACGGGATAAATGTATTGGCTGCGGTTTATGCGCCCGTACCTGTCCGGCTTCGGTAATAATGGTGGTGAATATTGATGAATAAAAAGCGGCATTGGTATGATTATTTGTGGATTGTGTCAATAGTATATTTTGTTTTGGGCTTTATCAATATTCTTTTTGCCTGGTTAGGCATGCTGTGCTTTATGATTCCGTTATTGTTTGCCTTAATTGGCGGCAATAAACATTACTGCAATAAATATTGCGGGCGCAGTCAGCTGCTGGATATATTGGGACAGCGACTGAAATTATCTGCCGGCAGAACCATACCGTCATGGCTGCGCAGTCATGCTTTTCGCTATGGCTTTCTGCTGTTTTTTATGCTGATGTTTGCTAATATGCTGTTTACAACCTACCTTGTTTTTGAAGGCTCACGGCAGCTGCAGCAAAATGTGGGCTTGCTTTGGCTGCTGCAAATTCCGTGGCATTGGGCCTATAGTGATAATACGGAGGCTTGGGTGGCGCAATTTGCTTTTGGTTTTTATGGTATCATGCTTACTTCGACAATTATGGGCATTATTACCATGCTGCTGTTTAAGCCGCGCAGCTGGTGTGTTTATTGTCCCATGGGCACGATGACGCAGTTAATATGCCGCTGGAAACATAAGGGTGAAGTGTAAGTGAGGCAGTTATGGAAATACGCGTTTTAAAATATTTTTTAGCAGTAGCCAGGTTTGGAAATATTACCAAAGCCGCTGAAGAACTGCACCTGACGCAGCCTACGCTTTCAAGACAGCTGACAGATCTGGAAAACGAACTGGGCTGCCAGCTGTTTGTGCGCGGTAAGCGCCATATTGTATTGACGGAAGCAGGCAGCTTTCTGCAGGCCAGGGCGCAGGAGATTATTCAGCTGGCAGATAAGACAACGGCGCAGCTGGCCCGCAACGATGAACTTATTGCGGGAGATATTTATATTGGCTGCGGTGAAACGGAGGCCATGCGTGAAGTTACGGCGGCGCTGGCGAAGGTGAGAAAAAATTATCCGCAGATTCGTTTTCATCTGGTCAGCGGCAATGAAGCATCCATTACAGATAAATTGCAGAAAGGACTGCTGGATTTTGGACTGGTCTGCCGGGAAACACCACCTGTGGAATATGTCTACCGGCGTCTTAATTATCAGGATACCTGGGGGCTGCTTATGAAAGGTACTAATCCTCTGGCCGGCAGAGAGGCTGTAACTCGTGCTGATCTTCTGCGTGAACCGCTGATTATTTCGCGTCAGCTGATGGAGAGCCAGGAGTTTGACCATTGGTTGAATTGTTCCGTTAAAAAGCTGCATATCGTCGGGTCATATAATCTGCTGCATAATACAGTGTTTTTGGCCGAGCAGGATTTTGGCAGTGTTTTATGCTTTGACCGCATTGTACCGCAGCAGACCTTAGATTACGGACAATTAATATTCAGACCCCTAACGCCCGTTATTCATTCCGCCAATTATTTAATCTGGCGCAAGGAACAAGTTTTTTCCCGGGCCGGACAATTGGTCAAAAGCTGTTTTGATGAAGCTTTCTTGTCTTCTGACACCATGCCTAAAGAGCATGATAAAGAATAGAAACAAAGTATTAGTAATTAAAGTAACCTTCGTTTTATAATTAATTCAGCAATGAACTTAGTAATTATGAAACGGAGGTTTTTTTATGCACAGCAAAATAGCAAAAAAATCAAAAATTATTTTGGCAACAATGCTGCTTGGAATATTTACTTTCGGCAGCGGCAGCGCTCTGGCAGCCTTTTCTGCCGGTGATCTGGCCAAAGTTTCTCATATGAAACGGTCATCCATCAGCGAGTTGCGGCAGGACAGCCGTGTATTTACGATTGATAAAACAATAAGTGTCAAAAAAGTGCAGTTTCAGAATCGCTATGGCTTTGATGTAGCAGGGCATTTGTATTTGCCGTCAAATTTCTCGCCAGCCAATAATTACAGCGCTATAGTTGTAAGCGGACCTTTTGGAGCGGTTAAGGAGCAGGCCTCAGGTCTTTATGCGCAGGAACTGGCAAAAAGAGGCTTTGTGGCGCTGGCCTTTGATCAGTCCATGACTGGGGAAAGCAGTGGTGTACGCAGAAATATGGGTTCACCGGAAATTTTTACCGAAGATTACAGCGCGGCTGTTGATTTTCTCAGTTTGCTGGATTTTGTAAATCCCCAGCAGATTGGCGCTGTCGGCATTTGCGGTTTATCCGGTATGGCCATAACCGCAGCTGTCAATGATACCAGAATTAAAGCCGTTGTCACTTCCGCCATGTACGATATGTCGGAAAGTATCAGTGATCATTATAAAGGCGCCTACTATACACCTGAGCAGCGAACTGCCGTAAAAAATTATCTGGCGCAGATGCGCAATAAGCAAGCGCGTCAGGGTATAGAAATCAACGGTTCGCATGAATTGGCTGTAGCCGCCGACGGTACGGTACTGACTTCGGCAACTATGTTTCCAGATACTTTGCCGGCTGATGCTGATGCGGTAACTAAGGAATTTTATGATTATTATGTAGGCAGAGCTTACCATCCTCGTGCCATAAATTCCAATACCCTGGCCTGGGATGCTACTACCCCTTACGGATTTTTTAATTTCTCGCTGATGGAAAATATTCAGGAACTTTCTCCCAGACCATTGCTGATGATTACTGGCGATAAGGCTCATTCCAAATATTTTACTGATGAAGTTTATGCTAAAGCTGCCAGTCCTAAAGAAAAAATCATTGTAGTCGGCGCTACGCATACGGATCTGTACGATCAGATGGATAAAATACCTTTTGATAAGATGGCTGCATTTCTGCAGAAGAGCCTGCAGAAAATAAATTAAAAGCATATCTGAACAAAGAAAATGGCTATCATGAAAAAGAATAATTTATTGCTATTTGTTTTGTCTTGTGGCGTATTCAGCATTTTAAATACGGAAATGGGTATTATCGGAGTGCTGCCGGCAGTAACTGCCGCTTACCATGTAGATATTGTGCGTGCCAGCCTGCTGGTCAGTTTTTTTGCCATGGGAGTAGCTGTAGCCGGCCCTACGATGCCTCTTATCTGCTCGCGTTTTCGCCGTAAACCAATTATGCTGGCGGTTTTGGGAATTTTTACGGTATGCAATATTATTTCGGTATTGGCGCCTTCTTTTGAAATACTGCTGCTGGCTCGAGTCATACCGGCTTTTTTTCATCCCGTATACTGCGCCATGGCCTTTAGCATGGCGGCGGCTTCCGTAAGTGCTAAAGACGCGCCTAAGGCCGTGGCTTATATTAATATGGGCGTGGCCGCGGGAATGGTTATCGGTGTGCCGGTAAGTAATTTTTTGGCAGGACGGTTTGGTTTTCCTGAAGCTATGAGTTTTTTTGCTGTTATTACGGGAGCCATGTTCATGGCTACGTTATTTTTTGTCCCTGATCAATTTGCCGGAGAACGAAAGAGCTATGGTGAGCAATTTAGTGTTCTGCGCAGAACACAGGTGTGGCTGGCTGTTGCGGCGGTAATATTTTTAAATGGTTCTATTTTTGGTGTTTATAACTATATGGCAGAATATCTTGAACGTACAGCAGGTATAGCAAATGATACGGGAGCTTTTCTGCTTTTGGCATTTGGCGTTATGAATGTCGGCGGCAGCTGGCTGGCAGGCCATCTTTTGTCAGTACAGGCCGGCAGAACAGTGATAGCCTTTCCTGTAGCTGTAGCAATATTATATTATCTGCTATACTCCTGCGCTGCTTACGGAACTGCGGTAATTGCCTTGGGTATAGTATTATGGGGGATACTGGGCGGCATTAATGCCAATATTAATCAGTATCTGGTTGCCGGAGTTACCAAGGATGCTCCAGATTTCGGCAATGGACTTTTTCTGACCGCTGCCAATATCGGCTGCGTGGCAGGAACATTTGCCGGAGGTACATTTATTCAAAAGATGGGTCTTGAGGCAGTTTTTCTGTCCGGTATTGTCATGGTGCTGCCTGCCTTGCTGATATTATGTATGCGCAAATGTGCCGCAGGTAAAAAGCCGCAGGCCACAGCTGCTGCCAGTAAATAAAATAGTCTGCTTTTCAGCAGGCTATTTTTTTATAAGTTCTGTTTTAGCTCATAAATTGACCTTAAATGGCAAAAATGCTATAGTTTATTCATTAAATGAATTTATAAAGATAGCGGGAGATTAAATGAAGAAGTATTTGGACCCCAGATTAATGCTTGCTGCTTCCATGACAATTTTTGGTACTTTAGGATTATTTGTGCGCAATATTTCCGTAACTTCAGGAGAATTGGCGCTGTACCGTGCTGTTTTGGCGGCGCTGCTCTTAACTGTTTTTTTTATTATAAGCAAACAGCAGCTGCCGCTGCCGCAGCTAAAAAAGGAAATTCCGCTGCTTTTAGCATCGGGAGTGGCCATGGGTATCAATTGGATACTGCTTTTTCAGGCTTATAAATATACAACAGTTTCCGCGGCAACGCTGAGTTATTATTTTGCTCCCGTCATTGTTACGATTGTCTGTCCCTTTTTATTTAAGGAAAAACTTACCAGCAGGCAGATTATCTGTTTTATTATGTCCACTATCGGACTTGTACTGATTATCGGCATTGGTGAGATGCGGGGCGGCAGTAATATCATAGGTATTTTTTTTGGACTGGGGGCGGCTGTATTTTATGCAGCAGTCATTTTACTGAATAAATTTATTAAAAATGTCGAAGGCATCCACAGAACTTTTCTGCAGTTTATTGCGGCAATTATTACTTTAACGCCCTACGTGCTTTGGACAAGCGGCATCACTTTAGGCAGCCTGAACAGCATAGGCTGGATGAATCTGCTGATTGTGGGACTTGTGCATACGGGGATAACCTATTGCATGTATTTTTCTTCGCTGAAAGAATTGCCGGGACAGAAAGTTGCCATTCTCAGCTATATAGACCCGTTGGTAGCCGTACTTATTTCTGTTGCTGTTCTTGGTGAAACCATGACCATATCACAGTTTATTGGCGGCGTACTGATTTTAGGTTTTACGCTGTGGAATGAACTAAAATAATGGGTATGTGCGTGTTTGATTGAGGGGGATGATTTTGTGTTTGAATTAATTCAAATTGCTGAGCAAAGTTATTATATTGAAAGTCCGGCCAAAATAGGACTGATAAAATTAAGCGACCGTGAAGTTTGTCTTATTGACAGCGGTAATGATAAGGATGCCGGGCGTAAGGTACGGCAGATTTTAGATAAAAATAACTGGCAGCTGCAAGCAATTTATATTACCCATTCTAATGCCGATCATATTGGCGGCTGCAAATATTTACAGGGACAGACAGGCTGCCGGATTTATGCGCCGGGAGTAGAATGCGCGTTTACCAGAAAACCATTGCTTGAGCCGTCATTTTTATATGGCGGTTTTCCCTGCAGTGAATTACGGCATAAATTTCTTATGGCGCAATCCAGTGAGGCAGGGATATTGACAGAAGCTGTTTTGCCGTCAGGTTTTGAAATTATCAATCTGCCGGGACATTTTTTTGACATGGTCGGGTACCGTACGCCGGATGATGTAGTCTTTTTGGCGGATTGCCTGTCAAGCCGTGAAATATTGGATAAATATCAGCTCGGTTTTATCTATGATGTTGCGGCTTATCTTAATACCCTGGAAAAAGTTAAGCAGATGCAGGCTAAAATGTTTGTGCCTTCGCATGCTGCTGCAGCGGATAATATGGCAGAATTGGCGCAGTATAATATTAATAAAGTATATGAAGTGGCGGAGCACATTGCTGAACTGTGCGCAGAGCCTTTGAATTTTGAAGCAATTCTGCAGAAGGTTTTTACCGATTATAAGCTGGTGATGAATTTTGAACAGTATGTTCTGATTGGCAGTACTGTACGTTCATATCTTGCCTGGTTAAAGGACAGCGGCAAGCTAACAGCGGTTTTTCATAATAATATGCTGCTTTGGCAACGGGTGTAAACTATTGAATATCCATGCTTTTAGCCGTCAGTACATTTACCGGCGGCTTTTTATTTGTTCAGAGTATTGTATGAAAATTTAATTTATTTGCATACTAATAAAAAACTTTTGTGTGTCCTTCCAGGATGGACTGTACCATAAAACAAAAGACTTTACAGGATGGAAGCATGAATGATAGAATATTACAGAAATGTTAAGAAAAGTAAGAAAACTCATTGTGTATACATAATGAGCATTTTTACTTTTTACCGTGCAGTTGGCGGAATTTGTAATAAAGGATGTGTTCATGTATGTTGCGAGGGCTATTTGATGCTATTAACAGCGTAAGCCTGGTTGTGCAGATTTTTGTGGGTTTTGTCTTAGGTGTAATTGTAGCGTTGGCTGCGCCGGGACTGGCTGCGTATTTTACGTTATTGGGCAGTCTCTTTGTTGGCGCTTTGAAAGCAGTTGCTCCTATTTTGGTATTTTTCCTGGTTATCGCTTCTATTTCCAGACATCAGGAAGGCACCAAAACCAATATGACCAAGATTATTTTCCTGTATCTCAGCGGTACTTTTCTGGCAGCATTGACTGCTGTTTTTGTTTCTTTCAGCTTCCCGACTACATTGAGTCTGGTTGTGAATAATGAGGCCTTAAAACCGCCGGGAAACATTACTGAAGTTTTATTAACACTGGTTATGAACATGGTGGCCAATCCGATTGATGCGCTGGTAAATGCCAATTATATCGGCATTCTCACCTGGAGTATTCTGCTGGGTATTGCTTTCCGCAACAGTCCGGAAAACGCTAAAGATGTTATTTTCCATTTTGCTGTGGCAATTTCCAAAATTATCCGCTGGGTAATTCATCTGGCGCCTTTGGGTATCTTTGGCCTGGTGGCAAGTTCCATTTCCGCCAATGGCCTGTATGCGTTAGTTGGTTATGCAAAACTGCTGAGTGTACTGCTTGGAACCATGCTCTTTATGGCTTTGGTAGTAAATCCGATTATCGTCTTTTTGATGATTCGCCGCAATCCGTTTCCTCTGGTATTTACCTGTCTCAAAGAAAGCGGGATTTACGCTTTCTGTACCCGCAGCAGCGCTGCCAATATTCCGGTAAATATGGCTCTGTGCAGAAAACTGGGCCTTAATCCCGATACTTATGCCGTATCCATTCCTTTGGGCGCCACAATTAATATGATGGGAGCCGCTATCACCATAACCATTCTGTCTCTTTCAGCCGTGCATACTCTTGGGATTCCGGTAGATTTGCCTACAGCCTTACTGCTCAGTATCATGGCGACTATCGGTGCCTGCGGTGCTTCCGGCGTAGCAGGTGGTTCCTTGCTGCTGGTACCCATGGCCTGCTCTTTGTTTGGTATTTCTGATGATATCTCCATGCAGGTTGTAGCAGTAGGCTTCATTATCGGTATTTTGCAGGACTCCACAGAAACAGCTCTGAACTCTTCTACTGATGTACTGTTTACTGCTATTGCTGATGAAGGCTTTAAAAACAGAAAATAAAATTGATGTTTAAGATAAAATAGTAAAAAGCAATCTGTTAATTTGAACTGGTACAAATTGGCAGATTGCTTTTTTTGTGGGGTACTTTCAAGCAGGTTTTGAGGAAAGCGTAAATGATTTAGTAAAGAATGAAAGAAGCGATTAAAAAAAATTCGTGAGATAGTTCAAAAAGAAACTGGTATTGGTAGCCAGATTAACAGACAGTATGCATATAGAAAAGCAGAAAAAATATAAATGACTTTAAGCTTTCCCGTATGGAACTGGAACAAGATAAACAGGATATATTTGATTTACTTAAATGCGGCTTTGCGTGGCTGGTATAAAAATCAGGGTGCAGGTAATCTTGGAATTTATATAGACGCCAATTAAATTTATAACGATGAGATTTTATATTTTCCTTATATCTTGTGATTTTTCCCAATATAGGTATAATTATAATATCGACAAATAAATAATTGCATCGGAGGACAGTACACCGTAGTGTAGGGGAAGCAAGCATATAGCTGGCTGGCCGCCTGTCAGATAAGATGTCGAGTGAGCTCGGTTTATTACTTAGATGTAATAGACTGAGCATTTTTTCTTTCACGAGTGCTTCGGAAAGCTGTTTTGTGTCTTAATAATGATGGGGATAAAATTATGCGTATCGAAAATTTTGACAAGTGAATAAAACATGGTGTATTTATTTTAAGTAAAGGAAAGTGGATTAACAATGAACTTTATTTTATCAGAACTTGAGCCAGATGAATTAAATCAATTTAAATCTGATATGCAGGAGGCGTTTCAAAAGGGCTTTGAAGATATTTACGGAAAGACAGAAGGAATCATCTTACCGGCACAAGATATTGACCGTTCTCTAAATGAACAAGGGTCTATTGCTTATAAGGCGGTTGTTGATGGAAATATGGTAGGCGGCGCTGTTATTGTAATAGATGAAATAACACAGCATAATTATCTTCATTTACTCTATGTAAAATATGGTGTTCAAGCTAAAGGCATTGGGTTTGCAATTTGGAATGAAGTTGAAAAATTACACCCGCATACTAAGGTATGGGAAACCTGCACGCCATATTTTGAAAAAAGAAATATTCATTTCTATGTTAATAAATGCGGCTTTCATATTATAAAATATCAATGCAGGTATAATCATGCTTTAGAAATTGAAGAAGATTTTATCGGTGATGGTAATGAGGGAATGTTTATTTTTCAGAAGGAAATGAAGCAAAAAATGTTTATTGAAAAAATATCAAATCCAGCTGATTAAGGATAATGTATGAGCTTTGTTTGCCGGTATCATGTTTTTGAAGAGCTTGCTACTATATTTTTGTGAAAAATGAATGATAAGATAGTGTGCGGCCATGATGAGTGTGGTATAAGCAGTCTTACATCATTAGTGATAAAGAACAAGCATCGACTTAAGCTTAAGGCCCATTATGACGTTATGACGCAGGTGTGACATTGAATGCTTATGCCCGTGCAATTATGAAAATGCAGTCAAACAGATGCGCGAATTTGGAAATCAAAAAGGTACTGCTGATAGAATTACAGCTAAAGATGAAAAAGTAAGTTAAATTACTACACCATTTTGTGGTGTAGTAATGAAAATATACATGCATTTATGATAAATTTAAGTGAAAGATAAAGTCCGTAAAACCCAGTAAAATCAAGGTTTTGAGGACTTTTGAAAGGATGTGGAGAAAATGCCAAAAATCATGTTCGTGTGCCACGGCAATATCTGCCGTTCGCCGATGGCAGAGTTTTTAATGAAAGATATGGTGCAGAAATTAGGCAAAGCTGATGAATTTTATATCCAGTCCAGCGCTACCAGCAGAGAAGAAATTGGCAATCCTGTACATAGAGGTACTAAAAATAAACTGGCGCAGTATGGTATCAGCGTTGCCGGAAAATATGCACGGCAGCTGACTGTAAAGGATTATGAAGAATTTGATTATATTATTGCTATGGACAGTAATAATCTGCGTAATATTGACAGAATTATAGGCAGCGACAGGCTGGGCAAAGTGAGCCTTCTGCTTGATTATGCGGGCCGCAGGGGACAGAGTATTGCTGACCCGTGGTATACAGGTGATTTTGATATTACTTATGATGATATTATGGCTGGACTTAAAGGTTTGCTGAAGCATTTGGGGTATTAAAAATTTCATAACAGTAAAAGCTGCCGGGCTTTGTGCCGCGGCAGCTTTTTGTTTATGCCTGTTTATTTTGTAGATATTCCTGCACTATGTTGAGAAAATATTTATGGACGGTTGTTTCCATGTCTATTTCCGGATGAAAAGCTGTTACCAGCTGATTTTGCTGGCGGGCAGCAACAATTTTACCGTTGACTTTAGCTAAAATTTCTACATTTGGCGCTGCCTTTTCAATATAAGGAGCGCGGATAAAGGTCATGGGTAATTTACCGAGATCGTGAAATTTTTCAGCAGCAGTAAAGCTGCCTGATTGGCGTCCGTAGGCGTTTCTTTGTACGGTGATATCCATGGTTGCCAGGCCAGGCAAGCCGTTATGTATTTCTTTGGCCAGCAGTATCATACCGGCGCAGGTGCCAAAGACAGGCAGTCCGCTCATGATTGCCTGCTGTATCGGCGTGAATAGTCCAAGTGTATGCAGCAGTTTATTCATAACGGTGCTTTCACCACCGGGAAGAATCAAAGCATCACAGCCTTGCTGCCAGTCCTGATACTTACGGATTTCAAAAGAATCAACGTTTAATTTGTGCAGTATGGCGGCGTGTTCAGCAAAAGCTCCCTGCAGGGCTAAAATTCCTATCCGCATTTTATTTACCTCGTTCAGCCATGAGCAGCTGGATTTCCTGTTCGTTGATGCCTACCATGGCTTCACCAAGATTTTCGGAAAGTTTTGCCAGCATATCGGCATCGTTGTAATTGGTAACTGCTTGAACAATGGCTGCTGCTCTCTGGGCCGGATTGCCGGATTTAAAAATGCCGGAGCCGACAAAGACGCCTTCGGCTCCCAACTGCATCATCAGTGCGGCGTCAGCAGGGGTGGCGATGCCGCCGGCAGCAAAGTTTACAACGGGAAGTTTTTGCTGCTGATGCACATATAATGCCAGTTCATAAGGTACCTGCAGCTGTTTGGCTGCTTCAAACAGTTCATCTTCTGCCATGCTGTACAGGCGGCGGATCTCGGACTGCATGAGGCGCATATGTCTTACGGCCTGAACAATATCGCCGGTGCCGGGTTCACCTTTGGTACGTATCATAGCGGCGCCTTCTGTAATGCGCCTTAATGCTTCGCCCAGGTCGCGGGCGCCGCAGACGAAGGGAACGGAGAATTTTGTTTTATCGATATGATACTTGTCGTCAGCTGGCGAAAGAACTTCGCTTTCATCAATATAGTCGATATCCAGCGCTTGCAGAATCTGTGCTTCCGCAAAATGACCGATGCGGCATTTGGCCATAACGGGGATGGATACAGCATTTTGGATTTCTTTAATCAGTTTAGGATCGCTCATACGGGCAACGCCGCCTGCAGCTCTGATATCGGCGGGAATTTTTTCTAAAGCCATAACGGCGCAGGCACCGGCGGCTTCGGCAATACGGGCCTGCTCAGCATTGGTTACATCCATAATGACGCCGCCTTTTAGCATTTGCGCCAGACCTTTATTTAATTCATAGCGTGATTCTTGCATATTAATTGCTCCTTTACAGATAAGATGGCAATAGCATATACTTATTCTGATGATTTAAAAATAACCAAAACAGGAGTAATTTATATAACCAGATGAAGTATTATCTTAACGGTATGGATGGCAGCAGGATTTATCTGCAGCTTTACGAGCAGTTGAAAAAGGATATTGTGGCAGGGTTTTATTCTTATGGCCGGAAATTGCCTTCCAAAAGAATTTTGGCGGAAGAAGCCGGTGTCAGCGTTATTCCGGTAGAGCATGCTTATGAGCTTTTATGTGACGAAGGCTATGTGGAAGCCCGTGAGCGCAGCGGTTATTTTGTTATTTACCGTCCGGATGATTTTCTCACTGCTGCTTCTCATCTCCTGCCGGTAAATGCTGAGCCGCAAAATATTAGTGTCAGCAAGCGGGAACTTTTTCCTTACAGCGTGCTGGCCAAAATGATGCGCAGGGTTTTATTAGACTATGGCGAAAATATTTTAGTAAAATCGGATAATTGCGGCTGCGTGCAGCTGCGTGCGGCGATTGCCGCCTATCTGGCGCGAAGCAGCGATATTATTGCCCGTCCGGAGCAGATTATTATCGGCTCCGGCGCTGAATATCTTTATGGTTTATTAGCGCAGCTTTTGGGCAGGCAAAATATTTTTGCGCTGGAAAATCCCTCCTATGAGCAAATCAGAAAAGTTTATCAGGCTAACGGAGTACAGTGTGAAATGCTTGCACTGCAAAAAGACGGTATTGATATGCAGCAGCTGGCTGCCAGTAAGGCAGGCGTTCTGCATGTAACACCGTTTAACAGTTTTCCCAGCGGCATCAGCGCCAGTGCTTCCAAAAAATATGCCTATCTTAAATGGGCTGCGCACTGTAATGGATATATCATTGAGGATAATTATGATTCTGAGCTTACCGTTTCCAGAAAAAATGAGGAAACGCTGTTTGCCTTGGCTCAGGCTGAACATCTGCCGGTAATTTATTTGAATACTTTTTCCAGAACCATTGCTCCCTCGTTTCGTGTAGGTTATATGATTTTGCCGCAGTGCCTGCTGCAGGAGTTTCAGCAGCGGCTGGGATTTTATTCCTGCACAGTACCGGTTTTTGAGCAGTATGTATTAACGGAAATGCTCAGCAGCGGTGAATTTGAACGGCATATTAACAGGCTGCGCAGAGCAAGACGTAAGCAGCTGCAGCAGACAAAAAAATAGCAGACTCTTAAGGTCTGCTATTTTTGTGAATATATGAAGTTGTGTAAATTTTCTTAGACGATTTTTTCACCATGATAGGTTTCGCCGTCATTATCAGGCAACAGGCCGTAACGCATGGTCCACAGGTCTTTGTATTTCAGAGCCTGGGCGTAAATATTGCCTTTGTTGGACTCATCAAGAGTTTTAATGATACGTGCCGGGATGCCGGCAACGAGGGAATGGGGCGGTACGATGGTGCCTTTGGTTACTACTGCGCCGGCAGCAACAATGGAGCCGGTACCGATAACGGCGCCATCTAAAACAGTGGCATGCATGCCGATCAGGCAGTAATCCTCAACGGTGCAGGCATGTAAAAGAGCACTGTGGCCTACAGTTACATAATCACCGACAATGCAGGGATGTTCATCCGCTACATGCAGGACGCTGTTATCTTGAATATTGGAATAACGGCCGATTTCAATACGGTTAACATCGCCGCGTACGGTTACATTAGGCCATACACTGCTGTATTCTTTCATTTCAACTTTACCGATTACGGTAGCTGCGTTAAAAACATAGGCTTTTTCGTCAACCTTCGGTAATTGTCCTTCGAATTTGTATAACATATTAATTTCACCGCTTTCTTATAAATTGTAGAAAAATTTTATATTTGCAGCACTTAAAAAAGTAAATGCTGACAGTTCAATTATGCGCTCATAAATAATAAAAGTCAAGAGCAGTAAATTGTAAAAGATTTATGTTGCAGCTTGCGTATCCGGTGACGGCAGAGTATGATAATAAAAGAAATGGCAGGTAGAATGGATGCAGATGAAGAAAAAACAAATAAAATATTTGCTGCTCAGAGTTCTGGTATATCTTATGGTACTGGGAACAATTCTGTATGGAATTTATACATCGCCGTATAATCCGCATCCAAGTTCCGCGGAGGATATCCGTCATTGGGTGGCAGGGTTTGGCACCTGGGCGCCGCTGATGTATGTATTGATTTATACTTTCAGGCCGGTGCTGCTTTTTCCCACGCTGCTTTTAAATTTAAGCGCCGGAATTTTATTCGGTCCCTGGTGGGGAATCGTGTTTCTGCTTCTGGGCGGCCTGGGCTGCGCAAATTTCTGCTATCTTTTAGGGCGGTTTGGCGGCGGCAGCTGGCTGCTGAATAATTTTGGCGGCAGTCTTGGCGTGCGGGTGCGTGATTATTTACTCAACAGCAACAGCTTTGTCAAAATGCTGTGGCTGCGTACTGTGCCGATTTTTCCCTATGACCCGGTGAGTATTGTGGCCGGCAGCGTGCATATGCCTTGGAAAATTTATGCCGGAGCAACGCTGATAGGTATGCTGCCGGGAGCAGTTGCTTATAATTTTCTGGCAGATACTTTCGGAACGGGCAAGTTTTACGCAGCCGTAGCCGTTACAGTGCTGGCTTTTGGTGTGCCGTTGGTTTGGTGGCGTTATTGCGGAGAGAGCAAAAAGATGATTGAAAGGCAGAAGTCATGATGAAGAAGAATGTGGAAACAGAATTGAAGCTGCTTATTGACAAAAAAGATTTGAAAAAATTGCTGGCGTCGGATTTATTGCAGTCGGTAATCAGAAAATCGAGTGATAGAACCGTGCAGATGTGCAGCAGTTATTATGATACGGCTGATTTGAATTTCAAAAACAATGGTATTGCCTATCGTGTGCGTGATAAAGGCGACGGCAGCTTTGAGGCTACAGTAAAGACATCGCAGAAAAACAGCAGCGGTTTAAGTGAACGGCTGGAGCTGAATATGCCGTTGCCGGACGATCAGGTAGTTTTAACAGGCTTTAAGGATCTGGGACTGGGTTTTGAGCTGACAGAGCTGGCGCCGGCAGGGGTAGAAAAGCTGTTTGCTACGGAAATTGTACGTACCACGTATCTTTTGGATTTGCCGCAGGCCGTTGCCGAGCTGGCGGTGGATAACGGTTATATTCGCCGTGGCCGCGCTAAAGACAGAATTGATGAAATAGAAATTGAGCTGCTGGAAGGCGACAAAGGAGCCTTGCTGGACTTTGCGGCCAAGATTGCGGAACAGGTACCGGTATTTATTGAAAAGCGCAGCAAGTTTGCCCGCGGCCTGGAATTGGCAGGCATTGCTGCCAGTGAACCGCGTCTGAAAAGCCGGATGAACGGAGCCAAAAATATGCGGCAGGAAATTCTGAAAATGGCTCAGGTGCATGGCGATAATATTCTGGTGCTGCAAAACAGCATGCGGCGGGAATTTACCAAAAGTAATGCTAAAGATATGCTGAAAGAATTATTATATCTGCGCAGCTATGTTTCTTTTGGTAAGGCCTTTAGTGAAACTGACGCGCTGCAGCAGACTGAAACTTGTATAAATCAATTGCTGCAGAATCTCAGAGAAATTCTTTTATTAGGCAAGCTGCAGCGGCTGTGGCAGGAAATTATTAACGCAAAAGGCCAGCTGTTTGATAAGAGCGTACTGTCTGCAAGACTGCAGCTGCTTATTGAGGAAAAGCAGTCAGCTCTGAACGCACAGCTGCATCAGGGCTGTTTGTCGGCTGTGGTATTTAAGATTATCAGCTGGCTGTATAATACAAGATGGGAAAACGAAGAATATCTGCAGACGGAAAGCACCGTTCGCTGCCGCCTGCAGGAATGGCAGGATGAATTTTCTGCGCAGGAAGATGATGCAATTCGTTGGCTGATAGCTGAAAATGCAGCCCATATTGTTAAAAGCATGCAGGACAGGGAAATGTTCAAACCGGTTTTGAAAACGAAAAAATTTGCTGCCGCAGCTTTAGAGGCCCGCAAGGTAATGCTTAACGCTATGCTACGCAGCTTGGGACACGGCAGCAACAGCCGAGTTTTAAGCCGTGATATTGGCATTCTTACCGGCTGGCTGCTGGCAAAAAATAAATTATAAGCAAATAATTGCGTGAAAAAGATACAGCAAAGGCTGTATCTTTTTTTTGAGTGAAAAGTGTGTGAACTAAAAGGATTTTTACGGCAGACGGCAGAATATTTTAAAACTACAAGAAATTTGGGGATGAAAAATGATTATTGGTATTGGCTGTGACATTATTGAAATTGCCAGAGTAAAAAAGGCTGTAGCCCGTGAGGCTTTTCGGAAAAAGGTTTTTTCTGCTAATGAAATTGAATACTGCCTTAGCAGGGGAGAACAGCAGTATGCCAGTTTTGCCGCAAGATTTGCGGCTAAAGAGGCGGTAGTGAAAGCTTTGGGTACAGGTTTTCGCGGCGGCAGCATGACGGAAATTGAAGTGCGGAATAATGAATTGGGGAAGCCGGAAATTGTTCTTTCCGGATATTATAAAGAGCTGGCGGCAAGGCAGGGAGCCGTAAGATGCCTGCTGTCGCTGAGTCACAGCAAAGAACAGGCTGTGGCCTATGTAGTAATGGAGGGATAAAATGAATTTAGTAACGGCTCAGGAGATGAGAAATCTTGATAAAAAGGCAATGGAAGAATTTGCCGTCAGCGGTTTGCTGCTGATGGAGCATGCCGCCAAGGCAATTGCGGATGCAGTGTGGCAGAAAGCGCAGCGCAGCGGCTGGCAAAAAGCAGTAGTTGTATGCGGCAAGGGCAATAACGGCGGCGATGGTTTCGGCGCTGCACGCTGGCTGCTTGCCTACGGCATGCAGGTACAGGTTCTGCTCGTGCAGGCTAAGAAAGAAGATTTAAAAGGTGATGCGCAAGCGCAAATGCAGATGTTTCTGCAGGCTGGCGGCAGATTGCAGTGTGTTGGCGATGAGCATGAAATGCAGCTGGCGGAGGTTATCTGCCTTAAGGCCGATGTAATTATAGACGCGATGCTGGGTACCGGTTTTTATGGTGAATTAAGCGGCCTTTGGCAGCAGATGTGCAGAATTTTAAACGGCATCGGCAAATATCTGGTGGCTGCCGATGTGCCGACGGGTATTGACGCCGACAGCGGTATGGCTGCAAACGATGCTGTAAAAGCGGACTGCACTGTTACCATGGGCTTGGTGAAGACAGGGTTAGTGCTGTATCCGGCAAAAAATTATGTGGGAGAATTGGTGCTGGCTGACATAGGCTTTCCGGAAAAAATGCTTGAAGAAGGCGCCGGCAAAAAATATCTTCTGACAGATAGGATTGTGCGCAGCCTTTTGCCTTTGCGTAAGGGCAATGCCCATAAAGGTGATGCCGGCAGAATTGTGCTGGCAGCAGGCAGCCAGGGATATACCGGGGCCGCTGCTTTATCCTCCTATGCGGCTGTCAAAGCCGGCGGCGGGTTGGTTTCACTGCTGACGCCGTTAAGCTGCCGTGACGTACTGAGCACAAAGCTTACGGAAGTTATGGTGCATGGTTTGCTGGAGAGAATGCCGGGCATTTTAGGCGGCGGGGCCGCAACGGATATTGTCAAGCGTGCCAATGCGGCTGACGTGCTGGCTGTAGGACCAGGTCTGGGCACTTCTGACAGTACGATGGAAGTAGTGCGCGACGTTTTACTGAAAGCGGAAGTGCCGGTTGTCATTGACGCTGATGCGCTTACCGCACTGCAGGGACATTTGGATATTCTTACTTCCATGCAGGCTCCTAAGGTACTGACGCCGCATCCCGGCGAAATGGCACGGCTTTTGTCGATTTCTGCTGAGCAGGCAGACAGGGAGAGAATTACGTTGGCAGAAAAATATGCTGTGCAGTGGCAGGCAGTTGTTGTGCTGAAAGGAGCTCCCACCGTAATTGGCTGTCCTGACGGCAGCGTATATGTAAATACTACCGGTACCAATGCCATGGCCACCGGCGGCAGCGGAGATGTACTGACGGGTATTATTGCCGGCTTGGCCGGACAGGAAATCAGCCTGCAGGAAGCGGCGTTGTGCGGCGTTTATCTGCATGGTCTGGCCGGAGAGCTGGCTGCTGCCGGCAGCATCGGACTGGCTGCGGGTCAGATTAGTGACTATTTGCCTCAGGCAAGGAAAATGACGGAAACTGTACAGCCAAAACAGGAATTCATTTACAATTATGCTTTAAACGTGATAAAATAAAATATTATCAGTAAAAACAAAGAGGTGAATTTATTGCGCAGGATTTTTACGCTTGTCATAATGTTAAGCTGTCTGCTGGTGAGTGCTGTGGCTGGTGCGGCCCAGGTTACCGATGCCAAGTGGGGTGTGGATGCCAATAATGTTGTACGTCTGGTAGTGGATGCTACGGATCCGGTTGATTATAATGTTGATAATGACAGCAATACTCTTACTTTAACCGTTAATGCGCCATATAAAGGCTCTATTAATAAAACGGTAAAAATAAAAAGTTCACTTGCTCCGTCCATGCAGACCGTATCCATGGGCGATAAGACAATAGTCAAGGTTCATCTCAGCAAGCCGCTTGCAGCAGCTGATTACAAGGCCTTTACGCTGAAAAAAGATCCTAAGACCAATCGTCCTTACCGTGTAGTTTTAGATATTACCGCGGGCAAGACAGCAAATACTGCTGGCAAAACAGCGGCAGCAGCAACGGCAGTAGTCAGCAATAAACCGGTAGTGAGCAGCAGGCCTTCCGGCAGTTCGGCGACGGTGTCCAAATCGTCTGCTGAAGTAAAAACTGTGCCGGCTAAGAGTGAAACCAAGCAGGAAAATAAAAGCCCGGCCGTTATCAAAGGCAGCGGTGATTTTGAGACCAAAGGCGGTGTGAAGGGTAAGGTTATTACTATTGACCCAGGCCATGGCGGCAGTGATCCGGGTGCTGTTGGCGCGGAAGGCACCAAAGAAAAAGACGTTACTTTGGATATTGCCGAAAAATTGGCGGAGCTGTTAAAGAAAAAAGGTGCCAAAGTATACATGACGCGCACAACGGACAAAGATGTCTGCGGTCCTTATGCCAAAGATGCCGATGAGCTGCAGGCCAGAGTAAATGTAGCCGAAAAGTATAATTCCGATTTATTTATCAGCATTCATATTAATTCTTCTGTTAATAAAAAAATCGGCGGCTTTACCAGTTACTACTATCCTAAAACTCAATATGACGCGAAAATTGCTCAGTCAATTCAAAATCAGCTGACTGCTAATTTCGGTGTAGATGATCTTGGCGTGCGTGAAGCGAATTTTTATGTAGTCAAACGCTGCAGTATGCCGGCAACCTTGCTGGAATTATGCTTTATCAGCAATCCTAAGGAAGAAAAACTTATGAACAGCAACTGGTTTAAAACCAAGACTGCCAAAATGATTGCTGAAGGTATAGAAGAATATTTTGACTGATCTGGCTATGGAGGAAAAATTGTTCAAGAAAATTTTTATATTTATTTTAACCTTATGTTGTTTGTTAAGCGTTGCAGGCTGTGATCAGGATGATGGCAAAAAAAATCAGTCCAAGCCGGCAGCCGTATCTACGGCAAGTAAGCAGATAAGCTTTATTGTATATCGTGCGGCAGCTGACGGCAGCGAAAAACTGCTGCCGGAAAAGATTACCATGAATGATAATGGTAAGAGCCTGCCGGAAAATGCCTTGATAGCCTTGCTGCAGACAAAGCCTAAAAGTGATAAGATGGCTGACGTAGTGCCGCCGAATACCAGACTGCTGAGCCTGAGGATTGACAAGGAAGGTACTGCTTATGCAGATTTCAGTAAAGAAATTGCCAAACGCGGTCAGGGGTCGTATAATGAATTTATGCTGACCGGTGCAATTGTGAATACTCTGACAGAATTTCCTGAAATTAAACGGGTACAGATTCTGGTAGAGGGTGAAAAAGTTACTACTTTAAGCGGGCATATGGATTTGGAAGAACCATTAAAACGCAACAAAACATTACTGTAAAAATAGGAAAAGCAGTACCGGCTAAAGTCGGTACTGCTTTTTTAAAAAGTGAGGAAATTATTTATGGAATTATTTTTGCCAGATAGTGCGGCCACGGAAAAACTGGGAAATGTTTTGGGCAAGCTGGCACGCAGCGGCGATGTTTTCTGCTTTACAGGTGATTTAGGTGCAGGCAAAACGCTTATGAGCCGTGGAATTGCTGTTGGGCTTGGTGCCGAAAGCGAAGCAGTAAACAGCCCTACCTTTACGATTATGAATATTTATCAGGGACGGGAGCTGCAAATACGCCATTTTGATTTGTACCGGCTCAATAGACCGGAAGAATTGGTGGATATCGGTTTTGATGAATATTGCGGCGGCGAAGGTGTAACGCTGATTGAATGGGCAGAACTTTTTCCGGACCAGCTGCCGGAAGAGTATCTGCAGATCACCGTCCTGCATGATGGTATGGGACGCAAAGTAGTGCTGCAGCCTAAAGGACAGCGTTATGAAGAAATAGTAAAAGGAGTGGAGCAGTGTGCTGACTTTGGCCATTGAAACGGCAACAAAGGTTTGCAGTGTAGCCTTATGCCGTGACGGAGAAATTATTGCTGCGTATGATGTTAATACAGGCATGACCCATTCGGAAGGACTGCTGCCCCAGCTGGAACAGCTGCTGCAGAGAACAGGTGTAAGCAAAAAGGAAATCGGGTTGGTTGCTGTAAGTATGGGGCCAGGATCTTTCACCGGACTGCGCATTGGCCTGGCCACGGCCGAAGCTATGGCTTACAGCTGGCAGTGCTGCCTGCATGGAGTTGATACATTGGAGGGCCTTGCCTATAATATTCCGCTGGAAGGCGTAGTTTTGTCGCCGGTACTGGATGCGCAGAAGGGCAATTATTATCAGGCTCTGTATCAGTGGCAGGATGGCGCCTTGACTAAATTGGCTGATACGGAAGTAGTCAGCAAGGAACAGCTGCTGGAACGAATTGCCGTATTCGGCACACCGGCGCTGCTTTTGGGCGAATGTCAGAAGCTGGCTGCTGAAAAACTGCCGGACTGGGTAAAACCGGCGCCGAAAAAACTGCGGATGCCGCAGGCTGCCTCAGTAGCATTAGCCGCCTTAAACAGCTTTGATGAACAGGCGGATAAGAAAATTTTCGGTTTGGAACCTTACTATATAAGAAGATCAGAGGCGGAGGAACTATGGGAGAAACGACAGAAGAAATTATCCGATTCAGAGAAATGACAGCAGCTGATATTCCGGCAGTAGCGGCCATTGAAGCCGAAGCTTTTTATGATGCCTGGAACGAAAGTATGCTGCTGAATGAAATAAATAATGCTCTTACTCATTACATTGTTATGGAGTTTGAAGGCAAGCTGGTGGGTTATGCCGGTTTCTGGCTGGTTGCAGGTGAAGCTCAGGTCACCCGTGTGGCTGTGGCAGAAGAAGAAAGAGGCAGAAATTTTGGCACCAGACTTACAGCTGCGCTGGTCAATAAGGCCTGGCAAGCAGGTGCCGAAGCCGTTACTTTAGAAGTGCGGGAAAGTAATATTGCCGCGCAGAAGGCTTATCTGACCTGCGGCTTTGCCAGTGAAGGCGTTCGTCCCAACTATTATGAGGATAATCATGAAAATGCGGTCATTATGTGGCTGTATAAACAAGGAGCAGCTCATGAAGAATAAAGACATCTATATTTTGGGAATTGAAAGCAGCTGTGATGAAACTGCTGCTGCCGTAGTTAAAAATGGCCGCGAGGTACTGAGCAATATAATTTCGTCGCAGATTGTTATACACCGTAAATTTGGCGGTGTTGTACCGGAAATTGCTTCCAGAAAGCATATTGAAAATATTATGCCCGTTATTGATGAAGCTTTGCATCAGGCCGGTGTAACCCTGCAGGAGATTGATGCCGTAGCCGTAACCTATGGACCGGGACTGGTAGGAGCTCTGCTGGTAGGCCTTTCAGCTGCCAAATCACTGGCATGGGCGGCAGATAAACCGCTGATTGGCGTTAATCATCTGGAAGGACATGTCTTTGCTAATTTTCTTTCCGATCCACAGCTGCAGCCGCCTTTTATGGCTTTAGTTGTCAGCGGCGGGCACACGGCGCTGTTAAAAGTAACCGGCTATAATAGTTTTGAATTGCTTGGTCAGACTCGCGATGATGCTGCGGGCGAAGCATTTGATAAAATTGCCCGTGTTATGGGACTTCCGTATCCGGGTGGTCCGGAAATTGAAAAACTGGCTCTGGGAGGAAATCCTCATGCCATTGAATTTCCAATTGCCAAGCTGGATGCACCGTATGAATTTAGTTTCAGCGGTTTAAAATCCGCGGTAATTAATTATCTGCATACACAGCAGCAGAAAAAAATAGAGGTTAATCGCGCTGATGTGGCAGCTTCTTTCCAGCAGGCCGTGGTCAATGCTTTGGTGCAGAAAGCTGTTTTTGCCATGAAGGAAACCGGATTAAAAGAAATTGTATTGGCCGGAGGTGTTTCTGCTAATAAAACCTTACAGACGGCGTTGGCTGAGTCTGTAAGCGCTATTGGCGCCAGACTGGTACATCCCACGCCAATTCTGTGTACAGATAATGCGGTAATGATTGCATGCCGCGGTTATTTTATGTTCCAGGCAGGGATGACAAGTCCATTGGACTTGAACGCAGTTCCATCTTTAAAACTTGGTTAAACAAAAGTACATTTTGTGCATAAACCTGTGGATAATGTGGATAAAAACGAAGAAATCACGGGTTTAAGCTTTATCTGCTGTGGATAAAGCAGTGGATAATGTGCAGAAAATGTGGATTATTTAATAATTGAATGTGGAAAAAACATTCTAAAGCTATGAGGGGTAAACATGCTGAACACTTTGACGGCAGAACAGAAGAATATATTACAAACCATGCTGCCTGCTTTAGGCTTGGCAGCAGACATGACACATGCTAAAATTACTGTTTTTCTGCCTGACACGGACAAAAAATTTTTAAATATCTACAAACAGATCAGACCCATGACGCTTTTAGGTACATCTGCTTTTGATATGACCGGGCAGCGCGTACGCTGCCTGGAAGAACCTTTAGTAAACAGGGCCTTGCAGCAGAATATTGCCGTAAGCGGAAAAAGAGAATGGAAACTTGGTATTTTCAGCAGTTTTCAGGTTTTTCCGCTGCAGGATAATTATGGCAAATGCTTTGGCGTTATCAGTTTTGAGACGAATGACCCTGATGACATTATGATTCGTACGGCGCTGGCCTTTTTGATTAATCTGCCGGGTAACAGTACGGGTGATTATGAAAGATTATCGCCGGAAGACGGCTTGATGGTAGTTGATGGGCAAAAGATGATTATTGCGGCTAATAATAAGGCTAAACATATTTTTCAGGTTTTGAACGTAACCGGTATCATTGGCCGCAGAACTAATGATGTAGCAATTAACTGGCCGCTGGTAGGCATGGTTATTGATACGGGTATAGCCGAAAGCAAACAGTTTTTTATGCATGGACGGCTCCTGGTTATGAAGGTGCTGCCGGTAGCGGTTAAGGAGAAAAACGGCTGCGCTATTGTTATTCTGCAGGATATTACCGAGATGCATAAGAAAGATGAGGAACTGCTTATAAAATCGGCAGTCATCAAAGAAATTCATCATCGTGTGAAAAATAATTTGCAGACCATTGTCAGCCTGCTGCGTTTGCAGGAAAGAAGAACCAGCAATGATGAAGCGAAAAGCATTCTGCAGGATTGCATAGGAAGAGTTAACAGTATTGCGGTTGTTCATGAGTATCTGTCACAGCAGGAAGACGGACTGATTGATGTGGGCAAAGTAGCCAAAAGCATTTATCAGGCGATTGTTACCAGTATGCTGAATACTGAGTTTACATTGGAAACCGATTTTGCAACGGATAATGTGCAGCTGCCGTCGGAAAAAGCGACCAGCATTGCTCTTATTTTAAATGAGCTGCTGCAAAATGCTATTGAACATGCTTTTGCCGGCCGTATGAGCGGAAGACTGACGGTGCGATTTAATGACAGCGGCAACTGTTATGAATTGCTGATTGCCGATAACGGTGTGGGCCTGCCCGCTGATTTTGATTTGCAGCACAGCAGCAGTCTGGGATTAAAAATTATCAAAACCATGACAGAGGCTGATTTAAAGGGCAGCTTTACGCTGACACCGATAGCAGAAGGCGGCGTACTGGCTTCGGTTATTATTCCAAAAGGCGGTGTAGAAAAATGAAGGAGAAACTGAAAATCGTACTGGCAGATGATGAAGCGTTAATTCGCCTGGATCTGCGGGAAATGCTGACAGAAGCTGGACATGAAATTGTCGGTGAGGCTGCCAACGGGCAGGAGGCCATACAGCTGGCTGAAAAGCTGCATCCGGATATCGTTATTATGGATGTGAAAATGCCCGTAATGGATGGCCTGACGGCAGCCAAAACCATTACGGAAGGCGAGTTGGCACCAGTATTGCTGCTGACAGCTTACAGTCAGCAGGATATTGTGGCGAAAGCTGCTGAAGCAGGTGTTATTGCCTATCTGGTTAAGCCGGTGCGTGAGCAGCAGCTGTTTCCGGCCATGGAAGTAGCAGTCAGCCGTTTTCGTGAATGGCAGGGTCTTAGCCGGGAACTGGAAGAGTTAAAGGAAAGTCTGGTTACCCGTAAGCTGGTAGACCGTGCCAAAGGTATTTTAATGACTGTTCATGGCATGACGGAGCAGGATGCTTACAGGAAAATGCAGCAGTTCAGTATGATGAAGCGCATTACATTGAAAAAGCTGGCAGAAGAAATTATTGCTGCCGATGAAAAAAACAGAAAATAAGAGCCTGATGAAGGCTCTTTTTTTCTGCGCGGTTTTGCCTTTGCTGGATCCAAAACAGCTATTCGCGAGAATAAAAAATGGCTTCATGATATTAAAAAAAGCGTTGAGAAGAATAAAAAAGGACTTCAAACATCAAAAATGCAAAAAAATTGTAAAAAAATCTGCAAATACTATTGCATTTTTTTGGCGCTTGATTATAATAATAATTGTAATTAGCACTCGGATAAAAAGAGTGCTAACAAATTAAAAATTACTGACATTACATATTATTGAAAGGGGTTTTCAAAGATGTTGAAACCGTTAGCTGATCATGTTGTAGTTGAGATTGTTACCAAAGAAGAAAAAACCGCCAGCGGTATTTATCTTCCGGACACTGCTGCCAAAGAAAAACCGCAGACCGGCAAAGTTATTGCCGTAGGTGTAGGCAAAGTTACTGAAAATGGCACCCGCGTAGCGCCGGAAGTTAAAGCAGGCGACGAAGTTGTTTTTGCAAAATACAGCGGAACCGAAGTAAAACTGGATGGCAAGGAATATCTGATTCTTTCCGAACGTGATATTCTGGCCGTAATTGAAAAATAATAGTAATTAACTAAAGATTTTAAAGGAGCGATTTATAATGGCTAAACAAATTCTGTTTAATGAAGAAGCACGCCGCAGTCTGGAACGCGGTGTTAACGCATTGGCTGATGCAGTAAAAGTTACCCTTGGTCCTAAAGGCCGCAACGTTGTACTGGAGAAAAAATTCGGCGCACCGACCATTACTAATGACGGTGTAACCATTGCCCGTGATATTGAACTGGAAGATCCGTTTGAAAATATGGGCGCTCAGCTGGTTAAAGAAGTTTCCATCAAAACCAATGATGTAGCCGGTGACGGTACTACTACTGCAACTGTTCTGGCACAGGCTATGATTCGCGAAGGTATGCGCAATGTTGCAGCCGGTGCAAATCCGATGGTTCTGAAAAAAGGTATGCAAAAAGCAGTTAACGTTCTGGTTGACGAACTGAAAAATGTTTCTCAAAAGGTTGAAACCAAAGAAGCAAAAGCACAAGTTGCTTCTATTTCCGCAGCTGACGAAGAAATCGGCAATCTGATTGCTGACGCTATGGAAAAGGTTGGCGATGACGGCGTTATCACCGTTGAAGAATCCAAAACTATGGAAACCTGCCTGGAAACTGTTGAAGGTATGCAGTTTGACCGTGGTTATATTTCTCCGTACATGGCAACTGACCCGGATAAAATGGAAGCTGTTTTGAGCAATCCGCTGGTACTTATTACCGACCGCAAAATTACCATGATTCAGGATATTATGCCCGTACTGGAAAAAGTTGTTCAAGGCGGCCGTGAACTTTTGATTATCGCCGAAGATATCGAAGGCGAAGCACTGGCAACTCTGGTTGTCAACAAACTGCGCGGTACCTTCAAAGCTGTTGCCGTTAAAGCTCCTGGCTTTGGTGACCGTCGTAAAGCAATGCTGCAGGATATTGCTATTCTCACCGGTGCAACCGTTATCAGTGAAGAAGTTGGCCGTAAACTGGACAGCGCTACCATGGAAGACCTTGGTCAGGCAGGTCAGGTTCGCGTAACCAAAGAAATGACTACTATCGTTGACGGCATGGGCGATAAAGCTGAAATTGCCGCTCGTGTTGCGCAAATCCGTGCTCAGATTCCGGAAACCACTTCCGAATTCGATAAAGAAAAACTGCAGGAACGTCTGGCTAAACTGGCCGGCGGTGTTGCCGTAATCAAAGTCGGCGCTGCTACCGAAGTTGAACTGAAAGACAAAAAACTCCGTATTGAAGATGCTCTGAACGCTACCCGCGCAGCTGTTGCTGAAGGCATTGTGGCCGGCGGCGGTACTGCCCTGCTGCAAGTTCAGTCTGCTCTGAACAAAATTAAAGCTACCGGCGATGAAAAAACCGGTGTGGAAATTGTTAAACGTGCCATCGAAGAACCTGTTCGTCAAATCGCTTATAACGCAGGTCTGGAAGGCGCAGTTATCGTTGATACCATTAAACGCAGCCGTAAAGGTGTAGGCTTCAATGCGCTGACTGAAAAATATGTTGATATGATTGCTGAAGGCATTGTTGACCCGACCAAAGTTACCAGAAGCGCACTGCAAAATGCAGCCAGCATTGCAGCAATGGTTCTCACCACTGAATCCATTGTAGCAGACAAACCTTCTAAGGATGCTGCTCCTGCTGCAGCAGGTATGCCCATGGGCGGCGGTATGCCCGGCATGATGTAATCGTACATCTGTAAAATGAACCGTAAATAATTAGACCTCGCAGATTTTTCTGCGGGGTCTTTTTAGTTTCAAATTGATTTTTATACCTGTTTATGATAAGATTTATAGATAAAATCGTTATATTTTTTACATAATCAGCTGCTCAGGCGGCACAAAAAATAAAAGGAGTGTGACTGTAGGCATGCAAAACAAAGAACAGGAAATGATACTGGTAATCGACTTCGGCGGTCAGTATAACCAGCTGATTGCCAGACGTGTACGTGAATGCGGCGTATATTGCGAAATTGTTTCTTACAAAGCCAGTCTGGAAAAAATCAAAGCTAAAAATCCCAAAGGCATTATTTTCACTGGTGGTCCTAACAGTGCGTATCTGGAAGATTCTCCGACCATTGATCCGGAAATCTATACCTGGGGTGTACCCGTATTGGGCATCTGCTATGGCAGCCAGCTGATGATGCATATGCTGGGCGGCCATGTCTGCAAAGCGCCGGAACGTGAATACGGCAAAACCTTGGTAGATTTGGATGTAAACAGCCCCATGTTCAGCAGCCTGCCGGCGCAGAATGTTTGCTGGATGAGCCATAACGATTACATCGAAACTGCCGCTCCCGGTTTTGAAATTGTTGCGCATACGCCTAACTGTCCGGTTGCCGCTGCCCAGGATAAAGCCCGCGGCCTCTACTGCGTACAGTTCCATCCGGAAGTACTGCATACTGACAACGGTACCAAAATGCTGAGCAACTTTGTATATAATGTCTGCGGCTGTGCTGGAACCTGGAAAATGGATTCTTTCGTTGAAGAAACCGTTCAGGCATTAAAAGAAAAAATTGGCGGCGGTAAAGTTCTGTGTGCTTTATCCGGCGGGGTTGACTCCAGCGTTTGCGCTGCTATGCTGGCTAAAGCCATCGGCAAACAACTGACCTGCGTGTTCGTTGATCATGGCCTGCTGCGCAAAAATGAACGTGAGGAAGTTTGCTCTGTATTCGGTGAAGGCGGTCAGTTTGACAGCAACTTCATCTGCGTAGATGCTCGTGAACGCTTCTATGGCAAGCTGAAAGGCGTAAGCGCTCCTGAAGGCAAACGTAAAATTATCGGCGAAGAATTCATCCGTGTTTTTGAAGAAGAAGCTAAGAAAATCGGCGCTGTTGACTATCTGGCGCAGGGAACAATTTATCCGGACGTTGTTGAAAGCGGTCTTGGCGGTGAATCTGCTACTATTAAGAGTCATCACAATGTAGGCGGCCTGCCTGATTTTGTTGATTTTAAAGAAATTGTTGAACCTTTGCGTGATCTGTTTAAAGATGAAGTACGCCAGGCCGGCAGAGAACTTGGCCTGCCTGAATATCTGGTTGCCCGTCAGCCGTTCCCGGGACCGGGACTTGCAATCCGCATCATTGGCGAAGTAACTCCGGAAAAAGTAGCCATCGTTCAGGATGCTGACGCTATTTATCGTGAAGAAGTGGATAAACTGCCTGCTGCTGAACGGCCCAGCCAGTACTTTGCAGCCCTGACTAATATGCGCAGCGTAGGCGTTATGGGTGATGAACGTACCTATGATTACGCTATAGCACTGCGTGCTGTAACCACTACTGACTTTATGACTGCGGAAGTTACCATGCTGCCGCCGACAACTATTACTACTGCTGCAAATCGCATTGTTAACGAAGTAAAACATATTAACCGCGTGCTGTTTGACTACACAACCAAACCGCCCGCAACGATTGAGTTTGAATAAAAATTTTATATAATCATTTTATGGCAGGTAGTCTAAAGATTATCTGCCATGTTTATATTTTTGTATGTATAACACTAATAAATAAAATTAAGCTAAAGAATGATGTGTTTATATGAGTTTAAAAAAAATATTGAAAAAGATTTTTTGTTTAGTATAAATAAATTATGTCTTTTATTTTTCTATGGGGATAATAATAGATTTTAATTTGAGTTTTGATAATGATTATATGCATAATTATCATTCTTGTACACTAATTGATAGAGTTCTGACTGAAAGCTGGATGGAACGCAATATATTTTGCCATAGGTGTGGTAATTATGGTATTAAACATTTTAAGAATAATAAACCAGTAGCAGATTTTTATTTCTTTAAAGGATAATGTTATGCAGCTCAAAAACTTTGACCATATTGTTATAACAACAGATAATATTAAAAAGATGCTGGATTTTTACGTTCGTATTCTGGGAATGCAGCTTACAGAAAATAATGGGCGTTATGCTGTTTGTTTTGGTAACTGCAAGATAAATTTTCATATTGTCAAAGGGCAGTTTCAGCCAGCGGCGGAAAATCCCACTTATGGAAGTCAGGATATTTGTCTTGTGGCAGCTGGTAAAATTGAAGATATTGCACGGGAGATCGTAGCACGCGGTTGGCAGTTGGAAACAGATATTGTTGACAGAACTGGAGCCTGTGGAAAAATGAAGAGTATTTATGTAAGAGACCCTGATGGTAATTTAGTGGAAATCTGTTGTTATTAATAAATCTTCGAATAAAGTAAAAAAACACGTACTGTAATAATGCAGTACGTGTTTTTGCTTGTTAGCTTTCAGCTTTCCATTTCTTGACAAAATGCAGATTTTTATCATAGATATAAACCATGCGGCCTACCAGAATGGCTGCGGCAATAGTGCCGGCGCCAATACCTTTCAAACCGTGGAATTCACAGAAGGAAATAATGATACTGATAACTACTAACGTAATATCGAAACAGTTTTTGATTAAACTGAATTTTTTATGACTGACGAAAGAAATTACTTTTACAACGCCTTCACCGGCCACCAGGAAAATATTGGCGTGTACTTCCAAAAATACGCCAAAAGCCAGGATGACGATACTTAAAAGGCAGGCAAGCCATTTTTCAATAGTATTGTCAGGTGTGAACCAGTCCAGCAGATGCATGGAAAAGTCAATGCCGGTACCGAAAAACAAGGTGGTAACAATTTGCCCTATTAATTCACGGATGTAAATAGCGCGCAAAATAATCGGCTGCAGCAAAATAAAAACAATATTCATTACAATAGTGATATTACCAACCGTCTGCGGCATAAACAGGCTCAAAACCCAGGGAACGCTGGAAATAGGCGAAGTCCCAAGGTCAGCTTTGCAGGACAGCGCAATGCCGAACGTCATTGCAAAGATGCCTACCAGAAACATAATGATACGTGGTTTCAAATGTTGATTTGATTTTGATTTTGTCATATAATTCCCCCTTAAAAAATAAAAACTACAGCCAGGCTGCAGAAAATGAAAAAATTCCCGAAGGAATTTTTAAAGTGTATATTGTTTTATATTATTATAACATACATAAGTTGATTTGTAAAATAATGTTATACTGCTCAGATAAAAGTACAGCCGTTACTTTTGGCAACGGCTGGTGAGACTTTTGCTATGAAGTTCCTTTGAGTTTGATTACGACAATTTCCGGAGGCAGCTCAGTGCGCACGGGTGGACCCCAGAAGCCGTAACCGTTACTGGTAATTGCTGTCAGACTGCCAAAATTTTTGCGTCCATAATCTAAAAGATACATTTTTTTGGTAACCAGACGGTTAGGAAACAGCTGACCAGTATGGGTGTGTCCAGACAGATACAGGTCGTAGCCTGCGGCAGCGGCAGCAAGCATGCGGCGAGGCTGATGGTCAAGGATAATGCTGTAAGAAGCGTCATTGCCGGTACTGAGTTTATCCAGTATGGCCGTGTCGCGGCGTCTGCTGTAATCGTTCAAACCGGTAATTTTAAAATTTTGAATAAGCCGGCTTTCATCTTGCAGCACGTGGATACCGCTGCTTTCCAGCATTTGACGCCATTGAAGCGGATTGTCCAGGTAATCATGATTACCGTAAGCGGCCCAGATGCCTAAAGGGGCCTGAATATTTTGCAGTGCGCTCAGAGAGTTTTCCTGACGTACATAGGCCAGACGTTCATCCATGATATCGCCTGCTATAAGCACCATATCAGGATGCTGGTCATTAATGCGTGCAGCTAACTGATGCGCATAGTCTGCGCCAAGAATGCGTCCAAGATGCAGGTCACTGAGCAGGACGATTTTATATTCGCTGCCGGCTGGCAGTTTGGTAGTGGTTATTTCTTCTGTGCGTACTACGGGATGAAAGGCACGATAGCAGCCCCAGCTGATGAAAAGCAATAGGCAGATTAATCCGGCAGCGGCAATTTTTGCTGACGGCAGCTGTAGTGAAAATAGTTTGGCTATCAGCCAGAGCAAGGCGTGAAAAACAGCCAGCAGGGCGGAATAATAGATAAAAGCAATCCACAGACCGCTGAGCCAGGCAGACATTTTCAGCAGTAAGGTTGGCATTGTTTCGCTTAGCAGGCGAGAGATGACCGTATTGGCTGCAAGCGCCAGATAAATGCAGATGAAAGGAGCGGTTCTGGCAAAGGCAAAATTTTGCCGGTAATAAATGTAGGCAATCAGGCTGAGAATAAAATCCACTGTGCCGATAAAAAAGACAACGTGCATTATAAATCTCCTTTATGAAATAATGGATATATAGGCTACATATATTTTACTGCTTAAAGAATACTTTAAGTCAAGTAAACGAATGCGCTAAATTTTATTTTCGAGAGGAATGCTTTTGCGTTCCAGTGTATAACCGCGGCCGCCTACGTCATTGATTTCAGCTACAGTTATAAAGGCTGCCTGGTCGATATCGGTAACAATTTTTTTCAGCGAATGCAGCTTATAATTAGGAATAATGGAAATAATTACTTCCAGCTCCCGTTCTTGAAAACCGGTCTGGCTGTGCAGCAGCGTAACGCCTGTATCAAGCTGCTGCAGCAGCGCCCTTCGGATGGCATCGTAATGCGCGGAAATAATAATAATCTGCAATTGTGCTTTGCCCATGGTCAGAACCTTATTCATGGCGTACGACAGTAAAAAGGTGGTTATGAGACCGTATACAAGCTGCGTAAGATTGGAGAAAGTCAGCATGCAGAGAATCAGCAGGGTATCGATAACATAAACGGTAATATGTACGGGCAGGGAAAAATATTTTTTGAGAATCAGCGCCAGTATGTCATAGCTGCCGGTAGAGGCGTTTTGCCTGATGATAAGGCCATTGCCAGCACCGGTAAGCATGCCTCCCAGTACGCAGGCCAGAAAAGGATCTAAAAGCAGCTGATCCTGCCAGTGCATCTGTTCAAATATGGAAATAAAAAAAGGCAGGAGCAAACTTGATAATAGGGTGGAGAGAGCAAATTTTTTGCCAAGAAAAACAAGACCCAGCAGAAACAGAAGGCCGTTGAGCATATACATGACGGTGGAAATGTTCAGACCCAAAAAATGGTTGAGGATAATAGAAGAACCGGTTACCCCGCCGATGATAAAATTATTGTGAATAATAAAGGTGTTGATGGCAAAGGCACAGATAAAATTGCCTAATGTGATCAGCAAAACAGACTGCAGATATTTCATGAAAACCTCCGGAAACATTTTTGAAGGGCAGCGTTTATAGAAAATAACCTGCCTTGATACAAAATACATCTCTTGCATTTTATCACAATTTTGCGATGGTGAATACAGCGATAGTCCAGTGACAGCGAATTTAGTATGCTGATATATTTATCTGAACGGACAAAATATAGTATAATTATAAACAAATGGGAGACTTTTCCTGCCTTGGATAGTATGCAGAAAAGAATCCGGCAGTAATCAGAAAATGAGGGATGCTTAATGAGATTTTATACAGCGGAAATAAACGGCAAGCAGGAGCTTTTGGTGGCTTTTGCTGCTGAAAACAGCGCTTACAGATTAAGTCTGCTGCAGAGTTTGGATAATCGTTTGAATTATGAGGATATGAATGATTTGGTTTGCAGTATGGGTGAAGCTGAGCGAAGCAGTCTGGAATTAATGGGCCAAAACAGGGATACCTTGCGGGATGCGGCTGTGAATCTGGCAGATATTAAATTATGTGCGCCTATTGTACATCCGCGGCAGGATGTAATTTGTCTGGGAATTAATTATGATGCGCATGCGCAGGAAGCGGGACGCTTTTCAGCAGAGGCTTTCGGAGGTGAGCGTCCGTATACTATTTATTTTTCCAAACGTGTAAGTCAGGCTACCGGTTCCGGTGATGTTATTCCTGCTTATAAAGGTCTGGTGGACAGTCTTGATTATGAAGCAGAACTGGGTGTTGTCTTAGGTAAAGACGTTAAGAATGTCAGCGCAGAAGAAGCATTGCAGGCTGTTTTTGGGTATCTGGTAATCAATGATGTCAGTGCCAGAAATTTGCAGACCAGGCATAAGCAATGGTATCGCGGCAAAAGCTTGGATGGTTTTACGCCCATGGGGCCATGTCTGGTAACTGCTGATGAAATAGAAGATGTGCAGAACCTTGATATCCGCTGCTATGTTAATAATGAACTGCGGCAATCCAGCAATACAAGATATATGATTCAGACCGTGGCCGGAGCAATTGCTGAATTATCCGAAGGGATGACTTTGCAGGCTGGTACGATTATTGCTACCGGTACACCGGCAGGTGTGGGCATGGGCATGCAGCCGCCGGCATTTTTGCAAAGCGGTGATCAGGTGATTTGCGAGATTGAAAAAATCGGCAGACTGATTAATACGGTAAAGTAATCTTATGAAAATAAAAGTCTGGAATTTGCTGGACGGACACAGGCACATAGCGGCGCTTGTGGGTGCCGGAGGCAAGACAACGGTTATGTACCAGCTGGCTGAATATTTAAGTCATATGGGAAAAAAGGTGCTGGTATCTACAACAACGCATATTTGGCAGCCTTCACCCGCTGTGTATGCGGACAGCAAAGAACAATTGCTGGCTTTATGGCAGCAGGGAAGCTACGGCGTTTGCGGTACACCGGCTGCGGAGGGTAAATTAACCATGCTGCCGCTAAATGAATTGCATGAAAGAGTGCAGCTGGCAGATATTGTTTTACTGGAAGCTGACGGCGCCAAAGGCCGTCCGTGTAAGGCGCCGGCGGCACATGAACCGGTTATTTTGCCGGAATGCGATATGGTTATTGGCGTAGTGGGCCTGGATGCCGTAGGCGGCAGAGCAGATGATGTTTGCCTGCGTGCGGATAAAGTGCGGCAGCTGCTGCAGTGCTCAGAAAGGCACCGGCTGACTCCGGAAGATATTGCGCTGCTGCTGACTGCGTCTTATGGTACGCGCAAAGATGTGGGTGACAGAAACTATCATTTGGTGTTAAATAAATGCGATACGGCTGAGCGCATGCTTCTGGCACGTGAAATAAGCAGGTATTTACAGCAGCGCGGTATGAATGAGGACGATATCTGGATACGGGGAGCGTGGCAGTATGAGTGAACAGGAAAAAATAGTTTTTTGCAAGGGCGGCGGCTGTACGGCAAAGCTTGGGGCCGGAATTTTAAGTCATATATTGAGTAAATTGCCCAAGGGACCGGTGGACGATAATTTATTAGTTGGCTATGACAGTAAAGATGATGCGGCTGTTTATCAGGTGGCTGATGATTTGGCTATTGTCCAGACACTGGATTTTTTTCCTCCTATGGTCGATGATCCGTATACCTTTGGCAAGATTGCCGCGGCCAATGCTTTGAGCGATATTTACGCCATGGGCGGTGAGGTTAAGACGGCGCTGAATATTGTCTGCTTTCCGGAAAGCATGGATTTAAATATTTTAGGTGAAATTATGCGAGGCGGTTCAGAAAAAGTAATTGAAGCCGGCGGTACGCTGGCTGGCGGACATTCCATTGCAGACAGTGATGTCAAATATGGCCTGTCGGTTATGGGCCTGATCAATCCGCAGAAAATTTATACTAATAACGGCGGAAAGCCCGGTGATAAACTTATTCTGACCAAAAAATTGGGTGTAGGCATTATCTGTACGGCTAACAGAGTGGGTGAAGCTTCGGCAGAGGCTATGGAGGAGGCTGTTGCCTCGATGACCTTGCTCAATAAATATGCGGCAGAGATTCTGCGCAGATATACTGTACATGCCTGCACGGATGTTACCGGCTTTAGCTTTCTTGGTCATCTGCATGAAATGATGGACGGGAAATTGTCCGCCGTCATTTATGCAGAGCAAATACCTGTAATGCAGCCGGCGCTGGCCTATGCTGATGAATTTTTACTGACGGCGGCGGCGCAGCGCAATCGTAATTATACGGAGAAGTTTGTGCGGTTTGAGAATATTCCCTTTGCTATGGAAGAAGTACTCTTTGACCCGCAGACCTCCGGCGGCTTGCTGGCGGCAGTGGCGCCTGAGTGCGCCGGGGCGGCACTGGCAGAACTGCGTCAGGCGGGCATGCCGGCGCAGATAGTAGGAGAAATTGTGGCTTTGCGGGAACAGGAAATATATGTAATTTAAAGGAGAATTTGAGAATGATTCATGTTAATGCTTTGGGCGATGCTTGCCCGATTCCGGTTGTTAAAACTAAAAACGCTATTAAAGAGATGCCGGGCGGCGGCCAGGTATGCGTACTGGTAGATAATGAAATTGCTGTACAGAATCTGACAAAGATGGCTAATCAGAAAGGTTATGGCGTAAAAAGCGAGAAGCTGGAAGAACATAAATATCAGGTTATTATGACTGTTGGCAACGGCATTTCTGAGCAGGAGGAAGCCGCACTGCCGGAAGTATGCATACCTGATGGCAGAAAAAACAAGGTAGTGGTTATTGCTTCTGATAAAATGGGCAACGGCGATGATGTATTGGGCGCTTTGCTGATGAAGGGCTTTATTTTTGCCTTAACGCAGCAGGATGAACTGCCCAAAACTATTTTGCTGTATAACGGCGGCGCCCGTCTGACCTGTGAGGATTCACCGGCACTGGAAGATTTTAAGTCTCTGGAAGCACAGGGTGTGGAAATTTTAACTTGTGGCACCTGTTTAAATCATTATGGCTTAAGCGAAAAGTTAAAAGTAGGCTCAGTAACCAATATGTATGTGATTGCTGAAAAAATGCTGCAGGCAGGACTGATTGTCAGACCATGATTTATTTTGACAATGCGGCTACTACTTTGCAGAAACCGCCCGAGGTGGCTTCCGCCGTGCTGGAAGCTTTGCAGACTTTGGGCAATGCCGGACGCGGCGCCCATGAGCCGACGCTGAAGGCTTCCAGGTTAATATATGATACCAGAGTGAAGCTGGCAGCTTTGCTTGGGGTTTCAGATCCGTCGCGCATTGCTTTCACCAGTAATGCAACAGAGGCCTTAAACAGTGTGCTGCAGCGTTTGTTCCGCCTGGGAGATCATGTAATTACTACTGTCTGCGAGCATAATTCCGTCTTGCGTCCGTTATATATGGCGCAAGCCTGCGGCGTTCAGCTAACACATTTGCCAGCAGACAGTCTTGGCAATATTGATTATGCTGATTTAGAAAAAAATCTGCGACCACAGACTAAAGCGGTGGTTATTACCAATGCTTCCAATGTAACTGGCAATGTGATTGATCTTTCAAGAGTGGCCGCTTTTACTAAAAAGCATGGCCTGCTGCTTATAGCAGATGCCTCGCAGACGGCTGGCTGTTTGCCAATCAGCGCGGAAAAAACAGGTATAGATATCCTGTGCTTTACGGGACATAAAGGCTTAATGGGACCGCAGGGAACCGGCGGAGTTTATGTACGCAAAGGGCTGGAGGTCAAGCCCTTTAAGGCCGGCGGCAGCGGCGTACACAGCTTTTGGCATGAGCATCCGGCGCAGATGCCCACTGTACTTGAAGCCGGCACGCTGAACGGACACGGGTTGGCAGGCCTGCATGCAGCTGTTGAGTTTCTTCTGCGGACAGGCGTGGAAGCTGTTCACGAACATGAAGACAGGCTGATGCGCCGCTTTTGGCAGGGTATGCAGGGAGTTGCTTCGGTGCGGCTGTATGGTGATTTTCAGGCAGCCGAGCGTGCGGCTATCGTTTCGTTGAATATCGGTGAGCTTGATTCCGGTATGGTCAGTGATATTTTGTGGGAGGATTATAAGATTTGCGTACGTGCGGGAGCGCATTGCGCGCCCTTGCTGCACCGGCATTTTGGTACGGAAAGTCAGGGAATGGTGCGTTTCAGCTTTGGCTGGTTCAATACGATGGAAGAGGTTGATAAGGCGATAGCGGCTGTACGTGAGCTTGCAGAACAGTATGTTCAGGAAGCGGGGAAGAAGTCATGAGGCGTTTAAAACGTAAATATATAGTTATAACTTTTGCTACGACGACGGACGCCATGGCTGCGGAAAAATTCTGCCAGGAGCAGAAACTTCCCGGCAGGCTGATTCCCGTGCCGCAGGCAATTTCTGCGGGCTGCGGTCTGGCCTGGCGCGTGCCGGCAGAAGATTATCCCATATTGGAACAATGCCGTGAGCAGTGGAGTTTTACGGCAGAACAGATTAATGAATTAGAAATGTAGCTGGAGGATTAGTGCATGAAAAAGAGGTGCATAGTTGTTGTACGCGGCGGCGGTGATTTGGCCACCGGAACAATACACCGTCTGTGGGCGGCAGGCTTTCAGGTATTGGTACTGGAATGCGCGGCGCCTGCAGCTATCAGAAGGCAGGTAGCTGTCTGTGAAGCCGTTTATCAGAAAAAAGCTCAGGTAGAAGATTTAACATGTGTTTTAATTGATGACTGGCGCCAGGCCCAGCAGGTCTGGCAGGCGGGACAGGTACCCTTGCTGATTGATGAGCAGGGCGCTTGTCTTGCTGAAATGCAGCCTGACGTAGTGGTAGATGCCATTATTGCCAAAAAGAATTTAGGCACCAATAAAAAAATGGCCCCGCTTACTATTGCGCTTGGGCCTGGCTTTATTGCCGGAACTGATGTGGACTATGTAGTGGAGACTAAACGCGGTCATAATCTGGGACGTATTATTGCAAGCGGCAGCGCTGCGCCTAACAGCGGCATACCGGGCAATATCGGCGGTTACACATCTGAAAGAGTACTGCATGCCGAATGTGCCGGAACACTGCATATTATGCGCGATATTGGCGCCGTTGTTCAGCAGGGCGAGGTAATTGCGCAGATTGATGACGGAAGCAAGCTTGTTCCTGTTTCAGCAACTATTTCAGGGATTATCCGCGGCATGATTCGAGATGGTTACGTGGTGACTGAAGGTTTTAAGATTGCCGATATCGACCCGCGCCGGGAAGAACTGGCTAACTGCTTTACGATTTCTGATAAAGCAAGATGCATTGCCGGCAGCGTTTTGGAAATCATATGCCGCTACGCACGGAGGCAGGAAGTATGCTGAAATTATTACAGGTTTTACAGCGGCGTCTGCAGAGCGGTCAGGATTGCCTGCTGGCGACGATTATAGCAAGCAGCGGTTCTACGCCGCGCAGTACCGGCGCTTATATGCTGGTAGGACGGGAAGGACGTCTGTATGGCACGATTGGCGGCGGTAGTCTGGAATATCAGGCTATTTTGCAGGGGCAGCGGCAAATTTTAGAAAAACGCAATTTTCTTTTTGAATATGTGCTGACAGCAGAAAAAGTAGCCCAGCTGGGGATGATTTGCGGCGGCAGATGTACGGTATTATTCTGTTATCTGGCGGCCGGCGATGATGAGGTAAGGCAGTCGGTGCAGCAGGCATTAAGCGCTGCGGCAGGCAAACGCCCCTATTGGCTGCTACTGCCTGTGGAAGGCGGCCTTCTGCATACTGTCGATAAGGTTGATATAAAGGGCCGCAGCGGACGCATTACGCTTGACGGGAAGAACTATTATGCCGAGCAGTTTGCTTATGATGGCAAAGTTTATATTTTTGGCGGCGGGCATCTGGCGCAGGAAGTAGTACCGCTTTTGGCACATCTTGATTTTAATTGTATTGTTATTGATGACCGGCAGGAGTTTGCCGATCCGTCATTATTTCCGGGAGCTGAACAGGTATTGCAGCTGGATTTTAAAAAGCTGCATGATAAGCTGCATGTACAGGCTGCTGATTATGCGGCCGTGATGACGCGCGGACATTTATATGATGCAGATGTGGAGCGCTTTTTGCTGCAGACAGAGGCCGGCTATATCGGGATTGTGGGCAGCCGCAAAAAAGCGCGGCTTACCAGAGAGACTCTGCTGCAGGAAGGCTATACGCCTGCACAGCTGAATCGGGTAATTACGCCTATCGGCTTGGATATCGGCAGTGAGACACCGGCAGAAATAGCTGTCAGCATTGCTGCTCAGTTGATTCAGGTACGTTCACAAAAATATGGTAAGCCGTAAAAAACTTTACATTTTTACAGATATTCATTAAAATAATTAAGTAAAATTTTTTTGTGCAGAGGTATGATGAATGAAAGAAAAAAATGCTTTTCTGGATGCTGCCTACAAGTTTGACGCTAAGATGCCGCTCTTGCAGGCTATTCCGCTGGGACTGCAGCATGTCCTGGCGATGTTTGTCGGCAATTTGACGCCGCTGCTGATTATTACCGGTGCCTGCGGCATTGTCGGCGGCAGTGATTTGGCTGATTTGCAGATCAGTTTATTGCAGAATGCCATGATTATTGCCGGTATTGTTACATTGGTGCAATTGTATGCTATTGGTCCATGCGGCGGCAAGGTTCCCATTATTATGGGTACAAGCTCCGGCTTTATCGGGGTATTTAACGGCGTTGCCGCTACCATGGGCAGTGGGGTTACGGCATATGGGGCCATGATGGGTGCGTCGATTATCGGCGGTCTCTTTGAAGGTGTGCTTGGCTGCTTTTTAAAACCGCTCAGACGTTTTTTCCCGGCCGTTGTTACCGGTACCGTGGTGCTGTCCATTGGTCTGTCGCTGATTGGGGTTGGTATTAATTCCTTTGGCGGCGGTTTTGGTGCCAAGGATTTTGGTTCCATGGAAAATATTTTGCTGGCAGGCTTTGTTCTGGCAGTTATTTTGATTTTCAAACATGGAACTAAGGGCTTTGTCAGCTATTCTTCCATTTTGTGTGGTATTGTAGCCGGTTACATTGCAGCGTTTATCATGGGCTTGGTGCTGCCTACAACGGCAGTGGATGCCAACGGTGTTGAATATACCAAGGCCTGGGTTTTAAATTGGGATAAGGTTGCGCAAGCCGGCTGGTTTGCAGTACCTGAACTGCTGCCCGTGGATATCGTTTTTGATATGCGTGCAATCTTGCCCGTAGGCATTATGTTTATTGTTACGGCAGTTGAAACCGTCGGCGATATTTCCGGCGTTATGGAAGGCGGTATGGGCCGCGAAGCCACGGATAAGGAATTGTCCGGCGGTGTTATCTGTGATGGCCTTGGCTCTTCCTTTGCGGCTTTGTTAGGTGTGCTGCCGAATACTTCTTTCAGTCAGAACGTTGGTTTGGTAGCTATGACTAAGGTTGTCAACCGTTTTGCGCTGGCAACCGGTGCCGTATTTTTGATTTTATGCGGTTTGATTCCTAAATTGGGTGCATTGGTTTCCATTATGCCCCAGTCCGTTTTAGGCGGTGCGGCTGTTATGATGTTCTCTTCCATCGTTGTCAGCGGCATTATGCTGATTACTAAAGAACCTCTGAACGGACGCAGCCTGAGCATTGTATCTGTAGCTCTGGGCGTAGGTTACGGCATTGGCGCTAATCCCGGAATTTTGGTACATACGCCGCAGTTTGTGCAGTTGATTTTCGGCGGCTCCGGTATCGTACCGGCAGCCTTAGTGGCTATCGTTCTGAATGTTCTGCTGCCGCAGGAGTAAGCAGCATTTCCAAATGCTGCAGATCTTCAGCAGTATCGACATCATAAAGTTCATAAGCATCCTGAACAGGAAGATATTTTACCTGTTCAGGATATTTTTTTGTCAGATAGGAGCCGCCTTTATCCTGGGGCAGCTGCATGAGTTCCGAGGTGTAACGTGCCGGAAAGAGAATGGGATTGCCAGGTTTGCCTTGGTAAGCAGGCCGATAGATATATGCTGCGTCGCCGGCAAAGGCAGTACATAAATTCTGCAGCGTAGCAGCTTTCAGCAGCGGCTGGTCAGCAACGCAGAATAAATAACCTGCGGGGTGCAGCTTATGCAGTCTGGCAAGTGCCAGACGCACAGTATCGTTTTGACCAGGCTCATTGTGCAGTAAAACCGGAACATGCATCTTTTGGCAGATTTCGGCAGCTTCAGATGAACGCGTTATTGCCAGACGCGTCAGAAACGGCAGCATGGAAGTAACAGTTAAAATATTTTGCAATAGCGGCTGTCCGTTAAAATCAGCAAGCAGCTTATTGCTGCCAAAGCGGCTGGCATTGCCGGACGCCATAATGATGCAGGCGATATTTGCTGCCGGTGATGGAGACGGTTGAGTGATAATTTCCATAAATTGGCTCCTTGAAATCAAAATAGTACTGTTTTTATTGTATAGAGGTAATTGCTGTTGTTCAAGAAAAGAATAAGAATTTATTTGCTGTAAAAATATTCTGGATATGGTAAAATAAAATAGACTATGATTTGAATACCCTAAAGCAGGAGGGCTGACATGATTAATATTCGTGAATATAAGAAAGCGGCTACGCTGGAAGAGGCCTGGGAGCTCAATCAAAAGCGTATGAACCGGGTCATTGGCGGCATGCTGTGGATTAAGATGACTAAGGGCAATGTTGCAACAGCCATAGATCTTTCCGGTCTGGGACTTGATACGATTGAAGAAAATGCAGAAGAATTTAAAATCGGCTGCATGGTTACCCTGCGTCAGCTGGAAGAACATACCGGCTTAAATACTTACAGCGGCGGTGCGGTAAAAGAAGCCATGCGCCATATTGTAGGCGTGCAGTTCCGCAATCTGGCTACTGTAGGCGGCAGCGTCTACGGCCGCTTCGGCTTTTCCGACGTAATATCCGTACTCATGGTAATGGACTGTTATGTGGAAATGTATAAAGGCGGCATTATACCGCTGGCAGATTTTGTGCAGCTGCCCTATGACAGAGATATCCTTGTGAATATTATTATTAAGAAGAAACCGGCTGCCTTCAGTTATCAGACGGTAAGAATATCTAAAACTGATTTTCCGGTACTTACCTGTGCCGCGGCTGTAACTGATGAGGGAGTGCGCATTGCAGTAGGTGCGCGTCCGGCCAAAGCCATGCTGCTGCGTGATGAACAGCATCTGGTTGCTTTGCCGGTAACTGAATCCGGGGCCAAGGCCTTTGCGGAATATGCGGCAAGCGTTATCCCTACCGGCAATACTAATCGCGGCAGTGCGGCCTATCGTACTCATTTAATTAAAGTGCTGGCGCAAAGAACAGTTTTGGAGGCAGGAGGAAAAGCGGGATGCTGATTAATATTATTTTGAACGGTAAAAAAATTACCAGAGAGATTGAAGCTGATCTGCTGCTCATTGATTTTGTGCGCAACGAAGGCTGCTATAGTGTTAAGCGTGGTTGTGAAACTTCCAACTGCGGCTTATGCACTGTTTTTCTTGATGATAAGCCCGTATTGTCCTGCTCCATGCTGGCAGCCAGAGCGGACGGACATAAAGTTACCACTCTGGAAGGCCTGCAGGATGAAGCTGCGGAATTTGGCGCTTTCATTGCTGATCAGGGCGCGGAACAATGCGGCTTCTGTAATCCTGGCTTTATTATGAATGCTCTGGCATTATTCAGAGAAAATCCCTATCCGGAAGAAAATGAAATCAAAGAATATCTGGCCGGAAATCTGTGCCGCTGCTCCGGTTATGAAGGACAGCTGCGCGGAATTTTGAATTTCCTGGCCTGGAAGAAAAATAAAGAACAGGGAGTAAGCAAATGAAGATCGTCAATCAGCCATTACGTAAAAAAGATGCCATGCAGCTGGTAACTGGACAGCCTGTATATATGGATGATATTGCTCCCAAGGACTGTCTGATTGTCAAACTGCTGCGTTCTCCTCATGCTAATGCCATGGTGGAAAGTATTAACACAGCAATCGCTGCAAAAGTTCCCGGTATTGTTGCTATTTATACCTGGGAAGATATTGATCAGAATGCCCGCCGCTTTACCTGTGCGGGACAGACCTATCCTGAGCCAAGTCCGTATGACCGTCTGCTGCTGGACAGGCATGTTCGTTTTGTGGGCGATCCGGTGGCCATCGTAGCCGGTGAGACGGAAAAAGCTGTGGACAAGGCTCTGAACATGATTAAAGTAAAATATGAAGTGCTGGAACCGATTTTGGATTTTCATGAAGCACTGGATAATAAAATTCTTGTTCATCCTGAGGATAATTGGGAAAGCCTGTGTCCGGTCGGCGCAGATAATAAAAGAAATTTATGCGCTCATGATGAATGCGGTCAGGGCGATATTGAGGCCGTATTGGCAGACTGCGATGTTGTAATTGACCGTACATATCACACTAAAGCGGTACAGCAGACGATGATGGAAACTTTCCGCACCTTCTGTACCATTGATACTTACGGAAGATTAAATGTTGTCAGCTCCACACAGATTGTTTTCCATTGCCGCCGCATTATTGCCAATGCGCTGCATATACCTAAAACTAAAGTCAGAGTAAGCAAGCCGCGAATTGGCGGCGGGTTTGGCGCCAAGCAGACCTCCATTACAGAAATTTACCCGGCCTATGTTACCTGGATGACGAAAAAGCCCAGTAAATTGATTTTTACCCGTGAAGAATCCATGATTGCCTCTACGCCGCGACATGAAATGGAAATACATGTACGTGTCGGCGCCATGAATGACGGCAAAATCAGAGCCATAGATGTATATACTCTGTCTAATACCGGCGCTTATGGTGAACATGGACCGACTACCGTAGGTCTGAGCGGTCATAAATCCATTCCTCTTTATAGAACTGAGAGCTATCGTTTTATAAGCGATGTAGTTTATACTAACAGAATGTCCGCTGGTGCATATCGCGGTTATGGCGCTACTCAGGGACTTTTTGCTGTGGAATCCGCAGTAAATGAATTAGCGGCCAAATTAAGCATGGACCCCATCGCTTTGCGCGAAATGAACATTGTGCGTGAGGGCGATTTTATGCCTGCTTACTATGACAGCTGGAATACCAGCTGCGCTCTTGACAGATGCCTGCAGCGTGTTAAAGAAATGAGCCGCTGGGAAGAGAAATATCCGGTGCGCGACATGGGCAACGGTAAGGTACGCAGTGTGGGTATCGGCATGTCCATGCAAGGCTCCAGCATTTCCTTTGTGGATGTGGGCAGTGCAACTCTCAAAGTTAATGACGAAGGCTTTTATACATTGATTATCGGTGCTGCCGATATGGGTACGGGCTGTGACACCATTCTGGCACAGATTGCTGCCGAAGTGTTGGAATGCGATTTTGAGGCAATTACCGTATTTGGCGCTGATACGGATGTATCACCTTATGATTCAGGGTCCTACGCTTCCAGTACTACATATCTTACCGGTAAGGCAACGGAAGAATGTGCCCTCAATCTCAGAAAGAAAATTTGTGCTTTAGGCGCCAAACTGCTGAAGGTTAATGAAGAAGATGTTGTCTTTGACGGTCAGTTTGTAGCCGTTAAAGATTCAGCGGAACAAAAAGTTGCTTTGGCAGATATTGCGACGGCTTCCATGTGCGGCAATGATATTGCCCTGGAAGAAACTGTTACTAAATCTTCACCAGTTTCACCGCCGCCGTTCATGGTTGGTGTAGCTGAAATTGAAGTAGATTTACAGACAGGTCAAACGGAAGTAATTGAATTTAACGCCGTGGTCGATTGCGGTACGCCGATCAATCCTAATCTGGCTCGTGTTCAGGCCGAAGGCGGTATTTTGCAGGGCATCGGCATGGCGCTGACAGAAAACATTACCTATACTCCGGAAGGACGTGTAGTCGAAAATTCACTGATGCAGTATAAGATACCTTCACGTATTGATATTGGCCATATCCATGTGGAATTTGAATCCAGCTACGAAGGAACAGGTCCGTTCGGAGCCAAATCCATTGGCGAGGTTGTTATTAATACGCCTGGTCCCGCTATTGCAGATGCCGTTTATAATGCGACCGGTCATCGCTTTTATGAATTACCGATTACTCCGGAACAGATTGCCATGTCACAGGAAGAAAAATAAGATTAAAACAAATGTGGATTTATTCCACATTTGTTTTTTGCACTCGTTAATCTCAGGTGAGATAAACGGTAAAAGGAGAAATTATGCGGGACGGATTCGGAAGAACCATTAATTATATGCGTATATCGCTGACAGATCGCTGCAATTTACGTTGCTGCTATTGCCGCTCGGAAAGGCAGCAGCTGCTGCCGCACAGTGCAATTCTTACTTATGAGGAAATACTGAAAATTTGCCGAATTGCTGTAGAGCTTGGTATCAGGCGCTTTCGCGTTACTGGCGGCGAACCTTTGGTGCGCCGTGATTGCATTAAGTTTTTGCGCCTGCTGAAAAATCTGCCGGGAGCTGAGCAGGTAAGCTTAACTACTAACGGCACCTTGCTGCATTCTTCTTTATCAGAATTGCAGCAGCTGGGACTGGACAGCATCAATATCAGTATGGATACTTTGGACAGGCAGCGTTATGCGCAGTTGACAGGCGCAGATTTGCTGCCGGAAGTCCTCAGTTCAGTACAGGCTGCCAGAAAGAACGGGTTGAAGGTTAAAATCAATTGTGTTCCCTTAGATACAATGTCCGAGCAAGACCTGCTGGCGATGACTGATTTTGCCGCCAAACTGCAGATTCCCATTCGCTTTATTGAATTAATGCCGCTGGGCTGTAATCAGAGCTTACAGGGGCTAAGCGGTGAAACGGTGCGCAGCATTTTAGCAAAACATGGGCGGCAATTGCTGCCTGATCAGGGAAAATACGGCAGCGGGCCGGCAGTATATTATCGGGAAACAGAGACAAATGCGCTGATTGGTTTTATTCAGCCGCTGCATGGCAAGTTTTGTGCGGCGTGCAACAGAGTACGTTTAACTGCCACAGGCTTTTTAAAAACCTGTTTATACAGCGACCAGGGACTGAATCTGCGCCGGTTGCTGCGCAGTGGTAAGGATGAGAATTTTTTAAGACAAGAAATGCTGCGGGTAATTAAGGATAAACCTGCCGGACACCATTTTTTACAGGCTCCGGCAGCATTTACGATGAATGAAATTGGAGGATAAAATGAGTGCTTTAACGCATTTTGACGGTAAGGGCAATGCTCTTATGGTAGATGTTTCTGACAAACCTGTTACGGGCCGTACCGCGGTGGCAGTGGGAAAGATCAAAGTTTGCCGGGAGATTTTTGAACGCATTAAAAGCGGCAGCGTGAAAAAAGGTGATGTACTGGGAGTGGCAAGGATTGCCGGCATTATGGGGGTTAAAAAAACCAGTGAGCTTATCCCTTTATGCCATAATCTGCCGCTGACTAAGTGTGCATTGGATTTTAAATTGGAAGATGGAGCAGAACCATGTCTGCAGGCTATCTGCACCGTGAAGACGGACGGTAAGACTGGCGTGGAAATGGAAGCGCTGACTGGCGTGCAGATTGCCCTGCTGACGGTTTATGATATGTGCAAAGCCATTGATAAAAGCATGGTAATTAGCGAAGTACATTTATTGGCAAAAAGCGGCGGAAAGAGCGGTGATTTTACATGGCAGAAATAAATTTGCGCGGAACGGTCAAGGCTGTCTGCCTAAGTGAAAAACGCGGCACAGAGAAAAAGCCTGCGGCAAAGGCTATCCTTAAGGCCGGCTACGGCATTTGCGGCGATGCGCATGCCGGTAAGTGGCATCGGCAGGTAAGCCTGCTTTCCTATGATAAGGTTCAGGAGTTTAATGCCAGCGGCGGACAGGCTGGTACCGGCGCTTTTGGTGAAAATATTTTAGTTGCCGGGCTTGATTTTAAAAATTTACCGGTAGGAACTAAATTTTATTGTGGTGAAGTTGTGCTGCGTCTGACGCAGATAGGCAAAGAATGTCATACTCATTGCAGAATTTATCAGCGTGTAGGTGACTGCATTATGCCGCGCGAAGGTGTTTTTGCCGAAGTACTGCGGGGAGGCGTCATCCAGGCCGGTGATGAAATGACTGCTGTTTTGCCTGCTGCGGACAGACCCTTAACTGCTGCGGTAATGACATTGAGTGATAAAGGGTTTGCAGGGTTGAGAGAAGATACCAGCGGTCCGTTAGCGGCGCAGCTGTTAGAGCGAGCAGGTTATGAAGTGGTGGAAGAAGTTTTACTGCCTGACGAGCAGCCGCAGATTGAAAAAGAGTTGCTGCGCCTGGCTGATGGCAGACAGGTGGATTTGATTATTACAACTGGGGGCACCGGCATGTCCCTGCGGGACTGCACGCCGGAAGCTACTATGGCCGTTGCGACCCGTAATGTACCAGGTATTGCCGAAGCTATAAGGGCAGGGTCTATGAAGATTACGCCGAGAGCCATGTTGGGGCGCGGCGTATCCGTCATGCATAATAAAACTTTGATTGTTAATTTGCCAGGCAGCCGTAAAGCTGTTGAAGAAAGCCTGCAGCTGGTATTGCCTCAGTTGGAACATGGGTTGAGATTGCTGCGCGGCACTGACGGAGAGTGCGGAAGATGAGTTTGGATTTTTCGCCGGTATGGATTTCCTTGCAGACAGCGGCAGCTACAATGATTATTGTTTTTTTTGCAGGTATTCTGACTGCCTGGTGGGTAATCAGCAGACGCAGTGCCTTGGTGAAAATTATTATCGATGGAGTAATGACGCTACCTTTGGTATTGCCTCCTACGGTGGCCGGTTTTTTTCTGTTGTGCCTGTTTGGCAATAACAGACTATTGGGGAGACTGTTTCTGGAATGTTTTGGGGTGCAGATAGCCTTTTCCTGGCTGGCAACCGTACTGGCGGCAGCGGTTATTGCCTTTCCGCTGATGTACCGCTCAGCCAGAGGTGCCTTTGAACAGGTTGATGAAGAACTACTGCAGGCCGGGAGAACCCTGGGCATGTCGGAAAGCAGTATTTTTATGCGGGTGTTGCTGCCCAATGCGTTGCCGGGAATTGTTTCCGGCGGAGTACTGTCTTTTGCCCGTGGCTTGGGTGAATTTGGTGCCACGGCCATGATTGCCGGCAATATTGCCGGTAAAACCCGAACCTTGCCTTTGGCTGTATATTCGTCCGTTGCCGCCGGTGACATGGATATGGCCATGAATTATGTAATTATTATTATGGCAGTGTGTCTTGTTATGGTTATCGGAATGAACTGGTATTTATACAGATGCAGGAAGCGTCAGGAGGGATAATTTTGCAGCTGGAAGTAAATATAATAAAAAAGCTGAGAAGTTTTACGCTGCAGGCAGAACTTCAGCTTGCTGACGGCGTTTTAGGCCTGATGGGCAGCAGCGGCAGCGGCAAAAGCATGTTTCTCAAATGTTTGGCCGGTATTGAACAGCCTGATGCAGGCAGAATTGTCCTGAATGGGCGGGTTCTTTATGACAGTAAAGACGGCATTAATCTGACGCCGCAGCAACGGCGGATAGGTTATTTATTTCAAAGCTATGCTCTGTTTCCCAATATGGATGTAACCGCTAATATTATGTGCGGTCTGCGGGCCAGAAAGATATCTGCCGCAGCCTGCAGGCAGAAGGCTGATGCTTTAATGGCAAAATTTCAGCTGCAGGAGCTGAAAGACAGCTATCCAAGGCAGCTTTCCGGCGGTCAGAAGCAGAGAGCAGCTCTGGCACGGCTTCTGGCGGCGGAACCGGAAGTAATTTTATTAGACGAACCTTTTTCCGCACTGGATGCCGGACTGAAAGAACAGTTGCAGCTGCAGCTTCAGCAGTTATTGCGGGAATACGGAGGCATTTCAGTGCTGGTAAGCCATGACCGGCAGGAGATTGAAAGACTTAGTGATCAGGTATTATTTATCAGTCAGGGAAGGTTTGCAAAGGAGTGTGATTGGTAATGTTTAAAAGAATTATCGCTCTGGCAATTTTGCTCATGGTAGTTGCATTATCCGGCTGCGGAGATGATAAAACTGCGCAAAAGCAGCAGATAAGTCTTGCTGCGGCTGCCAGTTTGGAGAAAGTATTTACCGAGCGGCTGATCCCCATGTTTAATGAAAAATATCCTGAGATTAAAATCGAAGGTACTTATGACAGTTCGGGCAAACTACAGATGCAGATTGAACAGGGGCTGGCGGCAGATATTTTTATTTCAGCTTCCAATAAGCAGATGCAGAGTTTAATGGATAAAGGCTATATGGATAAAGAAAAAACTGTACCGCTGCTGGAAAATAAACTGGTGCTGATTGTACCCGCCTCAGGCAATAGTTCAATGAAAAGCTTTTCTGATATTGCGGCGGCCAAGCGGCCGGCTGTTGGCGATCCGGCCAGCGTACCTGTCGGACAATATGCCAAGGAAGCTTTGGAAAAATTAGGATTTTGGCATGAGGTGAGCACCAAAGCCAGTCTGGGAACAAATGTTACCGAAGTACTGCACTGGGTAGCAGAGGGCAGTGCGGACGCAGGTTTGGTCTATGCCACTGATGCGGCTGCCAGCCGGAAAGTGCGAGTGGTTGCCGAAGCGCCTGCTGGCGTATTGAGCAAACCGGTAATCTATCCCATGGGGATACTGAAACAGGCGCCGCATATGCAGGCTGCAGAAAAATTTTATGCGTTTTTGCGCAGTGAAGAAGCCTTGCAGGTATTTAAAGAAGCTGGTTTTGCAGTAGTAAGATAGGGAGAAGATGTTATGAAATTAATTAGAACTGAAGACGCGGTAGGCTGCGTGCTGGTTCATGATTTAACGCAGATTATCAGAGGCGTAACCAAAGACGCCGTTTTTCGCAAGGGTCATATTGTAAGACCGGAAGATATTCCGGTTTTGCTTTCCATTGGCAAGGAACATCTTTATGTATGGGAAAATGACGAGAATATGCTGCATGAAAATGATGCCGCGCAAATCTTGTGTAAGGTCTGCCAAAATGAGGGCATGCATCCATCGGATGTGAAAGAAGGCAAGATTGAATTAACGGCGGAATTTGACGGATTATTTAAGGTTGACGGCAGCAGGCTGCAGTTGGTAAACGGACTAGGAGAAATGATGATTGCCACGCGTCACGGAAATACTCCTGTTAAAAAAGGTGATAAACTGGCTGGAACGAGAATTATTCCCCTGGTAATAGCTAAAGAAAAAATGCAGCATATGCGGGAACAATGCGGCGATGAACCTTTGCTGCAATTACTGCCCTATGTCAGAAAGACGGCCGCGATTATTACAACGGGCAGCGAGGTTTACCATGGGCGCATTCAGGATACCTTCACGCCTGTAGTAGAAGAAAAATTGGCGGAGTACGGCATTAAAGCTGTTTATAAAACGATTTTATCCGATGAGCATGAGAAAATTACGGCAGCCATTTTGACTGCTGTCAGAGATAAAGGTGTGGATATGGTTTTGTGCACCGGGGGAATGAGTGTGGATCCTGATGACCGTACGCCTTTGGCCATTAAAAATACCGGCGCCGAGATTGTGACTTACGGCGCTCCTGTTTTGCCTGGAGCAATGTTCTTATTGGCTTACTATCAGCGGCAGGATGGCAGGATAGTACCTGTTATGGGCTTGCCGGGGTGCGTGATGTATGCCAAAAGAACAATTTTTGATTTAGTACTGCCGCGTGTCGCAGCGGCTGATAAAATTGAGGCATCAGAACTGGCTGCTTTGGGGCAGGGAGGATTGTGCTTAAACTGCAGCATCTGCACATATCCGAATTGTGGTTTTGGTAAGGGATGGTAAAATGGCTTATAAAGCGCCGCAGAATTTCCATATCAAGGTAAGAATTTATAATCATGAGATCGCTTTTGGCAAAGGAATTGCTCAGCTTTTAAGATTAATAGCGCAAGAAGGCTCTTTATCTGCTGCATACCGGCAAATGGGAATGTCTTCCAGCAAGGCCTGGAAAATATTGCATCGGGCAGAAGATGATCTTGGTTTTAAGCTGGTAAACAGTCGCAGCGGCGGCAGCAGCGGCGGCAGCAGCAGTTTGACGCCGGAGGGCAGTGAACTGCTCGGACGTTACGAAGCTTTTGAAAGGGAAATACAGCAGCAGGCAGAGAAAGCTTTTGCCAAGTATTTTTTCTAATCAAATTTTAATCTTTCTCTAATCTGGCATTAATTGTATTTCTGACACTATTCGAATATAATTAAAGCAGACAAGGAAAGACAGTACCGGTTTAAGACAGGTACTTTCACCGATAAAATAATAAGAAAGAGAAGTGATTAATTATGAAGAAAATGATGTTAGGTTTAGTGATGGCAATGGCAGTAAGCGCTACGGCTATGGCAGGCGGATATAATCCTTTTCACAATGCGTACGAAGCAGCAGCTCATTATGAAATGACTCCGGGCAAAGCTCAGATTGTATATGTTGTTGTTGATGAAAATAAAGCGCCTCTCACCGGCGCAACAGTAAATTATTATGATTATCAGGGCGTTAAACATGCGGTAACTACTGATGCAGAAGGCAAGGCGCGTCTGGTATTCACTCAGGGAAATGCCTATGTACAGCTCAGCAGTGTAGCTGTGGGAGCTAATGAAATGGTTGCCATCGGTGACGATGTAGCTGAAAGTGTGGACTTCAAAGATATCCGTGAAGGTGAAGTAAAATACTTTGTACTGCAGAAAGACGGTGCAAAAAACGTAGTTTATACTTATGAAGCTGATTGATTAAACTTAAAGCATCATAAAAAAATAAAACCCGGCTAAAAAGCCGGGTTTATTTTTTTTGGTACGCCCGAGTGGAATCGAACCACCGCACATGGCTCCGGAGGCCAATGCTCTATCCACTGAGCTACGGGCGCATTATTTATAATAAAAAATTATAGCATATTTATTTTATTTAGACAATGCCCTTATCAGTGCTGAGTTTTGTATTACTGCTGCAGATGTGTTAATATTAAGATAGATTGAATTTCAGACAGGAGTAATATTAAATGAAAGAAAAAAGCTTTTATCCGCTGGCTGGTTTCTGCATAGTATTTTTATGGGCATTGTGGAATTATGAAGTAAGTCTCGGCCTGTTAAACAGTTTGCTGGATGTACTGATGCCATTTCTTATTGGTGCAGGCATAGCTTTTATTGTTAATGTTCTGCTGGAAAAGATAGAGCATATTTGGGCAGTTCTCCTGCCGGATACCAGGCTGTCCGCATATCTGCGGCGTCCCGTGTGCATTTTAATCAGCTTTTTGCTGATTGGCGCAGTAATTGCTTTTGTTTTACTGCTGGTGATACCGGAAATTCACAGTAGTCTTAAAACCTTAGGCAGATTAGTGCCGCCTGCTTTAAATAAATTGAATCTTTATTTGCAGCAGAAAATTACCTCCTGGAATTTTTCGCAGGATGACGTGCAGTATATTCAGCAGCAATGGCAGTCCTTTTATCAGGCTGTAGTAAATTTTCTGAAAGATAATAAAGGCACTTTATTTAAAGGCACCTGGCATGCGGCTACTTCCTTTTTTTATATGACTGCTGATATTATAATCGGACTGGTATTTTCCGTATATGTGCTATTAGAAAAAGATTTTCTTGGCCGTAATCTGCGCAGGGCATTGTATGCTTTTTGCAGCCGTCAGAGAGCGGATTATCTGACAGAAGCAGGATGCGCAGCTAAAAAGATTTTTTCTGAATTTGTAGCAGGGCAGATTTTAGAGGCTGTAATTTTAGGTATTATCTGTTTTGCCGGCATGCTGCTTCTTGAGCTTCCGTATGCTTTGGTGACTTCCGTATTGGTAGCTGCCATGGCGTTGATTCCTATTTTAGGTACTTTTATCAGTGCGGCAGTAGGCTGCTTTCTGACTCTTGTAGCGGCGCCGGAAAAAATATGGTGGTTTTTGATTTTCTTCTTTGTACTGCAGCGTATCGAAGGCGATCTGCTGTACCCTAAAATTGTTGGCAGAGCAGTAGGACTTTCGGAACTGTTTGTATTGGCTGCCATTACTATTGGCGGCAGTATTGGGGGAATTATCGGTATTATTATCAGCGTGCCTTTATGTTCGGTGGCCGGTTGCCTGCTGGCGAGAAAGATTAAGCAGCGCTTGGAGCAGAAAAATATTCAAGATATTTGAACTTCCGGCATTAAAAAGTGCTATAATAAAAAAATAATTCATGATTAAACAAAAGGAGTAGTTAATGATTACCATTCGTGATAAAGTACGTTTTGTAGAAACAGATATGATGGGCGTTGTGCATCATGCCAATTATCTGCGCTGGTTTGAAATGGGGCGTGTGGCCTATCTGCGCTCCTGCGGCATTGCTCTTGGCGATTTAATGGCTGAGAATATTATTTTCCCCATTACGGAAGTGCAGGTAAAATATAAAAATTCCTGTACCTTTGATGATGAGTTTGAAGTACAGACTACCATGAGTGCCTTTAATAAAGCTAAAATGGATTTCAATTATCGTGTCATCCGTTTGCGTGATGGCGCAGTGGCGGTAGAAGGACATACACGCAATGTCTTTACGGATAAGGAAGGGCATATTGTACGTCTGGATCCTAAATGGTTTGATAAGATAAAAAAAGTTTTTGATGAAGAGAAAGCTGCAAGGGAGTGACTTTATGGATAAGTATGTTATTGTTCCGGTACCGACCAGAATACTTACTCACCATGATAATATTTGTGATGCTATTTTAGAATTTGGTAAAGATAAAATTGGCCCCAATGATGTAGTATGTACTGCTGAAAGTGTAGTGGCAATTACTCAAGGCCGTGCTCTGCGCTGCGAAGATTTTCACCCAGGACTGCTGGCCAAGGTTTTATGTCATTTGTTTCCGTCCAAAGGAAGCATCAGCAGCTGGTACAGCATGCAGGCGCTGATTGATGCTGAAGGCGGGGCACGAGTACTATGGGCTGTTATTTGTGGCTTTGCAGCAAAGTGCGTAGGTATCAGCGGTACGTTTTATCGCATGGCCGGCAAGCAGGCGCGACTGATAGATGATATTACCGGCACCATGCCTCCCTATGATAAGCACATTGTTTATGGGCCGGCTGATCCCGATCGGGTGGCTGAAGAAATTACCCGGGCCTGCGGTTGCTATGGCGCTGCTGTTGCTGATGTCAACGATTTAAAAAGATCGGCTGTTTTAGGGGTTTCCAAAGGAGTGGATGCAGATAAGGTCGCAGAAATTCTGATTGATAATCCTTTCGGCAACGGCAGTGAAAAGACGCCTATTTGTATCATTAAAGATTATTATAAGGCGTGAGGAGGCAAAAATATGATCTTTTTATTGATTAAAATAATTCTGGCTGTTGCAGTACTGGGAATAATTGTGGTAGGTGTTTATATTGCGCAGCAGGGTGATGCTGTGATGCGTTTTAAAACCGCAGACCGTACCAAGGCCGTTAAACAGCGGGCTGATGACAAACGTCTCGACTTTACCGTGGAGGTGCCTTATGATAATATCGGCAAGCAGGAAGGCACTATTTTAGATACTTATATGCGTATCTATCTGCCTCAGGAGCAATACGGAGATGTATTGCTGCGCGGTAAGGTTAATCTGAAAAACGTTTTGCGTGACGATGATTATTTTGAAGCATTGCTGGTACCTGCAGGAACAGGCAATACTTTAATTTTGCGTTTTGAGGCGTATGCGCGCAATGGCAAGAATATCACTGAGGCTATGGCGCAGATTCCTGATGTAGATGTAGCTCTGTTCGCTGATTGCCGCGGACGCGGAGCGCTGTATACAACTAAAGAAATTTTTACTCTGACAGCTGATGAGATGCGTGCCTTGGTAAAATAAGCATAAAAATAAAAACCGGTCATTTGACCGGTTTTATTTTTTAGTTACAAAAGCGGAATATCACCTACGCCGCTGAGAATAATATTCGGACGATAGGAAAAGCCTTTAATATTTTCTTCGTTGCTGACGCCGCTTAAAACCAGAGCCGTCATTAAACCGCTTTCCATGCCTGCCACAATATCTGTATCCATACGGTCGCCGATCATAGCGCCTTCGCCGGAGTGTACGTCCAGCAGGCTGAGTCCGGTACGCATCATCAGCGGGTTAGGTTTTCCCACATAGTATGCCTGCTTTCCGGTAGCAAGCTCAATAGGAGCCACCAGCGCACGGCAGGCGGGAATGATACCGATATCGGAGGGGCCGGTAAGGTCTGAGTTGGTAGCAATCAGACGGGCACCATTATTAATCAGGCCTACGGCTTTAATAATCATATTGTAATTATAAGTATTAGTTTCGCCGACTACGACATAATCAGGATTAACGTCATCCATGGTAATGCCAGCATCATACAGAGCATTTACCAGACCGGGTGCGCCAATTACATAAGCGCTGCATCCGGGAGCCTGATATTTCAGAAATTTTGCTGTTGCCAGCGCACTGGTATAGAAATGGCTTTCGTCTACCTCAAGGCCCATGCGGGATAGTTTTTGCTGGAGCTCTTTGGGGCTGCGCTCGCTGGAGTTAGTAAGAAAAAGAAAGCGTTTATTTTCCTGATACAGCCAGTCAACAAATTCCTTGACGCCTGGCAGCAGACGGTTGCCGTGATAGATAACACCATCCATATCGCAGATAAAACCTTTTTTATTACGAAGTTCGTCTAAAATTTCTTGTTTTATAATTTCTTGCATAATTTTTCTCCTTTTTGTGTTCTGCTTTAATTATGGTATAAAAAACATGGTTTGACAAGGTCTTAAATGGTTTATCAGGCTGATAACTGTTAATTATATGTAAAATAATATTTACAGCAAGAGCTGCTTATGATATTTATAAATTAATATTTTTAGAAAATCATATATTGACATAAAGAATTGTAAATGATAAAATAATAAATTTTGACAATTAGAAAAGAAAATGCTATCATATTAAGTAACATAAAAACTTTTAGGAGGGGTGAAAATGTTTGCTGCAGGTGATCGTGTAGTATATCCGCTGCATGGTGGCGCTATTATCAAGGGGATTGAACGGCGCGAATTAAATGGTGAAATAAAAGAATATCTTATTTTACAGACGCTGTTTGAAAACATGCTTGTTACGGTGCCTGTCAGCAGTGTGGAAAAAATAGGCTTAAGGCAGATTGTTACAAATAAGGAACTGGAACAGGTAGCTGAGATTTTGCACGAAACTCCTGATTTAAAGTCCATTAAGAGTATTTCGTGGAACAGGCGTTTTCATATTTATATGGATAAACTGAAAAGCGGCAGCATCAAAGAAGTTGCCCGTGTTTTTAAAATTTTATTTTCGCTGGAAAATGATAAAAGAATTTCCGTGGGTGAGCGCCGCCTGCTGCATAATACCAGACAGATTCTGCAAAGTGAAATTATGCTGGTAAAGAATATCAATGCGGACCAGGCAAATTCCTGGCTTAATAAGTGTTGTTAAAAATTAATCGATATTTGCAAGGGTATTTTGCAGATGTTATAATTTATATAGTAAGCTTAGCTTAGTTTATAATGGAAGAAGGTTTTAGTATGTTTAAGAAATCTTTGGCAATTGGTTTATTGGCTGCTGCCGTTGTTTTCCCCGTATTTGCGGACCAACATTATGCGGAAGCAAAACCGGCACCGGTAAAAGCTGCTGGCAATCTTATTCCGCCGCGTGTACGTGAAAGCAATGAATTGCAAAATATCAGTGATCGTTTTGATATTAAGACCAGTGTTTTGCAAAAGTATTTCGATATGGGCTGGGGTTTTAAGGAACTCAGACATGCAGCCGTACTGACCTTGGCAAGTGATAAAAATATTGGTGATATTCTGGAATTAAAACAAACCAACAGCTGGCCGCGGGTAGAATATTTGCTTGGTGTCACACCTAATGATATGAAGGCTGCGCGTGATAAAAACGATGCCCATTATTTTGCGCGTAAGCTGGATGTTTCTGAAAATGAGCTTTTAACTCTGCTGCAGCAAAATTATGGCGCCGGTGAGGCTTTGCATGCATTGCTTTTAGCTAAAGCAGGCGGCACAACGGCAGAAAAAGTTCTGGCAATGCACAATCCGCCGGAAACTACCTGGCGTGAAGTTGCCGACAGTTTGGGTGTAACCCCGACGCAGCTGGAAAATATTCGTCAAAGCATTGACGAAGCTAAATAAGAATTTTTTTGATACTGCATCTGTTTTGTGCGGATGCAGTATTTTTTACTCTAAAAAATAATTTACATTTTAGTTACAGGCTGGCTATATAAATGTCATAGTTATTAATAGCTGTTACTTGTTTTTTGTCAGTCTTCGGGGTATGATATACAATAAGTAAAATGTAATATTTTACCGTATTTTCAAAAGAAAGGAGGAAGAAAAGTGTTAAGAAGAATTTTTAGCCTAATGATAATTATTACTTTTATTGTAACCGGACTCATTCTTACAGATAGTTTATTGCCTTATATTTCGGAATTATTAGGCTATGATTTGCATGGTAATGGAGTAAATGGTATTGCAGTCGCCAATATTATCTCTGCAGGTGTAGGAATTTTCGTTTTTGGCTGGTTGGGCCTGGTATTGGCACCGTTTATTATTAATTTTATTTTAGCTTATTCCGAACGCCTGGCAGTAGTTTTATCCAGAATACCTACCAGTGATATTTTGGTAATGGTGTTCGGTATCGGCATCGGTTTGATTTTGGCTAATCTAATCGGCGGGCCTTTTTCGCATTTGCCTATTATAGGGCCTTATGTACCGATTATCTTGAGCTTAATTTTATCAGTAGTAGGGGCAAAGGTCGCTTTGCGCAAACATAATGATATTGTTGGATTTTTTGTGCGTGTTCCCAATCTGCGCGGAGCAATAAAATCTGTTGAACAGGATACTGTTGGCCGTAACGTGAAAGACGGGCCTCTTGGTGATCGTCTGTACAGCAGCAACAAATTGCTTGATACCAGTGTGATTATTGACGGACGGGTTATGGATATTATGGCTGCTGGCTTTATCGATGGGAAACTGGTAGTACCTAATTTTGTTTTAGAAGAGCTGCAGAAGCTGTCTGATTCTTCAGATAATCTGAAACGTGCCAAAGGGCGGCGCGGTCTGGATTGGGTTCAGGATTTGCAGCAATGCTACGGTGACCGTATTTTGATTGTTGATAATGATTTTGATGATTTGTCAGAAGTAGATGCCAAACTGGTACGTTTGGCAAAACAGGCAGACGCGGCTATTATTACTAACGATTTTAATTTAAATAAAGTTGCGGAGATACAAGGTGTCAAGGTATTAAATATCAATGAGCTGGCCAATGCCATAAAACCCGTGGTTATTGCAGGTGAAGAAATGAATGTCTATCTGGTTAAGGAAGGCAAAGAACAGGGACAGGCTATTGCCTATCTGGATGACGGTACAATGATTGTAGTGGAAAACGGAAGACGTTACGTGGGCACTAATGCTGACGTGGTGGTAACTTCTGTGCTGCAAACATCTGCTGGAAGAATGATTTTTGCCAAAGCTAAAGTTTATGCGGAGGGATGAGTTTGGACAGGCTGATAGCCATTGTGCCGGCTGCGGGAGCCGGCAAACGCATGGGACTGGGCATGAATAAGGCTTTTGCACCGGTGGCAGGTGTGCCGCTTTTGGTGCATTGTCTTAGCATGCTTGCCGCAACAGAAATGATTACCAGGGCAATAGTTGTTCTGGCTCCTGATGAAATAAATGAGGGCGAGAGCATGTTAAAGCGATACAGCAGTGAATATTTTCCCTTGCTGCCGTTCAGTGTAGTCGCCGGGGGTAAAGAACGTCAGGATTCCGTATGCAACGCGTTGAAAACCGTTAGTGAGACTGAGGGATATATTGCCGTACATGATGGAGCCAGACCTTTTGCCGGGAAGAAAGTTTTTGAACGTACTTTGCAGGCGGCGCAAAAATATGGGGCTGCCATAGCAGCTGTACCGGTCAAGGATACCATTAAGATCATCAATGATGCGGGAGAAGTTGTGTCAACGCCTGTACGCAGCAGTTTACAGGCAGTGCAGACACCGCAGATTTTTGAAATAAATTTGCTGAAAAGGGCTTATGATTATCTGGCAGAACATCCTGCGGCAGTTACAGATGACGCTTCGGTAGTGGAATTGTTGGGAGAAAAGGTTTTTGTTGCCTTGGGTCGTTATGAGAATATTAAAATAACAACTCCGGAAGATATGTTGTTTGCGGAGAATTTTTTGCAGAAACAGGAGAAATAAAATGGAAAAAAATCAGACCTGGCCGCAGTTTAGAATTGGCAGCGGTTTTGATGTGCATAAACTGACCGAAGACCGCCGCCTGATTCTTTGCGGTGTGGAAGTTCCATATGAAAAGGGCCTTCTGGGACATAGTGATGCGGACGTAGCGCTGCATGCATTGATGGATGCGCTGCTGGGAGCTGCGGCGTTAGGCGATATCGGCAAACATTTTCCCGATACCGATCCTCGTTTTAAAGGGGCTGACAGCGTAAAACTGACTGAGCATGTCCTTGCATTACTGCGGGAAAAAGGTTGGCAGGTCAATAATGCCGATATTACCATTATTGCGCAAAAACCTAAATTGGCAGATTATATTCCGGCTATGCGCAGCAAGGTTGCTGCTGTTTTACAAATTGCCGAAGAAAATGTCAATGTTAAAGCTACGACAACGGAAAAGCTTGGCTTTACCGGGCGCGGCGAAGGCATTGCTGCCGAGGCTGTTGTCAGTTTGATAAAATAAGCAAAATTATTGCAATTATGCTATAATAAGGAAGTATAAAATTCTTGGAGGGATTACTGCAATGTGTGATGAAGTTAGAGTAAGATTTGCCCCGAGCCCTACCGGCCCGTTTCATATCGGAGGTGCACGCTCCGCACTGTTTAACTGGTTGTTTGCCCGTAAAATGGGCGGCAAGCTGATTTTAAGAATTGAAGATACAGACCTGGAACGTTCCAGCCGTGAATCTGAAGAAAATATTAAGGCTGCGCTGAAATGGCTGGGTATGGACTGGGATGAAGGTATTGATGTTGGCGGTGAAAACGGACCGTATCGTCAGACTGAAAGACTTGATATCTACAAAAAATATACTGAAAAACTGCTGGCTGAAGGCAAAGCATATTATTGCTACTGCACGGATGAAGAGTTGGAAGAAGAACGTCAGGCGCTGATTAAAGAAGGTAAAATGCCCCGTTATATGGGTAAATGCCGTAACCTGACTCCGGAGCAGATTGCTGCTTATGAAGCAGAAGGACGCAAACCGACCGTACGTTTTCGTGTACCTGCCGATCAGCAGATTTTGGTACGCGATATGGTACGCGGCGATGTTGTATTTGATTCTAATAATATCGGCGATTTTGTTATTGTAAAATCCGATGGTATTCCTACCTATAATTATGCCGTGGTTATTGATGATGCCTTAATGCATATTACTCACGTTATTCGTGCGGAGGAACATTTATCCAATACTCCGCGTCAATGCCTGATCTATGATGCTTTGGGCTTTAAAAAGCCAATTTTTGGTCATATTTCCTTGATTTTAGGCAAGGATCACACCAAAATGAGCAAACGTCATGGTGCAACCTCCGTTGATCAATATCGTCAGCTGGGTTACCTGCCTGCAGGCATTGTTAACTTCTTGGCTTTGCTCGGCTGGGCTCCGAACAGTGAACAGGAAATTTTCAGTATTGATGAACTGATTAAGGAATTTTCCATGGACCGCGTAGCTAAGAATCCGGCGGTATTTGATATTGATAAACTGAACTGGATTAATCAGCACTACATGCGTCAGCTGGATGATGAAGCATTTTTTGAAGCAGCCAAACCGCATATGATTGCCGCAGGTTATATGACCGGTGATGAAACCGGTGACAAACTGACTTGGCTGAAAAAGGTTGTTGCTACTGCTAAGGATCATGTATCTTTTGCTGCGCAAATTCCTGCAAGTGTTGAAATGTATTTCAATGACGAATTTAATTTTGAAAATGATGAAGCTGCAGACGTTTTGAAAGCAGAAACTGTACCTGCTGTTATCGGCATGCTGCTGGAAGAACTGCCGAAACTGGAAGTTCTCGATGGTGCCAATGTCAAGGCTTTGTTCAAAACTATTCAAAAAACTACTAAACTGAAAGGCAAAGATGTATTTATGCCGATTCGTGTGGCTTTGACCGGTAACCAGCATGGTCCGGAACTGGCTGAAATGGTGCCGCTGCTGGGCATTGAACGTACTGAAAAACGTATCAGAGCGAGTCTTGCCAAAGCAGGTATTTCCCTGTAAAGGAGCTTTATGATGACTATTAAGGTTTATAATACTTTGACCAAACGTAAAGAAGATTTTGTACCCATTGTTCCGGGTAAGGCAAGTATTTATGTCTGCGGCGTTACCCCCTACAATCATCCCCATGTAGGCAATGCCCGTCCGTTTGTTACTTGGGATGTTATTCACCGCTTCCTGGAGCATGAAGGTTATGATGTAACTCATGTGCAGAATTTTACTGATATTGATGATAAGATTATCAATACTGCCAACGAAGAAGGCGTGCAGTGGTATGATATCTGCAACCGTTATATTGATTCTTATTTTGCAGTAATGGATAAGCTGCATGTGCGCCGCGTACATGTTTATCCGCGTGTTTCCGAACATATTGATGAGATTATCAAAACTGTACAGACTCTGATTGATAACGGTTATGCTTATGTAGTGGATGGCGACGTTTATTACAGTGTAGAGAAATTTGAGCATTACGGTGAGCTTTCCGGCCGCAATCTGGAAGACATGATGGCTGGTGCCCGTGTTGATGTTGATGACCGCAAGAAAAATCCTATGGATTTTGCTCTTTGGAAAGCAGCTAAACCTGGCGAACCCTCCTGGAGCAGTCCCTGGGGTGAAGGACGTCCCGGCTGGCATATAGAATGCTCCACCATGAGCATGAAATATTTGGGTGAAAGTTTTGATTTTCATGGCGGCGGCAGCGATTTGATTTTCCCGCATCATGAAAATGAGATTGCCCAGTCTGAAGGCTGCACCGGTAAGCATCCTTTTGTGCATTACTGGCTGCATAATGGCTTTATAACAGTGAATGAGGAAAAAATGTCCAAGTCGCTGGGCAATTTCTTCATGGTTGTCGATATTCTGAAACATTATGATCCGGAAACCCTGCGTTTCTTTATTGTTTCCACTCATTATCGCAGTCCTCTGGATTTCAGTGATGCCCGTCTGACTGAAGCACAAAAGAGTCTGGCGCGCCTGCGTACAGCCAAGGAAAATCTTCATGAACTGCAGTCCATGATAAGCGCAGGTCCTACTGAAGACAGCGTGGCTTTAAGAGCAAAAGCCGTTGAACTGCGCGATGCTTTTATGGAAGCCATGCGTGATGATTTCAATACCGCACTGGCTATCAGTCATATGTTTGCCTTAGGTAAGGAAATCAATATTTATCATAAATCAGTAACTGAAAGCGGCCGCAAGCCGGATGGAAAGCTGCTGGATGTTTTAAGTCATGTTTTTGCGGAAATGTGCTCCATTATCGGCGTTCTGGAAGAAACAGCTGCGCCGGCTGCTCAAGAAGACAGCAAAGAAGCTGCGCTGATTGAAATGATTATTAAAATGCGTCAGGAAGCACGCGCTGCAAAAAATTATGCTTTAGCTGATGATTTGCGTAATCAGCTGACTGCCATGGGTATCATTCTGGAAGATACTCCGCAGGGCGTAAAATGGAAGAAACAATGAAATTTGAACAATATCAGATGTTAAAACAACATGCGCTGGCTGCTTGTGAAGCAGCCGGCGTAAAATTTCCTGATCCAAAACAGCTGAATCCGGTTTTACTGGCTTATATCGGCGATGTTGTATTTTCAATGTACATAAGGCTGCGCCTTTTGCCTGTATCGGGACATGTTCGTATTATTCATGATCTGGGCTCGAAAATGGTATCGGCGGTTTGCCAATGTCAGGCCATGCAGGTATTGGAAGAATCCTTATCGCAGGAAGAAGCTGCTGTTTTTCACCGTGGACGTAATGCCAAATCCATAGTACCAAAAAGCGCTTCCGTCCATGAGTATCGTATGGCTACGGCATTTGAAGCGTTGATCGGCTGGCTGTTTTTGCAGGAACGGCAGGAAAGACTACAAGTCATTCTTGATCAGTCTTTTGCAATAATCAGCAAAAAATTAAATGAAAAGTGAGGTGCGGAAATGGAAGTTAAATTACTGCGTCATACTCCGGAACCGGAAAAAACCGTGGCTATGAGTGCACGCCTTTGTTATTCTCCTATTGGAGCTGCTCAGCTGGAGGAAAAAATGACTGATGAGCAGGCTGCTAAATTGGTGCGCAAATTAGTTAGCATGGGTCATTTTTCTACATTGGAGCATGTTACCTTTACTTTTGCCATAGAAGGCGTATCAAGAGTACTTACTCATCAGCTTGTGCGCCACCGTATTGCTTCATATTCCCAGCAGTCGCAGCGTTATGTCAAAGAGCATAATTTCGAAACCATTATGCCGCCTACGATCGCTGCACGCCCGGAAGCAAAAGAAAAATTTCTAAAACTTATGCAGGAGATTCAGGACCTTTACAATGAGCTTACGGAGCAGGGCATTCCGGCGGAAGACGCCCGCTATGTATTGCCAAATGCTGCGGAAACCAAGATTGTATGTACCTTTAACGTGCGCTCACTGCTGAATTTCTTTAGCCTGCGCTGCTGCAGCCGTGCTCAGTGGGAGATCAGGCAGCTGGCTGAGAAAATGCTGGCAGAGTGCAAGAAAGTTGCTCCTGTATTATTTGAAAACGCCGGACCGACGTGCGTCAGTGAAGGCATCTGTCGTGAGGGTGAAATGTCCTGCGGTCGTTTGCAGGCGATTTTGGCTCAGAAAACTGCAGAAGCAGAAAAATAGGAGGCTGTATGTCGGAAAATATTATTGCCGGACGCAATTCCGTAGCAGAAGCTTTGCGCAGCGGTCGTTCTATCAATAAAATTATGGTGCAGGAAGGCGCCAAAGGAGGCAGTTTAGGAGAAATTCTGGCTGCTGCCAAACAGCAAAATATCATGCTGGAGTACGTGAAAGCTGAGAAATTAAATAAACTGGTGCCGGGAATCAGGCATCAGGGAATTGCCGCCCTGGTAGCGCCAATTGCTTTCCAGACTTTGGACGATGTTTTTGCTAAAGCTGCTGAAGCAGGCGAAGATCCTTTCATCTTGCTGCTGGACGAGCTCCAGGACCCGCAGAATGTGGGAGCGCTGATCCGTACGGCTGATGCCGCCGGCGTCCATGGAGTGCTGATGCCGAAGAGACGCAGCTGCCCATTAAATACGGTGGTAGCTAAAATTTCTGCCGGTGCGGTGGAATATGTACCGGTGGTGCAGATTGGCAATATTGCTCAGACCATTGAGGAGCTGCAGCAGCGTGGATGTTGGGTTGTCGGCGCTGATATGGACGGAGATAATTATTATGATGTTAATTTTTCCGGTCCGTTAGTATTGGTAATCGGTGCCGAAGGCAAAGGTTTGGGCAGATTAGTCAAACAAAAATGTGATACGGTTGCCAGCATACCCATGCAGGGAGGCGTTGCCTCATTAAATGCTTCTGCGGCCGGAGCTGTGCTTATGTATGAAGCAGTAAGGCAGCGTAAGGCGGTAAAAAGATAAGATGAAAGAATATCTTATTGTGGACGGCTACAATGTTATTAATGCCTGGAAAGAATTTGCTTCCCTTAGAGAAGTAAATCTGGAGCATGCCCGTGATCTGCTGGTTGGAAATATTGCTGAATATGCCGCCTTTAAAGGGTATCATGGGATAGTTGTTTTTGATGCGCAGGAAGTTCAGGGCGACGGTTCTGTAACTAAAATGCACGGCTTGGAAGTTGTCTTTACCAATGAAGGGGAGACAGCAGATTCGTGGATTGAAAGAAAAAGCTATGAACTTGGCAAAAGCAGGCGAAAAGTATTTGTTGTTACCAGTGATTATGCCGAGCAGATTAATGTTCTGGGGGCTGGTGCTTATCGTATTTCAGCGCGGGAATTTCATGAGGATTTCCGTAATGCCAAAAAGGCAATTGCCGAAAAGCTGCATTATCCGAAACGGGCGTTGAATCGCAATGAAATTGGCGGCAGGCTTTCTGATCACGTGCTGGAGCATTTGGAAAATCTTCGCCGCAGGAAAAGTTGACGCTTATGCCAGATAATAATATAATAGGTCGTAGCTGATTAAAAACAGTAAGACTATTTACCTATGTGGGCGGAGGAAATGTAATTTATGAGTAATGGAATGCAAAACGATCCTTATGCAGCATTTGCCAAAATGACTGATGAGGAAATCGTTTTGGAAGCGCAGCTCCATAATAATGTATTGGCGCAGGAGTATTTGCTGCATAAATACAGAAATTTTGTCAGGGCCAAAGCTCGCAGTTATTTTCTTATCGGTGCCGAAAGAGAAGATATTATCCAGGAAGGCATGATTGGTCTTTATAAGGCAATTCGTGATTATAAAAGTGATAAGCAATCTTCATTCCGGGCTTTTGCCGAATTATGCGTAACGCGTCAGATTATTACGGCCATTAAGACAGCTACCAGACAGAAACATATTCCTCTGAATTCCTATGTTTCACTGAATAAACCGATTTACGAAGAGGATTCTGATCGTACGCTGCTGGATATTATCAGCGGTGTAAAGGTTGCCAATCCTGAGGATATGATTATCAGCCGCGAAGAGTTCAGCGACATTGAAAATAAGATGAACAATATTCTCAGCGATCTGGAATGGAAAGTGCTGATGAGTTATCTGGACGGCAAGTCTTATCAGGAAATTGCCGAAGAGCTGGAGCGACATATTAAGTCCATAGACAATGCCTTGCAGCGTGTAAAGCGTAAGCTGGAAAAGTATATCATCAGCCGTGGTGATATTACTGACTTGCGAACCGTTTACAGCGGCTTGCTTTCCATGGACCCGGAAGAGCGCTTTCATAACAAGAAAGCTAAAAATAATTGAATACTGATAAAAGTGTAACAAATAATAACATCATCTTGATTTTTTCAAAATGGTGTTATTTTTTTAAAGGAATTTAACAATGTTCAGCGAATATATTGCTTAACAAAGTGGTTGCACATTAGTGTGTTAGGGAGGTTTTGCAAATGAATCAAGTAGAAGATTTGGTAAAAGTTGTAGAACAGGCACAGGCTGATAAAGGTAATGTTGTTATCGTAACCGGTAAGCCGGGCAGCGGCAAGAGCAAAATTCTGCGTGAAGCTGCTGAATTGAAAAAGTGGACTTATGTTGACTGCCGTATGCTGATCAGCGAAGAATTTTTGGCTATTCCGGCTGCTGATAGAGGTTTGTATGCTCCGGACCTGATGGCTAATATTCTTGCCGGCTACAATGCTGACGTTATTATTTTGGATAGACTGCAAACCTTGTTTGTGCCGGTGTTCCATATTAATGTGGACAGCCTGATGCGTAAGCTGAGCAAGAAGTTTACCATTGTTACTGCATGGCCCGGATATCAGCAGAATGGTAATCTGTGCTATGATAAATTTGACGGTACGGAAGCAATCCGTATTAGTCCTGACGGTTTCAAAATTTGGAACGTTGAAGACTGATGGTGAATTTTGATGACTGAGAAGAAACGTCGTTTTGCAGTGCTTACCGGCGGCGGTGACTGCCCGGGATTAAATGCGGTCATCAATGCCGTAGTGAAAACCTTTTTGCAGAACGGCTGTGAGATATATGGCGTGCCTAACGGTTTTAATGGTTTAGTTAATGGACAATTAATCCCTATGGATTATTCCAGTGTGTCAGGCATTCTGCCGCGCGGCGGTACGATTTTGGGTACTACTAACCGCGACAACCCGTTTAAATTTGCCGTTGAAGAAAACGGTGAGCTTGTTTATCATGATATGCGCGACAGAGTGGTAGAAAATCTGCAGAAATACGACATTGAAGCATTAGTCGTTATTGGCGGCGACGGAAGCCTGAACATTGGTGCTAAATTGGCACGCGAATGTGGTGTCAAGGTTGTAGGAGTACCAAAGACCATTGATAACGATTTGCCGTGTACGGAGCGTACTTTTGGCTTTGATACGGCAATGGCCATGGCAACGGAAGCTGTAGATAGACTGCATACTACTGCTGAGTCACATCACAGAGTAATGGCATTGGAAGTTATGGGGCGCTACGCAGGATGGATTGCACTGCACAGCGGCATTGCCGGCGGAGCAGATGTTATACTGATTCCTGAGATTCCCTATAATATTGATTCTGTTATTAATAAGATTTATGAACGCAAAGCTGCGGGGAAAAATTTCAGTATCGTAGTTGTTGCCGAAGGCTCTAAACCGATTGGCGGTGAAATGACTGTTGCCCGCAGGGTTAAAGGCAGTTTTGAACCCATACGTCTTGGAGGCGTAGGTGAAAAACTTGTCAGAGAAATTGAAGAAAAGACCGGTATTGAATCGCGGTGCACTGTTTTAGGGTATCTGCAGCGCGGCGGTTCGCCGACACCGTTTGACAGAGTGCTTTCTACTCGTTACGGCGTGGCAGCTGCAGAAGCCTGTCTGCGTGGAGAATATAATGTTATGGTATCGCTTTTCCACGACAAGATAGTAACAGTCTACATTCAAAAAGCTGCTTCGGCACCGAGATCAGTACCTGTTGATAGTGAGATTATTAATACAGGCAGACAGATTGGTATTTGTTTTGGTGACTGATATTTAATTCAAAATTAAGCTGATGATTTTAAAATAAAGGATAGCGTTATGCTATCCTTTATTTTTGTATAATAAAATGCATTAATAAATTGATGTTCAGCCATAATATGTGTATAATAATATTATTTGAAAATGTTTTTTGAAGGGGAATAATATGGACCAGAATCTAATAGCGGTTATTGTGGGTATTGTTGAAGGGTTAACAGAATTTTTACCGGTTTCATCTACCGGACATATGATTATTGTAGGGCATCTTCTCGGTTTTAGTGAACGAGTAGCCGATGTTTTTGACGTGTTTGTTCAATTAGGTGCTATTTTGTCGGTCATCTTTATTTATAAAGAACGATTCTACCGCTTTTTTACTAAGGAAGGCTGGCAGCTTAATAAGGGCCTCAGCGTTTGGCATGTGGCTGCCGGTATAGTACCGGTAATGGCTGTTGCATTTTTTTTGTATCCTTATATCAAGAAATATCTTTTCTCTCCTTTTACTGTTGCCATCGGTTTGGCTCTTGGCGGCCTGCTGCTGATTTATGCGGAGAAGAAAACGCAGAATAAACAGGATCAGTTAGTAAAGAATGTGGACGAAATTACGATTAAGCAGGCACTGTATGTCGGCATTTATCAATTTCTGTCATTATGGCCGGGCTTTTCCCGCAGCGGCAGTACTATTGCCGGCGGTTTGTTAGTTGGCTTAAGCAGGGAAGCTGCGGCCAATTATACTTTTATTATTGCTGTGCCGTTGATGTTTGTGGCCTGCATCTACGATTTGCTGAAAAATATTCATGGACTTACTATGGCTGAGCTGCAGATACTTGGTATCGGTTTTGTGGTTTCTTTTATTGTAGCGTATTGGTCAGTGCTGTGGTTTTTGAAGTTTTTGCAAAAATACAGCTTGAGCAGCTTTGCATATTATAGGCTGCTTCTGGCAGTATTTACTTACTGGTTTTTTTATATGTAAAATATATTGACAAATTATGAGAGGTAATATATAATATCTTTTGTCTTAGTGCTGACATAGCTCAATAGGTAGAGCAGCTGACTTGTAATCAGCAGGTTGGGGGTTCGATTCCTCTTGTCAGCTCCAAGTGGAGAGGTTCCCGAGTGGTTAAAGGGAGCAGACTGTAAATCTGCCGCGTTTCGCTTCGTTGGTTCGAATCCAACCCTCTCCACCAAAATATCGCGGGGTGGAGCAGCTGGTAGCTCGTCGGGCTCATAACCCGAAGGTCGTTGGTTCAAGTCCAGCCCCCGCAACCAATTGAATATGCTGATGTAGCTCAGTCGGCAGAGCGTATCCTTGGTAAGGATAAGGTCACCAGTTCAATCCTGGTCATCAGCTCCAAATGGCGGCGTAGCTCAGTTGGCTAGAGCATGCGGTTCATACCCGCAGTGTCCGCGGTTCAAATCCGTGCGCCGCCACCAACTAAAAAGTACTCCATGCAAATGGAGTTTTTTTATTATTTCTTCATGGCCGCATCGGCATGGAAAAAACTCAGAAAAAAGTTAAAAATATTGTTGACATTATAAAGAAAATAAGCTATAATTCTTTTTGTCGCGAATGGAGAGGTTCCCGAGTGGTTAAAGGGAGCAGACTGTAAATCTGCCGCGTTTCGCTTCGTTGGTTCGAATCCAACCCTCTCCACCAAAATATCGCGGGGTGGAGCAGCTGGTAGCTCGTCGGGCTCATAACCCGAAGGTCGTTGGTTCAAGTCCAGCCCCCGCAACCAATTGAATATGCTGATGTAGCTCAGTCGGCAGAGCGTATCCTTGGTAAGGATAAGGTCACCAGTTCAATCCTGGTCATCAGCTCCAAATGGCGGCGTAGCTCAGTTGGCTAGAGCATGCGGTTCATACCCGCAGTGTCCGCGGTTCAAATCCGTGCGCCGCCACCAACTAAAAACGTAACTCCATGCAAATGGAGTTTTTTGTTTTATATGCCTTTAACAGCAGGATTTTGTTTACTGGCGGCGAATATTACAGGTAAGGCATTTTGTCTTATTATGTATCATTATTTACAAAACTTATTTTATGTATTGGAGGCAATTCACAAATGGCAAAAGCTAAATATGAAAGAACTAAACCGCATCTGAATATCGGTACCATCGGTCACGTTGACCATGGCAAGACTACTCTGACCGCAGCAATCACCAAAGTACTGGCAGAAAGAGGCGGCGCAGAATTCATGGACTACTCCATGATCGATAAAGCACCGGAAGAACGTGAACGTGGTATTACCATCAACACCTCTCACGTAGAATATGAAACCGCAACCCGTCACTATGCACA
>URXU01000003.1 GCA_900552005.1 uncultured Phascolarctobacterium sp. | reverse complement strand
TTGTTTAGGTTATTGTTCAGTTTTCAAGGTTCTGCGCTGTCGCTGTATCTCAGCGACTTGTATATAATACCATCCCCTGCCAATGTTGTCAACACTTTTTTTGTAACTTTTTTAACATTTTTTACTGTACGCCAGGGAGCGTTGGCAAACAAAGCCTTGTTATAACTGTATAAAGCATATGTCAAAAAATATGATTTTTATATTATTTTTTAGCTTTTTTTCTACTGATAAGCGCTGAATTATGCTAAGAATCTGCAAAAAAACACAGAAAAAACATTTTTTGCTTCTATAATTTTTTACAGAAAGTAAGAAAGCGGTGACCAATATGAAAAACACTTCCAATTACATTAAAAAATTTACGGCTTCATTATTAGCTGTTATTTGCCTATCCATGCCGTTTACAGGTATTGCGGCGGCAGCAAAGCATGAACCTCCGCCACCTCCAAAACATAATGACCATCATTGGAATGACAGACATGATAAAGATAAGGATGAAAACGGCAATGCTGTAACAGGATTTATCATTGGCGCAGTTGTTGGTGCTGTAGTAGCTAAAAATACCTGATATAAATAAAAAGGCAGTTTCTTTAGAAACTGCCTTTTTACTATATAGGAGCTTTATTTATTACGATGATTTTTAGCGTCCTGATCTACAAATGCACCGGTAGCCGGGTCAAACTCCTGACCGGCATATTCATGATTAATTTTTACTTTGCCGCTTAAAACATCTTGTCTCAGTTTTGCAAGCTTTTTAACTACTTTTTTAGGTATGTTTCCAGCTACAGCAAGGCGCACTACATCCTCATCCTCTAAGCCGATAACGCTGATTACATTCCCCTGCAGGCTGCCTGCTTTATATTCTTTGGCTGCATTCACAATGGGAACACTGGAATCAGCCACAGCAGAGCCAATAAATATGGGGGATACTTTAGTCCAATCAATAACATTGCCAATTTCACTTACTTTTCCATTGGTAGCTGCAATAACATCATTAACTCCGAAACGTCCACCGTTAAGCATGGTATAAATAATATCGCAGCCAGCCGCAATTTCTGCTTCAGCAGCTTGGGCATTAATGGTGTTATCATCCAGATTGCCTGTAAAATGCGTATAGAAAGCAGCGTCTTTATTGGCATATTTTAATCCGTCATAAAAAGCCGCTCTTGCCTGCAGACCAGGTTTTGGCCAGGCACCGGAAATATGACCTACCTTATCAGTCTTGGTCATATAACCTGCTAAAGCACCTGCCAAAAAGGCAGACTGCTCCTGATCAACTTTATAGCTGCTCACATTATTTCCTTTTACATTGCCTTGAATAACCACAAACTGAATTTGCGGAAATTCCTTACTGATAGTTTCCACAGGACCATTGCACTGACCGCCATGCGCGATAATCAGCTTAGGTCCTTCCTGTGCCAATGCACGCAGCTGCTCAGTCAAGGCGCCCTGCTCGGAAGTAGCAGAAACATCGGAAACACATTTTACATCGCTGGTTACTTCGCTGGCAATGCGCTGATAACCGCGATAGCCTGCTTCCATAAAACCATTATCCAAAGCCTTACCGGGCAGCATAACAGATATTTCAGGCTGATTATTGACTTTTCCGTCAGGAGTTTCCACAACGGCAGCCTGAGCAACACTCATAAAAAGTGTGCTGGCAGCTAATAAAGTAAGAATTTTTCGTGATATCTGCATATTTTTTCTCCTTTTACTAACAAACACTTATATTTTTTCCATATCCCGGCTGGCTACAATATCTACACCGAGACCTAAAATATTTTTTACAACTACATCCCCAGTTTGAACCGGAGCCTGGATTTTTACTTTGCGTAAATAAGCAGCACATTCCAGAATTTTCTCTTTAGGAAGTACGCAAGCAGATACTACCGGCAGTAAAGGCAGCAAGCCTCCTTCCACGGCTACAGTTGAAGTCAGCATTCTTTTGGGAGCTGTTACTTCATCTTTGGCATATTGGGCGCCGCGCGGACAAGTGTTGCCTTTAACATCGATTACGGCACCGTCTTCAATAGTTACTGTCAATTCGCAGCCTAACGGGCACATAATGCAGTTCATAATCCTTGTTTCAACAGCCATTTTTTACCCTCCTTACAGCTTCAAACCTACGGTTATTTCTTTACCCATTAAAGCTGTCTTATCCGCAGGTATTTCTACAGCTATCATTTCACTGGGTTTGGCAACCGGCAGCATTCTGCTAACGAGCACCGTATCACCACTTTTAATTTCCAGGCGCACTTTACGATGCGGAGCAGCTACGCGCATAAACAGTTTGGCTTTCTCACCTTCGGCAGGCAAGGAAAGTTTCTGCGGTACACAGGTACGCACGCCATCTACCGGCGTAACTTTTACGGTACGCAAATCCGCAGTCATTTTTCCAAGGGCTTCCAAAGCCGCAAACTTACCGGCAATTTCTGCTTCTTCGGAAACAAAATCTACCAGATCATGGACATGAACTACGTTACCGGCTGCATAAAATCCGGGCAGGCTTGTTTGGCGATGCTGATCAACTACGGGTCCGTTAGTTAACGGGTGCATATGCAGCATCAGACCGCGGGATAATTCGTTTTCAGGAATCAGACCTACAGAAAGCAGAACGGTATCGCAGTCAATATCAAATTCTGTTCCCGTAATCGGGCACATTTTTTCATCTACCTTAGCTACGGTAATGCCATTAACTCTGCCTTCACCATGAATTTTAACAATGGTATGAGAAAGGTAGAGCGGAATATCAAAATCATTCAGACATTGAACTATATTACGGGTTAAGCCATTGGAAAACGGACAGATTTCCAAAACAGCCTGTACTTTACAGCCTTCCAGGCTCATGCGGCGAGCCATGATCAAGCCTATATCACCGCTGCCGAGAATAACAATTTTATGTCCCGGCAGATAGCCTTCCATATTAACCATTCTCTGAGCAGCGCCGGCAGTGAAAACACCTGCCGGACGGCTTCCGGGTATACGGATTGCACCACGGGTGCGTTCACGGCAGCCCATGGTCAAAATAACAGTTTTACCGCTCAGTTTCAGCAGACCTTTTTCGGGATTTACGGCTATAACGGTTTTATCCCGCAAAACATCAAGCACCATGGTATCTACTAATACTTCAATTTCCGGCTTATCCTTGATTAATTCAATGCAGCGATGAGCATAACCGGGTCCGGTCAGTTCTTCCTTAAAATGATGCAGACCAAAGCCATTATGGATACACTGCTGCAAAATACCTCCCAGTTCGCGGTCACGTTCAATAACAATTATCTTTTGGGCACCGTTTTCCCAGGCGCTGTAAGCAGCAGAAAGACCAGCCGGTCCGCCGCCGATGATAATTACATCATATAACTGATTCATTTTATGCCTCCCCTTCCTGCATCTGATTCTTTTCATAGAACATGTGGGAATCGGCACGTTCTTTTAAAACTTCCGGAACAGGTATATTCAGTTCACGTGCCAGAATCTGGGTAACACGCGGTCCGCAGAAACCGCCCTGACAACGTCCCATGCCTGCGCGGGTACGGCGTTTAACGCCATCTACGGTACGGGCACCGCAGGGTTCATGAATTGCTTCTACAATTTCGGCTTCCGTAACTGTTTCACAACGGCAAATAACACGTCCATACAAATGATTTTCTTTAATCAAGGCAGCCTGCTGATCCCAGTTCATTCTGTTGAAAACAGCTTTTTTCGGTAAAGCCGCTTTAAAATCAGTTTTGGCTGCCGCACCGCAATCCTTTACAATTGCAGCTGCAAGCATTTCAGCCACAGCGGGGGCAGCAGTCAAACCGGGAGACTGCATACCGGCTGCATTATACAGACCGGGCACGGAGGATGCGCCAATAATAAAATCACCAGTGCTGGAAACAGCGCGCAGGCCGGCAAATTCAGTAATTGCCGCACCCATGGGCAAATTAGGAATCAGCTTACGTGCCGAAGCAATAATTTCATTCATCCCATCGGTAGTAACAGCATGGTCATCTTTATCTTCCATATCCTGAGCATTGGGACCGATAAAGGTATTACCATGCGTAGTAGTGCAGACAAGGATGCCTTTGGATTTTTTGGTAGGAGTCGGGAAAACCACACCATAGACAAGGCTGCTGCAAGCAGTCTTGTCAAACAGAATATATTCTCCTTTACGCGGAGTGATGGTAAAGCTGTTATCACCGGCTAATTTAGCAATTTCGTCAGCATAAACACCGGCAGCATTTACTACATATTTGGTCTTAATTACACCTTTACTGGTTTCTACGCCGGTCAATCGTCCATCTTCTTTAATAAAACCAAGCACCCGGCAGTCACGAATTACTTCTGCCCCATTTTGCACAGCGCATTTGGCAAAGGCCAATGCCGCACCAAAAGGCCAGCAAACACCGGCACTGGGAGCCCATAAAGCGCCTTTTACAGCAGTAAGATTTTTTTCTTTCTGCAGTACTTCCTCATGGCTTAAAATTTTCAGACCTTCCACACCGTTAGCCTTGCCGCGTTCCAACAGTTCCTGCAAAGTTGCCATTTCTTCATCTGTAGTAGCAGCAACCATTGAGCCGGTCCACTTAATATCTAAATCAAGATCCTTTTCCAGTTCATGATACAGCTGATTGCCGCGTACATTGGTAATAGCTTTCAAACTGCCGGTAGGAGCGTCGAAACCGGCATGCAAAATAGCACTGTTAGCTTTGGTAGTACCCATAGCAAGATCCGGTTCTTTTTCTACCAGAATACATTTTAAATCGTACTTGGAAAGTTCGCGCAAAACGGCAGTACCAACAATACCGCCACCGATAACGACCACATCAGCAGATTTAACAAATTCCATTTTTTCACATCCTTGCCGAAAATTAACAAAAATATATCACTTAATTTTATCATAAAAATACTAAAAAAAGAACTGCGCAGGCAGTTCTTTCTTTGTTCTGATGATAAAATATACTGTTATTTATCTTTAAAGAAACGCAGTGGAAGTTTTGGTTCCAGCCAACTGATAAATTTATCGGAAGCAGGTGTCAAAAGCAGCCAGCTCAAAACAACCAAAACAATGGAAACAGAACCGACAATTACGTCAGTCAGCCAATGAGCTCCACCCATGATGCGCGGCAGGGAAAATAAAACAACAACTGCCAGGCATTCTAAAAAAGCCTTGCGCCCAAAATATTTCAGCATATAACCGCTGAAAATAAGAAGCATCATTCCATGGTCGCCAGGAAAACTATCGCCAGCTCTGTCCTTTGCAGGCCAGCCGCTCAGTTGGCTTACTAAGTTTACCTGATCAAAAAATTTTGTAGGACTTGCTCTTTCAATGGGTATTTCCATATCGCACTGTTTGGCAATCACCGCACTTACCAGCATGGCAATTCCCATGCAAAACATTCTTCTTTTTCCTACAGCATTACACTTGCGATAATAACCGTAAAAAATCAGCAGCATAAAAATAAAAGCTACCGAATCAAAGGCACGCAAATTGACGAATGCGACAAAATAAGTAAATACCTTGCTTTGCGGCAGCAGATCATTAAAAAAATAAAAAACACTTTTATCCAGCTGAAACCAAAACCCCTGATGTTCCGGTGGATACCAACTAAAAAACAAGGCTATTCCGATAATATTTAAAAATATAATTTTTACTAAATTTTTTACTGTCATTATCAGTGCTCCCCTTGATAAAATAAAATATCTAAATTCGATGTTTTATGATAACATATAATTAGAAATTAAGGTTAAATTAATATTCGAATTCAAATTTTTTTTACTTATATTTCACATTTTTCTTTTAGCTGTGCTCTAAAGGAGGTTTATCATGCGTAAAATCATTGCTTTACTCACATTAATACTGCTTTGCTGTACTGCAACTGTCCTGGCTGCTGAAAAAACAGCAGAAGAGCAGCAGCCGGAAAAAATAACATTAAATGAAATGCAGCAGAGGCTGCAAACTGATATTGCTGATATCTTATATCTGAAAATAAGTGAGGATGAAGTATTAGTTTATCCCGAAACAGCCAATAACCGCTCTTTGCGCAAACAGATTATTCTCAACGCTCCTAACAGTGAAATGCTGCGTTTATACACTAATAACGAAGCAACTTTTAAACAAATGACCAAAATGCTGCACGATTATGAAGCAGATAATACCAGCTTTGACGGCTACAAGATCATCACTGATACCGATCTGCCTCAGCAACCGGAGGGAGGCAACAAAGTGTATCGCTTCTGGTTTATGAAACTGGCCCAGGAAAAACATGAAACACGTTTTCCTATTGGTATCGGCATCGGTATTGGCGGCGGACGCCATCATCACGGACCCTGGATAGGCATTGGCTGGTAAAACAAAAGCACGAAATTCCAAAGAATTTCGTGCTTTTTTATTTCATCGTTTAATTTTTAATCGTTGCTTTCATCATGATGCACAGCAGCCAGAGAAACAACTTTATCATCATCATTTAAAGTCATCAGTTTAACGCCCTGAGCATTACGGCCAAACTGAGAAATTCCGTCAACATCAATACGGATGATAATACCGGCAGCCGTAATCATCATAATCTCCTGCTGCGGATTAATAACCCGCATACCTACTACCGCACCGGTTTTTTCGGTAATCTTAATATTGATGACACCTTTACCGCCGCGAGTCTGTTTACGATACTCACTGACAGCAGTACGTTTGCCCATACCAAGTTCTGTTGCCGTCAATACTTCGCAGTCACCGCCGCTGACGCTGTCCATGGCCACTACGGAATCACCATAATTAAGTGAAATGCCACGCACACCGTGAGCAGTACGGCCCATGGGACGTACATCCTGTTCGTCAAAACGAATAGCAGTACCATTTCTGGTAGCCAGTACAATTTCACTGCTGCCATTAGTCATCTCTACACCAATCAGATCTTCATCATCATCCAGATTAATGGCAATCAGTCCTGATTTACGGGTACTGTCAAAATCTTTCAGATTAGTTTTCTTGACCGTACCTTTATTGGTAGCCATAAACATGTAGTGATCTTCAATGAATTCCTTAACAGGAATAACGGCAGTAATCTTTTCTCCCTGTTCCAGCGGCAGCAGATTAATAATTGCCGTACCTTTGGCTGTGCGTCCTGCTTCCGGAATTTCATAGCCTTTTTGACGGTAAACGCGTCCTTTATTTGTAAAGAAAAGAATATTATGGTGAGTCGTTGACAAAAACAGATGCTCTGCACAGTCATCGGCTTTTTTGCCGCTGCCGCCATTTTTGCCTACACCGCCGCGTTTCTGATTGCGGAAATTATCCAGTGTCTGGCGTTTAATATATCCCTGATGGCTGATTGTTACTACAATGTCTTCTTCAGCAATCAGATCTTCAACATCCATTTCAGAAGTATCCAGAGAAATTTCTGTACGGCGTTCATCGCCGAATTTTTTCTTAACTTCTAAAAGGTCTTCTTTGATAATATTCATTACCTTATGCTCATCTGCCAGCACACTTTCCAGCCAGTCAATCGTTTCCATGACATCCACATACTCATCATCAATTTTTTGACGTTCCAGACCTGTAAGTCTCTGCAGGCGCATATCTAAAATAGCCTGTGCCTGACGCATGCTCAGTTGGAATTTATCAATTAAGGCAGTCTTAGCTATATCTGCCGTAGCACTGCTTCTGATAGTACTGATTACCGCATCAAGATTATCCAGAGCAATTTTCAAACCTTCCAGAATATGAGCGCGGTCTTTGGCCTTGCCCAGTTCATAGCGGGTACGTCTGGTTATAACATCTTTCTGATGAGCCAGATAATATTCCAAAATCTGTTTTAAGTTCAGGATGCGGGGCTGGCCGCTGACAAGAGCCAGCATAATGATGCCAAAAGAGCTTTGCAGCTGCGTATGTTTGTATAATTGATTAAGTACTACATCTGGTACCGCATCACTTTTAAGCTCAATTACAATACGCATACCGCGGCGGTCAGATTCATCGCGCAGATCAGTAATACCTTCTACAACTCCGTCTTTGACCAGCTGAGCAATACTTTCAATCAATCTTGCCTTATTTACCTGATAGGGAATTTCCGATACGACGATGCGGTGCTTGCCCTTGGCCATAGGCTCAATTTCAGCTTTGGCACGAATTTTGATTACGCCGCGGCCGGTAGTATAGGCACTGCGAATACCGTCAGTTCCGAGAATGCTGGCACCTGTCGGAAAATCAGGTCCTTTGATAGCAGTCATAAGCTGATTAATTTCCGTATCCGGATTGTCAATCAACATCACCAGACCGTTAACTACTTCGCAAAGGTTATGCGGCGGAATATTTGTTGCCATACCTACAGCAATGCCGGCGCTGCCGTTAATCAGCAAAGCCGGTACCTTTGCCGGTAAAACACTGGGCTCTTTTAAAGATTCGTCATAGTTCGGTACAAAATCAACCGTTTCTTTTTCAATGTCTTCCAGCATCATTTCAGCAATTTTAGCCATGCGCACTTCCGTATAACGCATAGCTGCCGCTCCATCACCGTCAACACTGCCAAAGTTACCATGACCGTCAACCATCAGATAACGAGTCGAAAAATCCTGCGCCAGACGCACAATGGCTTCATACACAGAAGAGTCACCATGTGGATGGTATTTACCTAAAACTTCGCCGACTATACGGGCAGATTTTTTATACGGCTTGTTGGAGGCCATACCGGCTTCCTGCATCGCATAAAGAATTCTGCGGTGTACAGGTTTCAGACCGTCGCGCACATCTGGCAGTGCACGCTGAATAATAACGCTCATAGCATAGTCGATATAGGATTTCTGCATTTCTTCTTCAATGTAGACGGGCAAAACCTTGCCGCCGTTATTTTCTAAATCCACTTTATCACCTATCCTTATCACTTAAACAATATTTCATAAACTTGCTTGCCTATCAGCAGAGTTGTTACCAGTAAATACAGCGGGCGCACATACGCCGCTCCTTTTTTGATTGCCATGCGTGAACCGCAGATAGCGCCCAATATCATAAAAAATCCCATGATAAGTCCATAACTCCAGACTATGGATCCGCTCATGGCAAAAGATACCAGCGCACCTATGCCGCTGGCAAAATTCAGTGCCTTGGCATTGCCGGCAGCTGTTACAAAATCAAATCCAAGAAATAAAAAGCCAAAAATCAGAAATGAACCTGTTCCCGGTCCAAAAAATCCGTCATAAAAGCCCAGGAATGCCGCCATCAGTAAGGTGCTGATTAAAGCTCCCAAGCCAAGCTTTTTTACCGTAGCATGATCGCCCCAGTCCTTGCGGCGATAAGTATATACGGCTACTGCCACCAACATCACTACGATAACATTTTTCATCAGTTCTTCCGGCAGCAGATAAACCACATAAGCGCCCAATGCTGAGCCTAAAAACGATAACGGCATCAGCGAAAGAGCCATTTTCTTATTAATTTTGCCGGCTCGCCAAAAAGATACCACACTGGTAAAAGAACCCATGGAGGCAGCTACCTTATTCGTACCAAGGGCCATGGGCACCGGCAGTCCCATGCCTAAAAGCGCCGGCGCTGAAATCAAACCACCGCCGCCAACAGTAGAATCTATAAAAGAAGCGATAAAACCTGATACCGCCAAAAAAACTATGGATAATAAATCAAGATTCACAGCAAAAATTTCCAACTGCATCCCCCTTAAACAATTTACTGATCAAAACACAAATATAAGCCTATATCTCCCTGCAGACACTCACAATGAAAATCCTGCAGAGGAATATTGCTTATCGCATAAGGATGCAATAACTGCAGGCAGGCATCACGAAGCGGCCAATAAACGCCGCTGATACTAACGCGTGCCTGCGCAGACAAAGGTAAAAGCGAAACAGCCTTGACCCGCTGCAAATCAGGTATTTGTATTTCAGCATTTTCCGCAGCCGACATCAGCAGCATTACTTCTTTCTCATCTGCCAGCAGCACCTGGCAGTTATGCTGCTTTTTAAATCCCAGCAGTGAAAAAATATTGCTGTATAAATGATCAAAACGACCGCCCCAGACACCACTGGCTACTAAATCGTTGCCATTCAGCTGACTTAAAAGCAGCTGCAGGTCTGTATCATCCTTCTCCGGCGGATACTGAAAAATCCTGGTGCCGGCTGCTAAAAGGCGGCGGTAAATTTCTTTGCCGGCGCTGTCACCATCACCAAACAGACTATCAGGCACAATACCTGCCTGCAGGCAGTAGGCCCCGCCGGCATCGGCACAATACACCTTTTTACCTGCCGCAACCTGCTGCAGCCAGCCGCTGTCAGGATTACGCCCTCCGGCCACTGCCAGCTCAGCTTTTTTTACCGAGAAAACAGAAATGCTTATACTGCACTGAGGCAGATGAAACTGCTGCCGCAGCATTACTTTTTCTTCACCGGTGCCGGCTTAATAATAATCTGCCCGTCTTCTTTCAGAACCTTCCAGCTGCAGTCACCGTTTTTATTTTTCAGCCATTCCATGCTGATTTCCAGCAGGAAACGGTTCAGCCGTTCCTGAGCTTCTGCCGGCAGCAGTAATTCCTGCCTGCCGCTTGCCTTTGGCTGCTTTATTTTGGCCTGTTTTACCTTTTCTTCGCTGTACATGCCATTTTCAAACGTAAGCTCCTCACTGAACCCTTTCAGCATTTCCTCATCGGAAAGATTTTTTCTGATTTTCATACAGTTCACACCTCAATCTTACAAATCCAGATTGCGTACTTTTTTCGCATTGGCTTCGATAAATTGGCGCCGCGGTTCTACCTTGTCGCCCATCAGGATGGAAAAGATGCTGTCAGCTTCCGCCGCATCTTCAAGCTGCACCTGCAAAATTGTACGTGCCTCCGGGTCCATGGTAGTTTCCCACAGCTGTTCCGGATTCATTTCGCCAAGGCCTTTATAGCGCTGCACATACGGATTGCTGTCACGGCCTATTTCGTCCAGCACCTGCTGCAGCTCATCATCACTGTAAGCATAATAATGCTTCTGGCCTTTACGTACCAGATAAAGCGGCGGCTGAGCAATAAAGACATGGCCTTCTTTCACCAGCGGCTGCATATAACGATAAAAGAAAGTCAGCAATAAAGTTCTGATATGCGCACCGTCCACATCCGCATCTGTCATGATAATAATCTTGCCGTAACGCGCTTTATTAATATCAAATTCATCACCGATACCACAGCCAAACGCAGTAATCATATTGCGAATTTCCTCACTGCTGAGAATCTTATCAAGACGTGCTTTTTCAACGTTTAAGATCTTACCGCGCAGCGGCAAAATAGCCTGAAATTTTCTGTCACGCCCCTGTTTAGCGCTGCCGCCTGCTGAATCACCTTCGACCAGATAAATTTCTGTTTCAGAGGCATCACGGCTCTGACAGTCAGCCAGTTTACCGGGCAGACTGCTTACCTCCAAAGCGCTTTTGCGGCGGGTAAGCTCACGAGCCTTGCGAGCAGCCATTCTCGCTCTTGCGGAAATAATGGACTTTTCTACGATTTTCTTAGCCACAGCAGGAGTTTCTTCAAAGAAATCACCTAACGCTTCGCTGACCAGATTATCCACAATAGGCATAATCTCACTGTTGCCCAATTTTGTCTTAGTCTGACCTTCAAATTGGGGCTCACGCACTTTAATACTGATTACTGCGGTTAATCCTTCACGTACATCATCGCCGCTTAAATTATCATCCGCATCTTTCAGCAAATTATTCTTACGGGCGTAATCATTGATAGTACGGGTTAAGGCCTTTTTGAAACCGCTTAAATGCGTACCGCCTTCCTCCGTATTAATATTGTTAACGTAAGTAAAGATATTTTCAGAATACGTATCACAGTACTGCATAGCTACTTCGACAATATTGCCGTCTTTTTCGCCCTCAATATAAATAGGCTCATCATGAATTTTGTCTTTATTTTCATCAACAAAACGAACAAATTCAATAATACCGCCTTCAAAATGGAAGGTTTCGCTTCTGCCGCTGCGTTCATCACTCAGGCTGATTTTAATCCCTTTATTTAAAAAAGCCAGTTCGCGAATGCGCAGGCGCAAAACATCATAACTATAGACAAGTTCAGTAAAAATCGTGCTGTCCGGCTTAAAATGCACTGTGGTGCCGGTGTCCTCAGCAGTTCCTTTTACATATAACGGTTTGGTAGTTTTGCCCTGGGCAAATTCAATACCATAGGTTTTTCCATCACGGCGAACTTCTACTTCCATATGCTCGCTGAGAGCATTAACGCAGGTTACGCCAACGCCATGCAGACCGCCTGATACCTTATAACCGCCGTCGCCAAATTTACCGCCCGCATGCAGCACAGTCATAATAACCTCTACTGCCGGCTTACCTTCTTTTTTCATCATGTCAACCGGTATACCACGGCCATTATCGCGTACGGTAATACTGTTATCCTGATGAATGGTAATTGCTATATCATTGCAGTAACCGGCCAACGCCTCGTCGATACTGTTATCTACAACTTCATATACCAAATGATGCAGACCGCGTCCGGAAATACTGCCGATATACATACTCGGTCTTTTGCGCACGGCCTCCAGGCCTTCCAGTACATGAATCTGCTCAGCGCCATATTTGCCGCTCACTGCAGTCGCTTCTTCAATGTCAATATTGTTATTGGCCATACATACCTCCGTCTAAAACTTTCACAACTAAAAATTACTGTATACGGAATCAGCCATAAAGCCGCTTTCCAGACGCTTTTTCAGCGTCAAAGCAGAAATAGCTGATAAATAAATAGTATCTTTCGTTAAAATACAGCTGGAAAAACTGTGATCTTCCGAAAGATCGATTACGCGGTAACGGTCACGATATTTTTCAACATAATCCTCGTAAATATTGGACTGCTGATCCCGCAGATTAAAAATAGCGATTATTTCGCTGTTTTTTACCATATAATCTGAACCCAGGTGCAGGTACACTCTGATCCCTCCGTAAATATTCCAGGGTATTGGCATAGGTTTGCTCGTCGATATCTTCCGGCTTTCTGCCTGTCAGAAACATAACTGCCAAAAGACAATCACTCTTGCTGGCGCGTCCCAGACGCACCTTTTCAAAATACATATTTTGGACACGGTCTTTAACAGCCGTAAATAATATTTTATCACATTTCAGATAATCAAGACACTCCTCATACCGCAGCCATGGCTGAATCTTCAGCAATTCAGCAAGTCTTCCGCTCAGCTCTTCCCGCAGCTGGCGGTCGCAAACGCTGCAATAATCACCTTTACCCATAAAGCTTACGCCGCATCTGCGGCAAATCTGTTCGGATTCTGCCGCTTCCTGCTGCGGCAGCTCTTTTTTCGCATAATGCTTAATCATGCCGCCGGAATAAAATTTTAAGTCTTTAATAATAATACTGCCCAGCAAAAAAGCATTAATTTTCTGCAGAAAAAGATTTTTCATCATCAGCAGATGATTGGCCCATACAGAACTTGCCGTCCTGATAATCAATGTGTTTTTTTCGATTTTATGCACGCAGCAGTGCTTTTCCAGATGCTCACCGCAGATATTGCGCCAATTTGCTTCCAGCACATGCTGCACATAGGCATTTTTTACTTCGCGGGCAATATATTTATTTGTCCGTTCATATTTAGGATCAAACAGCCTTTTGACAACTTTTTCTGCCTGTTCCAAATGTTCCATCGCGCTCAAGCCTTTCTTATACTGCCCTGAACGATTTCGTAATAAGCGCAGCCAGCCAGCTCCGGAATCAATTCCCGGTCATTGACTGTAATAAAAGTCTGCACCCTGCCGTCAATAAACTGCAGCATCTGCCGCCGCCGCCCGGCATCAAGTTCACTCATAACATCATCAAGCAAAAGTACCGGAAACTCACCAATTTCACGCCGCACATATTCCAGCTGAGACAGCTTTAAAGCCAGCGCGCCGCTGCGCTGCTGACCTTGGGACCCAAAAGCTTTCAGAGAATTGCCGTTTAGCAGCAGCTCCATATCATCACGATGAGGGCCAATGCCGGTGCTGCCCCGTAAAAGATCAATTTTTTCACGCTCCTGCAAACTGCTTTCATAAAATTTTTTGCACTCCTGCCAGCAAGCGTCAGGATAAAGCAGCTGGCCGTTATTGGCTTTCAGCGCATACCGAACCGTCAGATGCTCGCTATTGCCGGTAATGGAAGCGTAAATTTCACCGGCAATTTGCTGCAGTTTTTCCAAAGCCTGCAGACGCTTTTCTAAAATCAGGACTGCTAAAGCAATAAACTCCTGGTTCCAGACACTCAACTGACTGCCTGCACTGTAATGTCCGTTATCACGCAGCTCTTTTAACAGTTTATTGCGCTGCTGCAGCACTCGATTATATTTTACCAGCGCATCATAATAAACAGGGTCAGTCTGGGCAATCTGCATATCAAAAAAACGACGCCGCAAGGCAGGTTCTCCTTTGATTAACTGCAAATCTTCCGGTGAAAACATTACTGCGTTTAAAGTACCGTAATGCTCCTTAGGGCGTATCTTGGCGCCATCAAGGAAGATTTCTTTTCTATTTCTGGCCTGCTGGCAGTATTTTTTGATGCGAATTTCATGGCTGCCGCTGAAGCTGCTGTAAGTAATGCCTACAGCCATCTCACTGCAGCCAAGCCGCAGTAAATCCTCCTCCGAAGACGTACGGTGCGACATTCCGAAAGCACCAAAGAAAATAGCTTCGAGAATATTGGTTTTTCCCTGAGCATTCTGCCCAAAAAATACATTGGTCATGGCAGAGCCCGGCAATTGCAAAGCAGCATAATTACGGAAATTGACAGCCTGAATATTTTCAATCTTCATCTTGTTCGCGAACTACGGTTAGTTCCAGCTGCTTATCAATATTAACTACATCGCCGGGATAAATTTTACGGCGTTTTTCCTGTACCTGAACTCCGTTTAAGCTGATGATACCGTCTTCTACCATCATAAAAGCCTGTCCGCCCGTATCGGCAATACCGGCAAACTTCAGCAGTTTATCCAGAGAAATATATTCGGTTGTAATTGCAATCTGTTCTTTCTGCATAATTTCACCTTAGAAAACAACACGTACCGGAGTAACAATATAAATATAATCCGGTTCATTATCGGATTTGATGCATACAGGACTCAAGGAAGTATTCATTTCCAAAACAGCAGTTTCAGATTCCAGATTCTTTAAAATATCCAGAATATATTTAGAATTGAACGCCACATTGAGTTTATCTCCTTCGGTAGTGCAGGCAATAACTTCACGGCCAGTACCAACATCAGGGCTGCTGGAAGTAATGGTAATTTCATTTTGCTCAACACTTACCTTGATAATGCTGTAATCACCTTCATTGGAAAACAAGGCCACACGTTCAACGGCGCCGGCTAATTCTTTAATATTAACAGTAGTTTTAACGGCAAATTTAGGCGGAATAACTTTTTTATAATCCGGGAATTTGCCTTCAATCAAGCGGGAAACAATAACTACATTGTCGATTGTGACCATAATCTGATTGTAAAGCAGGGAAATATTAACTTGCTGCGGTACTTCACTAGTTAAGTTACGGGAAATTTCATTCAGAACTTTGGCAGGTATAATCATGCTCATGGGTTCTTTTGTTTCCTGAGCCATGGATTTAATTGCCAGGCGATGAGTATTGGTACCTACAAAAGTAATGGTGTCATCTTGAATTTCTACTAAAATACCGGTAAAAAGAGGTCTTGCTTCATCATTGGAACAAGCAAAAATGGTTTTCTTGATTAATTCTTTAATTTTTTCGTCTTCCAGGGAAATACTCTGATTGCCGTCAAATTCGGGAAATTTAGGATAATCTTCTTCATTCATTAACAGCAGCTGAAATTCTGATTTCCCGGATTCTACTTTAATAGTATTATTTTCTTTATTTTTAGTTATTTTAATTGTTTCGCCGGGTAATTTACGAATTAATTCAGCAAAATGTTTTGCTGATACTACAATTTCACCAGCTTCCAGAATATCTGCTTCAATGGTGCAGGCGATTGCCATATTTAAATCCATAGCCTGTATTTCCAGTTTGTTTTCTTTAGTCAGTAAATGAATACCGGAAAAAATGGGTGTGCTTGGTTTAGAGATTATTGCCCGCTGTACAGTTTGAATAGCTTTATTAAGATTGGTTGTATTACAGGTGATTATCATTTTGTTCACAGTCCTCCTTGTTTTTATAACTGGATATTATTTATAAAACGTAGTAGACGTAGTAGTAATGTATGTTGATAATGTGGATAAGCTGTTTTAAAGCAGTATAGATGCCTTAAAAGAGTTGTAAATAAGTCTGTTGATAGTCGGGAAATATTATTAACACAATCTACAGGGTAAAAAGTTGTCAACTTTTAGAAAAAGTTATGCACAGTTTTTAGTATAGTTATCAACAGTTTTTGTGGATAACTTTTTATTGTTTTAGTTTTTCGATCAGAGTTTGTAAATCACTTTGTAGTGATGGGTCTGATTTACTGTTTTTGCTTATTTTTTCATAAGCATGAATTACTGTTGTATGGTCACGGCCGCCGAACAATTCACCGATACGCGGATAGGACATGTCTGCCAGTTCCCGGCAGAGATACATGGCAATCTGACGGGGGTAGGCGATATTTTGAGTACGTTTTTTGGTGAAAAGCTCATCCAGTTTAATATGATAATGTTCTGAAACAGTTTGTGTAATACTGTCAAAGGTAATTTGTTTGGTTTTAACGACATTACCCATATCATCCAGAGCTTTTTTGGCCGTTTCAATAGTAATGGGCATGTTCATCAAGGATGCATAAGCTACAACTTTGGTATAGGCGCCTTCAATCTCTCTGATATTGGTTGTGATATTTGTAGCCAGTAAAGTTATGACTTCGTTAGGCAGTTCAATGCCGTCTGTAGATGCTTTTTTGCGTAAAATGGCCATGCGTGTTTCCAGGTCTGGCGGCTGGATATCGGCAGTCAGTCCTGATTCGAACCTGGTGCGCAGTCTTTCTTCCAGAGTTTCAATTTCTTTAGGCAGCCGGTCACTGGAAATAATAATTTGTTTGTTGGCTTCATACAATGTATTAAAAGTATGGAAAAATTCGACCTGAGTCTGTTCTTTGCCTTTCAGAAATTGAATATCGTCGATAATCAGACAATCGATGTTGCGGTATTTTTTACGGAAGGCCTCCGTGGTTTTATTATAGATAGAATTAACGATTTCATTGGTAAATTTTTCACTGGAAATATAGAGAACCTTCATACGGGGATCATTTTGTTTGATGCGGTTGCCGATAGCGTGCATCAGATGGGTTTTGCCAAGACCTACACCGCCGTAAAGAAACAGGGGATTGTAGGCGTTTGCCGGATTATTGGCTACAGCCTGAGCGGCAGCATGGGCAAAGCGATTGGAATTGCCGATAACGAAGGTTTCAAAAACGTAGCGTGGATTTAAATTGCTTTCCAGATCAGTTTCCGTATTTTCCGATTGGCGGTCATCAAAAAGTTCTGTCTGGTGGGTCTGAGAAGGAAGATTTTCCTTGATGGTTTCTTTAAAATCGTTGCTGGGCGCTGGTTCTTCAATAGTTTCGATAATCAGTGTAATCTTGCGTCCCATAATGCCGGAGAGAATACCTTCAATAACGGAAGCGTAATGTTCTTCCAGCATGTTTTTAAAGAAAGTATTTTTGACGGCTATTTTATAGTATTCGTCAGTTACTTCCAGGGGGATAATCGGTTTGATCCAGATGTCAAAGATTTTTTCGTTGACCGATTCCTTAAATTTTTCTTTGAATTTCATCCATATTTCTGCGAAATCGTAGGAACTCATCATATACTGTCCTTTCTTAAAAGTATGAAAAATAAAACGCCGGCATATATCTGTAAAAAATACTTTTTACTGCACAGCCGAACGGTACCTGCCTTATTTACACTTATTCACTATTATTTTAACAGACTGTGGATAACTTCGCAAATCCTTCTGCGAAAATAATTGCTGCTTCGGCATTGCAGGCTATTTTTATTTGGCTTAATTATTAGGCATTTTGCAAGTTTTTTTACTTGACGTACTTTTTATTTTAAAATATAATATCTTAGTAATACTTTGCATTACTGTAGCTATGTCAAATTTTATGTCGCAGTAATCGTCTGCTCATGACAGGCGAGAGAATTAACATACCATTAACAGCTATCAATTCAAAAGCATAGAATTTGATAAAATTCGCGGTGGATAAGGAGGGAATACTTTACAATGAAACGTACTTTTCAACCTAACAATCTTAGAAGAAAAAGAACCCATGGTTTCAGAGAAAGAATGAAAACTTTGGGCGGTCGTCAAGTTCTCAAAAGAAGACGTGCTAGAGGCAGAAAGAAATTATCTGCATAATTTATCAAATAGGCCGCGCAAGTGGCCTATTTTTTCCATGCGCGTAGGTGTTCTATTGATGCAGAAAAAATTTTATTCATTTTCGAAAATTAATCGGTTAAAATCAAAAAAAAGTTTTCAGGTCGTCTATAACAAAGGGCGGTCAGTTGTTGACGGCATGTCTGTTTTTTATCTGCTGCCAAAACAGGGAGAAGATATTAAGATAGGTATGGCTGTCGGCAAAAAGCTGGGCTGTGCGGTAGTGCGCAACAGAATGAAACGTCTGATGCGTGAGGTGTTCCGTCTTCATAAGCCCGAGCTGAAAAAAGGTTATCATATTGTTTGGGTAGCCCGCCGTAAACTGGCAAAGGCTGATTTTAAGACTTTTGAACGTGTTTTTTTAAGACTTGCTAAAAGAGCAGCATTATTACAAGAGTAAGGTGTAAATAAAATGGGCAAGATTCTGATCCTGGTCATCAGAATGTATCAATTATTTATTTCTCCGCTTTTTCCGCCAACCTGTAGGTTTTATCCTACTTGTTCGGCTTATGCTATTGAAGCGATTGCCAAAAAGGGTGTTTTAAAAGGCACCTGGATGACGATAAAGCGCTTATCTAAATGTCATCCTTTTCATCCGGGAGGATATGATCCTGTCGAATAACAGTTTAGTTTATACGGTTTAACTACTTTTGATAGTCAATATAAGGAGTGATATCTTGGATTTTCTGAGTAATATTGTGCAGCAGGTCATTACTTTCCTTTATGGCCTTACAAATATGCTGGGTGTGCCGAGCTACGGTCTGGCCATTGTCATTATGACGATCATTGTCAAACTGATCTTATATCCGCTGACCAAAAAACAAATTGAGTCTACCAAGGCAATGATGAGTATTCAGCCTAAGATGAAAGAACTCCAGGAAAAATATAAGGACGATAAACAGCGTCTGAATATGGAACTGGCTAATCTTTATAAAAATGAAGGTGTAAATCCGCTGGCAGGCTGCTTGCCGCTGCTGGTGCAAATGCCGATCATGATCGGTATTTTCTATGGTATTCGTGATTTCAGCTATGCCGGTCCTTCCAATTTTTTATGGATGGAAAGCATTTCCAATCCGGATCCTATGTATATTCTGCCGGTACTGTCTGCTTTAACTACTTTTATTCAGTCTAAACAGACTATGCCGGATACTTCCAGTCCGCAAAATAAGATTATGCTGTATTTCATGCCGCTTTTTATCGGCTATATCAGCTTGAATTTCCCTGCCGGCCTGGTTATTTACTGGGTTGTAATGAACATTATGCAGATTGGACAGCAGGCTTTGATGAATAAAGCTGCTGGTAAATAACTGAATTAGGAGTTGTTTAAAATGACTTTTGTGGAGAAAACTGGCAAAAGTGTAGAAGAAGCCGTTGCCGCAGCTCTGCAAGAATTAAATATTGCTGCCGAGCAGGCAGAAGTAGAGGTTCTGCAGGAAGCAAAAAAAGGCTTTTTGGGAATTGGCCGTAAGGATGCCAAGGTACGTGTTACTGTTAAGGAAGCAGAAGCCGTGGTAGAAGAAGTAGTTTATACCGAGGAAACTGTAACTGTAGCCATGCCGGAAGTGCCTCAGGCAGAAGAACCCGCTGAAGAGGAAGCTGCTGAACAGACTGCGGAAGTTGCTGTACGTGAACCGAAAAAATATGCGGTTAATGATGAGGCAATTGCTAAAGCTAAAGAATTTTTGCAGAAGATTTTCACTGCCATGAAGATTGAGGTGGCAATGGAAAAATTTATCAATAAAAATGACGGCAGCGTTACTTTTAAACTGCATGGTGATGATATGGGCATTTTAATCGGTAAACATGGCCAGACTCTGGATGCTTTACAATATCTCACTAATCTTGTTGCCAATAAGAACAGCGCTGACCGTGTCCGCGTGATTATTGATGTGGAAGATTATCGTGACCGCCGGGTAGAAACCTTGACTCGTCTGGCAAACAGACTTGCTGATAAAGTAAAACGCACCGGTGAGCGTGTGGCTCTTGAACCGATGAATCCCCATGAACGCAAAATCATTCATATGGCTTTACAGGGTGACCGTCGTGTGACTACGTTGAGCGAGGGTGATGAACCGCACCGTCACGTAGTAATCGAATTAAAAAAATAATGTCTTTTAAACCCAGTAAGAGTAAGATTTTACTGGGTTTATCTTTTAAAGGAGGATGGAGGAAAGTGGCTGAAGATACAATCAGTGCCGTTATTACTGCTTTGGGCGAAGGTGCCGTGGGTATTGTGCGTGTCAGCGGTGTTGACGCGTTGGCAGTAGCAGATAAAATCTTCCGGGCTCGTTCCGGTAAAAAAATGGCGGAATATCCGCATCATACCTTAGTTTACGGGCATGTCGCCGATCAGGACGGCAGCCTGGTGGATGAAGTGCTGTGCGTATATATGCGTGCGCCCCATTCTTATACGGCAGAAGATGTAGTTGAGTTTCAGTGCCACGGTGGGATTCAGTCCTTAAAGAAGATTTTGGCACTTACTTATCAAAATGGTGCACGTCCTGCCGAAGCGGGAGAATTTACTAAGCGTGCTTTTTTAAATGGTCGTATTGATTTGACTCAGGCAGAAGCTGTTATGGATATTATCAGATCCCGCAGCGAAGCTTCTTTAAAATTGGCAGTGCGGCAGCAGGATGGACAACTGGCTGCGGTGCTGCGTCTTCTGCGTAAGGGCTTGCTGGACGTGGTTATTAATCTGGAAGCTGTCATAGATTATCCGGAAGAAGATATTGAGGATGTTACTTTTGGTACTGTGTCAGACTGTATAAATGCTTCCTGCGTAAAAATTGAGCAGCTGCTGGAACATGCGCATACAGGCAAAATTCTGCGTGAAGGCCTGCGCACGGCAATTGTTGGCCGTCCTAATGTCGGTAAATCAAGTTTACTTAATGCTTTGCTGCAGGAAGACCGGGCTATAGTATCTGAATATGCCGGCACCACCCGTGATGTAATTGAAGAGCAGCTGCTTTTAGACGGGGTGCCTCTTGTTTTGGCTGATACCGCAGGTATTCGCAAAACGGAAGATTATGTAGAGCAGATTGGCGTGGAAAAGAGCAGGCAGCTGCTGCAGGATGCGGAGCTGGTTATTTGTGTAGTTGATGGTTCGGAAGGGCTCACTGCTGAAGACGAAGAAATTTTAAAAGCCGCCGCAGAAAAACCCTGTGTTATAATAGTAAATAAGAGTGATCTTAATATTACCGGTAATATGCAGCAGCTGCAGCAGCGTTTTGGTACTGATAAAGTAATGGCTCTTTCTGCCAAAACTGCTGAAGGGCTGGATAAATTCACTGAATGGCTTAAAAATTATGTTTATGGCAGTGAGGGAACTTTAAGCGACGGCGTATATGTACAAAGCGCCCGTCATGAGGAATTGCTGCGTCAGGCTTTACAGTCTCTGCATGATGCGCAGCGAGCTGCCAGAGAAAGATTGCCTTATGACTGTATTGTCATTGATGTGCGCAATGCCATTGATTTATTAGGTGAGATTACCGGCGATACAGTTCAGGATGAAATTATTAATGAAATCTTTGCCCGTTTTTGTATTGGCAAATAGGATTAGGATTGAAAAGTATGGGATATATTACAGATAAGTTTGATGTTATCGTTGTAGGCGCCGGTCATGCAGGTGTGGAAGCTGCACTGGCAGCCGCAAGACTGGGCGGTAAGACACTGCTGGCCACTTTATCTCTGGATAATGTGGCTTTAATGCCCTGTAATCCGTCAATTGGCGGACCGGCCAAAGGGCATTTAGTGCGTGAGATTGATGCTTTGGGCGGACAGATGGGCATCAGCGCAGATAAGGCCTGCATTCAGATGCGTATGCTGAATACTGGCAAAGGATATGCGGTTCACGCTTTGCGTGGTCAGGAAGATAAGCCTTTTTATCATACGTTAATGAAAGAGATCATTGAGCATCAGGAAAATCTGGAGCTCAAGCAGCTGATGATTGATAAACTGTTGGTTGAAAACGGTGAAGTAATCGGTGTGGAAGCGGAAACCGGAGAAATTTTTGAAGCGAAATGCGTCATTCTTGCTACCGGTACTTATCTGCGCGGGCGTATTGTTTACGGCCAGGTTAATTATGAATGCGGACCTAATGGTCTGCGCAGCGCAACTAAATTAAGTGCATCTTTACTGGCAAACGGTATTGAGCTTATGCGGTTTAAAACGGGAACTCCGGCACGTCTTGATGCCAGAAGCTTAGATTACAGCAAAATGGAACCTCAGTATGGTGATGCTATTACCCGTAATTTTTCCTTTATTAGTGATATTCAGGAAAGAAATCAGGTGCCTTGCTGGCTGAGCTATACTAATGCGGCAACCCACAAAATTATCAGGGATAATTTGCATTTATCCGGGATGTTTAATGGTATGATTGAAGGCGTCGGACCGCGTTACTGTCCTTCCATAGAATCCAAACTGGTGCGCTTTGCCGATAAGGAACGTCATCAGCTGTTTATTGAACCTGAAGGTATTCATACAAATGAAATGTATGTACAGGGAATGAGTTCTTCGCTGCCGGCTCATATTCAGCTGCAGTTTATGCAGACTATTCCCGGTCTGGAACATTGCAAAATGATGCGTGCCGGTTATGCCATTGATTATGATTGTCTGGATCCGCTGCAGCTGAAGCCTTCGTTAGAGCATAAAGGTATCAGCGGCCTGTTTTCGGCGGGGCAGTCCAATGGTACCAGCGGCTATGAAGAAGCTGCTGCACAGGGCTTGATGGCCGGTATTAATGCTATGCGTAAGATTAATGGCCATGAGCCAGTAGTGCTGCGTCGTGATCAGGCTTATATTGGGGTATTGATTGACGATTTGGTTACTAAAGGAACGCATGAGCCGTACAGAATGATGACCTCACGTGCGGAATATCGCCTTTTGCTGCGTCAAGATAATGCTGATCTGCGCTTGACCCAGTTAGGACGCGATATTGGTCTGGTTGATGATGAGCGTTATGCAAAATTCTGTGCCAAAAGAGATGCATTGGAGCGTACTTTATCTGAATTAGCCAAGCTGAATATTGCGCCTACAGAAGAAAATAATGCTAAGCTGGCGGCTATGGGAACGACACCTTTGCGCAGCGGCATTAATCTTTTGGAACTGCTGCGCCGCAAGGAAGTAACCTATGCCAAGCTGCAGCAGGCTTTTGCTTTGCCGTGCTTACCGGCTCAGGTTGCGGAACAGGCAGAAATTCATGCCAAGTATGAGGGCTATATTGTTAAACAGCGTCAGGAAGTCGAAAGAGCTTTAAAATTGGAAAATAAAAAAATTCCTGCTGATATTGATTATCATGCAATTAAGGAACTTTCAGCCGAAGCCGCTGAAAAACTGGCAAAAGTACAGCCGTCTTCGATTGGTCAGGCTTCAAGAATCAGCGGCGTATCGCCGGCTGATATTAATGTACTGATGATTGCTTTGGAAGTAAAACGCCGAAAGGAACAGGAGTAATGGAATTTGCAGACATTCTGGCTGCCAAAGGTGCGCAAGCAGGCTTAGCTTTTTCCGCGCAGCAGTTGCAGCAGTTCAGCAGATATTATGAAATGCTTGTGGAGACGAATAAAGTAATGAATCTGACGGCTATTACGGAACCGAAAGAAGTGGCTGTCAAACATATGATAGATTCTCTGCTGGCTTATGAACCATCCATGCGGGAAGGAAAGGTTTTGGCAGATATTGGTACCGGCGCCGGATTTCCTGGCGTACCGCTGAAAATTTACTGTCCAGAACTGAAAGTAGTATTAATTGATTCTCTTGGTAAACGCTTAAAATTTTTGGAACAGGTTATCAATGAGCTGCAGCTTGCTGATATCAGCTGCGAACATGCCAGAGCCGAAGATGCCGGACGCAATAAAAAACATCGTGAAGCATATGATATTGTTACGGCCAGAGCTGTAGCAAGATTGAGCGTTTTGGCAGAATACTGTCTGCCTTTAGTTAAAAAAAGCGGTTTGTTCATAGCCTTAAAAGGCAGCAAATATGCTGAAGAGCTGCGGGAAGGGACTGCTGCCGTTAAAATTTTGGGAGGACAGCTTCTGAGCAGTGAACCGGTTAAATTACCGGGACTGGACGATGGCAGAGCGATAATCAGAATCAAAAAGATTAAAAATACTCCGGCTCAGTATCCGCGTAAGGCAGGTACACCGGAAAAGCAGCCTTTAGGCAGCAGGCAAGGAGGATAAACATGTTTGTGGATGATGGATTTTCTGTACTTGATACAGATTGCGGTATTATTAGCAACGGCAACTTAATTAGTGAGGTCAAGGTAGTAAAAATCGCCATTGATAAAATTTTTCCCAATCCTTATCAGCCGCGTAAAACTTTTGATGAAGAAGCGTTGCGTGACTTAGCCGCTTCAATTGCCCAGTATGGTGTATTGCAACCGCTGCTGGTTGCGCCTGCTGAAAACGGCCGTTATATGCTTATTGCCGGTGAACGCCGTCTTAGGGCGTCTAAAATGGCTGAACTGCAGGAAGTGCCTGTTATTATCAGTGAATATACTTCTCAGCAAATTGCTGAAATAGCTTTAATTGAAAATCTTCAGCGTGAAGACCTGCATTTTCTGGAGGAAGCTGAAGGGTATGAAAAATTAATGCAGCAGTTTCATATTACTCAGGAGGCTATGGCTGCAAGAGTTGGCAAAAAACAGTCCACCATTGCCAATAAATTGCGTTTGCTGCGTCTTTCTGACCGCATTCGTAAAATTCTTGTAGAAGCCAATTTAAGTGAACGTCATGCCAGAGCTTTGCTAAAACTTGACGATGAAGAAAAACAGGTGCAGGTTTTAACTGCTGTGATTGATAATGGTTACAGTGTACGTCAGACAGAAAATTATATTGAAAAAATGCTGGCTGATAAGAAACAGGAAAAGAAAAAGCGCCTGGTTATCGTTAATGATGTACGTATTTATTTAAATAGTATCAAACAGGTTGTTAATGCCATTAAAGATGTAGGCATTCCCGTAAATATGGAGCAAACTGTTGATGGTGAAGATGTTATAGTCAGTCTGCGTATCAAAAATATGAAAAAGCCTAAGGACGGAAACGCCAAACCGTTATTTTAAAATAAAGCCCGATGTTTCACGTGAAACATCGGGCTTTTATATCTTTCCGTCCTTATGAAAGATGCTGTTTGTGCGGTTAAGTATTATTTTATGGCTGCAGGTGCTTGCTAAAAGATTCTGTAACTTTTGCTGATAATATTTTGTATATTTTTCAGCAGCAAGGCTATGGTGGAACTTAAGTAAATACCGCAAGTGATTAATCTGTAATAATAATTGTCATAAATTTTCTTTTTACGGACTGAGATAATAGAAACGCTATACTCAGATATATATTGTTGAATATATTATTTGGCTTTGCCGGTGAGGTTCAAGTGTTAAAATCAGAAGAATTATCGCTGCCTTATTTTTACTCGCGCTTTTCTAAGGACGTATTGATTGCAGAAGTAGGTATTGAACATTGATGCGCCGCTTAGTTAGTATGCGACAATAGCTGTAATATTTAGCATGGTATTTGCCGTAATGATTTATTTGATGAAAATAAATTATTAAGTCATTAGATGATGACGCGCTTTTTGCGGAATGAAGAAAATGTTATGAAAATAGATACTTATTAAAAAAACTACGTTATATTTTAGCTAGAAATTATAGGATCTCGCTGTAGACTGGAAAATGCTGGTGACTGCTTTAGCTAAAGACTCAGCAGGCAGGGTGAATTATTATTGCGTTGGAGTACATAAAATATTTGTGATTTTAACAGCCAGCACGCCATGTTTCACGTGAAACATGGAGAATTTACGGAAAAGCAGTATAAGAAATAAGTAAAATATGCTAAAATAAATAGTACATATTTTTGTATAAGAGGTGAAGTAAGGTGGTAAAAGTAATTGCCATCGCCAATCAGAAAGGCGGCGTGGGCAAAACCACGACCGCAGTGAATCTGGCAGCCTGTTTGGCAGCACTGGGGCGTAAAGTATTGCTGATTGACAGTGATCCGCAGGGTAATGCGACCAGCGGCTTTGGCTTTGATAAACGTGATATTAAGAAATGTATTTATGATAATCTGATTAATGAAGTTCCTATGCAGGAAACAATTAAGGCAACAGCTTATGATAATCTTGCTTTGGTTCCGGCAACAATTCAGCTGGCAGGTGCAGAGATTGAACTTGTTTCGCTGATGAATCGTGAAGGACGGCTGAAGAATTCTTTGGAAAGAGTTAAACATGAGTATGATTATGTGCTTATTGATTGTCCGCCGTCTCTGGGACTTTTGACAATTAATGCACTGACTGCCGCCAGCTCAGTTATTATTCCTATTCAGTGTGAGTTCTATGCGCTGGAAGGTGTAACCATGCTGATGAATACTATTCAGTTGGTGCAGCGCAATCTTAATCCGGCATTGAAGCTGGAAGGCGTGGTTATGACCATGTTTGACAGCCGCACAAATTTAGCGCAGGATGTAGTGGAAGAAGTAAAAAAATATTTTACAAGTAAAATGTATCAGACTATCGTGCCGCGGAATGTAAGATTAAGTGAAGCCCCCAGTCATGGTCAGCCGGTTATTGATTATGACAGCAAATCCAAAGGAGCTCAGGTATATATGGAACTGGCGCGTGAGGTGATTGGTGATGAATAAAAAGGGCGGATTAGGTAAAGGACTTGGAGCGATTTTTGGTGAAAATCCCAATCCGATACCGGCAGCTGAACCTCCAAAGGAAGTCAAGAGCGAAATTAAACAGGATGAAGCGGATATCAAAGAAATAAAAGCGAATCCTTATCAGCCGCGCCGTGTCTTTGATGAAGAAAAATTGCAGGAACTGGCAGATTCTATTAAAGAATACGGAGTGGTTCAGCCGCTGGTTGTACGCCGCAGAGATAATAAGCTGGAGCTTGTTGCCGGTGAAAGAAGACTGCGGGCCGCAAAACTGGCAGGAATAAAGAAAGTCCCGATTTTGATTCGTGATTATACGGATACCCAGATGATGGAGATTGCGCTGGTTGAAAATATTCAGCGTCATGATTTAAATCCCATTGAAGAAGCACAAGGTATCAGGCAGCTGATGCAGGAATGTAAACTGACGCAGGAGCAGGCTGCCGCTAAAATAGGCCGCAGCCGCACAGCCGTAACCAATATTCTGCGTCTACTGAACCTGGCGCAGCCGGTACAGGATTATATCAGCAAGGAAATACTGACCATGGGTCAGGCTAAACAGCTTGTTGGTTTACCGGAAAAACAGCAGTGCGAAGTGGCAGAAGCCATTATTGCCAATGGCTGGAGTGCACGCATTATTGAAGATGTAGTAAGAAAGCTGAAAGATGGTCAGCAGGTTAAAGTTATCAGAGAAGTGGTAACTGCCTTGCAGGAAAAAAATAAATCTCCCAAAGCTGCTGCTCCGGAAGAGAAAAAAGATGTTTTCTGCTGTGAATTTGAGAATCGTCTGATTGAATTACTGGGTACTAAGGTAAAGGTGCTGCCAAGAGCCAAAAACAAGGGCGGAACCATTGAAATAGAGTATTATTCAGAAGATGATCTGAACAGAATCTATGAATTGCTGCAGGAACAGAAAAAACAGCAGCATACAGGAAAAACTACATTATTGCATGTTTAGCAGGTAGCGGTGGAGGAGAGAATATGGCAGGCTTAGGAACAATCGTCAATGTGGCTGCCATTATCGGCGGAGCACTGCTGGGTGTATTGTTGAAACGAGGGTTGCCTCAGCATTGGCAGCAGACCATGATGAGCGGTATTGCCTTATGCATTTTCGTTATCGGTCTGCAGATGGCCTTGGCAACTACTAATATTATTATTACTATTGTCAGTCTGGCTTCAGGCGCCATTATCGGTGAATCGCTGGCAATAGAAAAAAGATTAAATGATTTGGGTGCGTGGGTTGGACAGCAGGTGGCGGGCAAGGAACCGGGGGCAGCTAAAAAGATTGCCGAAGGCTTCATTTCAGCGACTTTATTGTTTTGCATTGGCGCCATGGCAGTAGTAGGCAGTATTCAAGATGGCTTGGCTGGCAATCATACAACATTATTTGCCAAAGCTACGCTTGATGGAATTATTTCCGTTGTTTTAGGAGCCAATCTTGGCATAGGGGTAGCGCTTTCCGCTTGCAGCGTAGGCATCTATCAGGGTTGTATTACTGCGTTGGCAGGTTTTTTTGAACAGTATGTTACGGGTCCCGTATTAACGGAGATTACCGCTGCCGGCGGAGTGATGATCATGGCTATTGGCACTAATATGCTGCATATCACACAAATCAGAATCAGTAATTTACTGCCGGGAATTATTACGGCAGCCTTAATCAGTATATATTTTGGGTAAAAAGGATGAGTGAATTGGAATCATTAAATTTATTGGCAGATAAATATCTGTTTATTATTATTGCTGTGTTATTTATCTGTCTGCTGCTGTTAATAATATTATTCTGGCATAACAGCAAAAAATTGACTGTGCTGCAGAAAAAATATGATTACTTTACTAAAGGTGAAGAGAACGTTAATATTGATCAGCTGCTGACCAAGACCTTGCAGGAACTGGATAAGACGCAGCAGGAATTGCAGGAATTGCAGAATAGACATCAAAAACTGCGTGAGCAGGTAAGAGGATGCATTCAGAAAGTCAAACTGGAACGTTATGACGCGTTTGATACTATGGGTGGAGCAATGAGTTACTCTATTTTACTGGCTGACGAAAAAAATGACGGTGTTATTTTAACCAGCATTTATGGCAGAGAAGATAATCGCTGCTATGCCAAAGATATTAAAGACGGTAAATCATCTTATGTACTTGCCGAAGAAGAGAAAAGACTGCTGTAAAACTCATGCGTTTAAATTGATTGTAAGCGTGTTTTTAAAAAAACGAATATCAATCTATGTATTGATAAAGAAAAGCCCTGAGAAACAAAATAAACGCATATCGGCCCGGAAGGCAAAAAAAGAAAGTCCTGAAAAGATCAGGACTTTCTTTTTTATTTTAAGGTTTGAAACAGGTTGAGAAGAATAAACATGGTCTGTCCGCTCATTAGATATTTAAACCAAAGTTTGGGGTAGGTAAAACCAAGTTTATCTATAATATAAGTGCCGCTGATATGAGCATGCATAGCGTAGGATTCCAGAGCTGAAATGATCAGCAACAAACAGCCGGGTTCCCAAGTGGCATCATCGAACATTAACCAGATGCAGTATAATAAAAACAGAATATCAGCTGCGAAATAAAAAATCAGCTGCATTGAACCTTTATCAATAATAATTACCTGACGTACTTTCGGATTGCGCCTCCGAGCCTGCAGCATCAAGGAAAAATTATAGATAAAATACGCCAGTTCCCTCGTATTAATAAAGGAATACATTTTAACACAAATAAAAAATAATGCCAGAAAATTCATCTAATCTACCTCGTATATTGAATACATTCTATTATACAATAAAAAATTCCTGTCCGCCAGTGTATACACAACAGAAAAAGTACGTTAACAATAGGCATAAATATCAATTAAAAATACAAAAAATATAAAAACATAAAAAATGTAGCAATTTTAAGATTTCAGTAAAGAAAATAATTTAAAAAAATGAAGAAATATTGACAAAAGTATTAGTGTACAGGTATAATGAAGACCATAAGTTATTAAAGTGGTAAAAAGATGGATAGTCCACTTGATAATTAACGAAATATTATGCAAAAGAAAAGGGGAAAGAAAAATGAAAAGTTGGAAGAAACTGGCAAGCGCGGCCTTAGCGGCTATGGTGTTTGCTTCCGTTGTCAGCGGCTGCGGCGGAGAGAAAAAAGAGGCTGCTTCAGGAGATACTATTAAAGTTGGTGCTTCTTTTGAATTGACAGGTAATGTTGCTAACTACGGCAAATCTATCCTGTCCGGTTTCAAAATGGCAGTGGACGAAGTAAATGCCAAAGGTGGTATCAACGGTAAAAAAATCACTATTGTTGAAAGCGATAATAAATCCGAGCCTTCCGAAGCAGGAAATGCAGTTACTAAGCTGGTAACCCAGGATAAAGTTGTTGCTGTTGTCGGACCCGCAACCAGTGGTTGCGTAGCAGCATCTGCACCTATTACCGCCGGTAACAAGATTCCGCACATCGCTCCGAGTGCTACTGCACCCGGCATTACCGTAGATAATGACGGTAAAGTTAAACCTTTTATGTTCCGTGCGTGCTTCATTGACCCGTTCCAAGGTCAAGTAATGGCAGAATTTGCCAATAAAACTCTGAAAGTTAAAAATGTAGCTATTTTGTTTGATTCTTCCAGCGATTATTCCAAAGGTCTGGCAGATGTATTCCAGAAAACTTTGGAAGGCAAAGGCGGCACTATTGTTGCTAAAGAAGCATTCCTTTCTAAAGACCTTGACTTTAAAGCAGCTTTGACCAAAATTAAAGCAAGCAATCCGGATGCAGTTTATATTCCCGGTTACTATGAAGAAGTTTCTAAAATCATTAAACAAGCTCGTGAACTTGGTCTGAATGTTCCTCTGATGGGCAGTGACGGCTGGGAAAGCCCGAAACTTGCTGAAATTGCAGGTAAAGACGCATTGAAAGACTGCTATTATGTAAGTGCATTCTCCGCACAAGATACTGATCCGTCCGTACAAAACTTTATTAAAGCTTATAAAGAAAAATATCAAAAAGATCCTGATATTTTCGCAATGCAAGGTTATAATGCAGGCTTAATTCTTGCTGACGCAATGAAACGTGCAGGTACTACTGATGGTACTGCTTTGGCAAAGGCTATTGCTGAAACTAAAGATCTGCCGGTTGCCAGCGGCAAGATTACCTTTGATCAAAACCACAACCCGATTATGGGCGCTTTGATTCTGTCTCTGGATAATGGCGTACCGACCTTTAAAGAAAAAATTTCTCTCTAATCTCAAGAGAAGCATAAAAAAAATAGATATATAAATACGTCACAAACAATTATTTTCTGATTTATTTAGTTTGTTTTAGTTAATTTGTAAAAAAGGCATGCTCTGAATCATGCCTTTTTTAATAAATTTTTTTGAGGGGGATAAATCATGAAAAGAGGGACCAAATTATTATCATTTCTGACAGCAGGTTTGCTGTTCGCCGCACTTAGTGCAGGCTGCGGCGGCTCAGGATCAAGCAGCAGTTCCGGTGACACCATTAAAGTCGGCGGATTGCTGGAAATGACCGGCGGCAGTGCCAGCTTCGGCATTTCTTCCAAAAACGGCATAGATCTGGCGTTTAAGGAAATTAATGCTAAAGGCGGCATCAACGGTAAAAAATTGGAACTTGTAGTTGCCGATACCAAATCAGAAGCATCTGAAGCTACCAATGGTATGCAGAAGCTGATTTCTCAAGATAAGGTTGCGGCAGTTATCGGACCTAACCAGTCTTCTGCTGTAATTGCAGCTTCAGCTATCAATAACGGCGCTAAAGTACTGGGCATTACTCCTATGGGTACCAATCCCGATATTACCGTTAATCCGGCAGATGGAAAGACCAGAACATACAATTACAGAGCATGCTTCATTGATCCTTTCCAGGGCACGGTAATGGCAAGCTTTGCAGCAGATAATCTGGGAGTAAAAAAGGCTGCCATCTTGATTGATAACACCAGCGATTACTCCAAAGGTCTGGCAAAATTCTTTAAAGAAAACTTTGAGAAAAAAGGCGGCAGCGTAGTTACTGAAGAAGCCTTTTTGCAAAAAGATACAGATTTCAAATCTACTTTGACCAAAATCAAAGTTGCAAATCCTGATTTTATCTATATTCCCGGCTATTATCAAGAAGTTGGCCTGATTATCAAACAGGCGCGTGAACTTGGTATTGATGTTCCTATTGCCGGCGGTGATGGTTGGGACAGCGCTAAATTACCGGAAATTGCCGGTAAAGCTGCTCTGAATAACACCTACTTCTCCAGCCTGTATTCTGCAGATGAAGCATCTGATATCAACAAGAAATTTGTTGAAGCTTATCAGAAAGAATACAACAGCAAACCGGACGTTTTCGCAGCTTTAGCATATGATTCTGCAATGTTGGTTGCCAAAGCTATTGAAGACGCTAAATCTCTTGATCCGGCTAAGATTGCTGAGGCCATGGGCAAGGTTTCCGGTTTCAAAGGCGTATCCGGTGATGTAGTATTTGATGAACAGCATAATCCTATTAAGAGTGCTGTTATAATCGAACATGTTGACGGTGTACAGACTTTCAAAACCAAAGTCAACCCTTAAATAATATTTAGTGAAATATTAAAAGGCTGTTGTTGTAAAAATCAACAGCCTTTTATATTCAATCTGTCTTTTGGAGGATTTCTATGGATACCTTACTTCATCAGTTTTTTCAGCAGCTGATAAACGGTATATCATTAGGTAGTATTTATGCGTTGATTGCGCTGGGATATACTATGATTTACGGTATTATTAAGCTGATCAATTTTGCTCACGGTGATATTTACATGCTGGGAGCATATTTCGGTTTCTTTGCCACCACGCAGCTGGGACTTTCCTTTATTCCGGCTATTATCCTTTCCATGGCCTGTGCAGCCCTGGTAGGTATTATTATTGAACGTGTTGCTTACAAGCCCATGCGTAATGCGCCGCGTATTGCCATTTTGATTACTGCAATCGGCGTTTCCTTCTTTCTGGAATATGGCATGATTTTGTTAGTATCACCGCAGCCGCGTACTTTCCCGGCTGTTTTCACACCAACTGTTTATAATTTTGGCCCGTTGGTTGCCAACAGCCAGCAGATTGTTATACTGGTAAGCGCAATTATCCTGATGGCTGTCTTGACTTATATTGTTAATAAAACCAAAGCAGGCAAAGCCATGCGTGCAGTTTCCTTTGATGCAGATGCTGCTAAACTCATGGGCATTAACATTGACCGTGTAATTTCCATGACCTTTGCTCTTGGCAGTGCTCTGGCTGCTGCCGGCGGCGTGCTGGTAGGTGTTTACTATAACTCCATTGATCCGCTGATGGGCATGATGCCTGGCCTGAAAGCCTTCGTTGCTGCTGTACTTGGCGGCATTGGTATTATCCCCGGTGCGATGATTGGTGGCATTATTCTGGGTGTTGTGGAAGCTATGGTCAGCGGCTTTGTTTCTTCTACTTTCCGCGATGCAGCTGCTTTCGGCATCCTGATTTTGATTCTGCTTTATAAACCGGCTGGTTTACTGGGCAAAAATGTACGTGAGAAAGTGTAGGTGAGCGGTATGAATCCAATAAGAAAATTTGATTTAACCGCCCTCGCCGGCTGTGTTGTACTGTTTATAGTTTTTCAGGGCCTGATGTCCGGCGGTTTAATTGGTCCCTTCTGGGAACTGAATATTATTTTAATTTGCATCAATATCATCCTTTCTGTCAGCCTGAACCTGATTAACGGCTATACTGGTCAGTTTTCCATTGGCCACGCAGGCTTTATGGCTGTAGGCGCTTATACCAGCGCCATCATTACGGTTAAATTTGGCCTTCCTTATGAATTGGCACTGGTTGTTGGTACGGTAACGGCCGGTATCTTGGGCTTTTTAATTGGTTTGCCGACCCTTCGCCTGAACGGCGACTATTTGGCAATCGCTACTTTGGGCCTGGGCGAAATTATCCGTATCTGTATTCTTAATATCGATTATGTAGGCGGTGCATCCGGTCTGATGGGTATTCCCCGTATGACAACCTTTGCCTATGTATTCTGGATTATGATTTTTGTCATCTTCTTTATTAAGAATTTTAAAAATTCCGCTCATGGCCGCTGCTGCCTGGCTATTCGTGAAAATGAAATTGCAGCTGATACCATGGGTATTAATACTACCAAATATAAAGTAATGGCTTTCACTCTGGGCGCCGCTTTTGCCGGTACTGCCGGAGCTTTATTCAGCCACTATTTCTTCCTGGCGCATCCCGCATCCTTTACTTTCATGCGTTCTTTCGATATTCTGACCATGGTCGTTCTCGGCGGTCTGGGTTCCATGACCGGCGCTATTACCGGTGCAGTGCTGTTAACCTTTATTTCCGCTTATCTGTCAGATTATCCTGAATGGCGTATGATTATTTACTCCATCACTTTGATCGTATTGATGCTGCGCCGTCCGCAGGGCCTGTTTGGCAGTGTGGAATTAAGTCGTGAAATGTTCAGATTAGGAGGTAAGAAAAATGGCGGAACTGCTGAAGGTAAATAATATTTCCATGGTTTTCGGCGGTCTGCGTGCCGTTTCCAATCTGACCATGCATATAGATAAAGGCGAACTGATTGGCCTTATTGGACCAAACGGCGCCGGCAAAACTACTATTTTTAATATGATTACTGGTGTATATACACCGACTGAAGGTGAAATTTATTTCAACGGCCAAAAAAGCAGCGGCCATAAATCTTATCAGGTAACACAAATGGGCATGGCGCGTACCTTCCAGAATATTCGCCTGTTTTCCGAATTAAGTGTTATTGATAATGTTAAGATTGCTTATAATATGCATGTATCATATAATTTGCTGGAAGCTGTTTTACGTACCGGAAAATATCTGCATGAAGAAGATATGATTACCCAAAAAGCCATGGACCTGCTGAAAATTTTCCATTTGGAAGGCAAAGCTAACGAAACGGCCAAAAACCTTCCGTATGGTGAACAGCGCCGTCTGGAAATTGCCCGTGCACTGGCTACCGAGCCTAAACTGCTGCTGCTGGATGAACCGGCAGCCGGTATGAATCCTCAGGAAACTAAGGAACTTATGGAAATGATTCGCTGGATAAGAGAAAAATTTGATTTGTCCATTCTGTTGATTGAACATGATATGGGCCTGGTTATGGGTGTATGCGAACGTATCTATGTAGTAGAATATGGCTGCCAGATTGCGGAAGGCACGCCTGAGGAAATTAAACATAATAAACGTGTAATTGAGGCATATTTAGGTGAGGAGGTAATCAACTGATGTTAAGAGTTGAAGATATCAATGTCTATTACGGTGCCATCCATGCCATTAAAGGTATCAGCCTGAATGTGCCTGACGGAGAAATTGTGGCTTTAATCGGTTCCAACGGTGCCGGTAAATCAACTACTTTGCGTACTATTTCCGGCTTGATGAAACCCAAGACAGGCCGTATTATTTATCAGGATAAGGATATTTCCGGTATGCCGGCTCATAAAATTGTTGGTATGGGCTTATGCCAGGTACCGGAAGGCCGTCATGTATTTGCTAATATGACGGTTATGGAAAATCTGGAACTGGGCGCTTATCTGCGTAAGGATAAAGAAGGCATTGCCAAAGATATGGAAGATGTCTTTAAAAAATTCCCGCGTCTTTTAGAGCGTAAAAATCAGCTTTCCGGTACTTTGTCCGGCGGTGAACAGCAAATGCTGGCTATGGGCCGTGCCTTAATGAGCCGTCCACAGCTGCTGCTGCTGGATGAGCCTTCCATGGGTCTTGCACCGTTGCTTGTTAAAGAAATTTTTAATATAATAAAAGAAATCAATGCCAGCGGAACTACGGTACTGCTGGTAGAACAGAATGCTAATATGGCTTTGTCTATTGCTGATAAGGCATATGTTCTGGAAACAGGACGTATTACTTTGAGCGGTACAGCACAGGAACTGGCAAGCAGTGAAGCTGTACGCAAAGCATATCTTGGTGGCTGATGAGGAGAGTGGCACAATGTTAGTAAAAGAATTTATGACTCCTGTAGTGGTTACTGTAAGTGAAGACCAAACCATGCTTGAAGCCCGTGAACTGATGCGCAGCAAAGGTTTTGTGAGCATTCCGGTAGTGGATGATATTAAACGTGTACGCGGCATTATAACTATTGATGATATTGGCCGTGCGTCACCCAGTGACGCCAGCACTTTATCCCGCTATGAAGCCAATTATCTCTTAGGTCGTTTGAAAGTCAGCGATATTATGAGCAGAACCGTCATTACTGTTAATGCCGATGATACTATTGAATATGTAGCTTATAAACTCTATAAGCATAAAGTAAATGCGTTGCCGGTAGTTGACGAGAACAATAAATTATGCGGTATTATTGCACAAAATGATCTGTTCCGTGCTTTTGTAGAAATTATGAGCATGGACCGCAGCTGTACCCGTATTACTTTTGATGCCAGTGATAAAGTAGGTGTTATTGCGGAAGTCAGCAATTTGTTTAAAGAAAATAATATTAATATTATTTCCATTGTCAGCAAACAAAATCAAAACGGCAGTGCTGAAATTACTATTCGTGCAGATCTTGGTGAACAGGGTCTTGGCATTATAGAACAGATCAGAGAAGCCGGCTATAATGTAACTGATGTTATGACTTTTGAAGGTATTGATGAATAATGCTGAAGGGAACAGTCTTTCACGTAGGTGATGTGGTCAGCATGAAAAAACCGCATCCCTGCGGCAGCAAGGAATGGGAAATTACCAGAACAGGTATGGATTTTGGTATAAAGTGCTGTGGCTGCGGCCATTTTGTAATGCTGCCCCGCAGCAAATTTGAAAAAGCTGTCAAAGCCATAGTTAAAAGTGCCGAATAAAGATTAACACTCTGCAAAATATTTTGCAGAGTGTTTTTTTACATTACAGTAATTGCCAGCAGTATGTTATAATGTATTTATCCTGATAATGAGGTGATTACTAATGAAAAAATCGCTTGTAGTATTTATGTTAGCCTGTCTGATGACCATGCTCTGCACTGCCGCTGCGTGGGCCTATAATCCCGGACAGCGTACTTTTCAGCTGCTTGGCAATACTTTGAACAGCGATAAACATCCTGTCCATCTGGTGGTGAAACAGCAGATAGACATGGCCGATGTACTGACTCCGGAAGCCTATAATAATCTTAGCACGGCGCAGAGGGTACGCAATATCCGCACGGAATACAATGAAATGAACGGGGTTTATGCTGAACATGTTACTATTACAGATGGTGACGGCAAAGTTGTCAGCGACAGCAACACGTTTGTAAAAGGCGGCTACTGGTATACCATTGATTATGCCAATAAGACTTATGACCGGCTGCCTGAGCTGCCAGGCATGAGCAAGGCTTTTGCCGAAACTTTGGTAAGCTGGTTTGGCAGCAAGCCGGAAGGCGGTAATGATAAAGTTACCGGTTATGATTATGATAAGGTAATAAAAGGCAGTAACGAGCTGTATTTTTATTTTGAGAAAGATACTGCCAATTGGAAAGGCTATGAGGTAAGCTATCTGCCGCGCTTTGACGTAGTAGAGTGCAGCAATACTGTGGATGCCGCTACTGCTTTTGCGCTGCCGCCTGCAGATTTTAAACAGGTTCCTAATCAGGCTATGCGTAATTATGCCAACAGATTAATGCAGCATTAAGAAGAAAAGACTGCCTAAGGGCAGTCTTTTTATATTATCTGGCGCCAGGACAGCAGTACCAGAATGCAGGTTATAAATAGCAGTGCAGACAGCGCAAGCAAGGCTTTGGTATTATTGGCAGCTTGCTTATTTGAAGTAAACAGACCGTAATTTTTCAGCGCCGTAAGCATATGCCGGTACAGCATAAGGATTAGGGCTGAATTTAGTGCTCCCTTCAGCAGATTAAAAGGCAGAATGGCAGGAAACAGCAGTTTGGCAAATTCCGTACGGGGAAAATGCAGGAAGATGGGTAAAAAAATATAGTTCCAGATCAGCATGGTCAGGCTAAGGCATAAAGTGCCGGAAAATAATCCGGCAGCGGCACCGCGCCAAGATGGCCAGCGGCTGTAGATAACTGCGGCCGTACAGGCAAAACTACAGCTGGCGAGGATATTCATTATCAGGCCGATAATACCGGTGGCGCTGACAGTAAACATTTCCAGCAGTGAAACAACGGCAGAGATAAGCACGCAAGCCCACGGACCATAGAGAAAGCCGCCCAGAGTAATAATGACATCCTTTGGCTCATAAGAAAGAAACAGCACAACGGGAATTTTGATGATGACCATTACCAAATAGGCCATGGCACACAGCAGTGCCAAAACGGTGAGTTTTTTATTAGTTAATTGCAGCATAGATTTTTTCTCCCTAAGATTTCACAGGCAGTTTTTATTGTAGTGCGGCAGTCAAGACTTGTCAAATGGAAAGAAAAACGGGAAAAGCGGAGATGAAAGTCATATTTCCCGGGTAATACGGCAAGATAATTGCATAAAAACTGCAGTTATTGTACAATACTATAGAGCATAAATATTCTTTTAAGTCATATTTATCAATGTTTGATATAAGGAGCGATCAGAGTGAGTACTAATTTAGAAGTAGGTATTGTAGGTTTGCCTAACGTAGGCAAAAGTACATTGTTCAATGCCATTACCAAAGCAGGTGCGGAAGCTGCCAATTATCCTTTCTGCACTATTGAGCCTAATGTAGGTGTTGTGGATGTGCCTGATGAAAGACTGCAGGTTTTAAGCGATATGTTTCATTCCAAGAAAATTGTTCCGGCAGCCATGCGTTTTGTAGACATTGCCGGCTTGGTAAAAGGTGCGTCTAAAGGCGAAGGTTTAGGCAATAAATTCTTAGCGCATATTCGGGAAGTTGATGCTATTGCCCAGGTAGTACGTTGTTTTGAAGACGGCAATATTACCCATGTTGAAGGCAGTATTGATCCGCTGCGCGATATTGAAATTATCAATACTGAATTATGCCTGGCGGATATGGAAACCTTGGAAAAACGTATGGAACGCATTGTTAAACTGCTCAAGACCGGTGATAAGAAGGTGCCGCTGGAAAAAGCTGCCCTGGAAAAAGTCTTGGCAGGACTGGGAGAAGCTGTTCCGGCACGCCGTTTGGGCTTAACGGAAGACGAACAGGAATTTTTGAAAGATCTGCATTTATTGACAATGAAACCAGTTCTGTATGTTACTAATGTGGCAGAGGAAGAAGCCGGTGATGCTTCAGGTAATATACATGTACAAGCCGTGCAGAAATATGCGGCTGAAGAAGGTGCTGAAGTTATTGTTATTTCCGCTAAAATGGAAAGTGAGATTGCTGAATTACCTGACGATGAAGCCAAAGAATTTTTGGCAATGGCAGGTTTGGAAGAGGCCGGTCTGGATCGTCTGATTAAAGCAGGCTTTAAACTGCTGGGTTTGATGACTTATTTAACTGCTGGTGAAATGGAATCCCGTGCTTGGACCATTACCTGCGGAACTAAAGCACCGCAGGCTGCCGGTAAAATTCATACCGACTTTGAACGCGGCTTTATCAGAGCGGAAATTGTTTCCTATAACGATCTGGTGGCTTGCGGCAGCAAGGCTGCGGCCCGTGAAAAAGGTCTGGTACGTCTGGAAGGCAAAGACTATGTTATGCAGGACGGCGATGTAGTTGAATTCCGCTTTAATGTATAGTTTTTAATAGGGTATCTGGCAGTCTCAGAAATTACTGGGACTGCTTTTTATCTTTGCTGCCATATTCTTTAGGCAGCAAGATTTTCAGTCTGGTAAAATTATTTTAAAATATCTGCTGCTATGCAGGTTGGTTATTTTCTTTTTCTGTACGATTTGGTAAAATAAAAATCGTGGAAAGAAGGAATAAATATGATATTTGATACACATATGCACTGCAATTATTCCTGCGACAGCCATATGGATTTTCATGATGCCATAGAGGCCGCCCGGCAGCAGAATATTGGTGTTGTTTTTACAGAGCACTGGGATTTTGATTATCCTACCAATCCTGAAGCTTTTATTTTTGATATAGATGAATATTTTGCCCAAGTTAAACCTTTATGCAGTGATAAAATTCTGATAGGAATTGAAATTGGCATGCAGAATCATACAGCTGCCAAGGATGAACTGGTAGCCGCCGGGCATCCATTTGATTTTGTTTTAGGGTCAATTCACTGCGTGCAGCGCCAGGATATTTATGAAAAGGATTTTTATCAGGGGCGTACGAAGCAGCAGGCAACCAGAGATTTTTTGGCAGATGCAATCTGCTGCGTAGAAAATCATGATAATTTTGACGCCTTTGCTCATATTGATTATATCTGCCGGTACTGGCCTTATGAAGATAAGGAATTTAATATGGAGCAGGAACAGGCTTTATTCGATAAGCTGCTGCTGACATTGATTGCCAAGCAAAAGCCCATGGAGATTAATACCCGCCGTCTGGATGATGGCCGTTCTTTTCAGGCGCTGCTGGAGATTTACCGGCGTTATCGTCAGTTAGGCGGTCGTTTCTGTACTGTGGGCAGCGACGCTCACTATCAGGAGCATGTGGGGCGCAGACTGGATAAAGCATTGGAGCTGGCAATGCAGGCTGATTTGCAGCCCGTTTATTTTCGCGAAAGAAAAATGTATTTAATGGGGGAAGCTTAAATGAGATGTGTTAGATTTAAAGATAAAAAAACAGGCACTAAGCGGATTGGTTTTATTGACGGCAAAATTGTACGCTGCGTTTACGGCAGTCTGGATACTTACTGGAGAATTACTGACGAAGTATTTAATCTGCAGGATGTTCAGCTTTTAGCCCCCTGCGTACCTAAGCAGATTATCTGTGTCAGCTTTAACTATAAAGCTCATGCTGATGAATGCGGGGTCAGCGTACCGCAGGAACCGGCACTTTTTGCCAAGGCCGCTCACACCGTGATTGGCACTGATGCGGATATTATTTGGCCTAAGCAGGTACAGGAGCTGGCTTATGGCGCGGAATTAGGCATTGTTATTAAAAAAAGAATGAAAAATGTCAAGACGGAAGATGTACCAAGATATATTCTTGGTTATACCTGCGCTAATGATATTACGGCCAGCGACATTCAAAGAAAAGAAGAACAATGGCTGCGTTGTAAATCCTTTGATACTTTCTGTCCGTTAGGACCCTGGCTGGAAACTGATTTGAATCCCAGTGATCTGGAAATCAAATTATGGGTAAATGGTGAGCTTAAGCAGCACGGACGCACCAGTGATATGGTTTACGGTCCATTTGAGATTTTAAGCTATATTTCTCAGAATATGACGCTGGATGCCGGTGATTTGGTGCTTACAGGCACGCCGATGGGTTTTGGTACCATGAATGAAGGCGATGAAGTAGCTGTAGAAATTGAAGGTATCGGACGTATTACCAACAGAGTTATCAAAGAAAAATAACCGGATAAAAGATGTACATGGAGCTTTCCGTGTACATCTTTTTTTGTAAAGGCACGTGAAGAAAAATTATTCTTATGTTATAATAATGACTAATCAGTCAGCCTGTTTATATGAGGTGATTTTTATGTTGACTAATATGACGCAGGGAAAACCGTTAAAGTTAATCCTGCCTTTTATGGTACCGCTGCTGATCGGTAATATTTTTCAGCAGCTGTATAATATTGCCGATATTATTATTGTCGGAAGAACAATTGGTGTCAATGCTCTGGCTGCCGTAGGTGCCATTGCGCCGCTGTTTATGCTGCAGGTGGTTCTTACCATTGGTCTGAGCAATGGCTTTACCGTAGTAACCGGACAGCGTTATGGCGCGAGGGATATGCAGGGCATGCGGCGCAGTATTGCTACCAGTATTTTTTTGAGCAGCGTATTTGTAATACTGATTATGCTGCTCATGCATTTAGTTATTGAGCCGCTATTGTTATTGATGAATATTCCGCCGGAACTGGTTCCCGATGCCCGCAGCTATTCAATGATTATTACGGACGGCATTGCGGCTATGATGGCGTATAATCTGCTTTCCGGCGTTATGCGCTCTTTGGGCGACAGCAAAACACCCCTTTATTTTCTTATAATATCTTCTTTGATTAATATTGTGCTGGCTCTGGTTTTTATTTTGTGGTTTGGCTGGGGCGTACCGGGCAGTGCGGTTGCGCTGGTTATTGCCCAGGCAATATCAGCCGTACTGTGCGTGCTGTATATTTACAGAAAGTTTCCGCAGCTGCATATTGGGCGCCGCGACTTTTGTCTGACGTTTACAGAAATCTGGCAGCATCTGCGTATGGGTCTGCCCATGGCTGTACAGTTTTCCGTATTAGGGATGGGCATTATTTTTTTGCAGGCGGTCTGCAATAAATTTGGTGCAGATACGATTGCCGGTTTTACAACGGCTATCCGCGTGGAACAGCTGGCCCTGCAGCCTATGATTTCCTTTGGTATTGCTATGGCTGTTTTTACCGCGCAGAATTTTGGCGCCCGCCGTTTTGACAGAATCAGGGAAGCTGTTAAAAAGTGCTCAATGATTGCCCTTGGCTTTAGTCTGGTAGCGGCCGTGCTTCTCTTTGCTTTCGGACGTGAGGTAATAGGTATCTTTTTGGATAATCCGCAGGCAGAGGTATTAGAGGCAGCAAGATTGTATATTCTCTATACAGTGCCTTGTTATTTTTTCCTGAGCCAGATTTTTATTTTCCGCAATGCGGTACAGGGAATGGGCGTTTCCATGATTCCCATGTGCTCAGGTGTTATTGAACTTGTCATGCGTACTTTAACTGCTGTTTATTTGGGCGATATGCTGGGCTATATAGGTATCTGCCTGGCTGAGCCCATTGCCTGGATCAGCAGTTCCGTCTTTTTGTTCGGCAGTTATTTATATTTTGTAAAAGTATTGGAACGTGACTGCCAGCTGACTGAGCAATAAGCAGTATTGTAATAAAAAAGCGGTTCCGTTATTTCTGACGGAACCGCTTTTTTAGCGTCTTAGCTGATACTGATGACATCAAAGCCAATATCCTCAATGGCGTTACGCAAGGATTCATCACTATTGCTGCCGGCTTCTAATACAGCCTGCTTGTCGGGCAAGCTAACCTGTACGTTTTGAACACCTGGCAAAGCCTGCAGTGCTTCGGCTACAGCTGCAGAACAATGCTCACAGTGCATGCCGTCAATAGAAATAATTTTACGCATTTTAAAACCTCTTTTCTATTAATGAAATTTAAAGTTACGCAGCCGCAGAGCATTGCTGACTACGGAAACGGAACTGCAGCTCATGGCTGCTGCTGCCAGCATGGGATTCAGCAGCAGTCCGAAGCTATGATATAACAGACCGGCGGCTATGGGAATACCGATGATATTGTAGAAAAACGCCCAGAACAGATTTTCACGAATATTTTTTATCACGGCTCTGCTGAGAGCGATGGCTCGGGGTACATCGGAGAGATCGTTTTTCATCAGTACGATATCTGCGGCTTCCAGAGCAATATCAGTGCCCGCACCGATAGCGATGCCCACGTCAGCGCGAGTCAGGGCAGGGGCATCGTTAATGCCGTCACCAACCATGGCCACTTTGCGGCCCTGTATTTGCAGGTTGCGTACTAATGCTTCTTTATCAGCAGGAAGAACTCCGGCAACAATTTTTTTGATACCTGCTTGCCGGCCGATGGCGGCGGCAGTTTCTTCATTGTCGCCGGTAACCATGATAACCTCCAGCTTTTGCTGTTGCAGCTGCTGAATGGCCGCTGCACTGGTGGGTTTAATAGTATCGGCTACGGCAATAAGCCCGAGCAGCGTAGCTCCCCGGGTAAAAAACAGCGGGGTTTTGCCTTGACGGGCCAGCTCGCCGGCTTTGGCAGATAATTCTGCGCTGAGGCTGATGCCGTGGCTGGTAAGTAATTTTTGGTTACCGCCGCAGCATTCCTCGCCTGCAATGATGGCTGTAATGCCCTGACCGGGCCAGAGCTGATAATCCGTGGCTTCGGGCAGCGGTAATTGCTGTTTATCAGCGGCATCAATAATGGGCAGTCCCAAAGGATGCTGTGATAATTTTTCCAGCGCCGCCGCAATAGTCAATAAATCACTTTGGCTGCAGTTTTCAGCAAGCAGATCGGTAACGGCAGGCTTTCCGTTGGTGATGGTACCCGTTTTATCAAGAATAACCGTATCAATATTATGCGCTGTTTCCAAAGCTGCCGCGGATTTAATCAGAATACCGCTGGTTGCGCCCCGTCCGGTACCGACCATAATGGCCGTAGGTGTAGCAAGTCCCAAGGCGCAGGGACAGGAGATAACCAATACGGAGATAGCAGCTGTTAATGCAAATTCCGTGCCGGCTCCCTGCAGCAGCCAGCAGACAGCAGTGAGCAGAGCAATGGCGATTACTGCGGGAACAAAAATACCGCTGATTTTATCTGCCAGACGGGCAATGGGAGCTTTAGAAGATGTTGCTTCATCAACCAGGCGGATAATCTGAGACAGAGCGGTATTTTCCCCAATGGCGGTAACCCGCATTTTAAAATACCCGGTCTTATTAATAGTACCGCCGGTAACATAATCATTAACAGTTTTATCTACAGGCAGACTTTCGCCGGTTATGGCTGCCTCATCCAGTGAGCCTTGCCCTTCGATAATAATGCCGTCTGCCGGAACAGCAGCGCCGGTTTTAACAATCAGAATATCGTCCGTGACTATTTCAGATAATGGCAGCTCTCCCTGGATGCCATGGCGTTCTACCAGAGCAGTTTTTGGCGTGAGCTGCATTAGGCCGGCAATGGCGGCAGAAGTTTTTTTCTTGGCTCCGGCTTCCAAAGTTTTGCCTAAAGTGATTAAAGTAAGAATCATGGCGGCAGATTCAAAATAAAGGTGATGAGCCAGAGGCGTCGCCTCAGCAAGCTGACTATGGCCCAGCAGCCAGGCCATGCGCAGCAGGATGTAAAGACTGTAAATAAAAGAGGCTGATGCGCCTAAGGCAATTAAGGAATCCATATTAGGTGCCTTGTGCCACAGGTTTTGCAGACCGTGAATAAAATACCTGCGGTTAACAAACAGAACTGGTATGGTAAGCAGCAGCTGGACTAAGGCCTGCAGCAGACTGTTTTCACTTCCCAGAAGAACAGAAGGCAGAGGCCAGCCAGTCATATGCCCCATGGCAATGTAAAAAAGCGGCAGCGTAAAAAGCAGTGAATATACAAGTTGCCTGCGCTGTTCCTGCGCTTCGTCCATAGACTGGTTTTGCGGCAGCGGTTGTTGTCTGTCCGGCTGGCGCAGAAAAGCTCCGAATCCAAGCTTTGTTATTTTTTCTGTAATATCTGCGGCAGTAAGCTGTTTTTCGTCATAGGTAATGCGCATATTGTTTTTGAGCAGATTGACACTAAGCTCCTGAACTCCTGGCAGGCGGCCGACCACTTTTTCTATTCTGGCAGAGCAGGCTGAGCAGCTCATACCTGTAATATCATAAATTTCCTGACGCATAATAGTCTCCTTGCGATAATTGACGCTTATAATTTTCTTTGTTATCATTATATAAAATTAAGTATTTTTATAGCAAGAATGCACTATTTAGTAATATAGTATCTAAAAAGATACTATCAAAGGGTAAAAAGAAGGGTGAAAAATGCAGTCCAAAATTAATATTCACTGCCCGGTAGCAGCAACGCTGCAGCTGATCGGAGGCAAATATAAGGCGCTGCTGCTGTGGCATCTATCGGGCAAAGTACTGCGCTTTAGTCAACTGCGGCGTCTGGTGCCTGAGGCCACACCCAAAATGCTGACTCAGCAGCTGCGGGAGCTGGAGCAGGATGAGCTGGTGGCGCGCAGGGTATATGCGGTGGTGCCGCCTAAAGTAGAATATTCACTGACAGCTAAAGGCGACAGCTTATTTCCTATTTTGCAGGCTATGTACAGTTGGGGCAGTGAACAGCTCAAGCAGCAGGGAATAAGTCCGGAATGCAGCATGACCATAACCTGTTTTACGTGTCATGGAGAAGAAAATAAAAAAAACTGACAGAAAACTGTCAGTTTTTTTATTTTATCCGAGAATTTCATTCATGGATTGTTTGCAGAGCAAAATGGCTTTATCCAGATCTTCTTTGGCAATATTTAAAGGCGGATTAAAATAAAGTACATTCCCCAAAGGTCTCAGCAGCAATCCGTGAGTCAGGGCTCTTTTATAAATTTCGTAGCCTATGCGCTTACTGCTGTCAAAACCGGTTTTGGCCTTTTTATCAGTTACCAGTTCCATAGCGTTAATCAGGCCGATGTGACGAATCTCGCCGATATTTTTATGCTGTCCAAATTCAGCTTGCAGAGCTTCATGAAAATAAACGGCTTTTGTCTGAGCCTGCTGCAGAATATGCTGCTCACGCATAACTTTTTGTACGGCAAGCGCTGCTGCGCAGCCTAAAGGATTGCCGCTGTAGGTGTGGCTGTGCATAAAGGCTTTGCCCTTGCTGTAATCATCATAGAAGGCGTTAAAGACTTTTTCCGTAGTTACCGTAATGGCCATGGGCATATAACCGCCGGTCAGAGCCTTGCTGATGCACATAATATCGGGAGTAATTTCTGCATGCTGACAGGCAAACATCTTACCGGTACGGCCAAAGCCTGTGGCAATTTCATCGGCAATCAGCAGGACATTATAGGCGTCACATAATTTACGGAGTTTTTGCAGGTAAAGCGGCGGATAAATACGCATGCCGGCGCATCCCTGGAGCAGGGGCTCTACAATAATCGCCGCAGTTTCCGCAGCGTGCCGGGCAAAAGTTTCTTCGGCATATTTAAAGCATTCGCATTGACAATGCTCGCGGTCCTGTCCGAAGGGGCAGCGGTAGCAGTCCGGAGCCTGAACATGGATATTATCCATCATCATGGGTTTGTAAATTTTGGCAAATAAATCCATGCTGCCTACGGAAAGCGCGCCGATGGTTTCGCCATGATATCCTTCGCTTAAGCACATGAAACGGCGTTTTTCAGGATGACCTGTCTGATAGCAGTACTGGAAGGCCATTTTCAGGGCAATTTCCACAGAGGCGGAACCATTATCGGAGAAATTGAATTTGGTTAGGCCTTGGGGCAGCTGCTGACTAAGTTCTTCGCAAAGTTTAATAGCCGGTTCATGGGAGAAGTTAACGAAAATAACATGCTCCAGCGTATCCAGCTGTTTTTTGATAGCCGCATTGATATCAGGGTTGCAGTGACCCAGAAGGTTGCACCACCAGCTGCTGATAATATCAAGATAACTTTTGCCTTCCAAATCGTATAAATACGCTCCCTGAGCATGATCAACAATAATTGGCGGCAATTCTTCATAGTCCTTCATTTGGGAACAGGGATGCCAGATGTGTTTTAAATCCCTGGCGGCCATTGCCTGCATTTTATTCATATGACTCAGATCCTTTCTGTCGGTGTATGGTAGAGTGACTGCAGAAGCTGTACGTCAATATCCAGTTCAGCAGCATCCTTTTTAACACTGCCAATAACAGGTATGCCGCTGAGCAGTTCCATCATTTTTTTATTATCGCGCTGCATGGTATCATCTTCATCGTAATTATTCAGAATAATTCCGCGTACGGGAATTTTTTTCTGCTGCAGATAAAAGGCTGTCAGCACGCAGGCGTTAATGGAGCCCAAAGCAGCATTGGAAATAATCAGGGTGCCAAGGCCAAGCGTGCGGATAATATCTTCCAGCAGAATGTGCCTGCTATCCCAGCGAATAGGGCAAATAATACCGCCGCTGCCTTCCATGGTCAGATAATCATATTTTTGCAGCGCGGCACGAAAGTCTGCGGAGATTTTGCTCATTTCCACGGGATTGCCTTCCAGCTGCGCAGCCAAATGAGGTGATACAGCTGTTTTATAGATATACGATACCAGCTGTTCCGGTCGTTCCGGAAGATTGGCGGTACGCACAACAAAATCGGCGTCTCCGGGAAGCAGTCCATTGGCAGTTTCTTCAGCGCCGCTGAGGGCAGCCTTGTAGTAACCGGCGTTAAGACCTGCGGAACGCAGCTTTTTTACCAGCAGTCCAGTTACGTAGGTTTTGCCGATATCCGTACCGGTAGCCGTAATAAAAAGACCCTTACTCATTTTTTGTCACCTTCAGAAATTTATTTTTGGATAATGGGAATAAGCTTTCTGCCCAGCATGGCGGCGATAATGCATAGAACGATATCACCGGGGACTGCCAGCAGAAAGCAGTATAAAAACAACGGCCACAGGGCAATAGGCTGGTTGATGACATAATTGCCAATCAAATAGTAATAAAGCATACCGCAAAGATACACTATGCCCAGACCGCTGAAATTGGCCAGTAAAAGTTTTCGCCAGGAAGGGTGATGTCCCATGCCGGCAATATGGCCGGTAATTTTGGCTCCCAGCCAGAAGCCTATTAAATAACCAAAGCTGGGATTAAAAATATATCCCGGACCGCCGCCGGCTGCAAAAATCGGCAGACCCAAAAGACCCAGCAGAATATAGGCCAAAACACAGGCGCTGCCTAAACTGCTGCCCAAGAGCAGTCCGGCCAGAGTGGTAAAGAGAAATTGCAGGGTAAAGGGAACGACGGGAACGGGAACCTTGATAAAAGCACCAATGGCAATCAGCGCCGTAAAAATACTCATTAAAATTAAGCGTTTCGTTTTTGTTTGTTGTTTGCCGGCAGGCACAGAAGATAGCATTTTAGTAAACCTCTTTTTTTATCAAGTTAACATAGTGTCAGTATACGCCTGCCAAACTCTATTGTCAACCATTTATAAAAATAAGTTTACTTATAAGCAGCCATATTTTTGCATGGCCTGACTGATCTTGACTGCAGCTTTTTGCAAATCATCTTCGGTATGTGATGCCATAAGAGCTGCTCGCAGGCGGGCTTGCCCGCGGGCTACGGTTGGGTAGCGGATAGCGGGAATCAGAATGCCCTTTTGATACAATTCTTCTGCTATCAGAAGGGCTTTTTCCTCATCGCCGATCATTATAGGGATGATGGCGGTTTCGGACGTGGCGGCAATACCTTCTGCCTGCAGCTGCTGACAGAAATAACGTGTATTATGCTGCAGCTTCTGGACCATTTGGGGCGTTGCTGAGAGTAATGATAGGGCTTTTTGGGCTGCGGCAACAGCAGCAGGACAGATTGCCGTTGAAAAAATAAAGCTGCGGGCCTTATTAATCAGATAATCAATAATGGTCTGGGAGGCACAGACAAAACCACCTTCAGAACCCAAGGATTTACTTAGTGTGCCCATGGTAATATCGGGCTGGCAGCTGTAATGATAATATTCGGCCGTTCCTTGCCCAGTAGCACCGATAACGCCGGTCGCATGAGCTTCATCAATCATTGTCAGCAGGCCGTACTGACGGCCCAGGGCTGTGAGTTGGGGCAGATTGACGATATCTCCGTCCATACTGAAAACTGCATCACTGACAATCAAGCCATGTGTACAGGGATGCTGCTGCAGTTTCTTGCGCAGATCATTCATATCGTTGTGACGGTAAACAACGATTTTAGCACCGCTTAAGCGGCAGCCATCAATAATGCTGGCATGGTTATATTCATCGCTGAAAATAATGCTGTCACGGTCAGTTAAAGCGGCAATAGTTCCGACATTGGCCATATAGCCCGTATTAAACAGCAAAGCGCTTTCCGTATGTTTAAAATCAGCAAGCGCCTTTTCCAGCTCTCTGTGCAGCCGCAATGTACCGGTGGTAAGTCTGCTGCCGCCGCTGCCGGCGCCCCAGTGCAGCGCTGCATTGGCTGCCGCCTGCTTAACCAGTGGATGGGCTGCCAAATCCAGATAACTATTGGAAGACAGCATCAGCATTTTTTTGTTATTGCAGGTTACATGGCGGCTTTGCTGGCTGTCCATCGTGCGCATGGTGCGGTACAGCTGCTGGGATTGCAATTGTTTTAGGCTGTCTGTCAGTCTGGCAGCAGGATTTTCCTGCTTTAGTACCGCTGCCTGCGTCTGGGGCATATGCTCAACGAGCACCTTCTGCTTTTCTAAAAAATCAATAATGGCCTGCGGTTTTGCCAAGCGGCTGTCACAGATAAAAACACGGCCGCCGTGGGTGTCACCGGTATTTTTTAAAGGCGCAAGGCGTACATATCCGTGTTTTAAAGAAGCAAGATAGCCGGTAACATAATCCGGATCATCGGAAATACAGATTTCGGCAAGCATACCGGGGGTATGGGCCACCTTGGTTGCCAGAACCAGTGCTTCGCGGAAATGATTTTTGCAGCAGCTACCGTCTGTTTGTCCGGCAGCGTCCATGTATGTAACGCGGACGCCGCGTTCGTGATCAGGTTCAAGGCGATTGCAAGTAGCCGCATCGAATAAAATGGCGCCGCGCATAGGAGCGGCATTTTGCAGCAGCTTGACAATTTGTTCCGGATCGGGCAAGCCCAGTTCCCGCAGCAGCCGGCTCATAATCTGCAGGGATTCCTGCACGGTGGCTGCAGGATGGCTGCTTACCGGCAGAGCAGGCAAATGCAATATCTCCTCTTCGCGGACGGCTTCTATTTTTAAATTGATAAAATCAGCCTGACCCAGAGAATGGTGCAGGGCGCGGCTCGTGAGAGCGGCAGCAGTTTCGGCTGCAGCGTTTTCCGGAAGAATTTTTTCCGCCCCGGAAACATGTTGGCCGTTTTTGGCAGCGCGCATTTTAATACTGTAGAGAGTCATTTACGTAACCCCCCTGCTTGCAGTAAATAATTTTGAATTAAAGGAACGCGGCTGAGAAAGTTTCTGGCAGGCAGATATAAAATGCCGGCGGTAACAGCCGTAAAAATCATACCGGGGACAGCGCCGGCCAGCAGTATGAGCCAGTTAACATGCAGAAATTGACCTAAGACCAGTCTGGCGGCAGCCGTACCTAAGGGACCGCTGATAATAACGGCGGGAAAAGTGGCTCTGCCTGCGGTGATGACAATGCCGGCCACGATGCGGAAGACCATGGCGATAAGTACGTTAAGAGGTGAAGCCAGACCCAGCAGCATGCCGATAATGCTGGCAATAATGCCCGCTGTTAAATAGCGGGTAAAGCCAAAATAGGCGCAGATAAGGACGGCAATGGGGGCAGAAAGCTGAAATTCACTGCCGGCAATGGGAGAGGGAACTTTCAGGCTGCCGGACAGCAGGATTAAAACACTGAGTAAGGCGGTGAAGGTAAGTTGTCTGTACATGGTTAACTCCTTTACAAAAAATGTTAACTAAAATTTCTTTCAGTATACGCTTCCAGTAAAATGTATGTCAACCAAAAAAATAAAAAAGTTAACCTAACAAAGAAAAAAACACGCCTTTTCTGAAGAAAAAGCGTGCAGTATTTTAATTTATATATCGAAAAATACCGTTTTATAAACGGGTACCGGTTATTCTTCTGGTAAAATGCAGAATATTGCTTACGGTGAGAGCTAAATCCGCTTTGGCGCGGCAGCGTGCTTCTTTGTAGGGAACAGCTACCCGGTTAATACTGAAGATGCCGGTAACGCCCTCGTCATAGGCCGCGGCAATATCGTCGCCCACATCACCGACAATGGCCAGCAGAGGCACACCGGATTTTTTTGTGCGGCGGGCTACGCCGATTACAACTTTGCCGCGCAGGGACTGCTGGTCAATTTTGCCTTCACCGCTCAGAACCATATCAGCTCCGTCAAGCAATTTGTCAAAGTTTACGGCATCCAAGACAGTTTCAATACCCATTTGCAGCGAACTGCCGAAAAAGGCATACATGCCGCCGCCCATACCGCCTGCCGCACCTGCGCCCGGTAAGTCAAGAATATCAACTTGTAAGTCACGTTTCACAACGGCTGCCATATGAGACAAACCGGCATCCAGCATGGCTACGCACTGAGCATCGGCGCCCTTTTGCGGAGCAAAAACAGCAGCGGCGCCGGCAGGTCCGCATAAAGGATTATCAATATCGCACATAGTAATAATGGGGATTGCCTTTAAGGCAGGATGCAGGCCGCTGACATCAATAGCGGCAATATTGTGCAAAGTTTCGCCTACCGGCACAAAGCTTTGCTGCTGCTGATCATAAAAACGTATGCCTGCTGCAGCAGCGGCGCCGCAGCCGCCGTCATTGGTGGCGCTGCCGCCAAGACCAACAATCAGCCGTTTGCAGCCGGCTTCGGCTGCAGCGACCATTAGCTGGCCTGCACCAAAGGTAGTGGTTTTTTCAGCATGTTTGTTATCTCCTACTAACGGCAATCCTGCTGCTGCCGCCATTTCTACTACAGCCGTACCGTCGGGCAGCAGACCATAAAAAGCCTCCGTAGGTTCTTTGTAAGGGCCCTGAACGGTAACGCTGACCTTTTTGCCGCCCATGGCCTGCAAAAAAGCGTCAACGCTGCCTTCGCCGCCGTCAGCCACAGGAATGCAGATGACTTCAGCTTGGGGATAATGGGTAAGGATGGTATCTTTCATTATCAGGCAGATTTCATGAGAAGACATGGTGCCTTTAAAAGAATCGGGAATAACGATGAATTTATGCACTGGTTTAAACTCCTTCAGATTAAAATAAAGGGCGCAGGATCTGCGCCCATGAAAATCAGGTCTATATTGTTATTTTAGCATACCAGTGACAGGAGGAAAATACCTACCATGGAGGAAATACCAAGCACCAGCGTGCAGACTGTCTGAGTGCGATAGCCCTGATCCGGAGTCATTTCACCGAAGTTGGTAACAACCCAGAAATAGGAGTCGTTGGCGTGAGAAACGGTCATTGCACCGGCGCCGATAGCCATAACGGTGAGTGCCGCCATAGTCGGGGTATCCAGTCCCAGTACACCCATCAACGGTGCCAGAATACCGGCAGTTGTGGTAATGGCCACGGTGGAAGAACCTTGAGCGGTTTTGAGAATGGCTGCCAGAATAAAGGGGAAGAAGATGCCGATGGTTTCCAAAATAGCGGCATTGGCGGTGATGTAATTAACCATGCCGGAAACAGCAATAATCTTGCCCAGAACACCGCCGGCTGCGGTTACGAACAAAATGGGGCCGACAGTTTTCAAAGTATCATTGGTCAGGTCGTAGAATTCATTAATTTTATTGGCAGTTGAAAGTTGGATAATACCGAAAATAGTACCTACTGCCAGCGCCATAACGGGAGTGCCAAGGAAGCTCAGCAGGTTTGCCATGCTGCCCTTCCAGCCGGCCATAGCCGAGATAGAGCCCATGGCCATGAGGATGATGGGCACGATGATGGGAGCCAGAGAATTGAAGGAACCGGGCAGCTTACCGTAGGTTTTAACCAGTTCCTCATAGGAAACAGCATTTTCTTCATGAGTGGCATCATCAGCTGCGGTAACGTGCTGACCGATATATTTGGCAAAGCAGTAGCCGGCAAACAGCGGGAAAATGGATACCAAAGCGCCCATACCCATAACCAGCAGCATATTATTGCCGATGCCCAGAGAGTTGGCTGCGGCAATAGGACCGGGGGTGGGCGGAATGAAAACGTGAGAAATATAAAGACCGGCGCTTAAAGCTACGGACATGGTAACACTGGAAATTCTGGTACGTTTAACAAGAGATTTACGAATAGGATTAAGAATGACAAAACCGGAATCGCAAAATACGGGGATGGAAACTACCCAGCCCATTAATTCCATAGCCAGGGCAGGACGTTTTTTGCCAACTAGCTTAATAACCATATCGGCAAGTTTAAGAGCGGCACCGGTTTTTTCCAAAATGGAACCAATAAGCGCGCCAAGGATAATGACGATACCGATGCTGGTGAAGGTACCGGAGAAACCGGAACCGATAACATTAACAATGCCTTGAACCTGTTTGCCGTCAACCGTGGTATTGACGAGCGGGACGCCTGCGGTTAAGCCTAACAGCAGGGAAACACCCATGATGGATAAGAACGGATGAACTTTGTACTTGGAGATAGCCACAATCATAACTACGATAGCAATGACAAAGGCTATGATGAGGGAAAAACCTGACATGATATACCTCCTAAAAATTTTATTGGACACCGGCAACAACTTTTGGTGTATGCTATATATTATAACGTGTAGCAATAAATAAGAAAAGAGCTATAATATATGTCATAATAAAGATTTTTACGCTTTTACAGTGATTTTATTGCATATGCTGATGATTATTAATGTATGCTGTTTTTCTTTTCTATCTATAAAGAATTTATTTTCCGCTTGTCAAGGAATAATTTATATGCTATTATGAGAGCGTAATTTTCGGCCTGGAGCATTATCCCAGCAGGAAATGCATCCGGCAGGGGCGGAAATTATGCAAAATTATGTCAATAATCGCTTGGATCTTAATCGGACCGGGACGAGACGCAATAAGAATTTTTATGCGCATTCCGTGTCGGAATGCGCTTTTTTATTGTTCCGGCAGAAAGGAGAACACATGCAGATAGGTATTATCGGCGGCGGCAAAGTCGGCTGCTGCTTGGCTGCATATTTTCAGCAGGCCGGTATTTTACAGGGTATTACGGCAGCTCATGCAGAAAAAACAGCCCGGCTGGCAGCAAGGTTTGCGGTTCCGGCGCTGAGCAATCTGGAACTGGCTTATAAATCTGAGATTATTTTCATTACCGTACCTGACAGGAGTATTGCTGCCGCTGCTGAGGCACTGGTGCAGCAGGCTGACGGCGGTATGTTAAGCGGCAAGGTATTTCTGCATTGCAGCGGTTCGCTGGGTCTGGAACCGCTGGCAGCGCTGCGGGCTGCAGGAGCCTATACAGGCAGCTGCCATCCCTTGCAGAGCTTTGCCGGCGGAGCGACCAGCCTGCAAGGCGTTTATATGGCTGTGGATGGTGATGCGACGGCAGCGGCAGCGGCGGCAGATATTGTACGGCTGCTGGGAGGCAAACCCTTTGCTGTGCCGCCGGAGGACAGAAAATTATATCATGCGGCAGCTTGTTTCTGTTCTAATTATGTAGTAGCCGCAGCCGCTATCGGTCAGCAGATTATGGAGCGCTGGCTGCACGATAAAACAGCAGCCTGGCAGGCCTTGCTGCCCTTGTTTCAGGGAACAGCAGCAAATCTCAGGCAGGCCGCTGCTGCAGGTCAGGCTCTGACGGGACCTATTGCACGCGGTGACTGCAGTACTGTCTCGGGTCATCTGGAAGTGCTGCCGGAGGAATATTTATCCGCCTACTGTTCTCTGGGACTGGAAGCAGTTCAGCTTGCTTTGGCCAACGGTACTATTGACAGCGATACTGTACGGCAGCTAAAACAGCTGCTGCAGAATCCGGAGGTAAAAAAACATGACAGGTAAAACAGTTACTACAGCTACTATTAAAGAGATGAAACAAAAGGGCGAGCCTATTACCATGATTACTGCTTATGATGTAGCCATGGCCAGAAATGTTAATGAAGCAGGCATTGATATGATTCTGGTAGGCGATTCTCTGGGCAATGTGGTGTTGGGTTATAAGTCCACTGTACCGGTGACCATGGAGGAAATGCTGCATCATACCAAAGCGGTTATGCGCGGCAACAGCCGGGCGCTGGTAGTTGGCGATATGCCCTTTATGAGTTACCAGGCCAGCATTGCGGATGGTATGTATAATGCAGCCCGTTTTCTGAAGGAAACAGGCTGCACGGCAGTAAAACTGGAAGGCGGCAGAGAAGTTTGCCCGCTGGTTGAGAAGCTGACTGCTGCCGGTATTCCCGTAGTGGGGCATTTAGGACTGACACCGCAATCAGTTAATCAGCTGGGTGGTTTTAAGGTTCAGGGCAAAGAAGTTGCCGCCGCGCAGAAAATAATTGATGATGCCAAGGCTTTGGAGGCGGCAGGGGCTTTTGCCATTGTGCTGGAATGTGTTCCGGCGGCTCTGGCCGAGAAAATTACCGGTGAACTGAAGACGGCTGCCACTATCGGCATTGGCGCCGGCAGCGGCTGTGACGGACAGGTGCTGGTATGCAATGACCTTTTAGGCGTTACAGACGGCTTCTGCCCTAAGTTTGTCAGAAAATATGCTGATGTACATACTATTACCGTTAATGCGGTAAAAGAATATATTGCCGACGTGAAAAATAGAACTTTCCCGTCAGCGGAACACACTTTTAAAATAGATGACAGTGTGCTGGAAAAATTATATTAATTAAAGAAAGGCCGTTGAAATAAATGAAACTGGTAAAAACCGTTGCGGAGCTGCGTGCAGAAGTAGCAGCTGCCAAAAAAGCAAATCTCAGTATAGGTCTTGTGCCTACAATGGGGGCGCTGCATGAAGGTCATGCTTCTCTTATCAAAGCCGCCCATGCGGAAAGTGATTTTGTGGTAGTCAGCGTATTTGTTAATCCCACGCAGTTTGGTCCTAATGAAGATTTAGACGCTTATCCGCGTACTTTGGAGGCCGACTGCCGCCTGGCTGAGGCGATGGGAGCAGACGTTGTATTTGCGCCGTCTCCCAAGGAAATGTATCCCAGTGAAGATATGACCTGGGTGGAAGTAACCGGTGAAGTAACAAAAGTTTTGTGCGGACGCAGCCGTCCTATTCATTTCCGCGGTGTTACTACGGTTGTAAGCAAACTTTTTAATCTGGCGCAGCCTGATAGAGCTTATTTCGGACAAAAAGACGCTCAGCAGGTAGAAGTTTTAAAACGGATGGTCAAAGATCTGTTCTTTAATCTGGAACTGCGCGTTATGCCCATCATACGCGAGGCTGACGGCCTTGCTAAAAGTTCCCGCAACACTTATTTAAGTGAGCAGGAACATCAGGCAGCATTGGTTCTGAGCCGCAGCCTGCAGCATGCTGAAGAAAGCTTTGCCGCAGGTGAAAGAAATGCAGCCGTACTTATTGAACAGGTACGCAAGGAAATAGAAGCTGAACCCATGAGCAATATTGATTATGTGGAAATTTATCAGCTGCCGGAGCTGAGGCCAGTCAGTGAACCGCTTACCGGAAGTAATCTGCTGGCAGTAGCCGTTAAATTCGGTACCACACGTTTAATAGATAATGTAATTCTGGAGGAGAAATAATGCTTTATAATATGTTTCACGGAAAAATTCATCGCGCAACAGTAACTGAGGCTAATCTGGAGTATATGGGCAGTATCACAATTGATACGGAACTTTTGGAACTTTCCGGTATCCTGCCTGGTGAAAGAGTACAGATTGTCGATAACAATAACGGCAATCGCCTGGAAACTTATGTTATTGCCGGTGAACGCGGCAGCGGCGTAATCTGTTTGAATGGTGCGGCTGCCCGCAAGGTAGTGGTTGGCGATACCGTTATTATTATTGCCTACAGCATGATGACTGAAGAAGAAGCCAAAAACTATGTGCCTAAGGTAGTAATGGTGGATGAAAAGAACCGTCCGGTAAATGTGCGCGGTACAGAGAAGGAACGTGAAATAGGTTAATTTTATTGCCAGTTTGCTGTTCACAAGCCTGCAGTTTCTGCAGGCTTTTTGTTTATGCAGTAGAAGAGAATTTTTAAACATCCACCGGTTAAAAAAGTATTGTTGGTAAAAGAAGTATTTTTGTACTTTGAGTGGCTGAAACAGTGAAAAAGCTGCAAATAAAGGCCTGCTCTGATGGGTGAAAAACCCCCTGATTTGACTATAACATTTTATTTATGTTAAAATGTTATAACCGATAAGGAGGTTTTTTATGTTTAAAGATATAAAGGAACTGCATAAACACTGTTTGGCAGTACTTGTTATCCTACTTATGGCACTGCCTTTTCTGACTGGTTTTGACATTATTCGTCATGTTACTGTCAGATACGATGGTCAGGAAAAAGTTATCCGTACCAATACGGCTAATCCGGAATCCATTATTCAGGAAGCTGGGGTGCAGCTGGATGCAGGTGACAGCTGGCGCTTGTTAGGAGCTAACCGTAATGTGCAGGATGGCAGTATTATTGAGGTAGTACGTGCCAAAAGTTTCGTGCTGATCCAAGATAATGAGGAAACAGTGTACAGAAGCGGCAAACCTACGGTGGGTGAAGCTCTGAAAAGCCTGGGTATCCGGTACAAGAAAAACAAAGTGTATCCTTCGCCTGACAGCGTCTTGCAGGAAGACATGAAAGTCTATGTTCTGGACAAAGATGAAAAATTCAGCTTCAGTGAGGAAAGCGAAGCTCCCGGCGTGGAGTATGTAGAAGATTTTAGCATGGCGCTTGGCAATGACGTGGTTCAATCAGAAGGGCGCCCCGGCGTGGCCAAGGTGATTTCCAAGGTCAAGGTCAATGACGACGGCAGTACTATGACTCAGGAAATAGGACGTGAGCTTGTCGTGGTGCCGGAAAAGAAAATTGTCCGCAAAGGTATGGGCATGAGCGTCAAGACGCCGGAAGGCTATAAACGTTATAAGAAAAAAATGTATGTGGAAGTATCGGCTTATACGGTAAACTGCGGTACCGGCAGCGGTATGACAGCTATCGGACTGGTGCCTTATGAAGGTATTGTAGCCGTAGATCCGCGGGTTATCCCTTATTATACTAAGATGTATATTCCCGGTTATGGCATTGCCATGGCTGGTGACACCGGCGGTTCCATCGTCGGCAATAAAATTGATGTCTTCATGAGTGATTGGCACAGAGCCATTCAGTGGGGAAGACGTGACATGGAAATTTATATTTTGGAAGACTGAGGTGCACTTTGCTAAAAGAAGTACTGGTTGTAGAAGGCAAGATGGATACGGCAGCTATCAGAAAGGCTCTGGAGGCAGAGACCATTGAAACAGGCGGTTTTACTCTGGCTCCCTATACGCTGGCGAAGATTGCCGCAGCTTATGAAAAGCGCGGGATTATTATTCTGACTGATCCGGACGGCGCCGGTGAACGTATCCGTAGATTTTTGACGGAAAAATTTCCCCGGGCCGGACAGGCGTTTATTCCCAAAATTGAGGCCACAGCTAATAATGATGTGGGTGTGGAGCAGGCCAGTCCGCAGGCTATTTTAAAAGCATTGGCCAAAGTGCGGCATCATGAATTTCAGCCGGCAGTTAATTTTTCCATGCAGGACCTATTTGCCAACGGACTCAGCGGCGCAGGTGCATCTGCTGAACGGCGTGCGCAATTAGGTGCTGAACTGGGTATTGGCTATGGAAATGCCAAGCAGTTTTTGCAGCGATTGAACACTTACGGTGTCAGTCGTGAAGAATTTGCTGCCGCCGTGCAGAAGATTGGAGCCTAAAGAGATTTATGAATCATCCTGTTATTGCCTCACCGCAGGTAACAAATCATATTCTGCACCGCTTTAAGCTGCGGGCAGATAAAAAACTGGGACAGAACTTTCTGATTGATGAAGATATTGTCCGCCGCATTGTGCAGGCGGCAGAGCTGACGCCTGCTGATAAGGTGCTGGAAGTAGGACCGGGCATTGGTACTTTGACGCAGGGCCTGGCGGAAAGCGGCGCCGACGTAGTAGCGGTGGAGCTGGATAAAAGACTCTTGCCGGTACTGGATGTAACGCTGGCTGGCTATGATAATGTGCGCATTGTTAATGGCGATATTTTAAAAGTCGATATTATGCAGGAGCTTGGTGCGGAAAATTTCAAGGTCTGTGCCAATCTGCCGTATTATATTACGACGCCGATAATTTTTGCTTTACTGGAAAAACGCCTGCCCATGGAAAGACTGGTGGCCATGGTGCAGAAGGAAGTGGCTGAGCGCATGGCTGCCAAGCCCGGCGGCCGGGATTACGGAGCTTTATCCGTAGCGATTCAGTATTTTACGGAACCGGAGATTGCGTTTATTGTACCGCCGTCATCTTTTATTCCTGCTCCGGCTGTAGATTCGGCGGTTATTGTCTGCAAGCGCAGGCAGAAGCCCCCTGTGGAGGTTTGCGATGAAGCGCTGTTTTTCCGTGTGGTTAAGGCCGCTTTTTCCATGCGGCGCAAAATGCTGAACAATGCTTTAAAGAATATGGGCATCAGCAGTGAACGATGCGCTAAATGGCTGGAACTGGCCGGCGTAGACGGCAGACGCCGCGGCGAAACGCTTACGCTGGAAGATTTTGCTGCGTTGACGAATACTTTCAGAGAAATTTGCTGATAAAAATAAGAAAAAGTCAGAAAACCATGGTTTTCTGACTTTTTTGTTTATCCGGCTTTATGGCTGTGAAAAGTCCAGACGGAAACTGTTCAAAGAATACAGTGCCTGCGGCAGATAAGTGGCGTATTGTCCAGCAGGAAAAATATAAAGCAGTTCATAGGTTTTGCCGTTATGTACCGATTGAGCCTGCAGCAGTAGTTTCTGACCGTAATAATCTTGGTGTTCAGACAGGCTGCAGTTCCATTCCAGCCAAGCAGAATGAGGCCATTTCCAGAGAAGTTTTTTATCAGGAAAATCCGGCAGCGCTTGGGTTGCCTGATAATGCTGAGTATCCTGCGGATCAATGATATTTACCGAAAGCAGCAGATTATTATCTGCTGCTCGGACAAGCATGGGGCCTGCGGCCTGAGGCAAAGCAGACAGCGGATCGCTGCCGAATGCTTTAGGCAGCGCCAAGGCGTAACCGCCTGCTGCGTTCAGATACCAGTCAAAATCCTGAGTCTGCGGCTGGTGCAGAATATTTTTGGAAGCAGGATGGGGCGGCAGGGCATTTTTATGAACGGGAATGGCCGGCTGCTGTACGGTTACTGCCGCCGTTGACGCAGTTTTGCCGTCGGTTTTATCTGCCGGCGCGGCAGCAGCGGCAGTGCTGATAGCCATCAGGAGAATCAGCAGCCGTGAGGAAAAGCTTTTAATAAACATCTTACAATCATACTCTCTCTTTATTAATCGTTGTAATCGGCGATGATACCGCCGCCCACAACATAATCACCATCATAGAAAACTACGGCCTGACCGGGGGTAATGGCACGTTGTGGTTCGTCAAAGGTAACGTGCACCTTATCGTCTCCTGCCGGTTCAATGGTAGCAGGTACATCTTTCTGGCGGTAACGGGTTTTAGCCGTTACGCGCAGCGGGCCGGTGAGCTGGTTAATAGTGATAAAATTGCAGTTTTCAGCCCAAAGCTCCTTACGGAACAAGGCTTCGTTAGGTCCTACAATAACGGTATTGGCAGCAATGTCCTTGCGAATGACATAGAGCGGATAGGCATAGGCAATACCTAAACCCTTGCGCTGGCCGATAGTGTAATTGATTTGGCCCTGATGAGTTCCGAGGACGGTGCCGTCTAAATGAATAAATTTGCCCGGGCGGGCTTTTTTGCGGCTTAGGCGTCTGACTACGGCAGCATAATCGCCGTCAGCTACAAAACAAATGTCCTGACTGTCGGGCTTTTGCGCCGTTACCAGCAGGTTTGCTTCCGCAATGCGGCGGATTTCCGGTTTACTCATTTGTGCCAGCGGCAGCAGGATATGGGCGAGCTGATCCTGGGTAAGATTAAACAGCATATAGCTTTGATCTTTGGCAGGATCAAGTGCACGTGCCAGCAGCCAGCGCTGTCTATCAGGGTTGTATTCAATACGTGCGTAATGGCCCGTTGCCAGATATTCGCAACCCAGTTTGCGCGCTTCATCAAAAAGCAGACCGAATTTTATATGCCTGTTGCAGTCCACACAGGGGTTGGGAGTACGTCCACGCTGATATTCACTGACAAAATGATCAATGACGCATTTTTTGAAGCAGGAAGAAAAGTCCAGGGCGTGAAATTCAATCCCCAGTTTGGCGGCTACCTGACGGGCATCCTGTAAATCCTGTTTTGGCGTATCAGGTTCATCCAGACCGATATCGCGATTGCCGAACATCTTTACTGTGGCGCCTACCACTTCATAGCCCTGCTGCTGCAATAACAGGGCGGCAGTGCTGCTGTCAACGCCGCCGCTCATGGCAGCGAGTACCTTATATTTGGTTTCCATGTCAGTTACCTAATTTGCTGCAGGCTTCGTTGATGGCTGCTTCATCTTCGCGCATGGCTAAAATCGTTTTTTCAATCAGCTCATCCAGCGGCCAGCCCAAAGCTTCCGCACCGGCAGTAATGACATCGCGGCTGCAGCCGGCCGCAAAGCGTTTATCTTTAAATTTTTTCTTAACGGATTTCAGTTCCAGGTCCATGACGCTTTTGGAGGGGCGCATGATGGCAGCAGCACCAATCAGTCCGGAAAGCTCGTCAATGGCAAAGAGCACTTTTTCCATTTGATGTTCAGGTTTAATATCGTTCTGCGCCAAACCGTAGCCGTGGCTGGCCGTTGCTCTGATTAAGCGTTCGTCAAGACCCTGCTGACGCATGATTTCCTGAGATTTAATGCAATGCTCGTTGGGATACTGTTCAAAATCCAGATCATGAAGCAGTCCTACAAGACCCCAGAAATCCACTTCGTCCTGATAGCCGAGTTCTTTGGCGAAATAGCGCATGATCCCTTCCACAGTCAGAGCATGACGCAGATGAAAAGGCTCCTTATTGTATTCATTTAATAATTTCCAGGCATTTTCCCTACTTAGTTCCATAATTATATTTCAGCCTCCATTAAATATTTTCTTCAATAAAACCGGGTGTGGAAAGATAGCGTTCGCCGCCGTCAGGCAGCAGAACTACAATGTCCTTACCGGCAAATTCCGGCCTTTGAGCCAGCTGCAGGGCGCCGCAGAGAGCGGCACCGGAAGAAATTCCGGCCAGCAGCCCTTCGCATGCTGCCAGCTGATGGCAGGCAGCATAGGCATCTTCGGCAGCTATATCCAGAATTTCATCAGCAATATCCGGATTAAAATTAGCCGGGATAAAGTTGGCGCCGATACCCTGCAGCTTATGAGGGCCGGCAGGCTGTCCTTTTAATACGGGAGAGACATCAGGCTCGACGGCCGCAATATAAATCTGCGGATTTTGTTCTTTTAAATAACGTCCGGCGCCGGAGAGCGTACCACCGGTGCCGACACCGGCCACGAAAGCAGCTATGCTTCCCTGAGTATCACGCCAGATTTCCGGACCGGTTGTCCGGTAATGGGCTTCAGGATTTTTGGGATTATCAAATTGGCTGGGAATAAAAGAGCCGCTGATTTGCCGGGCCAGCTCATTGGCCTTATCTACGGCACCCTGCATGCCAAGACTGCCGGGAGTGAGAACCAGCTGCGCACCGTAGGCTTTCAGCAGGCTGCGGCGTTCCTGGCTCATGCTGTCGGGCATGGTCAGGATAACCTTGTAACCTTTGGCTGCCGCCACGCAGGCCAGGCCGATACCGGTATTGCCGCTGGTGGGCTCAATAATTGTATTACCGGGCTGCAGCTTGCCGGCTGCCTCCGCCGCTTCTATCATGGACAGTGCAATACGGTCCTTGGCGCTTCCGGCAGGGTTGAAATATTCAAGTTTAGCCAGTAATCTGCAGGGTAAATTTAATTTGGCCTGTAAATTATTAAGTGCCAAAAGAGGGGTGTTGCCGATTAAATCAGTAATTTTATCTGCTATATGCATAATAGTTCATCCCTTTCTTTATCTTAATGCTGTTTGCTGCGATAATCATTAATTAAATCTGCCAGTGTAGTATTGTCTACTACCTCGTCAATAGCCTGCTGCATTTTGCGCCAGAGGCCGATGGTAATGCAGGAGTCCATTTTGTCGCAGCTGTCCTTGCATTCCAGACAGGCGACAGGAGCGATACTTCCTTCTGCAAGCCGGAGAATTTCTCCCACGGTATATTCTGAGGGAAGACGTGTCAGCCGGTAGCCGCCCTGAGCACCGCGGGCACTTTGGACAAAGCCGGCCTTACTGAGAACATTGATAATTTGTTCCAGATATTTGTCGGAAATTTCCTGACGCTGCGCAATTGCTTTCAGCGGAATAAAGCTGTCGGAATAATTCAGTGACAGATCAAGCATCAAACGCAGGGCATAACGTCCTTTGGTAGATATTTTCATGATGAGGCACCGCCTTTCTTCAGTAAATTAATTTTACTATGAGTTCAGTAGGAATTCAACAGCAAAAGATCTGCTGTAAGCGGGTTATCAGTAAAATTCCTGTTACATAGAGGATGTTTTATGTTAAAATAAGTTACAGCAAATGTTTTAGGAGGATGTTGCATGGATCAGAAGAAACTGGATAAAACCTTTAAATATTATTTGGGAGTTTTTACGGAAGACAAAGACATGGCGAAGATTTTAAATAAAGTCTCTTTCCAAGATTTGTTTAATCCCAAGTTTATGCAGGAAAACAGCAAATTTACTTCTATGGATGACATGATCTGGCGCAGTGGTTTCGGAATTATGAATCTGATGGAAGTAGAAAATGTTAATCAGGATAAATGGAACGAATACATTGCCAAGAATACTCAATGTAGCACCTGGCATGAATTCGGCAAGATGGCAATGATTGACTGGATGAAAAATAAACTGGAAGAGCTCAAAAAGGCCAAACACTGATCAGGATACCGAAGCTTCCGGCTTCGGTATTTTTGTATCAGAAAAATGACGGAGGGGATTGTTATGGACATCATTTTACATGCCTTTGGCGGTATTCTGACCGTTATGCTGATGATTATTACTGGTTTTGGGCTGGAAAAGCTGGGCTGGTTTAAGGAGCAGAGCATCGTACTGATTTCCCGGCTGGTGACGCATGTCTGCCTGCCTACTTATATGCTGACAAATCTGCTGGCCAATTTTAAGCATGATCAGCTGGTAAGCATGAGCGGAGGCCTGATTGTACCGATTTTATCCATGCTGGCAGGATATGTTATCAGCAAGCTGATTGCCGGATTTATCGGTATGCCGGAAGGCAGAAAAGGCGTATTTTCGACTTGCGTCTGCTTTTCTAATACGATTTTTATCGGATTGCCGCTGGGAATTGCCTTGTTTGGCGAGGCCGGCGCTCCTTATGTTATGATTTACTATATGGTTAATACAACACTGTTCTGGACTTTGGGTGTGCACGAAATTTCTTCGGATGCCGGCAAACCATCGCCGCTTTTTAGCTGGGCAACCTTAAAAAGCGTATTTTCGCTGCCGCTGGCAGGTTTTATTTTAGGCGTAATTATGGTTATGCTGGAATGGAATCTGCCTAAACCTTTGTTTGATGCTTGTAAGTATATCGGCAGTATGACCACACCGCTGGCCATGCTGTTTATCGGAATTGCCATGAGCAAAACGGCTTGGAATGAAATTCATTTTGACCGGTTTTTAGCCGTAGCTATGGCAGGACGTTATTTGATCAGTCCGCTGCTGGTTATCCTGCTGCTGCCATTTTTTGATTTAGACCTGATGATGCAGCGGGTGTTTGTTATTATGGCAGCGATGCCGGCTATGACCAATACTTCTATTGTAGCTAAAGCTTATGGCGGTGATTATAAGTATGCTGCCATGCTGACGGCTGTCAGCACTTGCCTGGCCGTGGTTGTGGTACCGTTTTATATGTGGATTATACACTGAACAAAACGAACAAAATTTTGCGGTTAATATTGACATATTATATCTTTCACTATAAAATAAACATAACAAACAGATGTTTTGAAAGATGGTGAAAGATATGAAAAGACTTTTAGTAATTATCAGTGCCGGATTGATATTAGCCGCGGCCAACAGCTTACTGTTTGCCGATGAGCCCGTATATAAATATCATCATGTAAAGGTTGGCTGCGGCGATACGTTATGGGATATTGCCAGCCGCTCTGCCGCGCAGGATGAGGATGTACGGGAAGTTGTTTTTCGTATCTGCCAGGTCAATGAACTAAATGATAAGCATGTTTATCCGGGACAGGTACTAAAAGTACCGGTAGCTATACAGAATGCTGATGAATTTATTCTGGCCGCTAAATAAAAGGTTTTTGTATCTGCATGGCGAATTAATACGATATCAGTACAATATCCTTAAGGAGGGATTGCGGTGCAGAACAAAAAATGGATTGCGGCAGCTTTGGTTTGTGGTTTTATTTTGGGAAACGGTATGGCTCCGGTACAGGCAGGTATTTTAGGAACCGTTGTAAAGGGCGGTGCGGTAGGTGTACTTGTCGATCAGTTTGCCGGGCCGTTAAATGATGCCATTAATACCTTAACTGCCAAATATGGCGTGAAAGATGAATATGCTACCAAGGTTGTGCCGATTATTACTGTGGGTGACGGCAGCAGAGCCGGCGCTGCTCAGGTATCTGGACCTAAAGCGCAGGTTGATCAATGTAAGGCAGCGCTGCAGATTGAGGCTTCCTTTTTTAATAGTTTTCGGGCTACGGTTCTGGTGCCCATTGATAAAGTTTCGGTGACGGATGTTAACCGGGTACAGGGCGTAGGTGTATCTGCCGCTATTGATGTCAAGATTTAAAAAATATCTGCTTATACTTCAGTAAAAGCAAGTAGGCATTTACAGATAAAAAACTCCGGGAATTATCCCGGAGTTTTTTATCTGTATTTATTTTTATGCTTATTTTTGCGTTTTTCTTCTTCCCGCTGCTGCTCTTTATATTCCTGATAAATATAAAGGCCGGAAAGAGGAATGCCGGCACCGAAAAAGCCGATCCAGCGGTTGCCGAGAAAATATTCAGCGGCAAAACCGGCAATAATGACACCGATAACGATTTTTAACATACTCATTTTCATAAGAGATACCTCCCGGAATTTATAAATTAGGTAATTGTGCGGGTACGATAATATTTCTGTGCGGAATATTTTGAGGCTGAAAAATACTTATTAAATCAGCGGCTCTGACAGGTTCCGGCTTGGATAATTGCCCGGCCAGAAAAGCCAGGTAACCGATGATGGGCTCCGGACTCTTATATTGCAGCCGCAGTGCATCAAGATCCAGATCTTTGTCGCGCTTAGCCAGGCGCCGCCCGTCGGGAGCTGTAAGCAAAGGAATATGACAGAAGCTGGGCGGCGTCAAATGCAGCAATCCATATAAATACAGCTGCATGGGCGTGGAACTTAGAAGATCGCAGCCTCTTACCACTTGGGTTATGCCCATGAGAGCATCATCTACAGTAACAGCAAGCTGATAAGCATAAACGCCGTCGCTGCGGCGAATAATAAAATCTCCGCTGTCACGCGATAGGTTATACTGCTGGAGGCCGTAGTGACCATCGGTAAACTGCATTGGAGCATCAGGAACCTGCAGGCGGTAGGCAGGAGCACGCAGCCTTGCTTTAGCTGCCTGTTCAGCACTGGTAAGGTTTTTGCAGGTTCCGGCATAGATGACGCGCCCGTCGCTGAGATGCGGCGCTTCAGCAGCATGGAGCTCGGCCCGGCTGCAGAAGCAGGGATAAACCAGCTGCTGCTTTTGCAGCTGACTGAAATAACGGGCATAGATATCAGAACGCCGGCTCTGAAAATAAGTTTCGCTGTCATGGCCGCAGTAAGCGCCGCTGTCCCATTCCAGGCCTAACCATTCCAGATCACGTGCCAGCTGGTCCGCATTGCGGCGTGGGCAGCGGGTACTGTCCAGATCCTCAATGCGCAGCACAATACTGCCGCCGCTGGATTTGGCATACAGCCAGGCCAAAAGGCTGCAGAAAATATTGCCTAAATGAATACGGCCGCTGGGCGTGGGAGCAAAGCGGCCGCGGATTGCCTTTGTTTTCATTATTTACCCATCCTTTATATCTTTTTATTTTATCATTATGCCGGTGATTTGCAAAATATTTGCGAAAATTATTTCTTAGGCAGGATAAAATTTAAGTGGAAACGAATACAGAGGCAGATAATCAGTCTGGAGGTGACTATTATGAATACTGATAAATTAACTGAATTAGATTTGGATTGGGAGGCAGAGAAAATCTGCCGCTGGGGTGCAGCCCGTGCCGGTGTGATTGTTGTGGCTCCGCTGATTGGAACAATGGCCTTGATGGCCAATGAAGTATATATGATTATCCGGCTGGGAGAATTGCGCGGTGTAAAATTGGATGAAAGTGCCGTAATGGGACTTTTAGGTTCGCTGGGCGCCACCTTTATCGGTCAGACGCTGACAACCTTGATTCCTTTTGCGCCGGTGCAGATTCCTGTCGGCATTTCGGTTACTTATGCAGTAGGCAAGGTGGCCAACGCCTGGCTGAAGGCCGGGCGCCCGGAGGATATCGCCTCGTTTAAGGAGCTTTATGACGATGCGCGCCGTGAGGGCATGGAGCATATTGACGAATTTAAAAAAATGGACTGCAAGGATGAACCTTTAGGAGATGAAAGCAGACGTTTTAATATTGAACCGGAAAAACTGATGCATAAAGTATGGGCCGGAGCTGATGCGGCGGAAAAAATACTGAGTGACAAACTGCATAATCTTAACGAAAAATTTTTGCAGCCCCTGTCCAACAAAACGGAAATCTGGCTGACGGCGCAAAGATGGCAGCAGCTGCGCCATGGAGAGTTTATTCTGCCTTACAGTGAACTTACCGCCTATCTTAATGCAAGGCTGGCTGATGAAGAATGGGAAATTCTTGCCATAGATTATATTCAGCCGGACTGCGTGAAACTTTCCGTGCGGCATCCAGAATATGGCGCGGTGGAAGCAGTTCTGGCAGTAGAAAGTTTTACAGTTAATGAAAGTCAAGCCGGGGCCGTTTTGCGTCTTAAGGATTTTGCCGTAGCCGATAATAGGTTTGCGCAGCTGGCGCTGGATATTTTTGGCAGCAGGGTCATTATGGATTTGGCAGATTTATTATTTGCCAAAATTGATTTGCCGGGTGAGCAGGTGGATATTGTGTACGAACAGCGTCAGCTGAAAATCGATTTTTATAGGGCGCTGCTTGGCAGCAGGTTTGCTTCCATGACTTTGATGAATAAACCGTTGCTGCAGTGCATCAGCGCAGAGCAGCTGGTGCCGCAGCCTCAGGGGCTGGCGCTGAAGGTAAAAGTAAAATACTGACCGGTACAGGAAAAAAAGAAGGCTTGCTGCTGCAAGTCTTCTTTGCTTTTTAGGCTTTTTGTTGTACAATAATATAATATATACAATAATTATACTGGGAATAATATAATGTTTTTTAAAGGGGGATTTTTGTGAAGCATAAAACTTCTGCCATGGTTGAAGCCGGTATTTTGGCTGCTGTGGCTATTGTTATGGCGCTGGTGAGCATGTATATACCGGTTGTCGGAGCTTTTGTCAATTTTGTCTGGCCGCTGCCGATTATTATCTGCGGCATGCGCAACGGCTTTAAATGGAGCTTAATGAGTCTGATGGTAGCCGGGATTATTATCGGCATCATTATAAGTCCGCTGCAGGCCTTTTTCCTGCTGGCGATTTTTGGCCTTTTGGGACTGGTCATAGGCGAATGCATGCGCCGGCATATGGCTCCGGTGAAATTAATGCTCTATGGCAGTGTGGGAGCCGTGGCTGCTTTGGTCATCAATATTGCTCTGAGCTTTTGGGTTTTAGGGATTAATCCTGTTGAGATGATGTTTTCGTCATTCTCCCAGAGTTTAGGTGAACTGGAGTCTTATTACCGTCAGAGCGGCATGTCGGAAGCCGAAATCAAACAGATTATTGACGGCTATGGGGAAATGCTGAAAATGATGCGCATCATCATGCCCGGAGCGTTTTTAATCAGTGCGCCGGTGCTGGCTTTTATCAACTATATTGCGGCCAAGAAGATTCTTACCAAACTGGGTGAATCCTTTGAAGATTTTCCGCCGTTTACCAGTTTGCAGGTACCTGGCTGGATTTTATGGCCCTATGCCTTATCGCTGTTTGCGGTAACCTATTTTTACCAAAATGACCGCGGAAGCTGGATGTATAACGTCTCCGTCAATGTGCAGACGGTATGCAGCTTTGTGCTGGTCCTGCAGGGCATTGCCCTGCTCTACTGGTTCGTCAAGAGCCGCAATAAGCCTATGTGGTGGGCCAATGTAGGTACGATTCTGCTTTTTGTAGTGCCTATTTTCTCTCAGATTATGGTATATGTGGGAGCCTTTGACATAGTTTTTGATTTTCGCAAAATTAGACCCAGACGTCTTAGATAAGAACGGTGGTGGACATTTTGTTCAATATTTTTAACCACAATATGAATTCCAGAGTGGATACCAATGTTTATCTGCTGGTAATTGTTATTTTGGCAATAGCTGCCTGCTATTTTGAGCCTTATTTTATTCCCGCAGCGCTGCTTTTAGTAGGTGTTACCTATTATTTCAGTCAGCGCAACCGGATTTATAAGGAAATATTTTTCAGCAGCTATTTGGATAATATTATTCGCAATATCGAGCGTACCAATCATTTTGCCATTCGTAAGCTGGATATTGGGATGGCTGTGTTTTCCAAGGAAGGTAAACTGCAATGGTCCAATGACCTGTTTCAGGAATGGGTAGGCCGTAAGAATCTGGAAGGCAGGAAGCTGGAAGATGTTCTGCCGCTGCAGGAAAATGCCTTCGAGCTGTTAAGCGTCAAAGACGGCGAAAAGCAGCTGCAGAAGGACGGGCGCTATTACAATATGCGTTATTATCGTGTGCAGACGCAGGAAAAACCTTCCAAAAAAGGTGATGACAGCAATATCAGCGGCCTGATGGTATATCTTACTGATACTACGGAATTTGAACTGCTGAAACAGAAATATTTAAATGACAGGCTGTGCCTTGCTTATGTACGTTTTGACAATTATGAAGAAGTAACCAGAGGCTTATCAGAAACCAATATTGCCAATCTGAACGGTGAAATTAATGAATTGCTGACCAAATGGGCTGCGGAAGAGCATGGCTTCATCTGCAGAATGAATAAGGAGCTGAGCCTGATTGGTTTTTCGCAGGCCGCCGTACTTGATTTGATTGACGGCAAATTTGCTGTTTTGGATAAGGTGCGCGAGGTGCGGGCCGGCAACAAGATTCCGCCCACTATCAGCATCGGTATTGCCTGTGAAGGAAGAACGCTGGAAGAATTAATGCAGAATGCCAATAAGGCTCTGTATCTTGCTTTGGGGCGCGGCGGCGATCAGGCGGTAGTAGCGCAGAATAAGAGCATGCAGTTTTTCGGCGGCAGCAGCGCTGTTAATGCCAAAAATACCCGTGTGCGTGCACGTATTGTAGCGCAGACTATTCACGAACAGATGCAGGGAGCCGACAAAGTCTTTATTATGGGCCATGTGATGGAAGACTATGATGCTATCGGCGGTGCCGTTGGCATGGCCAAGCTGGCTTTATCACTGCATAAGGAAACCTATATCGTAGTCAGCGGCAAAAGTGAGACTTTTGAAAAGATTGCTGAAATTTTAAGCCGTGAGGATATTAATCTGAACGAGAATGACAGCCAATATCTTGATATTACCATAGGCGAAGACGAAGCGCTGAAATACGTTACGCCTAAAAGTCTGCTCATTTTAGTAGATCATCATCGGGCCATGATTACTGCCAGCAAAAAGCTTTTGGAAAGCATACCGGCCAAGATTATTATTGACCATCACCGCCGGGCAGAAGATCTGATCAGTGATACGGTACTGCTGTATCTGGAACCATCGTCTTCTTCCACCAGTGAACTGGTAACCGAACTGGTTGGTTATTTTGATGACCGGCTGGAAATTACTCCCGGCGAAGCTACGGCCATGTATGCGGGCATTGTGCTTGACACTAAGCATTTTGCCGTACAGACAGGCGCCAGAACCTTTGAAGCGGCGGCACTTTTACGCCGCAGCGGAGCTAATCCCAATATGGTGCGGGTACTGTTTAAAGATGATATGGAATCATTGCAGCTGCGGGCCAAACTTCTGGCAGAGGCCAAAGTGCCGTCAGCAGGCATAGCGGTTTCTATATACCACGATGCGAAGAAAGAAGTAAAATCTTCCATTTTGGCGGCACAGACAGCAGATTCCCTGATTACCATTAACGGCATCTACGTGGGTATTGCCATTGTAGAATATACTGACGGTTCCGTAGGCGTAAGCGCCCGCAGCGACGGCAGCATTAATGTTCAGGTTATTATGGAAGAACTGGGCGGCGGCGGTCATCAGACCGTGGCCGGAGTACAAATTGATAATATGCGCGCTGCGGATATTGAACCGCAGATTGTCGCATTAGCTAAAAAACAATTAGAGGAGCGAGATAACAATGAAAGTGATACTGTTACAGGATATTAAAAGTTTGGGTAAAAAAGGTGATATTGTAGAAACTGCGGAAGGTTACGGCCGTAACTATCTGCTGCCGCGCAAACTGGCCAAGGAAGCCAATGCAGCCAATCTGAATCAGGCCAAGCAGGATAAGGCTACTGCGGCCCATCGCGCTGCACAGCAAAAAGATGAAGCTGTTGTTCTGGCAGCTCAGGTAAAAAAAGTTGTTGTGAAGCTGAAAGTACGCCTGGGTGACAACGGCAAAATGTTCGGTTCCGTAACCTCCAAGGATGTTGCCGAAGCGCTGATTAAACAAACCGGTATTCAGATTGACCGCCGCAAGGTAGAGCTGAAAACCGCCATTAAAGGACTGGGCGAATATACTGCTGTCGCTAAACTGCATGCTGAGGTAACTGCTGAGTTTAAAGTAGTTGTAGAAGCTGAGTAAGCATGATGGAAGAAAAAGTACCGAGAGTACCGCCGCAGAACATTGAAGCGGAGCAGGCGGTTTTATGCGCCATGCTGATTGATAAGGAGGCCATTGCCAAGGTAACGGAGATTCTTAACGGTGATGATTTTTACCGTGAGGCTCACCGCGTTATCTTTAATGTAATGACTGAATTATACAGCAAAAATGAAGCCGTGGATTTAATTACTGTTACCGATGTTTTAAAACGGGAAAACAAGCTGGAAGATGTGGGCGGCATTGCCTATGTTACGGCTTTGGCCAATGCCGTGCCGACGGCGGCCAATGTTAAATATCATGCGGATATTGTAGCGGAAAAATCGGTTCTGCGGCAGTTGGTGCGTGTTTCCACGGAAATTGCCGCAATGGGCTATGACGCCGATGAGGAAGTTAATGTACTGATTGATAAGGCTGAAAGCAGAATTTTAGAAATTTCCAACCGCAAGAAAAAGTCTGATTTCACTCCCATCAGCGATGTATTGATGGAATCGGTGCAGGGAATTGAAAAACTGCTGAATAATAAAGGCGGCCTGACCGGCCTGCCTACAGGTTTTGTAGATTTGGATAAATTAACTTCCGGTCTGCATCCATCGGATTTCATTATTTTGGCAGCACGTCCCTCCATGGGTAAAACGGCCTTTGCACTGAATGTTGTGCAGAATGTGGCGCTGCGGGCTCATAAAAAGGTTGGCGGAAATCCTCGTTCCGTGGCTTTCTTCAGTTTGGAGATGAGCAAGGAGCAGCTGGTTAACCGTATGCTTTGCGCGGAGGCCAATATTGACTCTCAGCGTCTGCGCATCGGCGAAATGGGCGATAAGGACTGGGATTCTCTTTGGAGTGCCTGCGACAGCATGAGCAAGGCAAAGATTTATATTGACGATACGCCTGGCATTACAGCTATGGAAATGCGCAGTCGCGCCAGAAGGCTTAAGGCGGAGCATGGCCTTGATTTAATTGTTGTGGATTATCTGCAGCTGATGCAGGGCAGCGGTAAGCGTAATGTCAGCGGCGACCGCCAGCAGGAAGTTTCAGAAATTTCCCGTTCGCTGAAAGCGCTGGCCCGTGAACTGGATGTGCCGGTTATTGCTCTTTCCCAGCTAAGCCGCGGCGTGGAAGCCCGTCAGGTAAAACGCCCCATGCTCAGTGACCTGCGTGAATCAGGTTCTCTGGAGCAGGATGCTGATATCGTAGCTTTTTTGTATCGCGAAGATTACTATAATCCGGAAACGGAAAATAAAAATATTACTGAATTGATTATTGCCAAGCACCGCAATGGCCCTGTGGATACAGTTAATCTGTTTTTCCACAAGCAGTTTACCAAGTTTGTGGGCTTTGCCAAAAGACAGGATTAAAACTATCGGTCTGTATGTTGTACAGACCGATTTTTTATGTGAGGAAATATGCGCATTGAAAAATTTTCTGCTGCAGATATTCCTGCTGCAGCTGCTCTGACTAAAAAAATCTGGGGTGATGAGCTGCCAAAAGCGGGCAATAAACTGCAGAATACTATTTATGAGAGTATGGTGCGTTACTACAGCCGCAATGAGCATTACTCGCTGAAAATCAGTGAGCATAATAGCCTGCAGGGATTCTTGCTGGCTGCTTTGCCTGACGATTCCGCTGACGATGGCTGGCTGCAGCGGCGGCTGAAATTTTTGCCGCCGCGGGAACAGCGTCTGGCAGCAGGCTATCATGGATATCTTGCCTATAACGGCAGAAAGCTCAGGCAGCAGCTGCGGCCAGGAGATTTACTGCTATGCCTGTTTGTCAGCTGCAGACCGGGAGGAGGCAGCATGATGCTGCAGCAGCTGGAGAAAACCGCGCTGCGGCATGGCCTGACAGGAATGACTTTGTGGGCGGATGCTACCTGTGACTGCGCCTATTATCAAAAGCATGGCTTTACTACCCTGACAAGATTTGTTAATGAGCATTTGCCGCTTTTGGGAAGACAGGAAACGGCCATATATCATAAAACATTAATAAAAAACCGAACATTTTTGAAGTGAAATGCAAAAAATATTCAGAAGTATTGCTATAAATTCGATAAAATGATATGATAAAGAAGGATAATTTTTCGCTTTTGTATAATTTGTGCCAAAAAAAGTAGATATAGGGGGCTTATAATAATGATTGAGCGTTATACTCATCCTGAAATGGGTAATATCTGGACTTTGGAAAATGAATTCCGAACAATGTTGAAGGTAGAAATCCTTGCCTGCGAAGCAATGAATAAATTGGGGATTGTACCTGACGATGCATTAAAGGACATTCAGACTAAAGCGGATTTCCGTATTGAGCGTATTAAAGAGATTGAAGCTGTAACCAATCATGACGTTATCGCTTTTTTGACCAATGTTGCCGAATATGTAGGTGACGCTTCTAAATATATTCATAAAGGACTTACTTCCAGTGACGTAAAAGATACTGCGCTTTGCTACATGATGGTGCAGGCTGCCGATCTGCTTCTGCGTCATCTGAACAAATTCCATGAAGTACTGAAACGCCGTGCCGCTGAACATAAACACACCATTATGATTGGCCGTACTCATGGCATTCATGCTGAACCGATGACCTTTGGCCTGAAATTTGCTCTGTGGATGGACGAAACTGAAAGAAATATTGCCCGCTTGCAGCAGGCAAGAGATTTTGTAGCCGTAGGTAAACTTTCTGGTGCCGTAGGCACTTATTCCAATATTGATCCGTTCGTTGAACAGTATGTATGCGAAAAACTGGGTCTGAAACCGGTACGCTTGGCAACTCAGGTAATTCAGCGTGACCGTCATGCTGATTTCGTTACCACACTGGCCATTATCGGTTCTTCTTTGGACAAGATGGCTACTGAAATCCGCAACCTGCAGCGTACTGATATTCGTGAGGTAGAAGAATATTTTGCTCCCGGACAGAAAGGTTCTTCTGCTATGCCGCACAAACGCAATCCCATTACCTGTGAAAAAGTTTCCGGTATGGCAAGACTGCTGCGCGGTTATGCTATTTCCGCTCTGGAAGATGTTACTTTGTGGCATGAAAGAGATATTTCCCATTCTTCCGTAGAACGTGTTATTCTGCCGGATGCTTCCATTGCCCTGGATCATATGCTGAGAAAATTCACTGATATTATTGACAGACTTCTGGTTTATCCTGATGCTATGCTGGCTAATATGAACAAAACCGGCGGTCTGATTTACAGCCAGAACCTTTTGATTGCGCTGGTAAGCAAAGGCGTATTGCGCGAAGATGCTTACAAATGGGTACAAAGAAACGCTATGGCCCGCTGGCTGGAAGGCGCTGACTTCAAAACCAATGTTGAAAAAGATCCTGATATCAAGAAATATCTTACCGATGAAGAAATCGAACATTGCTTCGATCCCAAACCGATGCTGAGAAATATTGATTTGATTATGTCAAGATTTGGATTATAAGATAAGGGGAGACTGTTATGTCATCTGTAATTGTTTTAGGCGCCCAGTGGGGCGACGAAGGAAAAGGCAAGATTGTTGATTATTTGGCACAGCGTGCCGATGCCGTAGTGCGTTACTCCGGCGGTTCCAATGCAGGACATACCGTAGTTGTCGACAATATTTCCTATAAACTCAGATTATTGCCTTCCGGCGTATTGTTCAAGGACAAGGTAAATGTTCTGGGCAACGGCGTAGTTATTAATCCCGGTGTTGTACTGCAGGAAATTGAAGGTATGAAGGAAAAAGGCATTGATTGCAGTAATCTGGTAATTTCCGACCGTGCTCATGTAGTTTTGCCGTATCATCAGCGTCTTGATGAACTGCAGGAAAATGCTCTGGGTGCTAATAAGATTGGTACCACCAAAGGCGGTATCGGTCCCTGCTATATGGATAAGGTTGCTCGCGTAGGTATCCGCATCTGTGATTTAATGGAGCCTGAAACCTTTGCAGCCAAGCTGAAAGTAAATCTGGAAGCCAAAAATCAAATTATTACCAAGATTTACGGCGCGGAACCCTTTGATTATGATATCGTTCTTGAGGAATACCTCGGCTACGCGGAAAAACTGCGTCCTTATGTAACTGATACCGGTGTTGTCATGGACGAACTGTTTGAAGCTGAGAAAAAAGTTCTTTTTGAAGGTGCACAGGCTACCTTCCTGGATATTGACCATGGTACATATCCCTATGTTACCAGCTCCAATCCTACTGCCGGCAATGCCTGCACCGGCAGCGGTATTGGCCCCAGAAATATCGACCATGTAGTTGGCGTAGTAAAAGCCTATACTACCAGAGTCGGTGAAGGTCCGTTTATTACGGAACTGCATGATACTGATGGCCCCGGCAATCAAATTCGTGAAACTGCTCACGAATATGGTACTGTTACCGGACGTCCCCGCCGCTGCGGCTGGCTGGATGCATTTATGCTGCGTTACAGCGCCCGTCTGAACAGCCTGGATTATTTGGCAATTACAAGACTTGATATTCTGGATCAGATGCCAGTTATCAAAATGTGTGTGGGTTATAAAATCGGCGATGAAGTACTGAAACGTATTCCCGCCAGCTTGAACGTACTGGCTAAGGCTGAACCGATTTATGAAGACTTTGAAGGCTGGATGACCGACATCAGCGGTATTCGCCAATACAATGATTTACCTGAAAATGCTAAAAAATATCTGCAGCGCATCAGCGAAGTTGCCGGTGTGGAACTGGGTATTGTTTCTGTTGGTCCTAATCGTGAACAGACCATTGTTCTGAAAGAATTACTGTAAAATTTATTTTTGCTCCTGCATAGCTGCTATGCAGGAGTTTTTATTTTGTCTTGACATTAATACGTATACGTACTAATATAAAAACAAACAGTAATCATGGAGGCGGAAAATATGTTAAAAAAATTAGCTGCTGCTTTCTTTGCTGCGGCAATGTTTGCCAATCCGGTGCTGGCAGCAGAAAGCGCTGCTGGCCAAAATGCCAGACCTGCAGCCGGAGCAATGAAATATCTTTTAGATAATACTCCTTTGACACCCACCAAAGTATTTGACAATGTATACTGCATAGGCAGCGTGAGTGTGGTTGCCTGGGTGCTGCAGACGGAGCAAGGACTGATTTTGATAGATTCCATGTGGGATGATCATGACGCACAGCTTATTGAAAGCGGAATGCGTAAATTGGGACTGAACCCGGCAGAGCTAAAATATATTATTGTTACTCACGGACATGGTGACCATTATGGCGGAGCACATTATCTGAGGGAAAAATATGGCGCGCAGGTAGTAATGACCAAGGTTGATACTGATTTAATGTATAATTTTAACACAGGAGCCAATTCAGCAAGATCACCTAAGACAAAGGTGGATATTTTTGTTAAGGATCATGACAAAATTACCCTGGGCAATACGCAGGTGACTATTGCAGAGACTCCGGGTCATACTCCTGGAGGTTTATCAGTTATTTTTCCGGTGTTAGAGCATGGCAAAAGCTATATTGCCGTCTTATGGGGCGGTACGGGCCTTCCTGCTGACAGAGAATTATTGCAGAAATATCAAATTTCCGCAGAATACTTTGGTAGGCTGGCAGAAGAAGCCGGAGCTGAAATAGAGCTTACTGCACATTTATTTGCGGAAAACGGCTATGCCAGACTGGCTCAGGCAGGGCAGCTGCAGCCAGGCGAGCAAAATCCCTTTATTATCGGCAAAGAGGGCATACGGAAATATTTTGAAGGTTTATCTGCCAATGCTGAAGCAAGATTACAGCAAGATAGTAAATAACATTGACAAAGAGCATTATCTATGATAATACAAAGATAACTTCGCTTGAGGGGGAATTTGTATTAATTCAGTTGGATATGAGGTTTGTTATACCGCCCGTAAAATTTATCAATTGCTTAACAAGGGCTTATCAGATTATGGTATTACGCCGGAGCAGTATGTAGTAATCAGTAAATTAGCCGAGGAAGAGGGAATTTCGCAAAAGCAGCTGGCGCAGAAATTGGATAAGGATGTCAACACGGTAAAAGCTATTCTGGATAAGCTGATGCAGCATAACTATGTGCTCAGGCAGCGCAATCAAGATGATAAGCGTGCCTTTGCCTTATATCTGACAAAAAGCGCGCGCGAAAAATTGCCATGCCTGCGGAAAGTTGATGAGGATTGTATGCAGATCGTCTATGGCTCACTGCAGGAAGAACAATTGAATAAGCTGGCCTCAGAATTACGGCAATTAAGGAAGAATATTAATCACGAATTAAAAAAACGGCATGAAAGATAAGCATGTTGTTTTTAGGATAGTTTGTGGTTTTAGGGTCATCAAAGTATGATATTAGTTGCGGCACGGCATATTTGCTGCTTAAGCACAGAAATATAAAAAAATAGTAAAATACTATTGACAAATTTACTGAATATAAGTATAATAATATTGTTGCTGATATAGCAACTGACGTGATCCACTAGCTCAGTTGGTAGAGCACCTGACTTTTAATCAGGGTGTCCCGCGTTCGAGTCGCGGGTGGATCACCATTTTTTTTTTACTAAATTTTAAAAACCCGGCTTCAAAAGCCGGGTTTTTCTTTATGCTGAAATTTGTACACAGAGTTATCAACACTGTGGATAAGTTTATGTTAATAATGTGGATAAATAACAAAAACCCGCAAGTTTGCAGCTTGCGGGTATTTTTATAAAATTTACTGGCGGGCTGCTTTAACTGCAGCAAAAGCTATAGCAGCCGCATCAATAGTTTTTTGGATATCTTCCGGGGTATGTGCTAAAGAAACGAAATTGGTTTCAAACTGAGACGGCGGCAGGTAGATGCCTTGGTCCAGCATGCTGTGAAAATAAATTTTGAAGGCTTCTAAATCGCTGGAGGCGGCAGAATCGTAATCTGTTACCGGCTTATCATTAAAGAAAACGGTAAACATACTGCCAAGGCGATGCACCTGAACGGGAACGCCTGCCTGTGCAGCAGCTTTTTCCAGACCGCCGGTAAGAATAGCAGTCATGCTTTCAAGTTTTTCACAGACCTTGTTTTCTTCCATATAAGTAAGCGCAGCGATACCGGCCGCCATAGCCAGCGGATTACCGCTTAAAGTACCGGCCTGATACATGGGGCCGGCAGGAGCGACCATTTCCATAATCTCGCGTTTACCGCCATAGGCCGCAACCGGGAGACCGCCGCCGATAACTTTGCCCAGACAGGTGATGTCGGGATCAATGTCATATAAAGACTGACTGCCGCCTTGTGCACTGCGGAAGCCGCTCATGACTTCATCGCAGATCAGCAGGCTGCCGTATTCTTTAGTCAAAGCGCGTACTGCTTCCAGATAGCCTTCCTGCGGCAGGACAAGGCCCATATTGCCGGGCGTAGGCTCCATGATGACAGCGGCGATTTCCTGACCGCGTTCAGCAAAGACCTGCTTGAGAGCAGGCAAATCATTAAAGGGGACAGTAATGGTTGTTGCTGCTACAGCTTTAGGGACACCGGGGCTGTCGGGAACGCCAAATGTTGCGGCGCCGCTGCCGGCTTTAACCAACAGGCTGTCATGATGGCCATGATAGCAGCCGATAAATTTTACGATGCAGTCACGGCCGGTGTAGGCGCGTGCCAGACGCAAAGCGCTCATGGTAGCTTCAGTACCACTGTTGACCATGCGTACCATGTCCATAGAAGGAACCAGGCGGCAAACCAGTTTAGCCAGTTCAGTTTCGGCCAAAGTTGGAGCACCATAGGAAGTACCTTTGCCGGCAGCCTCTTTAATGGCTTCGGTGACGCAGTCAGGTACATGACCCATGAGCAGCGGACCGTAGGATAAAACATAATCGATATATTCATTGCCGTCGATGTCGTAAATCTTGCTGCCTTTGCCGCCGGCAATAAACGGCGGTACGCCGCCAACGCTGCGGAAGGAGCGCACAGGGCTGTTAACCCCGCCGGGGATATACTGACGTGCTTCGGCAAAAGCATTTGCGGATTTAGTATTTTCCATGAAGCATTCTCCTCAGATTATTTTTCCTGCAGCCATTTGGCTACATCCAGAGCATGATAGGTAATAATCATTTTGGCGCCGGCGCGTTTAAAGGCCAGCATGGTTTCCATAACAATACGTTTTTCATCAATCCAGCCTTTTTCAGCAGCCGCTTTAACCATGGCGTATTCGCCGCTGACATTGTAAACGCACAGCGGACGGTTGAAGGTTTCGTGGACGCGCTGGACGATATCCAGAAAAGCCAGAGCCGGTTTAACCATGATAATATCGGCGCCTTCTTCAATATCAAGATAAGTTTCTCTGATAGCTTCATCGCTGTTAGCGGGATCCATCTGATAACCTTTGCGGTCACCGGCAGACGGAGCGGAATCAGCCGCAGCGCGGAAGGGACCATAGTAGGCAGAAGCAAACTTGGCGGAATAAGCCATGATGGGTACATTAGTGAATCCTGCTTCGTCCAGGGCAGCGCGAATAGCCTGAACATAGCCGTCCATCATATTGGAAGGAGCGATAATATCGGCACCTGCCTTGGCATGGGACACGGCAACCTTAGCCAGCAGAGGCAGGGTTTCGTCATTGTTTACAGTGCAGCCGTTTTCCAGTACGCCGCAGTGGCCGTGCTCAGTATATTCGCACAGGCAGACATCAGTGGTGATAACCAGCTCCGGATATTTAGCCTTAATGAGCATGCAGGCCTGCTGTACCGGCTCTTCCATATCCCAGGCGCTGCTGCCGATAGCATTTTTATAGGAAGGAATGCCAAAAAGAATAATGGAAGGAATACCCAGACGGACAACTTCATCCACACATTCTAAAACGCGGTCAATGGACCAGTGATAGTTACCGGGTAAGGACTCGATTTCATGTTTAATATTTTTGCCGGGTACGACAAAAATAGGATAAATAAGATCTTTAACAGAAATTTCAGTTTCGCGGATCATGCTGCGCAAATTTTCAGTAGCACGCATACGGCGGGGACGGTAAATAGGAAAGCCCATGATAATCACTCCTTGTAATAACTTTGAATGGCGGACATTAAACCGTCGATTGTATATTCAGCGGCAGTAACTGCCGGAGTTAAACCGTTTTTCTGGCAGGTGGCGGCTGTCACAGGACCGATAACAGCAATAGCCGTTTTTTGCAGCAAATCTTTTTGAGCGCCAAGAATATCCAGCATATTGGTAACGGTAGAAGAGCTGGTGAAAGTTACCATATCTACTTCACCGCCGGCAAGAGCCTGCAGCAGTTCATCTTTATTTTCACAGTCGGTAACCGTTTCATAGGCGGTAACGACATGCACATCAGCGCCCATAGCGCGCAGTTTTTCTGGCAGAACTTCACGTGCTACCTTAGCGCGGGCAATCAGAACTTTGTCGCCGGGATTAATGCGCTGCTCGATTGCTTCGGCCAGGTCTTCTGCCTTGTAGGCGGAAGGAACGAGATCTGCGGTAATCCCGTGAGCTGCCAGAGCCTTGGCAGTAGCGCTGCCGATAGCGGCAATTTGCAGGCCGTGCAGGTCACGGCTGTCCTTGCCTGCCTGCTGCAATTGCTCGAAGAAATATTCCACGCCATTGCAGCTGGTGAGAATTAACCATTTATAAGTAGCAATTTCCTGGATAGCAGTTTTCAGCGGAGTATAATCAGCTGCCGGAATAATTCTGATAGCCGGAGCTTCAATAACGCGGGCGCCCTGTTCTTCCAGCTTTTTGGTGAGCATGCTGGCCTGAGCGCGGGCACGGGTTACGATAACGGTTTTGCCAAACAGCGGTTTATTGTCAAACCACTGCAGCTGGCTGCGCAGTTTGACCACTTCTCCTACCAGGAAGATAGCGGGAGGCTGGAGATTATATTTTTTTACGTCGGCGGCAGCCTGACCCAAGGTGGTTACCAAGGTGCGCTGTTCCGGGCGGGTACCCCAGCGGATAACAGCTGCCGGGCAATCGGCACTGCGGCCGTTGGCGATCAGCTGGCTGCTGATGCGTTCAATATTTTCCACACCCATCAAAAATACCAGAGTATCTACGGCTGTGGCAAGTCCCTGCCAGTTAATGGTGGAAGCGCCTTTAGTAGGATCTTCGTGACCGGTAATTACTGCAAAAGAAGTAGCCACATGGCGATGGGTAACAGGAATACCGGCATATTCAGCAACTGCAATGGCAGAAGTGACGCCGGGAACAAATTCAAAAGGAAGACCGGCTTCCAGAAGTTCAATGGCTTCTTCACCGCCGCGGCCAAAAACAAAGGGGTCACCGCCTTTTAAACGGGCTACGATTTTGCCTTCAGCAGCAAGTTTCACCAGCAGTTTATTAATATCAGGCTGACGCATGGTATGATTGGCGCTGGCTTTGCCTACATAAACCATTTCCGCATCTTTGCGGGCATAGGCCAGAATACGCGGATCAGCCAGACGGTCGTAAACTACGGCGTCGGCCTTTTCCAGACATTCCTTGGCTTTTAATCCTAACAGGCCGGGATCGCCGGGGCCTGCACCAATCAGATATACTTTACCCTGTTTTGTCATTTTGTCACACTCCTTATAAGATATCGGCGAGAATCTTGCGGCCGCCGTCATCCAGCATTTGTCTGCCCAGCTGGCGTCCAAGTTCCGCAGCCTGTTCAGACGGACCGGAAATGGTATTGCGCAGGATGGCAGAGCCGTCGAGAGAAGCAATTACGGCTTCTATTTTTATTTCGGTGCCATTTACGTCGGCATGCACACCGATAGGCACCTGACAGCCGCCTTCAATCAGACCAAGGAAAGCACGTTCAGCGTCGGTAGCCTGTTTGACAGCGTCGTCATTAAGAAAAGCAAGCATGGAGCGTACTTCTTCATCATTGCTGCGGCATTCAATAGCCAGTGCTCCCTGGCCAACGGCAGGCAGGCAGACGGAGGTGGGAAGAATTTCCTTAATGCGGCCGGCATGACCAAGGCGTTCAAGACCAGCGGCAGCTAAAATAATGGCGTCCATGCGGCCTTCGTCCAGCTTGCGCAGGCGAGTATCCACATTGCCGCGCAAATCAACAATTTTCAGGTCGGGACGTACCGCAAGCAGCTGTGCCTTACGGCGCAGGCTGGAAGTACCCAGCACCGCTCCTTCTGGCAGCTGTGCAAAAGAGTCATATTTATTGCTGACAAAAGCATCGCCTACATTGGCTCTGCTGGTGATTGCTGTCAGGCAGAGACCTTCAGGAAGTACGGTAGGCATATCTTTCAGACTGTGTACTGCCAGATCAATGCTGCCGTCAAGCAGGTCGGTTTCTATTTCTTTGGTAAACAGGCCCTTGCCGCCAATCTGTGCCAGCGGCACATCAAGAATGCGGTCGCCTTTGGTAACGATTTTCTTCAGAGTTACCTGGCAATCGGGATACTGCTGCTGCAGCAGTCCGGCAATATAATTGCTCTGCCACAGGGCCAGCAGGCTCTGTCTAGTCCCAATTCTCAAATTTGTTTTCATCGCCAAACTCCTCTCCGGTTTCGTTCAGTAAGAATAATTCACAAATCATTTGTTTATAATCTTCCTCGCGTTCGGTACCAGCCACACTGTTCATGGCTTTCATAGGTTCGCGCAGGAATTTATGTTCCAGACGCTGGGTCATCAGATCAATGATGCGGCGTTCTTTATCAGTAAGTTCCGGCATTTTGATGAAGGCTTTTTTCAGGATCTTCTGACGCAGGAAATTCATTTTATCATGCAGCTGCACCATTACTGGACGCATGGTGTAATAACGCAGGCGCTCTTTTAGGGAAACGATTTCCTCTTCGATAATCTGAGCTGCAAGTTTCGCTTCATTGGAGCGGAAATTTTTATTGATATCGACAACGTCTTCCAGATCATCAATATTGTAGACGGTAACGCCTTGCATTTCACCCAGCAGCGGGTCAACGTCGCGCGGTACGGCAATATCGACTAAAATTAACGGCTTACCGTTGCGCTGCGGCAGCAGCGGGCCGAGATTTTCCACAGTCAGCACATAATGGGGAGCGCCCGTAGATGTAATAATAATGTCAGCTTCGGCCGCCTGTTCAAACATTTGGGAATAGGGAATGGCCGTACCGTTAAATTTTTCAGCCAATTCCTTGGCATGGTCAAGATTGCGGTTGCTGACAAAAATAGTGCGGGCTCCCTTGTCAATCAGGTGGCGGGCAGTCAGCTCGCTCATATGTCCGGCGCCAAGCACCAGAATATTGGCCTTGCTTAAATCGCCGATAATATCAATGGCCAGGTCAACGGCAGCGGATGATACGGAAACACTGCTGTAAGCAATCTTAGTTTCTGTGCGTACGCGCTTGCCTACGGCAATGGCTTTGTTCAGAAGCGTATTTAAAATGGTATCGGTCATACCGTTGGTGCGGGCTATATGATAAGCATTTTTAATCTGGCTGAGAATCTGTCCTTCGCCGATAACCAGAGAATCAAGGCTGGAAGCAACGCGGAACAGGTGACGGACACATTGGGTGCCGGAAAGATTGTAGAAGTATTCGGATTTATATTCCTCGCCTGCCAAATGCTTTAAAAGACGTTTGACAAAAGGAATGGACTCGTCAGTATTTTCCATCACCATGTATAGTTCAGTGCGGTTGCAGGTAGAAAGCAGCATGGCTTCCGGAATATTGTCATAATTGCGCAGACGGCGCATAATGCTGGCTACGCGGTCGGCGTTAAAATTAAAACGTTCACGGATTTCAACAGGAGCCGTTCTGTGATTGAGTCCTAAAACTGTTAACTGCATTTACTATTTTCTCCTTTGCTGTGGTAATGTTGCCCTGTTCCAGTAAATCAAGGATTTCCGGTGTCAGTGTTTGCCGCCAGAAGGCAGTGCGTTGTCGCGGAGTAGAAGGTATATGCTTCACTTCCAGACGCATAGCCGCCAGAAAATCATTGAAAGCGGCAAATTCCGGCGTCAGTACCCGCCGCAGATAAGTTTTCAGCAGCCGGGTATAGGCAGGAATGCCGCCGGTGGCAACAGCAACGGTGATACTGCCGTTTTTGATGACTGAAGGAACGGTAAAATTACTTAGTTCCGGTTCGGTGATATTATTGCATAAAAAGGGAGCGTCAGCGGTAATCTGACGGTTTACTTCCTTATTATCAGTAGCCGCTACTACAAGAAAAGCCTGCTGCAGCTGGCTTTTTTCGTAAGCTGAGTTTTGAATATGAACATGATTGGCAGCGGCAATCTGCAGCAATTCGTCACAGCATGCCGGCGCTACAACAGCAACATCGGCGCCTGCCTGGCAGAGAGAGGCCAGTTTGCGGGCTGCAACACTGCCGCCGCCGATAATAACGCAGCGTTTATGCAAAAGCTTCAGCATGGCCGGATAAGCAAAATGAGTTTCTTGTTGAGACATGTTATCACCATATTTTTTATATGAGAATAGATTTCATTAAAAATATATCTTAACTTAAATATAATATCATATATCTTAGATTATTACCAGTTTTTAACAACAGTTGCAGGCTATAAATTGAGCAGGAAAAATTTTATTATCGCAGAATAAATATAATAAAATATAACTGCGTTTGTGTGGGCTGATTCGCAGACAAAGGGGGAAGTTTTATGAACTGTGCTTTTTGTAAGCATCATAACTGTTATGTCAAAGGCCAGAATTGCACCCGTTACAGTACGGAAGAAGCAGTGGCTTTGTATGACGAGCAGGATAAGGCCATTATGCAGGCGGCGGCAGCTACTGAAAGCCGCAACTATCTTAAAATGACCAGACTGGAAGAGAGTCTGTTTTTTCTGCAGCAGATGGGTGTTCAAAAGATTGGCATTGCTTTCTGTATTGGTTTGGCCAACGAAGCTAAATTCTGTGCGCAGTATTTTAAAAATGCCGGTCTAAGTGTGGAATCCGTATGCTGTAAAAACTGTTCTATCGATAAGGATGTTTTACAGCTGGAAAAAATCAAACCGGGCCAGCGGGAAGCCATGTGCAATCCCAAAATGCAGGCGCAGCTTTTAAATGAAGCACATACGGAGATGAATTTCATTATTGGCCTGTGTGTTGGTCATGACATGATTTTTACCAAGGCTTCCGAGGCTCCGGTCTCCAGCCTGATTACTAAAGACAGAGTGCTGGCCAATAATCCGGCCGGCGTTGTATACTCCCGGTACTGGCGCAGAAAACTGGGTATTTTGGAAGAAGGCACTGTTTAAAATATCGGGCAGAAGTTTAAAAGCAATGGAGAAGATATTGAGTTTTCAATATCTTCTTCCTTATTTTAAGGAGTAAAAATGTTAGCGGAAAGAATATTAAGCATTACTGAAGAAATGATGGCGCTGTATAGTCCAACCAATACAGCCGGTGAGCGGGCCGTTGAAGAATATTTGCTCAGGCAGCTGCAGCAGATGCCTTATTTTCAGCAGCATGAGAAACAGTGCGGTGCCTGTCCGGTGCCGGAAGATGTTTGGCAGCGCAGCTGCATTTATGGACTGGTACTGGGAAAAAGCCGCCGCACGGTTATTTATATGGGGCATCATGATGTTGTGGATACTTCGGCATATGGCCGGCTGTCTGAAATTGCAACCAGCCCTGAAGCATTGCGCAAGGCACTGGCTGAGACGCAGCTGAATCATGAAGCCCATGAAGATCTGCTGTCCGGAAAATGGCTGTTCGGCCGCGGCAGCTGCGATATGAAAGGTGGCACCGCCGCACAGCTGGCAGTGCTGGAGAGCTATGCTGCCAAACCGCAGGACGGCAGCCTGCTGTTTTTATCGGTGCCCGATGAGGAATCCTTTTCTGCAGGAATGCGCGGCTGCCTGCCTTTATTGGACAGGCTGAGAAAGCAGTATAATTTAAGCTATGAGCTGGCGGTTAATTGTGAACCTAACAGCAGTAGTCAGGGTGTTCAGACAGTTTACAGCGGTACGGTGGGCAAGCTGCTGCCCTGTGTCTTGGTGCAGGGCAGGCCGGTGCAGATAGGCAGTTACTACGACGGCATTAATCCGGTAGCGCTGCTGGCTGCCATCGTCAGCCGTACAGAAGCTGATAAAGCCATGATTGAAAGTGAGGGCGAGGAAAAAACCGTTCCGCCGGTATGGAATTTTATGCGCGACTTTAAGCAGGTTTATGATTTTTCTTTGCCGCGCCGGGCCGGCGCCTATTGCAATGTACTTACTTTTAAACGGCAGGCGGGAGAGGTACTGGACTGGCTGCAGGAAAATTGCGGCCAGGCTGCTGCTGAGGTAATGGCAAAAATCGGCAGCGCAGAGCAGATTCCGGTACTAAGTTATGCCCAGCTTTTGGCAAAGGTTCAGAAGCTGGAGGGCTTTGATGAATTTATGGCTTCGCTGCAAAAGCAAATGCAGGCAAAGCGGCAGCAAGATTTTCCGTCATTGAGTTTATGGGCTATGGAGCAGGTACTGGATTTCGCGCAGATTACGGATCCTATTATAGTTATAGGCTTTGCTCCGCCCTTTTATCCTTCTCTGCAGAGCCGCAGGCTGCGGGATGGTTTTACGGCGGTGGAGAATTTTCTGCAGCAGCATTTTCCGGTGCGGATAGCAAGATATTTTATGGGTATTTCCGATTGCAGCTACTTAGGTGCAGAAGGCTCTGCGGCAGCTGCTTTTCGTGCCAATACGCCGGTTTGGGGCAGTTTATACAGCTTTGACGGGCAGATATTGTCCCAGCTGCAGATACCTTTTTTACTGCTTGGTCCCTGGGGCAAAGATTTGCATCAGCGTACGGAACGCGTGCATATAGAAAGTTTATGCCGGGAGCTGCCGGAAATGCTGCAAATTTTAAATCGCTTTATCTGGCAGACAAGGTAAACAGCTGTTGGCGTCATAGTGAAGCGCAGAAGATAATTTACATCTATTAAGCCATAGATTACAATAATCTTATTGATACATATATGGAGGCGTCCGCATGAAAAAATTTATTAACGATCCTGCTGCAATAACAGCTGAAATGCTGGAGGGACTGGCTCTGGCTTATCCTGATATAGTTGCGTTGGAACAGGGAAATTTAGTTGTCAATAAAAAATTACCGTCCGCTGACAGAGTAACAATTGTTGCGTTGGGTGGCACTGGCCATGAACCGGCTCCCGTTGGTTTTGTAGGCGAAGGTATGGTGGATATTGCCGTAGCGGGCGATGTTTTTGCCTCACCTGGACCCCAGGCCTGTCTGGAAGCCGTCAAAATGGCTGAACGCGGTCATGGCGTGCTGCTGATAGTCTTAAATCATACGGGTGATATGCTGACGGGAAACATAGTTATGCAGCTGGCCCTTAAGCAGGGCATTAATGTTCAAAAAGTTGTGGTGCAGGATGATATTTCCGAAGCCGATAAGGAACATGCCGGCGAGCGGCGCGGACTGGCAGGCTGCGTACCTTTATACAAGATTGCCGGTGCTGCCGCTGCGGCTGGAAAATCCTTGACTGAGGTGGCTGCCGCTGCGCAGCGATTTGCTGACAACATGGCTTCTTTAGCTGTTGCCGCTGCCGGTTTTGTTCATCCTGTTACCGGTTCGGAAATGGTACATATAGAAGAAGGCGCCGTACTTATGGGTGTAGGCGCGGACGGTGAAGGCGGCATTTTGCAGCCTATGGAGCCGGCTGCTTTAACTGTTGGCAAGATGCTGGAAGCCTTGCTGCAGGATCTTGAGGTGCAGAGCGGTGAAAAGCTGCTGGTCATTGTCAGCGGCAGCGGGGCAACTACGCTGATGGAGCAGCTGATTGTTTTCCGCAGCTGCTGCCATTATTTGGCGGATAAGGGCATTGAGGCAGCCGCCGGCAAAGTTGGCGCAATGTTTACAGTACAGGAAATGTCAGGATTTCAGCTGTTCATCGCCAGAATGGATGATGAACTAATGCAGTACTGGCAGGCTCCCTGTCGTACGCCCTATTATAATAATTAAGATAAGCAGGATAATTGAAAATATATTCAGCAGGCATTTTGAATATGCAAATATGATATTTTTGTAAAATTTTATACAAACTAAAAGTAAAAAAGATAAAATTCTGCTAAAAAATGATTTTTCATTTACAAGTGCCTCAGAACAGCATACAATATCAACAATAACCATAAAGGTCGTTTGTTTTAGTAGCATTGTAGAATGGAAGGAATGATTAAGATGATGGTATTGAAAAGTAAAAAGATTAAGGCGCTTACTGCAGGTGTCATGCTGACTCTGGCCATGGGACTTTTGGGCGGCTGCGGCAGTGACAAAAAAGATGCCGCTGACAAGAAGGTTAATGTAGGTATCGTACAAATGGTTGAACATGATGCTCTGGATGCCGCCAATAAAGGTTTTGTGGACGGAATGGCAGCCAAGGGCTTCAAAGAAGGTCAGAATGTGGTTTATGACCGTCAGAACGCACAGGCTGACCAATCCAATCTGCAGAATATAGCGCATCGCTTTGTAAGCAATAAGGTAGATTTGATCTGTGCGATTGCTACACCTGCTGCCCAGACTGTTGCCAATGTGGCTCATGATATTCCCATTGTAGCAACGGCAGTAACTGATTATGAAGCAGCTAAACTGGTAAAATCCAATGATAAGCCGGGCGGCAACGTAACCGGTACCACTGATATGAATCCGGTGGAAGAACAGCTGAACTTACTGCTTAAACTGGTTCCTAATGCCAAGACCATAGGGACTATTTACTGCTCCAGTGAAGTTAATTCTCAGCTGCAGGTAGAGCTGCTGAAAAAAGCTGCTGCTGCCAAAGGCATTACCGTCAAAGAAGCAACTGTTTCTACAGTTAATGATATTCAGCAGGCTGCTCGCAGTCTGACCGGTGAAGTACAGGCAATTTATGTGCCGACGGATAATGTACTGGCATCTGCCATGCCTACTTTAAATGTAGTTACGACGGAAGCAAAATTACCGGTTATCTGCGGTGAAGGCGGCATGGTTAAATCCGGCGGTCTGGCAACTTTAGGTATTGATTACTACAAACTGGGTGTTCAGACCGGTGAGATGGCTGCCGATATTTTAAATGGTAAAGCTAAACCTTCTGAGATGCCGATTCAGGCCCAGAAAGATTTCCAGGTACTTATCAATAAAAAAGAAGCTCAGAAAATCGGTTTGACGATTCCGGAAGATGTTTTAAAAGGTGCACAAGTTATTGAATAAAAAGAAAATGTCTGCCATTTTTATGGCAGACATTTTGTAAATTTATGCTTAAAATATGAGAACGAGCGTACCTGCTGTAATCAGTAACCCGCCTAAGATGGTTTTAACAGTCACGGCTTCGCCAAGAATGAAAAACGCCATGATCATGGTAATAACTACGCTGAATTTATCTACAGGTACTACCTTGCTGGCATCACCAATCTGCAGCGCGTAGAAATAGCAGAGCCAGGACAGCCCGGTAGCAAGGCCGCTGAGAATAAGAAAGGTCCAGCTGCGGGTGCTGATGTCAGAAATTTGATTAAATTTGCCTGTCAGAAAAACAATTCCCCAGGCCATAATCAGAACGATAAAGGTACGAATGGCAGTAGCCAGATTAGAATTGACGTTTTCAATGCCTATTTTGGCAAAGATGGAAGTCAATGCGGCAAAGACTGCCGATAACAAAGCAAATATTGCCCACATAAGAAATCACCTCACAAAATATAATTATATAACAGCAACATGAATTTAATATAAAAATTGTGCAAAATGGAAGGATGGTAGTATGTTAGATTTATTGGTGCCTACCGTAGCGCAGGGCCTGTTATGGGCCGTGATGGCGTTGGGCGTTTATGTTACTTTCCGTGTGCTTGATATTGCTGATTTAACCGTGGAAGGAAGTTTTCCTCTGGGAGCGGCAACGGCAGCGGCTTTGCTGGCCGCAGGATACGGACCGATGGCGGCAGTGGCGGCAGCTGCGGTTGCTGGTATGCTGGCAGGCATAGTTACCGGTGTGTTGCACACTAAAATGAAAATACCGGCATTGCTGGCAGGTATCTTAACGATGATTGCTCTGTATTCCGTTAATCTGAGAATTATGGGTAAGGCCAATCTGTCGCTTTTGGGTGTGGATACTACTTTTTCAATCTGCAGAGATATATTTGGATTAAACAGCGGTGAGACAACTTTTATTGTTGGTCTTGCCGTAACCATTGTAATAGGTTTCCTGCTGTACTGGTTCTTTGGTACGGAAATTGGCGCAGCCATTCGTGCAACCGGTTTTAATCAGCAGATGATTCGCGCACAGGGTGTTGATACGGATGTTACTATTATCTTGGGTTTACTGCTCAGCAATGCACTGGTTGCCGTTTCCGGCGCGCTGGTTGCACAAAATAATGGTTTTGCCGATGTAGGCATGGGCACCGGCACCATCGTTATCGGTCTTGCTTCGGTAATTATCGGCGAGGTGCTTTTCGGTACCCGCAGCTTTAAAAACTGCATGATTTCCGTTATTTTGGGGTCTATTGTTTATCGTATTGTTATTGCTGCGGTATTGCAGATGGGTATGCCGCCTAATGATTTGAAGCTCTTTACTTCTGTGCTGGTAGCTTTTGCGCTGTCCATGCCGCTGCTGAAAAACAAAGTAAGTGCAAGAAAGGCGGTGCGCTGAGATGCTGCGAGTAGAAAATATCTATAAAACTTTTTTTCCTGGGACCATTAATGAAAAACGTGCCTTGCAGGGACTTAGCCTGCACCTTAAACCGGGTGATTTCGCTACGGTTATCGGCGGTAACGGCGCCGGCAAATCAACAACTTTAAATGCTATTGCCGGTGTATTTCCCGTGGACAGCGGTAAAATTATTATTGACGGGGAGGATGTTTCCCGCAAGCCGGAGCATAAGAGAGCCCAGTATATAGGCCGTGTGTTTCAGGATCCGATGCTGGGAACGGCAGGCGGGATGATGATTGAAGAAAATCTGGCCCTGGCGGCTCGCCGCGGCAAGACTCCTGGACTGTCCTGGAGCTTTACCAGTGAGCAGCATGAGCGGTTTTATGAAATGCTTAAAGAACTGGACCTGGGACTGGAAGAGCGCATGACGGCCAAGGTTGGCCTGCTCAGCGGCGGTCAGCGGCAGGCGCTGACACTTTTGATGGCTACGCTGAAAAAGCCCAAGGTACTGCTGCTGGATGAACACACTGCAGCACTTGATCCAAAAACAGCGGAAAAGGTACTGAACCTGACAGATAAAATTGTAAAAAGAGATCAGCTGACAACACTTATGATTACTCATAATATGCGTGACGCCCTGCGTTTTGGCAATCGCCTGATCATGCTGCATAATGGCAGAGTTTTGATCGATGTACAGGGGGAAGAAAAACGTAATCTTGAAATACCTGATTTGCTGGCGATGTTTGAAAAAGCCAGCGGCGATACCATGGACAGCGACCGTCTGCTTCTGGGCTGAAAATCTGAAGATGCATGGGCAGTTTGCCATGCATCTTTTTTTCTAGCAGGATAATTTTACATGGGCAAGGTTTATTGTACTCATGAAATGCATTATAATAAAAAGATAAATTCTTACCGTTTGGGAGGTTGTCATGGCTGATTTACAGCGTCTAAAGCAGATAAAATGTTTTTTGTTTGATATGGATGGAACCATTAATCTGGGTAATACTCTGATACCGGGCATGGAAGGTTTTTTTGATAAATTAAAAGCGGCAGGCAGGGATTATTATTTGCTGACGAATAATTCTTCCAAAGGTCACGGACATTATGTAGAGAAAATGAACCGCCTGGGAGTGCCGGTTACTTATCGGGACATTCTGATTTCTTCCGATGCTCTGACCAATTATCTGTGTAAAGTTCAGCCGGGAGCCAGACTTTGCGTGCTTGGCACGCCGCAGCTGGAAGAAACCATCCAAAAAGCCGGTTTTCAGCTGGTACGCAGTTTGTCTGAAGCTGTTGATTATGTGGTTGTTGGTTTTGATATGACGCTGAATTATGAGAAGCTGTCGCTGTCCTGCCGGCTGATTGATCGAGGGGTACCTTATGTAGCAACTCATCCGGATGTCCGCTGCCCTATTGAAGGCGGCGAATTTATTCCTGACTGCGGTGCCATGCTGGAACTTATTAAAACGGCAACGGGCAGGCAGCCGCAATTAATTTTTGGTAAGCCATATAAGTATATGGTGGATGTTGTGCTTGATAAAACTGGTTACCGCAGGGAAGAAATTGCCATGGTGGGGGACCGATTATCTACAGATATTGCTTTTGGTCTCAATAATGATATTCTGTCAATACTGGTTTTGACAGGAGAAGCGTCTTTGGAAGATGTGGAGCGGGAAAATATCATACCCGATATTATTCTGCCGCATGCTGCCAGGATTCTCGATTATTTATAAGCAATAAAAGCGTGTATAAAAAGGAGGCTTCTTATGGCTATAAACAGTGCAAGAATACAGTCAACACTGCGGCATTTGGCAGCGTTTGGAGCGCTGCCGGCGGGAGGAACAACACGTTTATCCTACAGCAGTGAATTTTTGCAGGCACAGCAATATCTGCAGAAGGAAATGCAGGCTGCTGGTATGCAGACGGAGATTGATGCCATTGGTAATTTAATTGGTACTTTTAAGGGGCGTGAGCCGGACCTGCCGGCAGTTATGAGCGGGTCTCATCTTGATACAGTGCCGCAGGGCGGCAATTATGACGGTGCGCTGGGCATAGCGGCAGCTTTGGAAACAGCGCGCAGCTGGCATGAGGAGGGCTTTATTCCGCGGCGCAGCCTGCAGGTATTGGCTGCTGTGGAAGAAGAAGGTACTGCGTTTAGTCTGGCCTGCTTTGGCGTACGAACACGCAGCGGTGAGTTTAGAAATCTGCAGGCGGAGATGATTAAATGTCCCGGCAGTGAAAAAACTTTGGCTGATTTTCTGCGGCAGGCAGATTTGCCCCAGGATGCGCTGCAAAGAGCGGCTGTAGGATTTGAGAATCTGACAGCGTTTATAGAACTGCATATTGAGCAGGGTGCCGAACTTGATGAGCAGCAATTGCAAACAGGTATTGTAACACATATAGTTGGTTACGACAGGCTGCATCTTACTTTGCTTGGTGAAGCAAATCATGCCGGGACAACGGCGATGCACCGGCGCAAAGATGCGGCTGCGGCCGGGGCGGAAATTATTCTGGGCGTACGGGATCTGGCCCGTTGTGACAATAGTTTTGTGGCTACGGTAGGCAAGTTTGAGGTAGAGCCTGATGTGCCCAATATTGTTCCCGGCAAGGTAAAGCTGTGTGTGGAAACTCGGTCTTATGCTGACGATATATTGCAAAAAGTACGTTGTGATGTTTGGAAGATCATTGAAAAAGCCTGCAGCGCCAATGGTGTACGCTGGCAGATTGACGGTGATTTTCATGTGGCGGCAGTACCGCTGACGGAGCAAATTATTGATGTTGCGGAAAAGGCTGCTCAGAAACTGCAGCTTAAATATCGCCGGCTGCCAAGCTGGGCGGGACATGATACCCAAATTCTGGCTGGAGCCGGAGTGCCGACAGGTATGATTTTTGTACCCAGTGTAAACGGTATCAGCCATGCGCCGGAAGAATATAGTTCAGCAGAAAATATTCTCTGCGGCGTGCAGTTATTGGAAGCAGTTCTGCGTCAGTTAACAGAATAAATAAAAATACCACTTTCAGCTAAATGATATGCACCTAAAAAGTTAGAGTTTTAGAGGTGCAGTTCATAAATTGAAAGTGGTATTTTATTTGACGCTTATAAAATAGATAAATCTTCTGCCTTATTGATGATTTGTACACCGGCAGAACGCATTTCCTCCAGCGCTGCGGTTACAGTGTCTTCGGCAATGCCGCGGCAGGCAGCCAGATTAAGAATAACATTGAAACCTGCCTGGCGCAGCTGCAGGGCAGTGTTTTTAACACAATAGTCCGTAGCCAGACCGCCGCAGATAACTGTGGTAATACCATGATACCGGAGATATTCGATAACGCCGGTGGAAAGTTTATTGGCAAGATCATGGTAGCAAGCTCCGTAAGGATGTTTATCCGGCTCGATGCCTTTAAAAACCTGAAAATCGTAGGCGGCAGGATCAAGACCATCGATAAACTGGAAACCTTTGGTGCCTACGATGGCATGAGCCGGCCAACGTAAATCAAGATCAGGATATCCTTCGATAGGTGAGAGCGGCGGCTGCTGCGGAGTACTCAGCCATAAGGCGGAGGCAGGATGAGCGTCACGCGAGGCAACACGCAAAGCGGCAAAAGCAGCCTGCGCATTAAGCTCATCGGCGATAGCGTCACCGCCGGCAACGGGTAATTCATCCGGACAGACAGGCGTAAAGGTATTTTGTGCGTCTATGTCAAAGGCGGCAATATATTTTTTTTCGGGTAACATATGTATCACTCCCAGCTTTGTTCTTGCTTATTTACAAGAAGCATTTTCTTTGTTATCGTATATTGTAGTATAATAGAAGAAATTTGACAAATCATAAAAATAAGAAAGAATATTTTGACAGGAGATTTTATGAAAAAGATTTTATTCCTGCTGCTTTTCGCACTGCTGCTGACGGCAGGCTGCGTCAGAGAAGAAACCGACCACAGCAAACTGCAGGTTGCCGCCAGCTTTTATCCCATGGCTGAATTTGCCAGGGCAGTGGGCGGCGATCGGGTGCAGGTTACAGTACTTGTGCCTGATGGCGCGGAGCCGCACGACTGGGAGCCTTCACCGCGTGATTTGACTAAAATAGGCAGGTCTCAGCTGTTTATTTATAACGGAATCGTTGAACCGTGGGCACAGCAGGCGCTGGAAGCATTGGCGGAAAGAAAGATTACGGCAGTGCAGGCCGGGTCTGGACTATATGATAATAACGGCAGGCAGGATCCCCATGTCTGGATAAGTCCGAAAAAGGCCGCTGTTGAGGTTGAGCGAATTACCGAGGCCTTTTGTGCGGCAGATACGGTAAACGCCGCTTATTACCAGGAAAACAGCCGCCGCTATCTGCAGCAGCTGCAGCTGCTGGACAGTCAAATGCAGGAAATCAGCCGTACGGCGCAGAAAAAGGTATTTGTTACCGCTCATGCTGCCTTTGGGCATCTGGCCAATGATTATGGTTTGCAGCAGCTGGCCGTCAATGGATTATCACCACAGGCTGAACCAACGCCTGCAGATTTAAGGCAGCTGGCTGAAATTGTGCGCAGAGAGCAGGTAAAATATATCTTTTTTGAAACCCTGACTGATCCGAAAATTGCTGAAGTCTTGGCGCGTGAAACCGGAGCTGAGACGGCGGTACTTGACCCGCTGGAGGGCCTGAGTGAAGAGGGACGCAGGGAAAATCTTGATTACGTGAAAATTATGCAGCGCAATATTGACAGTTTACGGTTGGCGCTTAACGCACAGTAGGTAAATATATGGATAAAATTATCAGAATTGAAAATTTAGGCTTTGATTATGGTGAGGGATGGGTTTTTCATAAGCTGAATCTTGAGATCACCAAAGGAGATTTTGTGGCTGTAATCGGCGCTAACGGTGCCGGTAAAAGTACGCTGTTGAAAATGCTGGCGCAGGTTACGGCGCCGACAGAAGGCAATATTTATTATTATGGTACGCCCATTGAAAAATTTTCCGGGTGGGATAAAATTGGTTATGTGCCGCAAAATCCTGCTAAGCAGCAGCGTAATTTTCCCATCAGCGTTCGAGAGGTAATTGCTTTGGGGCTGCTGCACAAGGATTCCTTGCTGCACCGGCTTAACCAGGCGGATAAACAGCGGCTGGAGGAACTGCTGAGATCTTTTCAGCTGGAAAATCTGCAGCACCGCAAAATAGGTGAACTCAGCGGCGGCCAGCAGCAGCGGGTCTTTTTGGCGCGCGCCATGGTCAAACAGCCGGAAATACTTTTGCTGGACGAGCCGGCTACGGGCGTTGATACGGCTGCTAAAATTTCCCTGTACAGCATGCTTAAGCGCATTAACCGGGAGGACGGCGTAACTATTGTAATGGTTTCTCATGATTTGGAGCTGGCGGCAGATGCGGCACGCAATGCCCTTTGTCTTGATCATGGTATTTGTTTCTGGGGTGAAGTGCATGCGGCTTTGAAGCATCATCATAAGCATGGATATTTTTACCGTTGAATATTAAAACGAGGAAGCTTAAAATGTTAGAAATTTTTGAAATGGAATTTATGCAGCGGGCCTGGCTGGCCGGTATGATCATGGCTGTAATCTGTCCCTTAATCGGCAGTTTTCTGGTATTGCGCCGCCAATCATTAATCGGGGACGGACTGGGACATATTGCTTTTGCCGGTGTTGCCGGCGGCGCGCTTTTGGGCTACAGCCCTGTAATAAGTGCGGCGGCAGCTACCATTTTGGGCGCCCTGGCTATTGAGCGGGTACGAGTTAAGCTGGCAGCCTCTGCGGAAATGATTTTGGCAATTTTTTTCTACTGCGGCATGGGTTTGGCCGTTGTTTTTGCCAGCCTGAATAAAGAAGGCGGCTTTAATCTCGGCAGTATTTTATTCGGCAGTCTGATGACAGTCAGCCGCAGTGACTTACTGATTGTAGCCGTGCTGGGACTATGCACTATCTTATTTGTAGTTTTATATTACCGCCCTTTGCAGTATCTCACTTTTGATGAAGTATCAGCAAAGGTAGCGGGCCTGCCGGTAGATAAGCTGAATATGCTGCTGGCGGTGCTGACGGCTCTGACGGTTGCCTTGTCGATGCGGATTGTGGGACTGCTATTGGTTTCTGCCATGATGGTGATTCCCGTGGCCTGCGCCCTGCAGACGGCACGCAGTTTTGCCGCTACAATTCTGCAAAGTATTGTTTATGGGCTATTGTCGGTAATCATAGGACTTGTGCTTTCCTATTATGCCAATCTGGCTCCCGGAGGAACTATTGTCCTGACGGAAACAGCATTGTTCATGCTCAGTATTGCAGCCGGAAAACGCAGAACCGGTCAGCAGGAGCCGGTACGGCATCATTGCCATGTATGTGAAAAGGAGCAGTAGGATGAGGGCTGATTTACATATTCATACTACTGCCTCTGACGGTACATGGACTCCGGAAGAGCTTATTTCTCAGGCTGCCGCTGCAGGCTTAGGCGCGATAGCTGTTACGGATCATGACAGTGTGGCGAATGTCGGGGAAACGGCAGTTCTGGCAGCTGCTGCCGGACTCAAGTTTATTCCGGCGGCAGAAATCTGTGCTACCAAGGGGCAGATCATGTTTCATATTTTGGGCTACGGCATTGATATTGGCAATAAGAGATTATTGGAACTGCTGCAGTATAATGAGGCCCTATTAGAGCAGAAGGATATTGACAGTATTGCTGTTCTGGAAAAAGAAGGCTGGGCTGTCAGTACAAAAGAATTTGCCGGTTATACCTATGACAGACGGCGCGGCGGCTGGCGGGCGCTTGCTTATTTGCAGGATAAAGGACTCTGCCGGGATGTAAATGATTTCTTTGGCAGAATTTTTACTAAGGAGCATAAATTGGGTTTTCCGGAATTTTTGCCGGTAGCGGAAGTTATTGCGGCCATTCATGCGGCAGGCGGAGCGGCAATCTGCGCCCATGCGGCCAGCGGTTTTCATGGCCCGGGGCTGGATCTGGAGTTGGAGCTGCTGAGCGAAGAAGCGCTTGATGGCTTTGAATGCTATCATTCCGGACACAGCGCTGAAAATACGCGGAAACTGCTGCAGTATTGCCGCAGCCGCGGGCTTATGATCAGCGGCGGCAGTGACTGCCATGGCCTGTTTGTACCGGGCCGTCCTTTGGGCAAGCCGGTAATTGACACTGATGATTTATATCTGCCCGGCTTATTGTAGGGCAGTGTAAGTATATAAAAGCCTTGGTGATTGGAGGAGATTTTATGGAAAAGGCTAAAGTTTATTTTACGGATTTCCGTACTCCGTACGGCAGCTTAAGCATGCCGCAAAAATTACAAAAATTAATTAAACGGGCCGGCATCGGCAATATTGATTTTGAAAAACAGTTTGTAGCAATCAAGATTCACTTTGGTGAACCGGGCAATGTTTCTTATCTGCGTCCCAACTACGCCAAAGCGGTTGCTGATGTGGTTAAGGAGCTGGGTGGCTATCCTTTTTTGACGGACTGCAATACTTTATACGTAGGCCGCAGAAAGCATGCTTTGGAGCATATTACTTCCGCTTATGAAAACGGTTTCAGTCCCTTTTCTACCGGCTGCCATGTAATCATTGCCGACGGTTTAAAAGGTACTGACGAAGCTTATGTGCCGGTACCCGGCGGTGAATTGGTAAAGGAAGCTAAAGTTGGCCGTGCGCTGATGGATGCCGATGTGGTTATTACTCTGAGCCATTTTAAAGGACATGAAATGACCGGCTTTGGCGGTGCTCTGAAAAATATCGGTATGGGCGGCGGCTCACGTGCCGGTAAAATGGAAATGCATAATGACGGCAAACCGAAAGTTGCCCAGAATAAATGTATCGGCTGCGGCCGCTGCGTTAAAATTTGTGCCCATGACGCACCCAGCATCACTGACGGCAAGGCTTCCATCGATATTAATAAATGCGTAGGCTGCGGCCGCTGCCTGGGTATGTGCCCCATGGATGCAATTCATACTTTAAATGATGCCAGCATGGAAAATCTTAATAAACGTATGGCTGAATATGCCTGGGGTATTTTGCATGACAGACCGCAATTTCACATCAGCTTAATTGTGGATGTTTCACCGTATTGTGACTGCCATGCAGAAAATGATGCGCCTGTAGTACCTGATATCGGTATGCTGGCTTCTTTTGATCCGGTTGCTTTGGATCAGGCCTGCGCTGATTTGGTAAATGCTGCACCGGTATTGGAAAACTCCGTTTTGGCTGAACATCTGCGTGATAAAGCTGATGAATGCCAAGGGCACGATCATTTCCATAATATTACGCCTGAATCCGAGTGGCAGACTTGCCTGCAGCATGCAGAAAAACTGGGCCTTGGTACCAGAGATTATGAACTGATTAAAATTAAATAAGCTGTTTGGATAACAAAAAAAGACGCATTTTAAAATGCGTCTTTTTTTATGTATTGATTATTTACCGGTCAGGCGGCGGATTACTTCATGATAAGCGTCTTCAACATTACCAAGGTCGCGGCGGAAACGGTCTTTATCCAGTTTTTCATTGGTATCCCAGTCCCACAGACGAGCAGTATCCGGAGTGATTTCGTCAGCCAAGATTACTTTGCCGTCAGCGTCAGTACCAAATTCCAGTTTGAAGTCGATCAGGCGGATTTTGCGTTCTGCCAGGAAGTTGGTAAGAATGGTATTGATTTTGAGAGTTAATTCTTTGATTTCCTTAACCTGAGCATCGGTAGCAATGCCAAAAGCTTCAGCATAATCATCGTTAATCATAGGATCGCCCAGTTCATCGTTTTTATAGCAGAATTCAATAATAGGTTTTTTCAGAACATAGCCTTCTTCAACACCCATTTTTTTAGCAAGGCTGCCTGCAGCGATGTTGCGGGTTACAACTTCCAGCGGAATGATATGTACTTTTTTGCACAGTGCTTCGCGATCGGAAAGTTTTTTGATTTGATGATGGGGAATACCGTTTTTACCGAGCAAATCAAAGAAGAAAGTGGTAATGGTATTGTTCATGATACCTTTATCCATGATGGTACCTTTTTTCAGGCCGTTGAAAGCGGTTGCATCATCTTTATAATAGATAACTACTTCGTTCGGGTTTTCAGTAGCAAAAACCTTTTTTGCTTTACCCTCGTATAACATTTCAGCCATAATTTAATACCTGCCTTTGTGATAAATTAAGTACTTTGACATACTGTCCATGTTAGTAGTTTAAAATTTTATACGGCGTTTGTCAAGAAAAAACGGAACATTAAGAAAAAGATTTTTGTAAAATGCCGGTAAAAAGCTATAAAATCCGAACATTAAAATAAAAAATAGAAAAATAGTTACGGTAATATTTACATGAAGAAAAGATAGTAGTATAATAAAGCCATAACAACAATGGAGTTGTAAAGCAATTGCTTTCAGTCCATTGTTGTTTTTTTATAAGCTGAAAGCTTAACGCGTGGCTGTATGACTGCCATATAAAAAATAAAGAGGCAGTATTCGCGGAAGCGGCCAAATGAGGGGACTTTTGGATTATACAGCTGAAAATCAGCAGCTTGTCACGCGAAAATAAAAACCCGTAGATTTTAATCTACGGGTTTTTTTATTATTATTTTACCAGTTCCATACCAAGCAGCAGGGCTTTTTTGTTCATTTCTTCGGTTCCTTTAGGAACGCGGTTGAGTACGGCTTTTTCCAAAGAAGCCTGAGAAACGATGCCTGTAATTTTAACTAAGGCGCCTAAGGCAATAATATTTGCTACCAGTGCTTTGCCAAGAGCCTCTTTGGCAGTATGGGTAATGGGCAGCTGATAGATTTTGCCCTGATGTTCCGGCAGTTTAGTAACAAACAGGCTGTCGGTTACCAGAATACCATCTGCAGGCAGATCATGGCCATATTTATTCATGGCTTCCTGGCTCATTGCCAGCAGAAGATTAGGACGGGTTACTTTAGGGAAGTAGATTGCTTCATCGCTGATAATAACTTCAGCTTTGGAGGAACCGCCGCGTGCTTCCGGACCATAAGACTGGGATTGGATAGCAAGTTTTTCGTCCAGCAGAGCGGCTTCTGCCAGGATAATGCCGGCCAGAATCAGACCCTGACCGCCGGTACCGCTTAAGCGTAATTCATATTTCATTATTTATTACCTCCCTGTGCACGGGCAATCAATTCGTCATAAGCTTCAGTATATTCCTTACGGTCGGTAACTTCATACAACAGGCCGATGGGGAACTTGCCGAGACGCTGTTCATCAGTCATTTTATTCCATGCCGGCAGCATAACTGCATGATCGCGCTGCCATTTCATCATATCAGCAGGGCCGCCCATTTTATTTTGTCTGCCAAAAGAAATGGGGCAGGCAGAAACAGCTTCGATAATGCTGAAGCCCTTATGCTGGATGCCTTTGGCAATCAGATCAACCAAAAGCTGGGTGTGGAAAGTAGTAGCGCGGGCAACGAAGGTAGCGCCGGCAGCTTTGGTAAGCTCGGTAATGTCAAAATCATGTTCGATAGTGGCATAGGGCGCAGTGGTTGCTTTGCTGCCGTAGGGAGTCATCGGAGAATACTGACCGCCGGTCATGCCATAAATACTGTTATTGTACAAAACTACGGTCATATCAATATTGCGGCGTGCAGCGTGAATTAAATGGTTGCCGCCGATGGCTGTTGCATCACCGTCGCCGGTAACAACAATAACATTTAGGGAAGGATCTGCCAGTTTAACGCCGGTTGCAACGGGCAGAGCACGGCCGTGAGCCGAGTGGACGGTATTGAAATCAAGATATCCGGAAGCACGGCTGCTGCAGCCGATGCCGGAAATAACAGCTACGGAATCTTTTTCCAGAGCCAGCTTATCAATAGCCTTGACAATGGCGCCGGTAACGATACCGTTGCCGCAGCCGGGGCACCAGATATGAGGCAGGCGTCCGGGACGGAAATATTTATCAATTAATTGTTCCATACTCATAAAATAGTTCTCCTCTCTTACAGCGCCATTGCTTTTTTAAATTCTGCCAGCAGCTGTGCGGGAGTTGCCGGTTCATTATCATATTTTGCATAGCTGTGTACGGGTACTTTGCCGGCAACCGCACGTTCTACTTCATAAACATACTGACCGCGGTTAAGCTCATGCACAAGGATACCTTGAACATTTTCGGCAAGCTTTTGAATTTCTGCTTCAGCAAAGGGCCAGATGGTGATAGGACGCAGCAGGCCAAGCTTGATGCCTTCTTTACGGGCCATATCCACGGTTTCATAAGCTGTGCGGGCTGCACCGCCAAAAGCAACAATCGCATACTGTGCGTCTTCCAGACAGTAATTTTCAACTTGAACGATATCGTCCAGATGATCATACAATTTATGATACTGACGGTCAGCAGCTGCTTTAGTTGCCGCGCCGGTACCTTTGGGGAAACCGGTTTCATCATGTACAAGGCCGGTTACGTGCCAGCGGTAGCCGCTGCCGAAAGGAGGCATGGGAGGTACAAGACTGTCATCTGCGGCATAGGCTTTGAAATCTGCCGGATCACATGCGGGCTGCTTGCGTTCAGCCTGAGGAATTTCATCATAGTTATCAGGCAATTCAATTCTTTCACGCATATGGCCGATGACTTCATCCATCAGCAGGATAACAGGCACACGATATTTTTCACTTAAAGCATAGGCACGCAGAGTCAATTCAAAACATTCAGGTACGCTTGCAGGAGTAAGGGCAATCAGCCAGTGATCGCCGTGGGTACCCCAGCGAGCCTGCATAATATCACCCTGAGAAGGAGAAGTAGGCTGACCGGTTGACGGACCTACACGCTGAACATTGACAATAACCAGCGGTACTTCTGCCGCGCAGGCGTAGCCGATAAGTTCCTGTTTTAAGGAAAAGCCGGGACCACTGGTAGCAGTCATAACTTTTTTGCCAGTCAGGGATGCGCCGATAATAGCACCCATGGAAGCAATTTCATCTTCCATCTGAATAAATTTGCCGCCTACCAGAGGCAGACGCTCTGCCAGAGATTCAGCTATTTCCGTGGAAGGGGTAATAGGATAACCGCCGAAAAATTTTACTCCGGCAGCGATAGCACCTTCAACAACGGCCTGATTTCCTTGAAGCAGTAATATTTTAGACATTCAGGTCACTCCTTTAGATTATTTTTCTACAAATATAGCGTAATCGGGGCAGCGCATCTCGCACTGTCCGCATTTTATACAGTTTTCTTCAGCAACAGCTTCGATTTTTTCTACTTCGTTTACAGCCAATACCTGTTTAGGGCAAAAAGCAGCGCAGATACCGCAGCCTTTGCAGCGTTCGGTAATTATTTTCAGGCTCATAAAAATTCCTCCTCTTTAAAACAACAATATACTGCCGGCAGATGCCGCAGATAATAAAAACGTACTCAAATATATTATATGCAATTCTGAGTAATTACGGAAGAGTTAAAAAAATATTTCCAATTTATTTGGCTTAGATTGTTATAAAACTGGCAATTAAAGTATTTAACAGGTATAATATTAATATTAAGTAGTGATGCAGAAAGGCGGAATTTTAAGGAGGAATTCAATGCAGATTGATGTGAGCCTGGCCAAGGATCAGCGCATCTTACTGGCAGCAGAAAAAGTTTTCTCGGCCCGCGGTTATGAAAAAGCGACGATTGATGAAATCATTGCCTTGGCAGATGTTGGCAAAGGTACTGTTTACAAATATTTCGGCAATAAGGAACAGCTGTTTTATAAACTGATTTCAGATAAAAATATTCCTTTTATTAAGCAAATTAAGGAAGCCGTAAATGCTGCCGAAGGAATTGAGGCCAAATTATTTGCCTATATGAAGGAAATGGTCAGCTTTTACAGGGAAAACTATGCGCTATGGCAGATTATGTGTTTTGAAATGCTGGGAGTCAGCAATGGCTGCCACGTTTTAAAGGAAGACGGAGAATATAAAATTCTGTCGCGCTACAGTAATGTAGAACCGTCGGAGCAATTAAAAGAGCAGGTTTTACGCTACTATATGATTATGGAATCAGAGTTTACCATTCTGCATGAAGTTATGCAGGAGGGTATGAAGGTAGGATTTTTGAAAAAAGGCAATTCTCAGATTGTTAGCAGAGAATTATTCTGGAGCGTGGCCATGTGTGTTTTTAACCAGCGTGAATATGATGCTAAGTTTTCCGCTGAAGAAATAGCCGCTATTATTATTGACCGCTTTCTGTATGGGTCGGCCATACAAAAAAACGCATCTGTTTAACAGATGCGTTTTTTTATGCCTGTTTTTCATTAACGCTTTCAGCAAAATTCGTCTTTATAGCGCTGCTGGCATTGAATAATAATTTCTTTGGCCCGGTCCACGCCGTGAGCTTCCTCCAGTGCGGTGCTTTTGCCTTCCAAAGATTTATATACGGAAAAGAAGTGAATCATTTCATCGCTGATATGCTGCGGCAGTTCCGTAATGGATGTATAGGAATTATACATGGGATCACCGAAGGGGATAGCAATAATTTTTTCGTCCATATCGCCGTTGTCTTCCATAATGATAACGCCGATGGGATAGCAGCGCATCAAAGTAAGCGGAACAACTTCTTCGGAGCAGAGTACCAGTACGTCCAGCGGATCATGGTCAGCAGCGTAGGTACGGGGAATAAAGCCATAGTTGGCCGGATAGTGCGTAGATGTGAAAAGTACCCGGTCCATTTTCAGCAAGCCGGTATCCTTATCTAATTCATATTTTACTTTGCAGCCTTTGGGAATTTCGATAACTGCACAGAAATCATCAGGAGAAATGCGTTTGGGATCAATGTCATGCCAGATATTCATGAAAATACCTCCTCTTTTTAGTTAAGCTGGGTGATAAGCCTATATAAATTATAATATGGTTGATGAAAATAAATGTCAAATTTTTGCAAAAGAAAAAGGCTGCCTATGGCAGCCTTTTTGTTACCAGCCGGCAACAATGGAACCTTTGAAGTGTTCGTCAATGAATTTTTTATTTTCGTCGGATTGATAAATCTTTTTCAGCTGGGCAATGCGCGGATCATCTTTGTATTTTTCTTTGGTAACAAAGATATTTACATAGGGGTTATCAGATTTTTCCAGCAGCAGCGAATCGTTAGTAGGATTCAAGCCGGCAGGAATGGCATAGTTGGCATTGATAACGGCAATAGTAAGATCGGGCAGGCTGTTAGGGATAATAGCGGCGTCAAGCTCCCGAATAACGTAGTTATGAGGATTTTCGGTAATATCCTTAACGGTAGTGGTAACGTCATTGCTGTCTTTAACTTTAATCAGGCCTTTGTCTGCCAGTAAAAGCAGAGCGCGGCCGCCGTTGGAAGGATCGTTGGGGATACCGATAATGGCGCCGTCAGGAATGGGATCGCCTTTTTTCAGAGTTTTGGAGTAAACAGCCATGGGAAAGTTGACGGTTTTGAAAGCTTCTACCAGATCAAATTTAGGCTCTTTTTCCTTGGTTGCAGCCAGGTAGGGCGCATGCTGCATGCTGTTGGCAAAGATTTCTTCCTGATATAGGGAAACATTGGGAGTTACATAATCGGAAAATTCTACTACTTCCAGCTGCAGGCCTTCTTTAGCCGCAAGTTTTTTTACATTGTCCATAATTTCAGCATGCGGGCCGGCGGTTACGCCGATTTTAATGGGTCCCTGGCTGTCTTTGCTGTTGTCAGAACCGCAGCCTGCGGCCAGAAAAGCCAGCAGACAAATAGCTGCTGCAAAAAGCTTAAAAATATTTTTCATGTTGAATTCCTCCTGATAATAGCAGATAAATTTTATATTTAAACAGCCAAGGCCGTTTGGTTTTACAGTTTGTTTTTATTGAGTTTTTTGGACATCCAGTTGCCAAAGGACTGCATAGCCTGAACCATGATAATCAGGATGATAACAGTGGTAATCATGACGTCCAGCTGAAAACGCTGATAACCGTAGCGGATTGCCAAGTCACCAAGACCGCCGCCGCCCAAGGCGCCGGCCATGGCGGAATAACCAATCAGGCTGATGATAGCCAGTGTTACGCCTAAAACAATGGAGTGCAGTGCTTCGGGAAGCAGTACTTTGGTGATAATCTGCATGGGACTGGCGCCCATAGCCTGTGCCGCTTCAATTACACCGGGGTTGATTTCCAGCAGGGAAGACTCAATAATGCGGGCGATAAAGGGAGCCGCAGAAATGGTCAGAGGAACGATGGCTGCCGTAGTGCCGATGGAAGAACCGACAATCATGCGTGTCAGCGGGATGATGGCTACCATGAGAATAATAAAAGGTGTAGAGCGGGTAGCATTGACAATGGCGCCCAAAATGGAATTAATAGCAGCATTTGGCAGAATATGGTCTTTGCGGGTAACCGTCAAAATAACGCCGAGGGGAATACCGATGACCGTAGCCATAATAGTAGAAGCTGCTACCATGTAGCAGGTTTCAAAAAAGGATTTTATTAAAAGATTAATCATATCAGGACTCATAACCAATTACCTCCGTTTTCAGATCCTGGCCGTGCAGATATGCCAGAGCGTTTTCAATACCTTCCTTGGAGCCGGAAATTTCGATTACCAGCGTACCGAAGGGGACATCTTTCAAATGATCAATATTGCCGTACAGAATACTTACGTCAACGTCAAATTTCTTTACCATACCGGAAACAATGGGTTCGCCGGCCGAGTTGCCTAAGAAGGAAATACGGGTGATTAATTTGCTGCCTTCGCTGTAGTGCTCGGACAGATTCATATTTTTAATCATTGCGGAAAAATTATCATTGGTAGCACTCTTGGTGAATTCTTTGGTAGTGGGGTGCTGAGGATTGGTAAAGACTTCAATCATGGAACCTTCCTCTATGATATTGCCGTTTTCAATAACGGCCACCCGGTCACAAATGGCTTTGACAACTTCCATCTGGTGAGTAATCATAACGATGGTCAGATTCATTTTTTTATTGATATCTTTCAAAAGTTCCAGAATGGATTTGGTGGTCTGCGGGTCCAGAGCGGAAGTAGCCTCATCGCACAGCAGTACCTTAGGATTGCTGGCCAGGGCGCGGGCTATACCTACACGCTGCTTCTGACCGCCGGACAATTGACTGGGATAGTAGTCAGCTCGGGATTCAAGCTGTACAAGTTCCAGCAGAGGACGTACTCTTTTGGCAATTTCTTCCTTGCCAAGACCCTGAATTTCCAGAGGAAAAGCAATATTATCATAGACGGTGCGGGAAGCCAACAGATTAAAATGCTGGAAAATCATGCCAATGCTTTGACGTGCCTTACGTAACTGGGCATCGCTCATGGCCGTCATTTCGGCGCCATTGACAAATACTTTTCCGGCCGTTGGTTTTTCCAGCATATTGATGCAGCGCACCAGGGTGGACTTACCGGCACCGGATAAACCGATGATACCGAAGATTTCGCCTTCATTAATTTGCAGATTGGTTTTTTTCAAGGCCTGGATATTACCTGCCTTGCTGTAATAGGTTTTTTCGACATTAACAAGTTCTATCATAAAAACAGCATCCTTTCTTGATTTGCAGAATAAAAAAACCCTTCACCAGTCAGTGAAGGGTACATGTTGTTAGTGTCAAGCACATCTTCATCTGCCGGATAAACTCCGTTGGATTTGGCACCGTTCACATTGAGTGTGGTTGCCGTAGCTTCATTGGGCCAGTCCCTCGGCTACTCTTGATGAAATAACTGTTAAGTTAATGAGTAAATAATACAATGTTTTTTATATATTGTCAACAAAAATATTGATGCAGATATTTTTATCTTGTCTTTCGCAAGATAAAGTGATAAAGTAATGATATCAGATTATATTGTAAGAGAGGATTTCATTATGACGGATAAATTGAGAGATGCACTTACTGATCAGCTGTTTACGGCTATTTTGAGCTTGCAGGATAAAGAGCAATGTTATCGTTTCTTTGAAGATATCTGTACTATCAGCGAACTAAAGGCTCTGGCCCAGCGTTTGGAAGTTGCCAGAATGCTGGATGAAGGCTGTATTTATGAAACCATAGTTGAAAAAACCGGTGCCAGCACGGCAACTATTTCCAGAGTTAAACGCTGTCTGGTATACGGAGCGGACGGTTATAATTCCGTGATGCCCGTAATCCGCAGAAAGCAGGATTGAGGATGACTGCGATGAGTGAATATCGTATTCGCCAAAGTATTGAGAATCTGCGCAATTACACGGTAGAGCATGTTCAGGCAAAAATTATTGCAGACACCAATGAAAATAATTATCCCATGCCCCAGCAGGTACGAGATAAAATAAAGCAGCTGACGGAAGCTTTTCCCTTTCATCGTTATCCGCCTATTCAGGCAGAAAATCTGGCGCATACCATTGCGCAGGAACTGGATTTGCCAGCCGATAATGTGTGTATTGGCAACGGCGCCGGCGAATTATTGCAGAAGGCCTGCTACGTTTTTGGCGGAGCGGGACGCAAAATTGCCTTTCCGGCTCCCTCCTTTGAACTGTACGATACTTGTGTTCAGTTATCGGACAGCCTGGCAGCGCCATACAGTTTGAGCGCAGACGGCTATCTTGACGCTGAGGCCGTAATCAGATTTTGCAGGGAAGAGCAGGTTGCGCTTTTGATTATCTGCAATCCTAATAATCCTACGGGCAATTATAATCCTCTGCCGCAGGTGGAAAAAATTATTGCTTCTGTTTCCTGTCCGGTAGTGGTAGATGAAGCCTGTATGGAATTTGCCGGCGGCGGTGATGTGGACAGTCTTGATATGAGGCCTTTAAATAAAATCTGGCTGGTAGCTGGTTCCGTTCTGACAATCAGTAATAAATACAGCAATCTTTTGTGTGTACGTACCTTTTCTAAAGCTTATGGCCTGGCTGGGCTGCGCTGCGGTTATGCCGTAGGCTGCAGCGGTATTATCAGAGCAGTGGGTAAGGCGCTGCTGCCGTATCAGGTAAGCGCATATACCTTACTGGCGGCGAAAACAGTTTATGAAAATAAACAGCTCTACAGACCGCTGATAAAGCAGGTTGTTGCGGAGCGCAATCTTTTAGCGGAATTTTTGCAGAGCCGCGGCTTTGAAGTATGGCCGTCGGCCGCTAATTTTGTTTTATTCCGGGCCAGCAGCGCAATGGCTGCTGTTTTTGCGGAAAGCTACGATGAGGTTTACGGACGGGAGGCAGAGCTTCCTTGCCAAGTAAAGAGCGGCCGGTTTATATATCGGTATCTTTTAAGTCACGGTATTTTGACGGCAGATTTTTCTGACCATCAGCAGCTGCAGGGATGCATCAGGCTTAGCGTTGTATTACCGGAGGAAAATAAAATAATCAGGCAGCAGCTGGCTCTTTTGGTAACGGATGCTGCCGTACATGGCAAAAAGGTGCAGGATGAGTAATGATCCTGCACCTTTTTGCTTGCTGAGAAAAAATTTAAAAAAATAAAATTAGCGCTTGCTAACTCAAAAAAGGCGTGATATAATCAAAACATAGTTAGTTACTGCTAACCAAAACAGAAAATTAATTGTTTTGTATATTTTACCTTGACTATCCCTTTGCATCTTCATACTCTGCATTGGTTAGCAGCAACTATCAGCACTATAAGGAGGAAGTCATGCCAATATTCGGTTTTCGAGATTTTGATGAACTGCTGGCCTTTCATTGTGCACCTGTTCTCATGGGCATAAAACCGGCTAATTTGATTTCCTTGCCGCAAATAAAAGAGCAAGAGCTGAAAATGCTGCTTACTGAGTATAACAGGCAGTTTGCTGCGCAGAAAATTGTTTTTCGCCAGATATGTTCCTGCAATCAGAAAAGGCTGCTGCTTATTTACCAGGCCGTGGAGCTGGGATGTTTATTAAAGAATAAGGCTTGCCGTAATTATCTTGCATCAGTCGGGTACGGCAGATACAGCTCATTGGAAGAAGATTTGCTGACTTTGGAAAAAAGGCTGCAATATAGCTGTGAATTTCCTCATGAAATTGGCATTTTTCTCGGCTATCCGCTGGAAGATGTCCTGGGATTTGTGATAAATAAAGGCAAAAGCTGCAAATACAGCGGCTATTGGAAGGTTTATGGAGATGTAGAGCAGGCTAAAAGAGTTTTTGCGGTTTATGAAAAATGCAGAGACTCCATATTGCAGAAACTTGCTGACGGCCTGTCGCTTTATAAGGCGGTAATAACTGCGTAAGGAGGTTATTTATGAAAAAGATACCTGTAATTTACTGGAGCGGAACGGGACATACTTATATAATGGCACAGGCTGTTGCTGAAGCAATCAACAGTTCCGGTGCTGAAGCTGTTTTGACAGAAGTAGGAAAGATTTCTGCTGCGGAAGCAGCAAAATATCCGGCATTGGCTCTTGGCTGTCCGGCCATGGGAGTAGAGGTACTGGAAGAATATGAGTTTGAACCATTTTTTACGGAATTGGAAAAATTGATAGTGGATAAGAAAATTGCCTTATTTGGCTCCTATGGCTGGGGTGGTTCTTATATGCATGACTGGGAAGCAAGGATTACCGCTGCCGGAGCACAGTTAATTGCGCCGGGTGTTTTGGCTATGGATGAACCGGATCAGAATGCTTTGAAGGCTTGTGCTGAAATAGGCAGGCTGTTGTCCGCACAATAATTTATTAGACATTTACCTGTTAGTCAGGTGAATATATTTTCTCCTCCAAAGAACAAAAGGGGTCTGTGAAGCAGATCCCTTTTGTTTTTATATTTATGAGTATTGTTTACTAATAAAATATCTTTTGTTATAATATTTAACATCTTTTATCAATAAACCTTCACGAATATCAAGAAAAAGAAAGAAGTTGAATAATGAAAAACTGGAAAATTATTTTAGCCATCCTTACTGCTAACGTCATTCTTATGTCAGCCAGTTACACTATGCTGATTCCGTTTCTGCCTATGTACCTGATTAAGGAGCTTGGGGTTTCGCAGGCTGATGTAAAAATGTGGTCAGGAGCTATTTTCTCCGTTACTTTTTTAATAGGCGGTATCATGTCGCCTATATGGGGCAGAATGGCAGATAAGAAGGGTAAGAAGCTGATGGCCATTCGTTCCGGACTGGGACTGAGCATAGTTTATCTTTTGGGAGCAGTGGTAACTTCACCGGAGCAGATGTTCTGCGTTCGTGTGCTGCATGGTTTTGCAGCTGGGTTATGGTCGGTTTGTCTGGCTATTGCTACGTCCAGCGTACCACTTGATAAATTGGGCGTGAGTCTTGGAATTATGCAGTCCGGCTTGACCGTGGGCAATGTTGTAGGACCGCTGATAGGCGGTTTCTTGGCTTCGGTTTTTGGGATGCGCGCCTCTTTTTATTTTGGCGGTATCATGCTGTTGTTAATTACCATAGTTTTTTATGTTTATATCCCTGAGCCGCCCAAAGCTGCGGCTGCAGCCGAACAGCCGGAAGAAAGCAACCGCGAGCTGCTTGGACAGCCGGCAGTGATGGAAACTCTGCTTTATGCGGGTGTTGTACAGATGGTTATCCTATTGGTTCAGCCTATTTTAAGCCTTTATGTGGCTGAACTTAATCACAGTATGGATAATATTATTTTTATTTCCGGACTGGTATTTTCTTTGATAGGTGTAGCCAGTGCGATTACTGCGCCTTTTTGGGGACGTTTTGGCCAGCGCAGAGGTTTTTATGTATCGCTGGGATTAGCTGCTGCTTTATCAGGGGCAGCTACGATTGCTTCAGCCCTGCCGGAAACTTTATGGAATTTTGCCATTGTCAATTTTATTGTTGGCATGTTTTTTGCTGGCATTAATCCTTCTATTAGTGCGATTTTGACCAATAAGACTAAACACAGCCAGCGGGGACGCATCTTTGGATTTATGTTTTCAGCGCAGCAGCTTGGCTCCATGATAGGACCGCTGGCCGGCGGAGCCTTGGCAACTTTTTTCACTCTGAAAACAGTCTTTTATGTGGGAGGAGTATTTCTGCTGTTAATTAGTTTGGCTGTATTTATCCGCCATCGTCATGAAGGGCAAATGGCCGTTTGAGTTACGAATAAACAAAAAAAGAGATTATTTTAACGTATATGTTAAAATAATCTCTTTTTTATTTTAGGATTGTTTGTCTGCCGTAGTGGCCTGACGTTCTGCATCAGCAGGCTGATTGTGCTTCTGCTTGCCGGATGCAGCTGGCTCGTTGGGTTTTGAAGTATCCTGCTCTTTGTCTTGCAGCAGGTTTATTTGAGCTGTTTCTTTTTCAGCAGGCTCTGAAGTTTCAGCTTCTGAGCTGGTCAATGCTGCTGGAGGCGCTGCTTTTGAAGGCTGAACAGCTTTGGCTGCAGAATCTTTTTTTTCTTTGGCTGCTTCCTTTTCCTTGATGAAATTTTCTACGCATAATGTGAGCTTTTCCGGACCGGAGCCGGGAATAACGGAAATAGTTTTGGTTACATTGTTATTCCAGATGATTTCACCATGGCTGCTGTAGCCTATTTCCTGCATTTTGGTAAGCTGCATGCCATCGGCGGCAAGCAGATATTTAAGCTTGATTTCCTTAATATCATATTTGGGATTATTTAAAAGTACTTTGGCCCAGAAGGTGACCGTTTTGTTGTCATTGACTTTTAAAGTTTTTGTGTCAATATACCAGGCCGTATTATTGGGTGAGTCCGTACCGGCTAAAAGCCAGCGGTCACTGTCAGAAGCCGCGGCTGCGGAGGTAATTAACAGCAGGCTTAGCAAAAGACTGATTATAAATTTCATAATATACCATAACCTTTATTGATGATAACAAAATAGGAAGCTGTATCTTTACATTTCAATTATTAGTATAAAAGCCTGCCGCGGCAGTGTCAAGCAATGACGGGTGCTCAGGTACGGGCCAAAACAGTATTCACCGTTTGGACAAGGTTTATTCACAGTTGTGGCAGTACGGCAAAGGTAAAAAAGGATGACTGTGGAATGCTTATAGCGGATAGGAGGGGATAAGAATTTTTATATATTCGTGGAGAGCGCGTGATGCCGAAGGCAGGCTGTATCAAGGGACTTTGCAGGCGTCTTCCAAACAAGAAGCCGCATCTTTATTAAAAGCGGACTATGCTTATATTATAGCTTTGAAGCCCAGGCAGAATCTGCTTCATATGGCTTTTGGCGGCAGAGGCCGATTTACGGATAAGCAGCGCATTATATTTTTTCAGCAGCTGGCAGTAATTTTAAAAAGCGGTATTCCCCTGCTGCAGGGAATAGAAATTTTACAGCGCCGGCTGGAGCAGGAACTGGTTCCTGTATGCAGTAAGCTGCAGGCAGAACTGCGTGCAGGCAGTACACTTCATGCGGCTATGGCTAAGGAGCGGGACTTTTTCCCGGAGCTGGCAGTTATTTTAACTTCTGCCGGCGAAAACAGCGGTGAGCTGCAAAGAGTATTGGCTGCCGCAGCAGCCTATTATGCCGGGCAGCATGCCTTACGGAGTTTCGTGATTCAGTCTGCGGCCTATCCGCTTTTTTTGCTGGCAGCGGCAGCGGTCGTAGGCATATTTTTTCTGGTTTATGTTCTGCCGGAATTAGGCGGCATCTATACTTCTATGCAGGCTAAACCAGATGCTTTACTTGAAGCAGCCATCACGGTCAATAGGCTGTTGGCAGAGTATTATCCGGTATTTATGATATTGCTGGTCGGGTGCGTCTTGATTATTTGGCAGCGGCAGAATCTTATATGCGGCTGGCTCAAGCATTTGCCGCTGCTGCAGGATATTCATGGTATGGTGCTGGAAATTCGCTTCTGCAGGTTATTGGCGTTATTGCTCGGCAGCGGCTTAAATATTACGGATGCTGTGGCTCAGGCCGGACGCATTTATACTGATGCTGGTAAAAAAGGCAGTGTTTTTCTATTTCACCGGCAGCTGCTGCGCGGGGTGGAGATTGGCACTGCTGCGGATAGAATACCTCGGCTGTTTTCACCATTGACTGCGGAATATCTTCATATAGGTTCAGCTACGGGTTGCCTGCCGCAAATGCTGGAAGAAGCGGCGGCCATTCTTGAACAGGATCTGCAGGCCAAACTGGCGCGATTTAAGGAGTTTTTTGCTCCGGTATTGCTGCTGGCAGCGGCACTGATAACGGCATTGGTATTATGTTCGGTGATGGGACCTTTGTTTGATCTTTTTACGGCGTTACCTGAGTATGAATGATTGGAGATGAGCAAATAATGGTGCGAAGCGGCAAACAGGGAGGCTTTACGCTGATTGAGATTTTGGCGGCGGTGGCACTTTTAGGCGTATTGCTGACCATGCTGGTACCTTCTTTGGAAGGAGCCAATGAGAAAGTAAAAAATGCCAAGCTGAAAAATGATCTGACGGTTATTGATCAGGCTATTGAGCTGTATAAGCTGGAAAATGGCGTTTTGCCGGAAGGTCTGGAAAAACTGGATGGGGGATATCTGGCCAAAGGCAGCAAATTTAAAGATGCACTTAATGAGAACCTTAGTTATGCTGTGGAAAGTGACGGACGAACTTATACTCTGAAAGGAAAAAATGCTTCCGGTGCGGAAGTTGTTTCCAGCGGCAGCAAAGCATCCGAATAAAAGCGGCGGTTTCCTGCTGGCAGAAATACTGGCCTGCAGCCTGCTGCTGCTGATAACGGCGGGCAGTCTTTGTATGGGCGGCAATGCTTATCTGCGTTACTATCATAAATCACAGGTTCGGCAGGCGGCTCATATGTTAGCGGCAGATATCAGACTGCTGCAGCAGCAATCTATGTTCGGCGACGGTATTTTCAGCAGGCAGCTTAAATTTATGGCGGATAAGAGCGGTTATGGTTTTTATATAAACCGAAGGCTTAGCAGAAAAGTATTTTTTGAAATGGCCGGCTGCGGTGGTGTTTATTTAGATAACGAAATGGCTTATGTGCAGTATAGTGATGGCGGCAGTCCCTCGCTGACGGGCAGAATTGTTTTGCGGCATCGCAATTTGGCTGCCTACAGCTGCGTTTTGGAGATTCAGCCGGTAACGGGACGGGTACTTTTTAATGAAGGAGAGTAAAGGTTTTTTGCTTATAGAGACGGCGGCAGTTTTTTTACTGGCCGGGATACTGCTGCTGGCGGCAGTGCGGCTTTACGGCAGCTGCATACGCCTGCAGCAGCGCAGCAATAAGCTTTCGCAGGCCTGGCAGATGGGACAGCAGGCTTTTTTTCTTGGTACGGTTTCCGCAGGCTGGCGGATTGCGGAAACCGAAGAATTTCATGACGGGTTACACGTCAGAAAGCTGCAGGTGCAGGATGAGCAGGGAGAGATTTGGTGCAGCCTGGTATGCATTGAAAAATAAACATGGCTTTTTGCTTGCGGAACTACAGATAAGTATAGCGGCTGCGGCGCTGCTGTTAGCTATAATTGCAGGCTGTGCCATGCCGTTACTGGCAAATTTTCGCAAAGCGGCTGATGATATTCAGCTGCAGGACGCGGGAAGATATATGCTGACGGTTTTAGCTAAGGACTGGGGCTATGACAGCAGCAGAATTATTCTTAACAAAGATTTTCGCGGCAGACGTAAAGTAAGCTGTACTACGGTGTTTGCCGGCAAACAATATTTTTTTACCTTGGAGAATGGCGGACTGTATAAGCTGACGCGGACTTTGGGAACTAAGGGAAAAAATCCGCTGTTTATACCTGATTGCAGAGTGCAGGAATGGCAGGTGAGCAAAGTGAGCGACAGAACATTACTGGTAGAATTTTCCCTGAAGAAAGGAACGCGGCAGCGGCGGTTTAGGCAATTTATTTACTGCGTTAACGGCAGCGTCAGTACGGATGAATAGCAGATGCTGCGGCAGTGTTTCTCTCAGTGTTCTGGCCGCAGCTGTTATTTTATTGCTGATTGCGCAGTTGTTTTATCTGGCTGCCGGCAGAGAATATGCCAGACAGCTGCATTATCTGCGCAGTGAGCAGCTCAAGCTGCTGTGTGTTTCGGCTTTGGCAAAGCTTAGTGTCTCGCAGCCGGCGGCAGGGCAGCGGCAATTAATGAATGCAGAACTTTATCCGGGACCGGTGCAGGCATTGGTTACAGCTAAAATGGAGCAGATGGCTGATAGCTGCGTAAAATACCTGCAGGTTACAGCAGTGTGCGGCGATGAAACGCAGTGTCTGCGGCGCAGTTTTTTTGCTCTGCCGCCGGAGATGCAGCAGTTGGGACGGCAATACCGCATCATCAGCAGCAGAGCAGTAAAAGGAAGCGCCTTCCTGCCTGCGGGAACACTGTATACAGGCACGGGGAAAATTAATTTCCCGAAGGCAGGAGCCTTTGCCCGGCAGGCGATTAATGAATTGCCCATGGACACATTGCGTTTCAATGGACTGTGCCGGAGGTTTTATTATTTATCTGATTATCATGGCCTGACATTTGAGAGCGGTATGAAGATTTTTGGCGAAGCTCTGCTGGCTGCGGAAGGGAATATTATCATTAATAATGGCTGTCAGTTTACGGATCGGATTATTTTGCTTTCAGAAGAACAGATTATCATTGGTGATAATGTACGTATGCCGCAAGCTTTGCTGCTGGCACGTAAAGGTATCAGAATCGGCAATAACTGTTTTTTAGGCGGCGCTTTGTTCAGTGAAGGCGAAATAGAATTTACTGCTCCCGTTGATTTTGTGCAGTATGAGAACTTTGTAGCGCAGTTCTCATCTGTTTATTACATTATATGACCTCTAAATTTTAACTTCCTGATAATAAAAAGCTCTCCGCGTAGCGGAGAGCTTTTTAGTTCAGATAATGCGATAAAGCTGAAACTGCTGGGTGTCGCAGGAAACAAGTTTATAATTTACTTCATCACGGCAGCCTTCATAGGTAAGAATATGATTTTCTCCATGAATATGACCATAAACACAATGACTGACGTGGTATTTTGTCAGTAAATCCGTAAAGAGATTGTGTTCGTCAGCTGCAAAAAGCGGCGGATAATGAAAGACGCAGATGATTTTTTCCGGCTTCTGAATAACTGCGGCCTGCAGAGAAAGTTCCAGACGAATACTTTCACGCTGATAAATTTTCTGGTCAGCTTCCGTAAAATTTTCTGAGGAAGGCAAAATCCAGCCGCGTGTTCCGCAGATGGCGATATTTTCAGACATAACGCAGTTGTTTTGCAAAAACAGGAACTGCTCCTGCGTAAACTGCTGCATTTTTTTTAAGCTGGTCCACCAATAGTCATGATTGCCGCGCAGTAAAATTTTGCGTCCCGGCAGGGCTGCCAGCCAGTCAAGGTCAGTACGGGCTTCTTCTAACTGCAGGGCCCAGGAAATATCGCCGCAGATAATAACGGTATCTTGGGGTGTGACTGACGCCAGCCAGTTTGCCTTAATCTTGTTTTTGTGATCGGCCCAGTGACTGCCAAAGATTTCCATTGGCTTGGCAGGAGGCTCACCGGAAAGATGCAGATCTCCAATGGCGTAAATATGCATAAATACCTCGTGTTATTATATTTGCTTCATTATGGTTTAATCTTATCATAAATATGACGGGCTGACAAAAAGTAGCTGAACAAAAGACAAAAAAACTGCCCGGCTTCTGTGAGCCGGGCAGCCTTTCAGGAAAGGTTTTATTTAACAGTCTGCTGGCTGTCAATAGGCAGATCCTGCAGAGCGTCAAATCCACTTTCACCGGTACGGATCTTCACAACGTCTTCTACGTCATATACGAAGATCTTACCGTCACCGTATTTGCCGGTGTAAAGAACTTTTTTAGCAGTTTCAATAACCGTCTGTACGGGCAGTGCAGAAACTACCAGTTCTACCTTAACCTTGGGCAGCAGATATGCGGCAACTTCCGCACCACGGTACATTTCTGTCTGGCCTTTTTGGATGCCGTAGCCCAGAACCTTGGTAACGGTCATGCCGGTAACACCCAGGTTATCCAGAGCGGTTTTGAGCATTTCAAAACGATTTTGAGAAGTGATAATAACAATCTTGGTCATTTTTACCTTGCCTTTGGCAGGATGATTATTTTCGTAAGCAACAGGTTGGAAAGCTTCATAGTTGGAATGAGGCAGGTATTCGGTTACCGGCATGAAGTCGGCATAGCTGCTTGCCAAACCATGTTCTTCCATATCCAGGCCGGCAACTTCTTCTTGAGGAGAAACTCTCAGACCAATAGTTTTATCAAGAATTTTGAAAATGATGGTCATGGCGATGAATACGTAAACAGCAACTGAAACAACGCCGGTAATTTGAGTGATGAGCATATCCGCAGAGCCGCTGTAGAATAAGCCGTCTTTTTCAGCAAACAGGCCTACGCAGATAGTACCGAAGGCGCCGCAGACACCATGCACGGAAATTGCGCCTACGGGGTCATCAATTTTAAGCTTTTGGTCGAAGAATTCAATGGCCATTACAACGAGGATACCTGCAAGCACACCGATGATGAAGGCACCGGCAATGCTTACCAGATCGCAGCCGGCGGTGATTGCTACCAGACCGGCCAAAGCGCCGTTTAAGGTCATGGAAACATCAGGCTTGCCGTAACGTACCCAGGTATAGAACATGGTTGCAGTAGCGCCTGCGGCAGCAGCCATGTTGGTGGTAACAAAGATTTTAGCCATGGACATCAATGCATCATCGCCGGTAGCGCAGACGGTGGAGCAGCCGTTAAAGCCGAACCAGCCGAACCACAGCAGGAAAACGCCTAAAGCACCAAGAGTCAGGCTGTGACCGGGAATAGCATTTACCGTGCCATCAGAGTTATATTTGCCAATACGGGGTCCAAGAATTTTTGCACCAATCAAAGCAGCAATACCGCCTACCATATGCACAGCGGTAGAACCGGCAAAATCATGGAAGCCCAATTGGGAAAGCCAGCCGCCGCCCCAGATCCAGTGACCGGATACTGGATAAATCAAAGCGCTGATGATGATACTGTAAATGCAGTACACGGAAAATTTTGTACGTTCAGCCATGGCGCCGGAAACTATTGTTGCAGCCGTAGCGCAGAAAACAGTTTGGAAAATAATAAAGGCCATGGACGGGAAAGTAGAACCATAATCATTTAAAATGAAGAAATCAGGCAGGCCGATGATGCCGCTGATATCTTTGCCAAACATTAAACCAAAGCCGATAACCCAGAAAACGATGGAACCCAGCGCAAGGTCCATGAAGTTTTTCATGACGATGTTGCCGGCGTTTTTAGCCCTGGTAAAGCCAGTCTCTACCATGGCAAAACCGGGCTGCATGGAAAAGACCATGAAGGCGCCGATAAGAACCCAGATTGTGTCTGTTGCAGAATACATTATAAAAATCCCCCTCAAAAAATAATTTATAAAAAAAGAGAGGTACATCCCTTGGGATGCACCTCATTGTGCGAAAACATTATGAATTTTTTATTAGTCGTTAACGCCGAAAAGCAGTTCTCCGTAAGTGGGATAAGGCAGATATTTTTCACCCATCAGAGCTTCAGCAGGATCGACAGCTGCACGCAATGCTTCCATAGCGGTCAGTACATGTTCATGATAGAATTTGCCTGCCGCTTCGCTGTCAGTAATGGTATCAGCCTGTGCCAAGGCGCCTTCCAGAGCTTCTGCTGCAGCATAGATGTCGCTGCCCAGCAGAGAAAGTTTTTCTGCCAGTTTGCTTTCAAAGCCTGCGGTAATACCGGCAGCCTTTTTATCTAAAATAGCGGCGGTAAGATCTTTGTCATAAGCATTTACTGCCGGCAGAATATCTTTATGCAGCATTTCCAGCATGGTGTTGGCTTCTATCTTCAGTACGGTGCAGTAGTTTTCCAGTAAAATTTCTACACGGGATTTAACTTCGGTTGCGGTGAAGATATTGTGCTTTTCAAACAGAGCGATATTTTTATCAGATGCCAGATAAGGCAGAGCATCAGGAGTGGATTTCAGATTCAGCAGTCCGCGGCTTTCAGCTTCTTCAACCCAAGCATCGGTGTAGCCGTTGCCGTTGAAAACAATACGTTTATGAGCCAGGTAAGTTTCTTTAACCAGTTCATAAATTGCTTTGTCCATATCAGCGGCATTTTCCAGTTTAGCAGCAAATTGATCCAGTTCTTCCGCCACAATGGTATTCAATACGATATTAGGACCGGAAATGGAGAACATACTGCCTAACATACGGAATTCAAATTTATTGCCGGTGAAGGCAAAGGGAGAAGTTCTGTTTCTGTCGGTGTTATCTTTCAGTAAAGCAGGAATGGTATCGTCGCTTACTTTCATATAGGTAACAGGAGTGCTGTCGTAAGGTTTATCAGCAGCAATGGCTTCCAAAATAGCGGTCAGTTCAGTGCCCAGGAAGACGGAAACAATGGCCGGAGGCGCTTCGTTGGCACCCAGACGGTGATCATTGCCGGCGCTTGCTACAGATACACGCAGCAGATCCTGATATTCGTCAACAGCTTTGAGAATTGCGGCCAAGAACAGTAAAAAGCGGGTGTTTTTATAAGGTTCTTTGCCGGGATCCAGCAGGTTCAGACCTTCAGCAGTGCTCAGAGACCAGTTGTTATGTTTGCCGCTGCCGTTAACGCCGGCGAAGGGTTTTTCATGCAGCAGGCATACAAGGCCATGACGCAGAGCGATGCGTTTCATGAATTCCATGGTCAGCTGATTGTGGTCAGAAGCCACGTTGGTGGAAGTGAAGATAGGTGCCAGTTCGTGCTGTGCCGGAGCAACTTCGTTATGCTCGGTTTTGGCAAGAACGCCCAGTTTCCACAGTTCTTCGTCAAGTTCTTTCATAAATGCCATAACACGCGGTTTAATCATACCGAAGTAATGGTCATCAAGTTCCTGACCGCGCGGAGATTTGGCACCGAACAGAGTGCGTCCGGTATAAACCAGGTCTTTACGTTTTTCCCACATTTTTTTATCTACCAGGAAGTATTCCTGTTCAGGACCTACGGTGCTGGTAACTTTGGCGGTATTAATGCCGATCAGTTTTAAAATGCGGCAGGCAGCGTTGCTTACTGCGGTCATGGAACGAAGCAGCGGAGTTTTCTTATCCAGAACTTCGCCGGTATAGGAACAGAAAGCAGTAGGAATGCACAGGCAGTCATCTTTAATAAATGCATAGGAAGTAGGATCCCAGGCAGTATAGCCACGAGCTTCAAAAGTTGCACGCAGGCCGCCGGACGGGAAGCTGGATGCATCAGGCTCACCCTGAATCAGTTCTTTGCCGGAGAAGTCCATAATTGCACGGCCTTCAGCGGTAGGAGCAATGAAGCTTTCATGTTTTTCAGCAGTAATGCCGGTCATGGGTTGGAACCAGTGAGTAAAATGAGTTGCGCCATGTTCCAGAGCCCAGTCTTTCATGGCATTGGCAATAACATTAGCCATAGCCAGGTTAAGCGGACGGCCTTCCAGAACGGCTTCTTTAAAAGCTTTATAAGTTGCGGTTGGCAGTCTGTCTTTCATGATTGTTTCGTTAAATACTAAGCTGCCAAAAAGTTTTGGTACATCTTTCATAATAAAAACCTCCCTGAAATGAGTGGGGACCGTTTTTATTCCCCTCTGAATAAAAAAGAAAAGCAACAACGAAGTTCAGATAGTTTAACTATCCAACAACCACGTTGTTGCTTTAATGCTCATTATAAAAACAAAATATTGATTTGTAAAGAGGATTTTAACTAAAAATAAAAGTTCTATTATTGACAAAATTGCAAAAATTGCCAAAATATCGCTCCGAGTATTAAAAACTCGAGGCAAATCACGTTCTGTCCTCAAATATATCACAATTTAAGGCAGGAAAAATATTCCTGATATAGAATATTTTCTCTAACTATTTAAAACGGAGTGTAACAGATGACAACGGGTATTATTCAACAAAAAAATAATTTTTTTGCCTTAAGAATCATTGGTAATTGCGGTCAGTTTAACGTAACGGAACTGACCGCTTTAGGTAAGATTGCGGAAGCATTCGGCAATGGTTCAGTAACAGCTACCAGTCGCGGAACTATGGAGCTGGACGGCATTGCTGCCGATAACCTTGATCAAGCCGTAGCTGCCGTGGCAAAAGCCGGACTGCGTCTTGGCGGTACAGGAGCTACGGTAAGGGCTGTTGTGGCCTGCAAGGGAAGCGCCTGCCGCCGGGGCTTATTTGATGTGCATGCCTTGGCGTGCCGGCTGGATAAGCAGTTTTACGGACAGGAAGTGCCGAAAAAATTTAAAATTGGCGTTTTCGGCTGCCTAAATAGTTTGGGAAAGGCAATGGCTCAGGATGTGGGCATTATGCCTTCGTTTACCCGTCCGGGCTGCGTGGAGCTTTATATAGGCGGGCTCTTGGGAAATAAACCCGTGCAGGGCAGGCATGTGGCGGTACCGCTTGCTCAGGAGCAGGTGCCGGAAGCTATAGCTTATGTAATTGAGCTGTATCGTCAGCATGGAGTTTATCCGCAGCGTCTGCGAGCCGTACTTGACGGCAGACCGGAATTATGGCAGCAAATTGAAGATTACTGCAGGCGGCTGGCTGCAAAATAAAACTGTATAAAGCCTTATCAATGGAGGAAGATGATTATGGAACTGACCGCAGTTGTGCAGCTGCGCAGAATGGTATTGGAACATTTATCTCGTTATGCCTGGAACGATCAGTTACCTGAGCATGTTTATGATATTTTGCAGGAAGTGCGGGAAGATACACCACGCTACCGCTGCTGCGTATATAAAGAACGTGCCGTATTGAAAAACAGAATCAATATGGCTTTGGGACAGACTTGTGATTTAAATATTATTGAAGCGGCCAAGCTGACCTTAAATGAACCGGAACGCAAGGATCTGCCGGTTATTGATGTTCTGCCGGTAGCCTGCGACCAGTGCCCCATTGAAACATATTTTGTCAGTGATGCCTGCCGCCATTGTATAACCCATAAATGTATGGATAACTGTCCGAAAAAAGCTATCAGCCTGTATCAGAACAGAGCTTTTATTGATCGTACCAAGTGCGTGGAATGCGGGCGGTGCAAGTCGGTTTGTCCTTATGGAGCCATTCTCGAAATTCGTCGCCCGTGCGTACGTGCCTGTGCGCTGGGTGCAGTAAGCGTCAATAAAGATAAAAAAGCTGTCATTGACCACGAAAAATGCGTGGAATGCGGCGCCTGCCGCAGTGCCTGCCCATTTGGCGCCATTGATGAACGCAGCAATATCGTGCGTGTTATTATGGCTATTAAGCAGGGCCGCAGCGTAGTAGCCATGGTTGCTCCGTCGGTAGTGGGACAGTTCGGGTTTAAGGTGGAAACCGCGCAGTTTTACAGCGCCCTGAAAGCAGCCGGTTTTGCTGATGTGGTAGAGGTAGCGGTCGGAGCTGATATTACCAGCGTCAAGGAAGCAGAGGAATATCTGGAAAAAGTGCCGGATAAACAAAAGTTGATGACCAGTTCCTGTTGCCCTGCTTTTGTTAATCTGATCCGCAAACATGTGCCGGAAATGGCTGATAAAATTTCTGAAACTCCCTCTCCCATGGTCTCCTGCGGACAGCTGGTAAAAAAAATGCGCCCGGACGCGGTAACTGTGTTTATTGGGCCATGTATTGCTAAAAAGTCAGAAGCCCGTCAGCATGATGATGTTATTGATTATGTTCTGACATTTGAAGAAATCAAATGTCTTTTGGAAGGCAAGGATATTGATGTGGCGCAACAGCCCGCAGATGCTTATAAACGGGACGGCTCCAGTCTGGGGTTGGGATTTCCTCTGTATGCCGGTGTTACGGCAGCTGTTAAGGCTACGGTAGAAGCCAAAGGCGGCCAGGTGGAGCGTGCCCATTATGCCGCAGGATTGGATGATTGCCGCCGTGATTTGACTGACGCCGGCAGCGGCGCTTTAGACTGCAGTTATTTTGAGGGCATGGCTTGTCCTAACGGCTGTATTGACGGACCAGGAGCTCTGGCTGATTTCAGAATCAGTAAGGTTGCTTTGACAAAATATGCGGCGTCTTCACCTGTACAGCAGACTGTTGATGATAAATATACTAAATGACTATTAATATAAAAAACTCCTGATACTTGGTATCAGGAGTTTTTTGCTGTTCAGATCTGTCTGACAAAATCATTTAAAAACAGCTTAGCCACCGTTGAAAGCGGCCGCCCCTTAACGATGGAAAGAGTTTTGTCTAAAAACAGACGCTCATCTTTAATAGTTTTGCAGATTAAATCCTGCGGGAAAATTTCTTCCGGCGAAGCGGGGATAATTGCTACGCCCGCATTTTCACTGGCCCAGGTCATAGTAGAGGTTTTCGTGGTGTTGATACTTAAAATCTGCGGAAAAATACGGGAATCAGAGCAAATGTTAAGAAAGAGACTGGAACAGCCGCGGGAAAGGCACAGCGGAATATCTTCCAGATCATCTAAAAGAATATTGGCTTTGTCGTTGTCAAGGTAGGGGCTGTCTTTATGAAATAAGGCTACCAGACATTCTTTGCGCCGGTAAATGGTTTCAAAACGGTTTTCCTGCTTTAACGGCGCATTGGCGACACCTATTTCCGTTTTGCCGTTCAGCAGCTGTTCTGTTTGCTCAGCAATGGATACTTCATAGAGCTCGTAATTAATCTGTGGGTATTTTTTACTGAAGCTGCTGAGATAGTTTTTGATAAAGCTGATAGACATGGAGGGTGAAAGACTGATGCGCAGTGTACCGGAAAAACCGGCATTGCAGTCGGCAATTTCCTTTTGAACGTTCGCTTCTGCAGAACATATATATCTTGCTGCGTTATACAGCATGCAGCCTGCATCGGTAAGTTCAATGCTGTGACCGCCGCGCTTGACATTGAGCAGGGTAGTGCCGTATTTTTTTTGCAGTGTTTTCAGCTGATTGCTCAAAGCCGGCTGGGCAATGGAAATATTTTTGGCGGCGGCGGAAATACTGCCGGCGTTTACAATAGCAATAAAATTACGGTAATATTCGATATCCATAGGGCCTCCTGAAAAACTTTCGGAAAATTTTACTGTATTTTACACAGACATATAAAATTAAATGATATGTTTTCGCTAATTATATTATAAATTATTATAGGATTTATTGCAAAAAAAGCCTTTATCACTCTTATTAGATGTAAAAAAGCATGGAAAAGAAGGATAAAGGCTCTTTTTTATTTTCAGCATATAAAAAAAAGCTATATATAAAACGCATTTTTGATATTTTACATTATAAGCCAGACAGGGTAATCTAAGGGTAGCAAAGGTTTTATGCAAGAAAAGAGGGATTATGATGTTAGATGCTACAAGATTACGTGCTCCGTGTTTATTTGACAAAATTGTCAGCGCTCAGGAAGCTGCCAAGCTCATTACTGACGGTATGAATGTGGGTGTTAGTGGATTTACTCCTTCCGGATATCCGAAAAAGACAACCATGGCTTTGGCTGAAGCTATTAAAGCTGGCAAAAAATGCAGTATCAATATTTGGAGCGGTGCTTCCGTAGGGCCGGAGATTGAAGAAGAACTGGCTGAAGTTGGCGGTGTAAGAAGCAGAATGCCATATTATTCTGCTGCTAACAAAGGAATGTACAATGGCATTAATGATGGTTCCATTGAGTATATTGATCAGCATTTAAGTCATTTTGCGCAGCAGATTGATTACGGATTTTTCGGCGATGTGGATGTAGCAATCGTTGAAGCAGCCGCAATCAATGCGGATGGCAGCATTGTACTTGGCCCAGGCATAGGTAATATTCCCATGCTGGTCAAACATGCCAAGAAGATTATTGTGGAAGTAAATACCAGCATTCCGCTGACATTGGAAGGTATGCATGATATTTATATCTGCGAGAAGCCTCCGTGCAGAACTGAAATTCCTATTTATCATGTAGGTGACAGAATCGGTTCTCCCTACCTTAAATGTGGTCTGGACCGTATTGACTGTATAGTAGAATCAAACATTGTCGATCATGTGCGCAATCTCTGCGATCCGGATGAAAACAGCATTAAGATTGCTGAAAATCTGGTGGACTTTTTGGAACATGAGCAGCGTCATGGACGCCTGCCGCAGAAAATGCTGCCAATGCAGTCAGGTGTAGGCAGCATTGCCAATGCCGTACTGATGGGACTTGCCAAATCCAAGTTTGAAAATTTGGAAATGTATTCAGAAATATTGCAGGATGCAGTTTTCAGTCTGATAAAAATGGGCAAGATCAAGCAGGCTTCCGGTTGCGCCTTTACCCCTTCGCCCAGGGTACTTAAGATGTATAAAGAGGATCCGGATCTGTATAACAAGAGCATTGTGCTGCGTCCTTTGGATATCAGCAACAGTCCGGAAGTAATCAGACGTTTGGGAGTTATCTCCATGAACACACCGTTGGAATTTGATATTTACGGACAGGCTAATTCCACTCATGTATTAGGACGTACCATGATGAATGGTATCGGCGGCAGCGGTGATTACATGCGCAACGGATATCTGACCATCTTTTCCACTCCGTCAACAGCCAAGGGCGGCAGTATTTCCAGCGTAGTACCTATGGTAACTCATGCCGATCATACTGAGCATGATACCATGGTCTTCATTACTGAATACGGTGTGGCTGATATTCGTGGTCTGAGTCCGGTAAAACGCGCTAAGTTAATCATTGAAAAATGTGCGCATCCGGATTTCAAAGATCAGTTGTATGAATATTTACGGCTGGCCCAAAAAAAATGCGGGCATATGCCGGTAGATTTACAGCACGCATTTGATATGCAGAAAAATTTTGAAAAATATGGAACGATGAAAGATCAGTAAAGGGAGGGTCTCTATTATGCTGAATAAAGAATTGCTTGAACAGGAATTGAATGGTTATGAACAAAAGGTAGCAAAAGCTATCAGCAAATTTCCCGAAAGAAAAGAATTTGCGGAAAAACGTTTGTATACTCCTTTGGATGTAGAAAATTTCGATTATAATGAAAAACTTGGTTTTCCTGGGCAATATCCTTTTACCCGCGGTGTGCAGCCTACCATGTATCGTGGCCGTCTATGGACCATGCGTGCTTATGCTGGCTTTGCAACTGCTGAAGAAACCAATGCCCGTTACAAATATCTGCTGCAAGCAGGTCAGACCGGCTTGTCCGTAGCCATGGATTTGCCCACTCAGATTGGACTTGATTCCGATGCTGAACTTTCTCATGGCGAGGTTGGCAAGGTTGGTGTAGCAATCGACTCTTTGGCAGATATGGAAAAACTTTTTGACGGCATTCCTCTGGATAAGGTAAGTACTTCCATGACTATTAATGGACCTGCTGCCGTATTGCTGGCAATGTATGTGGCTGTAGCAGAAAAACAGGGAGTTAAACCTGAACAGCTGAAAGGCACCATTCAAAACGATATTCTGAAAGAGTATATTGCCCGCGGTACCTATATTTTCCCGCCTCGTCCGTCCATGCGTCTGATTACAGATACCTTTGCTTACTGCTCCAAGAATATTCCCAAATGGAATACCATCAGTGTAGGTGCATATCATATTCGTGAAGCAGGTGCTTCGGAAGTTCAGGAAATTGCATTTGCATTTTCTAATGCGATGGCTTATATTGATGCGGCAATTAAAGCCGGTCAGAAAGTTGACGATTTTGCTCCCGGTATCAGCTGGATTTTCACTGCCGGTCTCAACTTCTTCTCTGAAGCTGCCAAATTCCGTGCAGCCCGCCGTCTGTGGGCAAGAATCATGAAAGAACGCTATGGCGCTGAAGTACCTAAGGCTCAAATGCTGCGTGTACATGTACATACTGCCGGAAGCGTGCTTACTGCTCAGCAGCCTTTGAACAACGTGGCCCGCATTACCTGGCAGGCGCTGTCTGCAATTTTAGGCGGCATTCAGTCCATGGCATGCTGCGCATATGATGAGGCCATTGCTTTGCCGACTGAGGAATCCGCAACTCTGGCATTGCGTACTCAGCAGATGCTGGCTTATGAAAGTGGCGCGGCAGATACCATCGATCCGTTGGCTGGTTCCTACTATGTAGAAGCACTGACAGATAAATTTGAACGCGAAGCTTATGAATATATCACTAAGATTGACTCCATGGGCGGTGCTGTTGCTGCAATTGAGCAGGGCTATATGCAAAGTGAAATGGCTGCTCATGCCTATGCTTATCAGAGTGAAATTGAAAAAGGCGATCGTGTTGTAGTAGGTGTTAATAAGTTTGCTGATGACAAACAGATTAAGACCAATGATGTCCTGACTGCTGACTTCAGTGTTGCAGAACGTCAGATTGCCAAAGTTAATGCAATGAAACAGCAGCGTGATCAGAAGGCTGTTGACGCGGCACTGGCTAAATTAAAAGCCGCAGCTGAGGGTGAAGAAAACCTGATGCCGTATCTGATTGAAACTGTTAAGACTTATGCAACTTTGGGCGAAATCTGCGGCGTGCTGCGTGAAGTATTCGGAGAGTATAAACAATCCGGCTCTATGTTCTGATTATTAAGGTAGTAACGGTTGTGCAAAGAAAGAAGATGATGCAATGATTACTAAAAATTTAGCTGATTTTACTGCTGGTTTGACTTATGATAAACTGACGCCTGTTTCCATCGATATGGCGAAAAAATGTATGCTGGATTGGCTGGGAGTTTCTATCAGAGGCTCTCAGGAGCCTCCGGCTAAGATTATCCGGAAAACTATTTTGCAGCATTCCACAGGCGAATCCACCGTTTTTGACGGTGAACAGAAGCAGACTTCAGTTTTTGACGCTGCTTTTTGTAATGGTGCCGCTTCACATACGCTGGATTTTGACGATTTGCACAATCCATCCATCATTCATCTGGCAACAGTGGTTGTTCCCGGCGTATTTGCCATTGCCGAAGCAGAACATAAGAGCGGCAAGCAGATGCTGGCTGCTGTCTGTGCCGGTTATGAGGCAGGCGCCAGAGTAGGCGAAAGCGTTATTCCGGAATCATACTTCTTCTGGCATACAACCGGTACGGCAGGAACTTTTGGCGCGGCAGCTGCCGCAGCTAATTTGCTGCAGCTTTCACCGGAACAGACGCTGATGTGCTACGGCAGTGCCGGGACTCAGGCTGCCGGCCTGTGGGAATTTTTAAAAGAAGGCGCGATGAGCAAGGCGCTGCATGCCGGTAAGAGTTCTTATGCCGGTGTACTGTCAGCCTATCTGTCCCGCAATGGCTTTACCGGTGCCAGTCAAATTTTGGAAGGCGAAAAAGGTTTTTGCCGT
>URXU01000002.1 GCA_900552005.1 uncultured Phascolarctobacterium sp. | reverse complement strand
TGGCCGCACCATGATGACTTTGGCGGCCACCGGCCAGCCTAAATATCAGCATGGCTATGAACCCTTGCCGCAGGGCTATGATTATGTGGAATATGGCGATATTGAAGCGCTGAAAGCTGCTATGGGCGACGATGTATGTGCCGTATTGCTCGAGCCAATTCAGGGCGAAGGCGGTGTGCATGTGCCGACGGACGAATATTTGCGTCAGGTACGCGTATTGTGCGATAAGTTTGATGCGCTGCTGATTTTTGATGAAATTCAGACTGGTGTAGGACGCAGCGGCAAATGGTTTGCTTACATGCACAGCGGTGTTAAACCTGATATTCTGACTTTCGCCAAAGGCATTGGCGGCGGTTTCCCCATGGGCGGTTTTGCGGTAGAAGAAAAACTTGCGCATGTCTTTAAACCCGGCGACCATGGCAGCACCTTTGGTGGTAATCCTCTGGCATGCGCAGCTGCCTACGCCTGCCTTACTGCCATCAAAGCGGAAAATCTGGTGGATAAAGCTGCTGTACAAGGCACCTATTTCAAGGCAGAACTGGAAAAACTGCAGCAGAAATATCCTGACAAGGTTAAAGAAGTACGTGGACGCGGACTGATTCTCGGCATGGAAGTATGTAAAGAAGGCAAGGCAATCGTAGAAAGCTGCCTGAAAGAACATGTCATCGTTAACTGTACTGCAGGTAATGTTATTCGTCTGGTACCGCCGCTGATTGTTACCAAAGAAGAAATAGATATTGTTGTTAAGGCGCTGGATAAAGCATTGGCGGTATTTTAATGTTGATTGCTGGGGGAGTTGTAAATGGGTTTAAGAAATAAAGATTTGATTTCAATTCATGATTTGACTGTTGGTGAAGTAGCAACCATTCTGGATGTAGCGAAAAAACTGAAACGCAAACAGAAAAATGGTGAGCCTCACCAGTATTTGAAGGGTAAAACGCTGGCAATGTTGTTTTCCAAAGCATCTACCAGAACAAGGACTTCTTTTGAAGTTGGCTTCTGGCAGCTGGGCGGGCATCCGATTTATCTCAGTGATGCTTCCTCTCAGATTGGCCGCGGTGAACCGGTACGTGATACTGCCAGAGTACTTTCCCGTTTCGTAGACGGTATTATGATTCGTACTTTTTCACACGATTCCGTTATTGAATTGGCTAAATATGCAGATGTACCAGTAATTAACGGGCTGACGGATTTATTGCATCCCTGCCAGGCTTTAACTGATATGTTTACTATTCAGGAAAAAATGGAAGTTTTAAAGGGACGCAAGCTGGTATATGTGGGCGATGGCAATAATATGGCGCATTCTCTGATGTTTGCCTGTGCCAAAGTTGGTATGAATATGATCTGCGCCAGCCCCAAAGGCTATCAGCCGGATCCGGAAATTGTGCGCCAGGCTCAGGAAGATGCTGTTCATACCGGCTGCACAATCAGTGTTGAGGAAGATTTATTTGCTGCTGCCAAAGGCGCCGATGTCTTGTATACTGATGCATGGGCCAGCATGGGTCAGGAAGAAGAACACAATATTCGCAAGCAGGCGCTGGCAAAATACCAAATCAATAAAGAACTGCTTGCTGCGGCAAGACCGGAAGCAATTGTTATGCATTGCCTGCCTGCTTACCGCGGTGAAGAAATTACTGACGAAGTACTGGAAGGGCCTCAATCAGTGGTTTTTGATCAGGCAGAAAACAGACTGCATGTTCAGAAAGCAATTATGGCACTGTTAATGAGTGATGAAATTTTATAAAAGAATTTTGTATACCTTTGCAAAAGGGCTGGACAACAAGCGAAAAAGTGCTATAATATACAATATCGATTGAAAAAATATTCAGTATAAATGAATAAAAACACTGGAGGCTGTAAATCAATGAAAAAAGAAGATATTAAGAAAGTTGTACTTGCATATTCCGGAGGCCTGGATACTTCCATTATTATTCCCTGGCTGAAAGAAAATTATAATAACTGCGAAGTTATCGCTGTAACTGCTGACCTTGGCCAAGGCGATGAACTGAATCCGGTACATGATAAAGCTATTAAATCCGGTGCCAGCAAATGCTACATCCTGGACCTGAAAGAAGAATTCATTGCTGATTATGTATGGCCCGTTGTAAAAGCAGGCGCCGTATATGAAAAGAAATATCTGCTGGGTACTTCCTTTGCCCGTCCGCTGATTGCTAAAAAATTAGTTGAAATTGCCGAAGCTGAAGGCGCTGACGCTATTGCTCATGGCGCAACCGGCAAAGGCAATGATCAGGTTCGTTTTGAACTTTCCGTTAAAGCTTTGGCTCCGCAGCTGGCAATTATTGCTCCGTGGCGTGAATGGAGCATCAGATCCCGTGATGAAGCAATTGATTTTGCTGCCGCTCACAACATTCCGGTTCCTGTAACCCATGATCATGACTATTCCATGGACCGTAACATGTGGCATTTAAGCCATGAAGGCAGTGACTTGGAAGATCCCTGGAATGCACCGAAGGATGAGCTTTTCATCGTTACCAATACTCCGGAAACCGCTCCTGATAAAGACGAATACGTTGAATTGGAATTTGTTGAAGGCGTACCGGTATCTGTAAACGGCGAAAAAATGAGCCCGGCTAAAATTGTTGAAACTTTAAATGAAATCGGTATCCGCAATGGCGTAGGCATCTGCGATATCGTTGAAAACCGCCTTGTAGGCATGAAGTCCCGCGGCGTATATGAAAATCCTGCCGGTTCCATTATCTACTATGCTCACAATGAACTGGAAAACCTGTGCCTGGATCGTGCAACTGCAAGCTTCAAGCAAATGGTTGGCATCCGTTATGCAGAACTGGTATATGACGGCATGTGGTTCTCTCCGCTGCGTGAAGCACTGGCTGCTTTCGTTGATGAAACCCAAAAAACCGTTACCGGTACCGTACGTTTAAAACTCTATAAAGGCAATATCATCAGTGCAGGTTCTAAATCTCCGTACTCCCTGTACAGCCAAGAATATGTAACCTTTGGCGAAGATGAAGTTTACAATCAGGCTGATGCAACCGGCTTTATCAACCTGTTTGGTCTGCCGCTCAAAGTTCGTGCTTTGATGAAAAAAGGAATGCTGAAATAATGGCCAAGTTATGGGGCGGAAGATTCAGCAAAAATACCAACGAATTAGTGGACGCATTTAATGCGTCCATTGATTTTGATAAGCGTTTATATCATGAAGATATTCGCGGCAGTATTGCCCATGCTACCATGCTGGCAAAATGCGGTATTATTCCGGCAGAGGACGGAGAAAAAATTGTTGCCGGATTAAAGGATATCCTCAAAGATATAGAAGCAGGTAATTTTAAATTTGACGTAGGACTGGAAGATATTCATATGAATATTGAAGCCCGTCTTACCGAAAGAATCGGGCAGGCCGGTGCCCGTCTGCATACTGCGCGCAGTCGTAATGACCAGGTTGCGCTGGATATGCATATGTACATGAAACGTGAAATTACCGAGATCGGTGAATTGCTGCTGCGTTTTGAAGAAGCTTTACTCAGCGTGGCAAAAAAGCATAATAAGACTTTAATGCCGGGCTATACTCATCTGCAGAGAGCCCAGCCGATTACTTTTGCACATCATTTGCTGGCATACTTTAACATGCTGCAGCGCGATTTCCGCCGTCTGCAGGGTGTTTGGGAAGGCGCTGATATGATGCCGCTTGGCGCCGGCGCTATTGCCGGAACTACTTTCCCGATTGACCGCTTTGATGTAGCGCAGCAGCTGAATTTCGGAAAAGTATACAGCAACAGTATGGATGCTGTCAGCGACAGAGATTATGTAATTGAATTTTTGTCCTTTGCCTCTATTTTGATGATGCATATGAGCCGCTTAAGTGAAGAAGTATGTCTGTGGAGCAGTACTGAATTTGGGTTTATCGAATTGGATGACGCTTTTGCGACCGGTTCTTCCATGATGCCGCAAAAGAAAAATCCGGATATTGCCGAACTGGTGCGCGGCAAGACTGGCAGAGTTTATGGACATCTGCAGGCTATGCTGGTAACAGCCAAAGGCTTGCCGTTGACTTATAACAAGGACTTGCAGGAAGATAAAGAAGGCTTCTTCGACGCTATTGATACCATTAAATTTGCTCTGGCTGTTTACCGTGACATGATTCTTACCATGACGGTTAATGTTGATAAAATGCAGCAGGCTGTCAGCAAGGATTTTTCCAATGCAACTGATTTGGCAGATTATCTGGTAAGAAAAGGTCTGCCGTTTAGACAGGCGCATGAAGTGGTTGGCAAATGTGTAGCTTATGCAATTCATCATGGCAAATTCCTGCCGGAAATGACGCTGAAAGAGTACAAGGAATTCTCTGACTTATTTGAAGCTGATTTATTGCAGGCTCTTCAGCCGGAAAATTGCGTGGCATCACGCAAATCCTATGGCGGACCTGCTTTCAGTGAGAATGAAAAACAGTTTAGTGCCGGTGAAAACATCCTGCGGCAGCAGCAGCAGGCTTTACAGGAATTGCAGGCACGCCTGTAAGATTTTACTGAAAAACCACATTTACTCCTGAGGAGTAAATGTGGTTTTCTTTTATATATGATATAATAGAAGTAACTTTTAGATATGTGAGTGGGTGAAATTTGTGTTGGTACAATTACAGGGACTGCTGACGACTATTAATATTCTTGATATTATTGATATTGCCGTCGTAGCTTACTTTTTATACCGAATCTATTTAATGCTGAAAAATACCAGAGCAGCCACACTGGTGAAAGGTCTGATTGTGCTGGTTTTATTCATGCTGATCAGCAAATGGCTGAACCTGCATGTTATCAGCTGGCTGCTGGAAAAAAGCATGACTGTTATCATGGTAGCGCTGCCCGTAGTTTTCCAGCCGGAACTGCGCCGCGCCCTGGAGCAGATTGGCCGCGGACGCCTATTTCATAAAGGCAGTGAGCTGGACGAACAGGAAATGGAAGAAATGCTTAGTTCAGTGGCCAATGCTACCGTTATTATGAGCAGACGCAAGGAAGGCGCGCTGATGGTTTTTGAACGGGAAACAGGCTTGGAAGAACGCATTGAAACTGGTGTGGCCGTTGACGGTTTGATTAGTGACAGCCTGTTGTTAAATATTTTCGAGAAAGATACGCCGCTGCATGACGGCGCCGTTATCATCAGAGGCAAAAGAATAGTAGCAGCCAGCTGCTTACTGCCGTTAACAGAAAACCGCAATCTCAGTCAGGAACTGGGCACCAGACACAGAGCTGCTATCGGCATTAGTGAACAGTCCGATGCGGTAGTACTTGTTGTCAGTGAGGAAACCGGCGCTGTTTCCATTGCCAGAAATGGTGAATTAATGCGTTATCTTACTGCTGATGATGTTAAGGAAATACTGCGCTCCTATCTGTTTAAGCCTTCACATAATGTTAAAGAAACTATTTTTGATAAAATAAAGCATTTACGTGGTGGTGATGACAAATGAATTTTCTTTATAATCTGATGAAAAAAGAAAATATTTTGGCGCGTATTATTTCCATCCTGATTGCCTGCGGTTTATGGATTTATGTTATGACGGATCAGAATCCCATTATCGAACGCAGTGTGGAAGTACAGTTAAAACAGGTTAATTTGCCGGAAAATATGATGGTTTTCAATGCTCCTGACAGAGTTACGGTCAAGGTAAGAGGTTCCAGATCTTTGGTAACGGAAGATAGTGAGAAACTGATTACAGCTTCTATTGACCTTAAAAATGTTTCTGAGGGACAGCAGGAAGTACCTGTGAAGGTTACGTTCAGCAAAGGGGATATAATTTCTGTCAGCCCGGCAGAGGTGTCTTTATATGTGGATACGGTAAGCGAAAAATCTGTGCCGGTAAGTCCCAGAGTAGTGGGGATGGTTTCTGATGACCTAACCTTAGGCAGCAGCAAGATTACACCGGCGCAGGTAACTGTCAAAGGTGCAACTCATCGGCTTAAGAGTATTAATAAAGTTGTTGCTCCGGTAGACGTAACTGAACAAAAGGACAGTTTTACAACAGTCAGTGATCTGGTTGCTGTTAATGATGACGGTTATGATATTCCAAATATGAAGATTATTCCTGCCAGTGTCACGGTTGAAGCGCATATGGTTCGGCAAATGATAACCGTCAGCCTGCCGATTAGAGTAATAATGACCGGTAATTTGCCGGAAGGGGTACATGTTTCCAAAGTTGATGTTCAGCCCCAAGAAATAAGGGTTACGGCGCCTCCGTCCGTATTGAAAGACCTGAAGGAAGTCAAGACTAAACCGGTAGATGTTTCTACATTGATCGGCAGCACTTCCATGGCTGTGGAGCTCGACCTTCCCGACAAGGCTATTCCGGAAACCAGCTCTGCTCAGGTAAGATTTTCAGTAGAAAGGTAGAATAGATGAAAGTAAAAATAAATAATGTGCGGATTGCGCTGCTGAAAGAAACAACATTGGAAGATGCCGTCAGTAAAAAAATTGGTATCAGCAAGACTGCAGTACAGGAAATCAGAATTATCCGCAAAGCAGTAGATGCCAGAAAGAAAAATAATATCTGTCTTAATTTTCATGTTCTGGCAGAGATTGACGCCGGCAGCAAACAGCTGAAAAGGCTGCTGCAGGATAAAGATATCAGTGTTTATGAGGAATATGAAGAAGCTGACATGGTTTTGGGCACTTTGCCTCTGACAGCTCCGCCCGTAGTAATAGGGGCTGGACCTGCCGGCCTTCTGGCAGCTTTGGAGCTGGCCAGATATGGTTATAAACCTTTGCTTTTAGAAAGGGGCAAAGCTGTAGATCAGCGTGTGCAGGATGTTAATGATTTCTGGCATAGCGGACGCTTTAATCCCGCCTCTAACGTTCAGTTTGGTGAAGGCGGCGCCGGGACCTTTTCTGACGGCAAACTTACTACGAGAGTTAATGATCCGGTAATGAAACGTATTTTGCAGACCTTTGTCGATGCCGGAGCGCCGGAGGCCATTTTATGGGAGCATAAACCGCATGTTGGCACCGACAGGCTCAGAACCATGGTAAAGGGCATCAGCAGCCAAATACGCAGTCTGGGCGGAAGTATTCGTTATGAAGCGCATGTTACTGATTTACAGATTAAAAATAATACCGTCTGCGGCGTGGTGCTGAGTTCCGGTGAAAAAATTGCTGCCGGTGCGGTAGTCTTAGCCTGCGGGCACAGTGCCAGAGATACTTATGAATTATTGGCAGCCAAAGGTATAGGAATTGTAAGCAAGCCTTTTTCCATTGGCGTGCGTATTGAGCATCCGCAGGAATTGATTGATAAAGCTCAATATGGTGAATTTGCCGGACATCATTTATTGGGAGCGGCAGATTATGCTTTGGTTTATCATACGCCGGATAAGCAGCGTACGGCTTATTCTTTCTGTATGTGCCCGGGAGGAACAGTGGTGGCTGCAGCTTCGGAAACTGGCGGAGTAGTGGTTAATGGCATGAGCATGTTCAAACGCGACAGCGGTGTGGCCAACAGTGCCTTAGTTGTTAATGTCAGCAGTGAGGATTTTGGTCATAATCCGCTGGATGGAGTTGCCTTTCAGCGGCAGTATGAAAGACTGGCTTTTGCGCACGGCGGCAGCAGCTATTTTGCACCTGCGCAGAATTTCCGCAGCTTTTTGCATGGAACTCAGCCTGAATTGAAGAGTCTTTGTCATCCCACATATATGCCCGGCATTACCGCCTGCGATTTGACCAAAGTTTTGCCGTCCTACGTTACTGATACTTTGAAGCAGGGAATCTTAGATTTTGGACGCAGGCTGGAGGGCTATGCGGACGGAGGCGCTTTGCTGACCGGTGTGGAAACAAGAACTTCAGCTCCTGTGCGCATCGTGCGTGATAAACTGCGGTATGTTTCAATAACCCATGATCTGCTCTATCCCTGCGGTGAAGGTGCAGGTTATGCGGGCGGCATTATGAGCGCGGCTTTGGATGGTTATCATGTGGCGCGGGCAATTATGCAGCGTTTTGCGCCTCTGGAATAAAGATTTGCTCATTTGAGTGAAAAAGCTTATAATAATATGCATGTTATAAACAATTAAAATTGCTTAATGAAGCGGAGGTTTTTTCATGGCACGTTTATTCGGTACTGACGGTGTCCGCGGTATTGCCAATGTGGAACTGACACCGGAACTGGCCTTTAAATTAGGTTATGCGGCAGCAACTTATTTTGGCAGAGAGGTTGCCAATCCCAAAATTATTATCGGCAGGGACACAAGACGCAGCGGTCCCATGCTGGAAAGCGCTTTGGCTGCCGGTATTTGTTCTGCCGGCGGAAATGCACATTTGCTGGGAGTTATGCCAACTCCGGCTGTTTCCTTTTTGACTTCCGAAGTAAAAGCAAATGCCGGTGTGGTTATTTCTGCTTCGCATAATCCTTTTGAAGATAACGGCATCAAATTTTTTTCCCAGTCAGGACATAAGCTGCCTGATGCAGTAGAAGATGAAATTGCCGATATTGTAGCCCAGCCCATTGATTATCATAAATCAGTAAGCGGTTCCAGTGTAGGCACCATTATTTATGAAACCGGCTTGGCAGAAAAATATATTAAACATATTATCAGCACTGCTTATACCAAACTGAACGGTTTGAAAGTAGTTATGGACTGCTCCAATGGTGCCAACAGTGAAATTGCTCCTGTTATTTTGCGCGGCCTTGGTGCGGAAGTAGTTACCATCTTTAATGAACCTAACGGCATTAATATCAATAACGGCTGCGGCTCTACCCATCTGGAAGCATTGCAGAAGAAGGTTGTTGAAACAGGAGCGCATATCGGTATTGCCAATGACGGTGACGCGGACCGCTGCCTGGCTGTTGACGAAAACGGCGAAGCGCTGGACGGTGATCAGATTATGCTGATTTGCGCTGCTGAACTGATGAAACGCAAAAAGCTCAATGATAATATGCTGGTTACTACGGTAATGAGCAATGTAGGGCTGCATAAAGCCATGAAGGATTTGGGCGGTCAGACTGTAAAAACCGCAGTTGGCGACAGATATGTGCTGGAAGAAATGCTGAAAAATAAATATTCTCTTGGCGGCGAGCAGTCCGGACATATTATTTTCTCTGAATACGCCAAAACCGGTGACGGTATTTTGACGGCGGTTCAGCTGTTGTGCGCTATGATTAAAAACAATAAACCTCTGTCCGAACTGGGCGCTATGATGGTAAAATATCCGCAGGTACTCATGAATGTACGTGTTGCCGATAAAAACGGCTGGCAGGACAAAGCTGCCATTCAGGATATTATCAAAAAATATCAGACCGAGCTTGGTGATAACGGACAGATTTTAGTACGTGCCTCTGGTACGGAACCGCTCATCAGGATTATGGCTGAAGGTCCCGAGCAGAGCCGTCTGGAAAAGATTGCCAGCGCCATTGCCGATGTTGTTACCAGGGAACTGGCATAAACAGGCACTATTAAATTTTGCCAATAATACAAATAAATATATTTAATTGACCAAAAGTAAAGAGTATAGTAAAATAATGTAAATCACAAAGATGTGCCGCGGGGGCCTGCCGGCCTGCGCGGCATGTTGTGTGCTTACAGCACGGAAGTGAATAGCGCAGGTGCCGCAATTTGCGGCAGACGAGGAAAGAGGTTGTCGAACAGTCAGCGGATGCCTCTCGGCTTGCTGCAGGCCGTAAAGCTGGGTACAAAAACTGCCGGTAACGGCGGCGACAAAAGCCCGGCAGCAGAAAGGCAAAATATTTTAAGGAGGATACTGACATATGTGTGGTATCGTAGGTTATATTGGTTCTAAACAAGCTGCTCCTTTTTTGCTTGACGGAATGAGCAAACTGGAATATCGCGGCTATGATTCTGCCGGTATTGCTGTTTTGGAAAATGGTAAAATCCGTGTGGAAAAATGCGTGGGCCGTCTTGATGCGCTGCGTCAGAAACTGGAAGGCAATATGCCGGAAGGCTGCATGGGCATTGGTCATACACGCTGGGCAACACATGGACGCCCGTCTGACCGTAATGCACATCCCCATACCGACAGCAGCGGCAAATTTGTTGTAGTACATAACGGTATTATTGAAAACTACCTGAAATTAAAAGAAGAACTGATGGCTAAAGGTCATACCTTTGTATCTGAAACCGACACCGAAGTTGTGGCCCATCTCATGGCAGATCAGTTTGACGGAGATTTTGAAAGTACGGTAAAAAAAGTACTGCGCTTAATTAAAGGTTCCTATTCTCTGGTATTCATGTGTGAAGCCGAGCAGGATAAAATCATCTGTACTAAAAAAGATAATCCGCTGGTTATTGGTCTCGGTGAAGGTGAAAATTTCATTGCTTCCGATATTCCTGCCATTATCAGCCGTACCCGCCGTACTTATATTATGAGTGACGGTGAAATTGCCACTGTTACCAAAGACGGCGTATGGGTTCAGGATATCAATGGTACTCCTATTAATAAAAAAGTCTTTGAAGTAAATTGGAATGCCGAAGCTGCTGAAAAAGGCGGTTTTGAACATTTCATGCTGAAAGAAATCTATGAACAGCCGAAAGCAATGCGTGATACCATGACCGGTCGTGTGAATGGTGAAAATAATACCATCGCTTTTCCGGAACTGAACTGGACGGAAGAAGAACTGCAGGGCATTAACAAAATTTTCATTGTGGCCTGCGGTACCGCCTATCATGCAGGCATTGTCGGCAAATATTATCTGGAACAACTGGCACGGATACCGGTAGAGGTTGATATTGCCAGCGAATTCCGTTATCGCAGTCCATTGGTAGACGGCAACAGTCTGACCATTGTTATCAGCCAGTCCGGTGAAACCAGTGATACGCTGGCTGCACTGCGTGAGGCTAAACGCCTTGGCGCGCGCACTTTGGCTGTTACCAATGTGGTTGGTTCTTCTATTGCCCGTGATGCAGACCAGGTGGTTTATACCTATGCTGGTCCAGAAATTGCAGTTGCTTCCACCAAAGCCTATACTACTCAGCTGTTGGCTATGCTGATGCTGGCTGTTTATGTAGGCCGTCTGCGCGGTACTTTGTCTGCCGGTAAAGCTGAAGCTCTGGTTCATGGCTTAACTTTTGTTCCCGAGCAGATTCATAAAATGCTGGAAAACGTTGACCAGATTAAAGTTTTTGCCCGTGAATACGGCAGCTGTGAAGATGCCTTCTTCCTGGGACGCAGTCTTGACTACGCTGTGGCTCTGGAAGGCGCACTGAAACTGAAAGAAATTTCCTATATCCATGCGGAAGCTTATGCTGCCGGTGAATTGAAACATGGCACTTTGGCACTGATAGTTTCCGGCGTACCGGTTATTGTATTGGCTACGCAGGAAGATGTATATGATAAGACTGTAAGCAATCTGCAGGAAGTAAAAGCGCGTGAAGCAGTAGTTATTGCTATTGGCTTTGAAGGCGATACTTCACTGGCTAAATACGCGGATCATGTTATCTATATTCCTAAGACAGATAAATATCTGGCGCCGTTGCTGGCTGTATTGCCGCTGCAGCTGCTGGCTTATTACGCAGCACTTACCCGCGGCTGTGATGTAGATAAACCGAGAAATCTTGCTAAATCTGTAACTGTAGAATAATTTTATATCAAAAACCTGCTGAATTTTCGGCAGGTTTTTTCACTGATTTTTTTAATTCAGAGGGTGATACTATGTTAAACAAAGAAAGAGTTATTCAGAATTTTATCGAACTGGTAAGTGTTCCCTGCCCCAGTAAGGATGAACGTCAGGAAGCAGAGCTCATCATGCGTAAGCTGCATGAAATGGGCATTGAAGCGGAAATGGATAATGTAGGAGAAAAAGTTGGCGGTACCTGCGGCAATGTCTGGGCTTATATTAAGGGCAGCAAACCGGAAGCGCCGGTACTGTTTTTCGAAGCGCATATGGATTCTGTGGCACCGACAACCGGTACCAAGGTAGTTCGCAGAGACGGAGTGCTGTATTCTGACGGTACGACTACTTTGGGTGGTGATGATAAAGTTGGTATTGCTGCCGCTTTGGAAGCGGTTAAGGCTTTGCAGGAAGATAATATTGAACACGGAGATATCCAGCTTTGTTTTACCATTGGTGAAGAAATTGGCTGTCTGGGTGCGTTGAATCTGGACCGGCAGCGTATTAAGGCTGACTTTGGCTACTGCATGGATATTGGCGGTCCGATTGGCGAAATTATTTATGCCGCTCCTAAATTGTATGAGCTTTATGTTACCGTTACTGGCAAGGCAGCTCATGCAGGTTTGGAACCGGAAAATGGCATCAATGCTATTATGCTGGCGGCAGAGGCTTTGCATAATTTGCCGGCTTATGGCCGTCTGGACGAGGAAACCACTCTGAATGTCGGTGTCTTTCATGCAGGCGTAGGCAATAATGTTGTAGCTCCGGAAGCTAAATTTGTAATTGATATGCGTTCTATGAATGTAACCAAATTAGAGCATTTGAAAGAAGATGTATGCCGGATTATTACTGATACGGTAACATCCGGCGGCGCCAAGGTTACCATTGATGTTCGCGAAGGATGTCCTGCAGTAGCAATTGCCAAGGATCATGCCTGCATTACGCTGGCGCAGCAGGCAGCAGAAAAAATGGGCTGCACCGCTGTTTTGAAAACTACCGGCGGCTGCAGCGACGGTAACTATTTGTGCGGCTATGGACTGCCGTGCGCACTTTTGGCAACTGGCATGAGCAATGTTCATACTACGGAAGAATATCTCAAAGAAGAAGATTTGTTTGGTACGGCTAAATGGATTTATGAGATTGTTAAGCTGGCAGCTGAAAAGAAATAAAAAATAAATAGATTGCAAATAGATTGCAAAAGAAGCCCTCCGCATAAATTTGTGTGGAGGGCTTTTGTATAAACTTAAACAAAGGTTTGCAAAATTTAAGTGAAAGCCTTTAAAAAAGCATACTTCAATGATAGAATAACAATAGATAATTTTTGTTGATTAGATATTTTGCTGAATGAAGGAGGAAGATGATGAAGCTTATTTCCTGGAATGTTAATGGCCTGCGGGCGTGTATGAATAAAGGCTTTAAAGAATTTATGGATAGTGTTGACGCGGATATTTTTTGTGTGCAGGAAATAAAGATGCAGCGTGAACAGGCAACTTTTGTTTTTGATGGCTACGAAGAATATTGGAACAGTGCGGAAAAGAAAGGCTACAGCGGTACGGCTGTTTTCAGTAAAACAAAGCCGTTAAGTGTAAGCTATGGTCTGGGAATTGAAGAACATGATAAAGAAGGCAGAGTAATTACTGCTGAATTTCAGGACTTTTATCTGGTGAACGTATATACGCCTAATGCTCAGCGCGGTTTGGAAAGACTGGATTACCGCATGGTATGGGAAGATGTATTCCGTCGTTATGTTAAAGAGCTGGATGAGAAAAAACCAGTCATTATCTGTGGGGATTTAAATGTTGCCCATAATGAAATAGATTTGAAGAATTTTAAAACCAATGTCGGTAATGCCGGTTTTACTTATGAAGAACGAGGTAAAATGACAGAATTACTGGCAGCGGGCTTTGTGGACTCTTTCAGATATTTATATCCTGATAAGACCGGCGCTTACAGCTGGTGGAGCTACATGTTCAAGGCACGTGAAAAAAATGCAGGTTGGCGTATTGATTATTTTATTGTATCGCAAAAACTTGCTGACAGGATTGATGATGCGGTGATCTATCCTGAGGTTATGGGCAGTGATCACTGCCCCGTCGGTCTGCTTTTAAAATAAGGCGGTATTATGGATTTTCACATTCAGGCACCCTTTGAGCCGGCAGGTGACCAGCCGCAGGCCATTGATAAGCTGGCTGAAGGAGTTAAGCAGGGCCTTAGAACACAAGTATTATTAGGTGCAACGGGCACCGGTAAAACATATACTATTGCCCAGGTAATAAATAAGGTGCGCAAACCAACTCTGGTTATTGCGCATAATAAAACACTGGCAGCTCAGCTGGCCAGTGAATTAAAGGCATTTTTCCCGGAAAATGCTGTAGAATATTTTGTTTCTTATTATGACTATTATCAGCCGGAGGCTTATATTCCGCAGTCCGATACCTATATTGAAAAGGATGCTTCCATTAATGACGAGATTGATAAGCTGCGCCACTCGGCTACCAGCGCCTTGTTTGAACGGCGGGATGTAATTATTGTAGCCAGTGTGTCCTGCATTTACGGCTTGGGCGCACCGCAGGATTATTATGATATGGTTCTTTCACTGCGTTTGGGACAGGTTATTGACAGACAGAAAATTTTGCATAAGCTGGTAGAGATTCAGTATGACCGTAATGACATAGATTTTAAGCGTGGAACCTTCAGGGTGCGCGGTGATGTTATTGAAGTTATACCGGCAGCCTATGGTGAAAAAGCTGTCCGCATTGAAATGTTTGATGATGAAGTGGACAGAATTATGGAATTTGACGTTTTAACAGGCGAAATTTTAGCTCAGAGAAACCATGTGGCTATTTTTCCGGCCTCTCACTATGTTACCAGCCGGGAAAATCTTGAACGGGCGATGGAAGATATTAAGATTGAGCTGGCTGAACGCTTGACTTATCTCAATGAACACGGCAAGCTTTTGGAAGCTCAGCGTTTGGAACAGCGTACCAATTATGATTTGGAAATGATGAATGAAATGGGTTACTGCTCCGGCATTGAAAATTATTCCAGGCACTTAGCCGGACGCAGAGCCGGAGAAGCACCGTTTACTTTGGTGAATTATTTTCCCAAGGATTTTCTGCTGGTAATAGACGAATCGCATGTTACTCTGCCGCAGATCAGGGCCATGTATGCCGGTGACAGATCACGCAAGGAAATGCTGGTGGAACACGGTTTCCGCCTGCCTTCGGCCTTTGATAACCGTCCGCTGACCTTTGATGAGTTTCAGCAGCAGATTAATCAGGTAATTTATGTTTCGGCAACACCTGCCAAATATGAACTGGAGCAGTCGGAGCAGACTGTGGAGCAGATTATCAGGCCTACCGGCTTGCTGGATCCTTCCATTGAAATCAGGCCCATCAAGGGACAGATTGACGATTTATTAGGTGAGATTCATAAAGTAGCCGCTGCCGGGGAACGTATTTTGGTAACTACGCTTACTAAACGCATGGCAGAGGATTTGACGGAATATCTGAAGCAGTCCGGTGTGCGCGTTCGCTATCTGCATTCAGAGATTGCTACTATTGAACGTGCGGAGATTATTGATGCCCTGCGAGGTGGGAAATTTGACGTACTTGTAGGTATTAACCTGCTGCGTGAAGGGCTTGATCTGCCTGAGGTATCCTTAATTGCTATTTTGGATGCGGATAAAGAAGGCTTTCTGCGCAGTGATACGGCCATGATTCAGACAATCGGACGCGCGGCGCGTAATGCTCACGGCAGAGTAATTATGTATGCGGACCGGATTACTGATTCCATGCAGCGGGCGATAGATGAGACCAACAGACGCCGCGAGAAGCAGCAGGCTTATAATGAAGAACATGGTATTATACCAAGAACTGTCTATAAAGAGCAGCGCCAGCTTATTAAACTGACTAAGGTTGCAGACGGTGAAGCTGCCGCTTCCTATGGTGAAAAGGCCTTGCAGAAAAAATCGTCCAAAGAACTGCAGCGCCTGGCTAAAGAACTAGAAAAACAAATGCAGGAGGCCGCTAAAAAGCTGGATTTTGAAGCAGCTGCCGAGTTGCGTGATCGCCTGATTGTGGTCAAAGGCAAGCTGGGCCAGAAGCTGGTGCCTAAACGAAAAAAGTAGGAGTAAATTAGTAGAATATGCAGGAAAAATTAATTGTCAAAGGTGCAAGACAGCATAATTTAAAAAATATCACGGTAGAAATACCGCGTAATAAAATGGTGGTAATTACCGGGCTGTCTGGCAGCGGCAAATCTTCCCTGGCCTTCGATACAATTTATGCCGAAGGCCAGCGGCGTTATGTTGAGTCGCTTTCAGCTTATGCCCGTCAGTTTTTGGGTCAGATGGATAAGCCCGATGTTGATTATATTGAAGGATTGAGTCCGGCCATTTCCATAGATCAGAAAACCACCAGCCGTAATCCACGTTCTACCGTTGGTACGGTAACGGAGATTTATGATTATCTGCGTTTGCTGTTTGCCAGAGCTGGTGAGCCGCACTGCCCTAAATGCGGCAAACTGATTGAGCAGCAGACAGTGCAGCAGATTGTGGATAGAGTGCTGGCTATGGAACAGGGCTGCCGGTTTATGGTTATGGCGCCGCTGATCAGGCAGAGAAAAGGGGAACATGTTAAGGTTCTTGATGAAATGCGCCGCGCCGGTTATGTGCGCGTCTATGTGGACGGCTCTGTAATGACCCTTGATGAAGATATCAGACTGGAAAAAAATAAAAAACACAGCATTTCAGTAGTTATTGACCGCCTGGCAGTACGTGAAGAAATTCAGCAGCGTTTGTCAGATTCCGTGGAAACAGCGTTAAAGCTGGCAGATGGTTTTGTGGAAATTGCTGTTATCGGCGGGGAGGTGCAGCTGTTCAGCGAGCATTTTGCCTGCAATGACTGCGGCATCAGTCTGCCGGCTATTGAGCCGCGTCTATTTTCGTTTAATAATCCCTATGGCGCCTGCCCTGCCTGTACTGGTTTGGGCATGAATATGGAATTTGATAAGGCGCTGATTATACCTGACGGCAGCAAAACATTCGCAGAGGGTGTTATTCAGTCTTTCAGCAATAATCTTAATTCTTATCGTATGAAGCAGCTGGAAGCAGTGCTGGCTGCTTTCGGCTATACGCTGAATGATACCTGGGATAGTTTGCCGGCCAAGGTACAGAAGCTTTTATGGGAAGGCACCGGCGAGGAAAAATATCAGTTCTGGTATGAAAATCTGCAGGGAGAAACAAAGCTGCATGAAACTGTTTTTGACGGTATTTTGCCCATTATGAAAAAACGGTACCGGGAAGCTTTTTCCGACAGCATGCGCCAGGATTTGGAAGAATTTATGACCAGTAATCCCTGTCCGGTTTGTCACGGAGCAAGATTAAAACCGGAAGTACTTTCCATACTTATTGGCGGTAAAAATATTTGTCAGGTAACGGCTCTTACGGTACGTGACTGTCTGAAGTTTTTTGCTGCTTTAAAACTGACGCCAAGACAGGAACTGATTGCCCGGCAGGTATTAAAGGAAATTACTGCCAGACTACAGTTTTTGAATGATGTGGGCCTTGATTATCTGACGTTGGACCGTAGTGCGGGCACGCTTTCAGGCGGCGAGGCCCAGCGCATAAGGCTGGCAACCCAGATTGGCAGCGGCTTGACAGGGGTGCTGTATATTCTTGATGAACCAAGCATCGGACTGCATCAGCGTGATAACGGCAAGCTTTTGGAAACGCTGAAGCATCTGCGTAATCTGGGCAATACTCTGATTGTGGTGGAACATGATGAAGAGACCATGTATGCCGCAGACGAAATTGTGGATATTGGTCCTGGCGCAGGCGAACACGGCGGACAGGTGGTAGCTCAGGGAACTGCTGAAGAAATCAAATTGGTAGAGGATTCTGTTACCGGTCAGTATTTAAGCGGACGTAAATTTATTGCCGTACCTAAACAGCGCCGCAGTGGTGACGGCCGTTATCTCACGGTAAAGGGCGCCAGAGGCAATAATCTGAAAAATATTGATGTGAAGATTCCTTTAGGCGTGTTTACGGTAGTAACAGGTGTTTCCGGCAGCGGTAAGTCTACCTTGATTAACGATATCCTGTATAACGCTTTGGCAGCCAAACTGCACGGTGCCCGGCTGCGGCCAGCTGAATATGGCAGCATTGAAGGTATGGAATATACGGATAAAGTTATTAATATCGACCAATCGCCTATCGGGCGTACGCCTCGCTCTAATCCGGCAACTTATACCGGTGTTTTTGATTTTATCAGGGAACTGTTCAGCCAGACTAATGAAGCTAAAATGCGCGGCTATAAACCGGGCCGTTTCAGCTTTAATGTGAAAGGCGGACGTTGTGAAGCCTGCCGCGGAGACGGTGTTAATAAGATTGAGATGAATTTCCTGCCGGATGTATATGTACCCTGTGAAGTTTGTCATGGTTCGCGCTATAACCGTGATACTCTTGAAGTGCATTATAAAGGTAAAACCATTGCGGAAGTATTGGATATGACGGTTAGTGAAGCCTGCGAATTTTTTAAAAATATTCCGCGTATTGCCAGAAAACTGGAGATTCTGGAAGATGTCGGGCTTGGCTATATTCACCTGGGTCAGGCTGCAACCACACTTTCAGGCGGTGAAGCCCAGCGCGTCAAGCTTGCAGCTGAGCTTTCGCGCCGCAGTACGGGACGTACGGTATATATTCTGGATGAACCGACAACCGGATTGCATATTGCCGATGTGCATAAGCTTTTGGAAGTATTGCAGCGGTTGGTAGAAGCCGGTGACAGCGTTATCGTTATTGAGCATAATCTGGATGTTATTAAAACTGCCGACTATATTATTGATTTAGGTCCGGAAGGCGGCGATAAAGGCGGCACTGTAGTAGCCTGCGGTACACCGGAACAGGTGGCAAAAGTCAAAAAATCCTATACCGGTCAGTATATTAAACAGGTTTTGGCGCAGGCCAGAAAAAATGGGTGGTATCAATGACGGCGGAAGTATTCAGCGAAAATATCCGTAAAGCCCTGGCTGTGCTGCCTGATAAGCCGGGCGTCTATCTGATGCATGACAAGGAAGGCAAGGTAATTTATGTCGGTAAGGCCGTAGTACTGAAAAATCGTGTTCGCAGTTATTTTCGCAATCTGGCTTCCCATACGCCTAAAGTTAAAGCCATGGTTGCCAAAATTGCTGATATAGAGACCATAGTAACCAGCAGCGAAGTTGAAGCGCTGATTTTGGAATGCAATCTGATCAAAAAATATCGTCCTCGTTATAACATTATGCTGAAGGACGATAAAACCTATCCTTATTTGAAAGTAACGGTGAACGAAGAATTTCCGCGGCTTTATGTAACGCGCCGGCAGCTGCGTGACGGCGCCAGATATTATGGTCCTTATGCGGATGCCGGGGCCATGCACGCTACGGTAAAACTGCTGCGCAGCATGTTTCCCATGCGTACCTGCCGCAAGATGAATACAGAGCGTCCATGTCTGAATTATCATATTAAACGCTGTCTGGCTCCTTGTGCCGGTCTTGTCAGCAGGGAAGAATACGGCAGCATGATTAAGGCAGTCTGCATGGTATTGGACGGGCGCACCGCGGAACTGGAACGAGATCTGAAAAAAAGAATGCAGGCAGCAGCGGAAAATTACGCTTTTGAAGAGGCTGCCCGTCTGCGCGATCAGCTGCAGGCAGTGGAACGTCTCAACGAACAGCAGAAAGCCGTTACCAGCAATAATACCGATATGGATATTATTGGCTTTGCTCAGGATATGACCGGCATCTGCATACAGATTTTTTTTGTGCGCAAAGGCAAATTGTTGGGACGTGATAATTTCTTCCTGCAGGATGAAGAAACTTCCAGGGCGGAGGTACTTACGGCGTTTGTCAAACAGTATTACAATGATGCCTCTTTTGTTCCGAGGGAAATTGTCCTGCCTGCTTTGCCGGAAAATGATGAGCAGGCCATTATTGAGCAATGGCTGTCGGAAAAAGCCGGACATAAGGCTGAGTTAATATGTCCGCAGCGGGGAACAAAAAAGGAGCTTTTGCAGCTGGCTAATGACAATGCAGTAAAATTGCTGCAGGAAAGACTGCGCCGCGGGCAGCTGTCTTTAAAAAATGATCTGGAAGCGGCAGAAGAATTACAGCAAGCTTTGGGTCTTGCCAAACCGCTGGAGCGCATGGACTGTTTTGATATTTCCCATACTCAGGGCAGCGAGACCGTGGCGTCCATGGTTGTTTTTCGTAACGGCAGCATCAGCAAAAAAGATTATCGGCGGTATAAAATTGTGTCGGCTGAAGGGAAGCCGGATGATTTCAAATCCATGCAGGAAGTTGTTTACCGGCGTTACCGTGATTATGAAGACTTGCCCAGTCTGGTGGTTATTGACGGCGGCAAAGGTCAGTTAAGCTCAGCCCTGGAGGTAATACGTGGACTGGGGCTGCATGATTTGCCTGTAATTGGCCTGGCTAAACGGGAAGAAGAAATTTTTAAAGAAGGGCAGAGCGAAAGCATTTTATTGGACAGAGATTCAGCGGCTCTGCATCTTATTCAGCGCATCCGTGACGAGGCTCATCGTTTTGCCATTACCTATCATCGCAAACTGCGCGGCAAACGTAATCTGGTTTCCGTGCTGGATCATGTAGAGGGTATCGGCAGCAAAAGGCGGCAGGAGCTGTGGAAGGCTTTCAAAAGTATTGAGGAGATGAAAGCAGCCAGTGTGGAAGAACTGGCTGCCGTTGAAAGTATGAATTACGCAGCGGCGCAGAAATTGTATGATTTCTTTCGCCTTGAGTTACCTGAGAAAAAAGCGCTTTTAAAATAATTTTAGTAAAATTTACAGACTATTAATAACAGAATTTATTATTTGTGGTATAATCAAGACAGTAAAATATTATAAAGGAGTGTATTGAAGATGGCAAAATGGGTTTGCAATATTTGCGGCTATGTTTATGATCCTGAAGTTGGCGATCCGGACAACGGCGTTGCAGCAGGTACTGCCTGGGAAGACGTACCGGAAGACTGGGTATGCCCTCTGTGCGGTGTTGGCAAAGCTGATTTCAGCGAAGAAGCCTAAAAAAATAAAAAAAGCTCTGCTGCGGCAGAGCTTTTTTTATTAGTATTTAACGGAATAAGGTAATTTTTACGAAAATTTAACATGGAGAAACAGGATTTTTATCCGTAATGTAAAATTAGTTAAGTTAACGAATAAATTACTAAAAATAAATGGGGTTGGACTATAATGATAATTTGTGTGGAAGATGAACAAAATATTTGTGAACTGGAAGTTTATACGCTGCAGTCCGTGGGATTTCAGGCTAAAGGCTGCGGCAGCGGCAAGGAGCTGTTCAAGATACTGGAAACGGAATTGCCGGAATTGATTGTGCTGGATATTATGCTGCCGGATGAAGACGGGCTTAGTATTTTGCGCAAGCTGCGAGGAGACCGGCGTTATGCTTCCATACCTGTTATTATGGCCACGGCTAAAGGAACCGAATTTGATAAGGTTAAGGGCTTGGACAGCGGCGCCGATGATTATATAGCCAAACCTTTCGGAATGCTGGAAATGGTTTCGCGCATCAAGGCGGTGCTGCGGCGCTGCGGACAGGATAAACCGCTGGGAAATCTGATTACCGTGGGCAATCTGACCGTTAATTTATCTGAACATATGGTAACAGTAAATGATGAAAATATAATTTTAACATTGAAGGAATATGAATTGCTGAAAAAATTTCTGACCAATCCAGGCATCGTCTTTTCCCGTGATAAACTGCTCAACGATATTTGGGGTTATGAATTCAGCGGTGAAACGCGTACCGTGGATGTACATATCAGAACTTTGCGCCAGAAACTGGGCAGCGCGGGGGAGCTTATTGAAACTATACGCGGTGTAGGCTACAGAATGGTAAATAAAAAATGAGAAAGAAAATATTTTACAGTCTCTTTTTTCTGACCTTTACGGCGCTTGTTTTGGCTGCTTCTCTTTTCTTATGGGTAACTTACCGTCAGGTATCCGATGAAAGTATCAATAGTTTAAAAAATCAGGCCAAAATCCTGATAGCTTTGCATCAGAATGGACAGTTAGATTTTGAAAGACTGAAGAAAACCGGCATTATGGACAGGGTAACGGTACTTTCGCCCAATGGCAATGTGATTTTTGATAATTATGTAGATGCCGAAACAATGGAAAATCATATTCATCGTGAAGAAGTGCAGCAGGCTCTGAAAAAGGGAGAGGGTCACGCAGTCAGAATGTCCGATACCTTAAGCAAGGAAGTTATTTATTATGCTACCATGATGCCGGACGGAGACATTTTGCGTTTTTCCCGTGTTAATGATACTGTTTTCATGAGATTTGCCAATGTCATTCATTATGTGCTTGGTATTTTGCTGGTACTGATTATTGGCGCCTTTTTTGCGGCCAGGTCCATAACGGCGAAGGTTATCAATCCTCTGGAAAAAATTAATCTGGAACAGCCTTTGTCGGGGCCGTCAATAAGTTATCCGGAACTGCAGCCGCTTTTGGAACGTATTGCCACGCAGCAGCAAAAACTTGATAAGGAAATGCGCCGTTATAAAAATAAAAAGCAGGAGCTGAAAGCCGTAACTAATAATATGGATGAAGGACTGCTGTTTTTGGACAATAGCGGCGAGATTATTTCCATCAATAAAAGTGCCGTTAAATTCTTTGGCTGCGAAAAGCAGGAACTTATTGGTAAAAATCTGTTGACATTAAGCAGTTTGGGAGAGGATATTCAGCATTTGCTGGAAAAAATCGACGCTGCCGGCAAGGGCAGCATGCTGCTGAGTAAAGGCAGCAGCTACTATCAGATTAACGGCAGCAAGGTTGGCGGCAAGGGTTTGGTGTTAATTATTATGGATGTAACGGAAAAAACGGCATCGGAGAAGCTTCGCCGTGAGTTTTCCGCTAATGTTTCCCATGAGCTGAAAACACCATTGCAGTCCGTTATGGGATATTCGGAAATTATGCTTAATGGACTGGTCAAGGAAGATGACCGTCCGCGTTTTTTGCGCAAGATTTATGATGAGGCTAAAAATCTATTGCGGTTAATTGATGATATTATCAAATTATCCAAATTGGAAGAACAGCAGCAGGATATGCTGGAACACTTTGATTTGAAGAAGGTGCTGGAACAGGCGCTGCAGCGTTTGGCCAATAAGGCTGAAAAAAGTAATATCAGCCTACAGCTTGAGTGTTCAGGCAAAGAATACAGCATGCAGGGAATTCCCTCCATGCTGGAAGAAGTCTTCGCTAATTTGATAGATAATGCTATCAAATATAACCGGCCTGGCGGCAGTGTAATATTGCATCTGACAGAAAAAGAAAATAAACTGACGGTTTCTGTAGCAGATACAGGAATAGGTATTGCTATGGATGAAAAGGAAAGAATTTTTGAACGCTTCTACCGCATTGATAAAAGCCGTCATAAAGCGGTGGAAGGTACCGGGCTTGGCCTTTCCATTGTGAAGCACGGTATTATTTTTCATAAGGGCACGATTAAAGTTAATAGTACGCCCGGTCAGGGAACAGAATTTATTGTTAAACTGCCAAAGAATCTATTGGAATTAGCATAAAAAAACGGTTATGGATTTTTTTCATAACCGTTTTTTGTTATTCTTTCCAGGCTGATTCCAGGTAACTGCAGCAATCATTAATTACAGGCAGATTAATCTCTTCAATTTTACCGGCATCACAGGCTGCGGCAATAGACGGATCAACGGGTAATTTAGCCAGAACTTGCAGACCGTAAGCTGCGGCGGTTTGCTCCAGATGGCTTTCACCAAAGATCTGATAATCCCGGTCATTATCAGGGCAGTGGAAGTAGGAATAGTTTTCTACCAGGCCTAAAACAGGAATATTCATCATTTTGGCCATCTTTACCGCTTTAGCAACAATCATGGATACCAGTTCCTGCGGAGAGGTAACTACAATAATTCCGTCCACAGGCAGTGATTGGAAAACTGTCAGAGGAACATCTCCGGTTCCGGGAGGCATATCTACAAACATATAATCAATATCAGTCCAGATAACATCGGTCCAAAACTGTTTAACCATATTGGCAATCATAGGACCGCGCCAAATAACAGGGTCAGATTCATTCTGCAGGAACATATTGGCAGAAATAATTTCAATGCCGGATGCTGTTGTCATGGGCATCAGGCCAATCTCATTACCGCTGGCCCTGCCATGAAGGCCGAAGGCCTTGGGGATGGACGGGCCTGTAATATCAGCATCTAAAACTGCACTGCGGTGGCCGCGCTTGCGCATACCGGCAGCTAATAAAGAAGTTACCAGGGATTTGCCCACACCGCCTTTACCGCTGACAATGCCGATAACTTTTTTAACATTGCTCATGGGGTTTAAATGAGCGGCAAAGTCCGTTGCTTCATGTTCACCGGCATGTTCACATCCTTCGCAGCTGCTGCGTCCGCAGGATGTATTGCTGCATTGTTTTTCTTGTTCAGTCATTATATTCTCCTCCATAAGATAATACTATATTATATATTCGTCTTTACATAAAATATACCTGCTGCTGACAAAAAATAAACAAGCCTGCATATGGCAGGCTTGTAAGCAGAGCATCAGGCTTTTTGAGAATCTGCAAATTTCCAGATGAAGCCTATAATAATACCAAAAAGACAGGGAATAATCCAGCCAAAACCGATATTGTAAAGGGGCATGTAATTTTCCAAAGCAGCATGGATAAAACCGGTGCTGATACCGGCAGCTTTAAGACCGTCAAAAATGGCAAAAATTGTTGTAAAGAACAGGCAGGGACGGAAGATACGTGCATCGCGCTTGAAAAGGCCGCTGCACACATTCAGCAGTACCAGCGTGATAACAATCGGGTAAAGCATACAGAGAATGGGAATGGATAATTTGATAATATTATTGAGACCAACATTGGAGACAGCAAAGCTGAACAGCGAAATTGCCAGTACATAACGCTGATATTGGATGCGCTCTTTCAGCAGAGCGTTAAAATAACCGGAAATGGAAGTTGTCAGTCCAATGCTGGTAGTTATGCAGGCAAAAAAGATTATCAGCGCCAGAATTACTTTGCCGAAATTACCCATGTAATGTACGGAAATATTATTCAGCAGCTGTCCGCCATTGGCAATAATACCGAAAGCCTGTACGCTTGTAGCGCCCGTATAGGCAAGAGAAGAATAAATAACGGCAAGGAAGCTTGCTGCAATGAGACCGGCATAAATACATAATTTTGTCAGCAGCTTGTGATCAAGAATACCTTTGGATTCAATGGCATTGACCGTAGCGGCGCCAAAAAGCATGGCGGCTAAAAGGTCCATGGTATTATAGCCTTCCTGGAACCCTTTAAAAAAGGGTACTTCGGCATAATCTCCCTGAGCTGCCTGCGCCGGACCCAAGGGATCAATGAGGACGAAAGCAATCAGAATTGCCAGGCAAATCAGCAGCATAGGGGTCATAATCTTACCGATATTATCAATAATTTTAGAAGGATTAACAGAAAGATGATAGGTCAGCAGAAAGAAAAACATACTGTAGGCAATCATGCCAAAATCATGGTATCCCGCAGGAACAAAAGCCAGAATACCCGTTTCAAATGAAACTGCCGCCGTACGAGGAATGGCGAAAAATGGTCCGATAGTAAGAGCGCAGATTACTACTAATGCTCTGGCAAAATTTGGATGCACCGGTGAAGCCAGATTATCAGGATTGTCACTGCGGTTAATTGCCATGGCCACAATACCCATTAAAGGAAGGCCCACACCGCTGATGCAAAAACCAATAATAGCCGGCGTCAGATTATCGCCGGCCAGCTGGCCAAGTACCGGCGGGAAAATAAAGTTGCCCGCACCGAAGAAGAAAGAAAACAACATAAGTCCGATAGGCAGAATTAATGATAAATTGATTTTTTGATTCATAAATAGTCTCCTGAGTTAAATAGTTGCCTACAGCAATATTTTTGCTGAAAATAAAAAAACTTCTCCAAGTCTATAATTGGAGAAGGATTCTCACTGCGAATTATTATAATAAATTTATTATTGTTTTGCAACATTTTGGCCTATACAATATTTATTCAATGTAAAACCACAATTCTCGCGAAAAACTTTAAATTATACAAAATAAATCTGAAAATTATAATATTTATGCAGAAAAAATAAAACCTCTGCTAAAAAACAGAGGTTTTTTCAATTTTATTTTACAATTAAACGGAAATATTTTTTCTTGCCTTTACGAATTAAAAGACTTTTGTCCTTGTCAAATAAATCTTCATACAGACAAGCTTCGGCATCTTTAAGTACTTCGTCTTTGATATATAAACCGCCTTGAGCAATCATCTGGCGCGCTTCACGTTTGCTGGAGAAGATTTTTCCGGCAGTCAGCACATCTACCACTTTGGCATTCATGTCCTCAGGAGTAATTTCTACAGTCGGTACATTTTCCATATTGCTGCCGCCGCCGAACAGAGCTTCTGCTGCCTGCTGTGCTTTGACTGCTTCTTCTTCACCATGAACCAGTTTGGTAACTTCAAATGCCAGTACTTTTTTGGCAATGTTAATTTCTGCATCCTTCAGGGCGCTAAGACGGCGTACCTCATCCATGGGCAGGAAGGTAAGCAGGCTGAGACAATTTTCCACATCATTATCATCAACATTGCGCCAGTATTGATAAAAATCATAAGGAGATGTTTTTTCAGGATCCAGCCATAAAGCGCCTTTTTCAGTTTTGCCCATTTTGCGGCCGTCACTGGTAGTCAGCAGTTTGCAGGTCATGCAGTAGGCCGGCTTTTGTTCCTTGCGGCGAATTAATTCCACACCTGCCAGCATATTGGACCATTGGTCGTCACCGCCAAGTTCCATAATGCAGCCGTAATCTTTATTCAGACGCCAAAAATCGTAGCTTTGCATAATCATGTAGTTAAATTCAAAGAAGGAAAGGCCGCGTTCTAAACGTTTTTTAAAGCATTCAGCGGTAAGCATGCGGTTAACAGAAAAATGCACGCCTACTTCGCGCAGCAGCTGCACGTAATTTAAATCCAGCAGCCAGTCAGCATTATTGGCTAAAATAGCTTTTCCGTCAGAAAAGTCGATGAAGCGGCTCATCTGTTTTTTAAAGCAGGCGATATTATGATTAATGAACTCAGGTGTCAGCATTTTGCGCATTTCGTCTTTGCCGCTGGGATCGCCAACCATGCCGGTACCGCCGCCTAAAAGGCAGATTGGACGGTGTCCTGCTTTTTGCATATGGCTCATCATCATCAGGGCGATGAAATGACCTACATGCAGACTGTCGGCTGTGGGGTCAAAGCCTATATAAAAAGTAATTTTTTCCTTTTCCAGCAATTCTCTGATTTCGTCTTCGTGTGACATTTGTTTAATAAAGCCACGTTCCTGTAAAACATCAAATACGGACATCAAATAACCTCCTAATATTCAAACAACAACCTTTATCTTTAGGCTGTAAAATAAGCTAAAATCGATAATATTATACAATATCGCCGTGTTTTTCGCAAACGTGAACATAAAGGCGGAGTGCTGATGGACAGCGGCTGCCTGTCTTGACTGTTAGTAGCCGTTAGCATATAATAAAAGATAATGTAAAATGCTTTTATACTTTTACAAGTTTAAATATGGAGGTCTATAATATGCGTGACGATTTGGTTGTACCTGGTGAGGGTGAAGAAAAGTTTGTCCTGGCTCGTGATGCCCGTGTTGTAACAGTACCTTTTTCTCCTTTGGAAAAAAGGATGGCAGAAGAAAAACCTTATGTAATGGAAAAATTACAAAAGCTGAAGGCGATTTTAGGTGAAGAAACTTTTCACCGTCTGATCAGTAATGTTCATAACATTAATTATGCTGGCAATCGTATCATGATTGTTGCGGAAAATGAACTGCACCGTACCAATATTGAGCGCGAATGCCTGCCTGCAATTGCTGAAGCTTTTGAAGTTACCAGCATTCGAGTAGTTACTCAGGGATAAATTATAAAAAAGTGTTGACAGATTAAGAACATTGCTTTATAATAGTCCATGTTGCTGATGTTAATCAGTACATGTCGGGGCGTGGCGCAGTTTGGTAGCGCGCTTGTTTCGGGTACAAGAGGCCGTGAGTTCGAATCTCGCCGCCCCGACCAACTTAAAAATTTAGAACCGCTTTTTAGGCGGTTCTTTTTTTATGCTCTTATGCTTTTTTGTTGAACAGCGTATGCCGGTATTGCCTTGTGCATTTAATTTTTTAAGCAGTGCATAGCTTATTTAGGCTGCTCTTGAATCTCTTCATAAAAACAGCACTTCTCATCAATGAAATATTTTTGAGAAGTGCTTACGGATTTAAAATTTTGCGTTGTCTTTAAAAGCCGTACCAAATTCCGTGTAATTCATTTTGGCATTGCGCAGATCGGCATATTCCAAAACAGCCGCATTAAAATTAGTATTGGTAAGATTGGCCTGATATAAAAAAGCGCGTCCCATTTTAGCACTGCGCAGCTGCGCATCGGTTAAATCGGCCTGCTGCATTTTTGCTTTATAGAGATTGGCACCTTCAAACAGGGTATTGCGCAGCTGAGCCTGATAGAACCAGCAGTATGGCATATTGGCATAGGAAAAATCGGCATAATCAGCTCTGATTTTATCCCATGATGATTCCTCAGCGTGAATACCGCGCAAATCAGCATTTAAGAAGCGGCAGCCGTTCATCTGACTGCGGTATAAATTAGCTCCCGCAAGGTTGGCATTGGTAAAATCTGCTTCCGGGGCAGAGACATAGCTGAAATCAGCTTTTTCTGCCTGAGTGTTGCGCAGATTGGACTGCTGAAGAAAGGCATGAGAAAAATCAGCGTCTGTAAGCCGGCAGTTTTCCAGATTGGTTTTCACCAGACGGGCCTCAGAAAAATCAGTACCTGTGAAATTGCGTCCGGCAAGGTTCATGCCTGAAAGGTCTGCTCCTGAAAGATCACCGTTAATGCAGTCAAAGCCGGACTGCACTGCGGCGATGTCTTGATTATTATAGGCGCCGGCACTGGCTGTGTAAATAAGCAGCAAGCAGGTCAGAAGAATTTTTTTCATCATCATATCCTCAGGCTTCTTCAAAGAGTTTTTGCAGTTCAGCAGGATTTTCCGGCAAGGTTTGCAAGATTTTCCAGGGCTTCACTTCCTGAAAATCTTCCGGTTTGTAGTGAGAGCCGGCCAGGACCACAAGGCATTTGGCGTCGATAGCGTTGGCACATAGAACGTCATTGGGTGTATCGCCGATAAAAATAAAATCTTTGGTACTAATTTCCGGGTCGCGTACATAAAAACGCTGCCAGGCAATTTTGGCCAGTTCAGTACGATCTTCGCTTAATTCGCCAAAAACGCTGCGGTTAAAATCAAAATACTGGTCCAGTTGATAGTGAGAGAGCTTGAGCTTGGCGGCCGTTTTGGTATTACCTGTAAGCAGGCAGTTGGTAAACTGACTGTCAAGATGGGAAAAATAATCCAGAGTTTTTTGAACGTGGGGAAGAACATAACCCTGATAGCGGTTAAGGTATTTCGGCAGAGCCATGTGATAGCGAATCAAAAGGCTGGCTGCGTCTGCCGCATGAAAATGGCCTTTGATCTGCAGCACCGCTTCTTTGATGATTTCGGAATCTGTGCGTCCTGCCAGTGATTTTTGAAACTTGAAATCTTTTAGAAAATAATGTTCTTTAATGACATCGAGCATGGCGTTGGCGCCGGCACCTCCGGTAAGCAGCAGTGTGCCGTCGATATCCCAGAATAGATATTTCATGATATGCCTCCTGTATAATAAACGTAGATATAAGAAAAGCTGCCTTGCGGCAGCTTTATTTTTTAGATAGAACGTGGTTTCATCATCATTTTTTTCAGTTTGCCGCCAAAGTTTTGGGTGCGACGAATAAATTTGATGTTGGAACGGCGATGCGGTTTCATATCGCTTTCGCTGCCGAAATCAGCACGATCCAGTAATGTTATCTTGGATTTATCCGCATCCAGATAACTGCGCAGAAAACGTGCCATGCCTGCCGGTTCGGCATTTTCGTAGCAGCTGTATACGTCTGCAGTTGCAAATCCTACTTCAGGATAAAGATGCAGTGCTACATGGCCCTGTTTGCAGATGGCGATGAGTGAGTATTCACTTTGATTTTCTTCATTGGTACGGATGATTTGATAAGGTTGCAGAGAAAAATCCTCGCATGCCTTTTTCAGGGCAGATTCCGTATCATCAGGATTATTTAAAATAGCTGCACTGCAATTATACATATCAACAGCGATAAGTTTACCAGTAAATTTTTTGATTTTCACAGTGACACTCCTAAGCATTTAAAGTATATTTTATTATAGCGAAAAGATTTATGTTTGTCAAAAAGAGCAGTGTTTTATTTTGCCGGAAAATCGTGTTATAATACTGAATATAAAAGAGAACATTTGTTTCATTATGGCGGTGAAAAGATGGAAAAGCTGGAAGGCTTATTGGAAGACATAATTTTTCAAAGTGATGACGGAATGTTTTGCGTGCTGCGTCTCAGCAGCCGCAGCGAAGGCCGGGTGACAGCTGTTTATCACGGTGCTGCTCCTTATCTGGGCGAGCATCTTATCTTGGAAGGTCAGTGGACGGAACACAGCAGATTCGGCAGACAGTTTGATGCGGTAATTTGCAATGTGCAGCAGCCTACTTCTGCCTTGGGAATTGAGCGCTTTCTGGCTTCCGGAGCCATTAGGGGCGTAGGCAAGGTCACCGCCGCCAGAATAGTAGAGTATTTTGGCGAACAAACCTTGGAGATTTTGGGCAGCTGTCCTGAGCGTTTGGCGGAAATTAAAGGTATCAGCGCTAAAAAAGCAGCTGATATCGGCGCTGCTTATGCGGAGCTTTCAGAAATGCGGGAGCTGATGCTGTTTTTGGAATCCCATGGAGTCAGCAGCGGTTATGCTGCCAGATTGCAGGCCATTTACGGCAGCACAGCCATTGTAAGAATTAAAGAGAATCCTTACAGTCTGGCTAATGATATCAGCGGTATCGGATTTAAAACAGCGGACAGAATTGCCATGGCTATGGGGATGCCGCGTGACTGCAGTGAAAGAATTATTGCCGGTCTTAGTTATGCAGTTACTCAGGCTGCTGCTGCGGGACATACCTGCGTACCGGAAGAATTGCTGCTCAGGGAGACTGTCAGGCTGCTGGTGATTGAGCCGGAAGCTGTGCAGCATGTTTTTAATGATCTGCTGGAGCGCGATTTGCTGCGCATAGAAGAAATTGGCGGCATGCGTTTGATTTATCCGGAATACCTTTACCGGGCAGAGGTGGGAACAGCACGACGCCTGCTGTTTTTACGGGATCATGTCAATCCGGTGGGCAGGGTGGATGCTGACAAAGTTATTGCCGATTGGGAAGCTGAAGCAGGCATTGCCTTGGCGGAGGCTCAGAAAGAAGCAATTTATGCTTCTTTGAAACATGGCGTATTTGTGCTGACCGGCGGACCAGGTACCGGCAAAACAACGGTTGTCAAAGGAATCATCAATGTTTTGGAAAAGGCGGGCTGCCGCATTTTGCTGGCGGCACCTACTGGCAGAGCTGCCAGAAGACTGGCCGAATCTGCCGGTCATCCGGCTTTGACAGTCCATAGACTGCTGGAATATCAGCCGAACAGCGAAGGATTTTGTTTTGGCAAGGATGACAGCGAGCCCTTGGACGCGGAAGCAATTATAGTCGATGAAGCCTCTATGCTGGATATTAATCTGACTTATCATCTGCTGCAGGCAGTTCCCGGAGGCTGCCGCCTGATTTTTGTGGGTGATGTGGACCAGCTGCCGTCAGTAGGCGCCGGTTCCGTACTGAAAGATATGATTCGCTCAGGTAAGATGCCCGTAGTAAGACTGGAAAACGTCTTTCGTCAGGCAGAGGTCAGTCCCATTGTCATTAATGCGCATAAAATCAATCATGGGCAAATGCCGGAGTTCGTTGCCGGCAGTGATTTTTCCCTGATGGAATTTACTGATGAAAATGCGGCTGCCGAGTATGCGGCAAAAACTTATGCTGGACTGGCAGCGCAAAAGGACTGGCGCAGCGTGCAGGTGCTTTCGCCAATGCATAAAAATCCCTGCGGAGTTCAGAACCTGAATAAGCTTCTGCAGCAGCATCTAAACCCGCCTGCTGTTAATAAAGCGGAAATTAATATTCCGGGGAATGTTCTGCGGGTAGGCGACAAGGTTATGCAGATACGCAATAATTATGAAAAAGATGTTTTTAACGGTGATATAGGCAGGATTATCAGGATTGACGGCAAAAATGTGACTGTGGCTTATCCTGAAAGGGCAGAGGGAGAGTATGTCAGCTACACCCAAAGTGAAGTAGAGGAACTGCAGCTGGCTTATGCCATGAGTGTTCATAAATCTCAGGGCAGTGAATATCCCTGCGTACTGCTGATGATGGTGCCAAGCCATTATATTATGCTGCAGCGTAATCTTTTCTATACTGCTGTGACCAGAGCCAAGGAACAGGTTCAGGTTATCGGTACCAGAACTGCTGTACGGACGGCGGTGGAAAATGATAGAACACGCCGCAGATATTCGCTGCTGGCAGAAAGGCTGCAGGAAGACAGTGATATTTTCAGCTAAACAAAATTTTAATTATTATCTGCGGCTGCTGGGAGAGATATTTTATCCGCGGCGCTGTCAGGTTTGCGGGCAGACAATTGATGACGGCTGTTTTTGCGCTTCCTGCCGGCGAGGTTTTCAGCTGCAGAAAGTTATTAAAAATGACGATGTACTGGCGGAAATCTTTCTGCTGTATAAATATGAGCGGCAGCTGCAGCAAATCTTGCATCGGATAAAATTTGAGCGGCAGAGAGATTTTTTACCCTGCTTAAAGGAAGAAGCTTGCCTGTCCTTGCCTGAAAGGATGAACGTTTTTACTTCCTCGTATGATATTATCGCCGGTATTCCTACATCGGCAGAGAGGCGGCAGCGGCGAGGATTTGATGTGCCGGAAGCAATTTTTTCTTCCCTGGACAGAAAAAGATGGCGCCCAAACCTGCTGCAAAGAATCCGTCCAACTTTGCCCCTGTATGAACTGGAACCGGAACTGCGCAGGCAGGAACTGCAGGGATGTTTTAAGGTTTTGCATCAGGTAAGCGGTAAAAAAATTTTGCTGTGTGATGACATTTTTACTACCGGCAGCACTATGCGGGAAGCTGCAGCTGCTTTATATTCAGCGGGAGCAGCAAAAGTCAGCGCGCTGGCTTTTGCTGCCAGCAGGGATAACTGGCAATGAAAAATTTATAAGACAGATGCATTTGATAATGGGTGATACTTTGTTACACAAGATAATTAACTTTATAAGACAGGAAATAGTTTTAAGTGCCGCGGTGCTTATGGCGTTAGTGTCTTCTATATTTTATACACCAAAGGCGTCATATATCGATTGGGAAGTGTTAAGCGTACTATGGGCTCTGATGCTGGTGGTCGCAGGTCTGAAAAGTATCCGTTTTTTGGATTGGAGCGCGGTGGAACTGCTGCAGCTTTGCAGCAGCAGGCGGCAGATTATACTGGTACTTACAGGCATAACCTTTCTTTCTTCCATGTTTGTTACCAATGACGTTGCCTTGCTGACTTTTGTGCCTTTGGCTCTGGTTATCGGCAAGAAAGCCAAAATGGATATGCCGCAGACTATTATTTTACAGACATTGGCAGCTAATCTTGGCAGCATGTTTACCCCGGCCGGTAATCCGCAAAATTTATTTTTATATGCGCATTATGATTTTACGGCCAGTGAGTTTTTTTCTATTATGCTGGTGCCCATGCTGCTTTCGATAGCTTATATTCTTTTAATTATTTTTAATGGCAGAAACAGACCGTTATCTTTACATTTGGAACGGCTGCAATGCCCGGAAAGAAAGATTACGGCGGTTTATTTATTTTTACTGTTTTTCAACATTGCAGCGGTTCTGCATTGCGTAGACAAGTACTTGGCATTACTGCTTACCGCAGCAGTGGTGCTGCTGCTCAATCGGAAGCTGTTTCGGCAGGTTGATTATTCTTTGCTTGTAACCTTTATTGGCTTTTTTGTTTTTATCGGCAATATCAGTCATACGGATATAGTTGCTTTTTTGCAGAATAACGTTTTAAACAGCGCCGGAGGAACTTATCTGGCGGCATTAGTCAGCAGTCAGCTGATCAGCAATGTACCGGCAGCCATGCTTTTAGCGGCACTGACTAAGGAAGCGGAGGCTCTGCTTTTGGGTGTGAATATTGGCGGCTTGGGAACTTTGATTGCTTCCATGGCCAGTGTTATTTCCTATAAGCTGTTTGCTGCGGAACATCCTTATCAGGCGGGAAACTATCTGAAAATGTTCCTGTTTTATAATTTTGCGGGACTTGTCCTGATAGGAGCTGCTGTTTATGCACTGATGATTTAGAAAGCAGGTGTATTAATGCTGAGATGGATTATGCATGTCGATATGGATGCTTTTTTTGCTTCTATTGAGCAGCTTGATAATCCTCAGCTGCGCAATTTGCCGGTTATTGTAGGCGGGCAGTCTGAGCGTGGGGTTGTTTCAACCTGTTCTTACGAGGCCCGCAGGTATGGCGTGCATTCAGCCATGCCGGTTGCGCAGGCCAGAAAGCTTTGTCCCCATGGAATTTTTGTGCCCGTACGCATGCGGCGGTATCAGGAAATTTCCAGGCAGGTCATGAGCATTTTTCATGAATATGCGCCCGTTGTTGAGCAGTTATCAATTGATGAAGCCTTTCTGGATGTCAGCGGCATGGAAAGACTTTATGGTGCTCCGGAAGCTATTGGCAGGCTGATAAAACAGCGTATTGCTGAAACAATTGGTTTAACTGCTTCCGTGGGATTGGCGCCGAATAAATTTTTGGCGAAAATGGCATCGGATTTGCAAAAACCAGATGGCTTTACGATTATCAGGCATGAAAATGCGGCAGCTTTTATTGCTGATTTTCCCGTAACAAAGATTTTTGGCATCGGTAAAATGGCCGAAAAAGCTTTGCTGCAGTATGGAATTGCCACCATCGGGCAATTAGCCCTGGCGGAGCGTCAGATCCTGCAGAAGGTCTTCGGCAAAAACTGGCATGACGTGCAGCTGCTGGCGCAAGGTATTGATCAGCGACCGGTGCATGCCGATTCGGTTCCCAAATCTATTGGCAGAGAAACTACTTTTGTCAAAGACTTATTTTCCTTCGCTGAATGTTGCCAGGCCCTGCTGGTTTTAAGCGGGCAGACAGGTTTCAGGCTGCGCAGCAAGGGATACAGCGGTCATACGCTGACCCTCAAGGTAAAATTTACGGATTTTAAAATATCTACGCGCAGCATAACCAGTGAAACAGATATACATTTTGACGAGGATATTTACCGGCTGGCGGTCAAATTGCTGCGGGAGATTGATTTGCGCAGAGGCGTACGGCTTTTAGGCGTAACGGTATCCAATCTGATCGACGGCAGCAGCGGCAGTCTTGCTTTTGATGAAGACCGCAGGCTTATGCAGCGCAATACGGCGGTAGACGCGCTGAAAAAACGGTTTGGTGAAAATATTATCAAAAGAGGCAGTATTTAAAGTTAACTTAATTGCGACAGAGGTTGACTATAAATACTGCTTTGTTTTATAATGAATGTATTATGAAAGGAAGTCATACTTATGTTGGAATTGGCGCAGGCATTGGCCAATTGTGAGCAGGATGTTTTTCAAGGCTGGATGATTGCCGCTGTGGATGTTGCTATCCGGGGAAGCGCCGGGCACTACAGCAATACGGCAGTGCTGCAGCGTCAAAACAGAAGTGTGCTGCTTGTACAGGGCAGGGACGATGCCGGTATTCTGCAAAAAGAAATGAAGGTAATTCTGCTGCTGCCCAAAAAGACAGAGGCGAAAAATACCGCAGCCGAAAAAGCGGAAGGGAAAATTGTGGCCGAACATATATTTTCCGAACGGGAAATTGCTGATTATGCTGATTATGCAGGTGATGAAAATAAGATTCACCGGCAGGCGCATCCCGTAGTTCCCGGACTGCTTTTACTGAGCTGGTTGCAGCAGGAGCTGAAGCTGAAAAAGCTGCAATGGCAGGTAAAATTTCTGCAGCCGGTATATGCCGGCGACAGAGTATTCTGCCTTGACGAAGGCGGCCGGATGACCGCATATGTACGTGAAATGAAAGTTTTTGTAATCAACGATAAATTAAGAGGGTGAACTTTAAGATGAATTCTTCCGTAAGCAAAACAGCAGAAATGACTAAGATTGCTCTGCTGGTAGCCATGAATTGTGTATCGGCATATATAGTCATACCATTGCCGTTTTCCATGTCGCCGATTGCGCTGCAAACCATGTTTGTTAATCTGGTGGCGTTTTTGCTGACACCGAAACAGACTTTTATGACCATGCTGGTTTATCTGCTGATTGGCCTGGCCGGTATTCCGGTTTTTACCGGCGGTTCAGCCGGACCTGCTAAATTGTTTGGACCTACCGGCGGATATATTTTCGGATTTTTGGTAGCAGCAGTACTGATTTCTTTGCTGAAAGGTGAAAAGTACAGTTTCAAAAGATATGCTGTTTTAAGTGTGTTTATAGGTATTCCGGTAATCTATCTTCTGGGTGCCGTGCAACTGAAATTTATTACCGGCATGAACTGGGAAGCCGCCGTTGTAACAGGCGTTTTGCCATTCATACCCTTGGATGTGGCTAAGTGTTTGGCCGCTGCCTTTTTGGCCGGACCGATTCAGAAAGTATTTACCAGGTGATAAAATGGATAATGTATATATTTTAGGCGGTTTGCGCAGCTACGTGGGAATCTGCAACGGTATGTACCGGCATGTGCCGGCAGAAATACTGGGAGCAGCCGTATTGCGCCAAGTAATGGAAAAATATCAGGTAAAAAAACCGGATTATATTATTGCCGGCAACGGCGTAGGTGCCGGCGGCAATATTGCCAGATTGATGGCTTTGGAGGCAGGCGTGGATATTTCTGTGCCTGCTTTTACTGTTGATGTGCAGTGCGGCAGCGGCCTGGAAAGTATTGCGGTGGCTGCTGCAAAGATTGCAGCAGGCGAAGCAGATGTAATTATAGCCGGCGGCTTTGAAAGCAGCTCTACGCAGCCGCGGCGCGGTTATAATCCCAATCATCCGGCCTATAATGGCGACGGCTGGTATAGTGTGGCCAAGTTCATGCCAGGCATTCATCGCGAGACTGTTATGCTGGAAGGCGCGGAATTGGCAGCAGCGCAGGAACAGATTACAAAAGCGGAAATGGATGCCTGGGTATTGCGCAGTCATGCATTGGCAGTGAAGGCACAGCAGGAGAATCTGCTCGCCAATGTAATTACCGAAGTCTGCGGCGGCAGTAAGGATGAAGGCATCAGAGCGAGAATGAGCCAGCGGCTGTTGGATAGAATGCCTAAAGTATTGCCTGGCGGTCAGTTTATTACGGCGGCAAATTCCTGTCTGATTAATGATGGCGCCGCTTTTCTGGTGCTTTGCTCGCAAGATTATCTGCAGAAAAGCTGTTGTCCAGCAGCGGCAAAAGTAATCGGAACCGCTGCCTGCGGCGGCGATCCTCTGGTCAGTCCCAAGACGGCTGTTTTGGCTTTGCAAAAATTGCTGTCTAAACATAAGCTTAAGGAAGACGATATTGACGGTTTTGAATTGAATGAAGCCTTTGCCGTTATAGATGTTCTATTTGCCAGAGCCTTTCCGCATAGTACGGAGCGCTATAATGTTTTTGGCGGAGCTTTGGCATACGGTCATCCCTATGGAGCTTCCGGCGGTATTATCCTGCTGCATTTGCTGGAATCTCTGCGGCAGCGGCAGGGACGTTTGGGCTGCTGCAGCGTGGCTGCTGCCGGCGGCGTAGGTACGGCTCTATTAATAGAGAGGGTCTGAAAATGGATTATTTTACTTTATTATCACAACAGTCGCAGGAAAAGGCGGCGTTGATTACAGAGGAAAAGCTTTATACCTATGGAGATTTGTGCAGTCAGGCACAGCTTATACGTGGGCAGCAGGAAAATTTCTCTCAGCCGGTAAAATTTATTCACGCAGAGCATATTGCCGGGCAGCTTATACAATTTATTGCTTACAGCGGCAGTAAAACAGTGCCGGTTATTGCAACGGAAGCCAGCAAAAAACAGGAATTTATAATTGATGCTATTCCTGATAGAGCCTGCATGGGTGTGCTTACATCGGGCTCTACCGGCAACAGCAAGCTTTTATGGCGCAGCTACGAAAGCTGGGTGGATTTTTTTCCGCAGCAGAATGAGATTTTTGGCATTGATGGGCAGACAATTATTTTTTGTCAGGGCAGCTTGGCTTTTACGGGCAATTTGAATATTTATATGAGTGTTTTGGCCGTAGGCGGTACGATTGTCGCAGCAGAAAAATTTCGGCCCAGGCATTGGCTGCAGATGATTGAAAAGTATCATGTTAATGCTTTATATCTGATTCCGTCCAAATTGCTGCTGCTGCCAAAAGTAGCCAAAAATGCCAATAATCGGATAAAATGCATCGTCAGCGGTTCGCAAAGTCTGGGACGCAAGGAAGCGGAGCGGCTGCGGAAAATTTTTCCTTGTGCGGAAATAACCTTGTACTATGGAGCCAGTGAGCTGAATTATATTACTTACATCAAAGGTTCTGAAATGACAGAGGACAGAACTAAAATTGGCCGTCCGTTTCCGGGAGTTAAAATTGCTGTTGAGCAGGAAGAAATTTTTGTAGATACTCCTTTTAGTATTGAAGGTGTTACAATGCCGTTTTCTCTTAAGGACAGAGGTTATCTGGATGAAAATGGCTGCCTGCATTTTTTGGGGCGTGTGGATGACATTTGCAATTTAAACGGAATCAAGGTTTCAATGCGTAAAGTTGAGCAGATTTTGCAGGAAGTAAGTTTTGTAACGGAAGCTGCTGTTCTGCCGCTGCATCGTAATGATGCGGACAGTTTGATAGCATTTTTGGCAGCCGGTAAGCATTGCAGCAAACAGGAAATGATAATGCTGCTTAAGGATAAGCTTACTGAGTATGAAATTCCAAAGCAGTTTATTTTTCTTAGTGAACTGCCGAAAAATGAAAGCGGCAAAATTGATAAGAGAAAATTGGCTTTGCAGCTTGAATAAGGCTGAAAAAAACACGGCAAACATTATGTATGCCGTGTTTTTACTTTTATATGTTATTTTTATTTTCTGCCGGCCAGCAGCTTGGCTGCCAAAGGGAAATAAGTGAGAATACGCGTCAGAATAATGCTGGCAACCAGTGAGAATGCAACCAGCAGAACATATGACAGACAAACCTTTTTAACGGTCATGATAATACCAAAATGATTATAAAAACTGCTCATCCAGTCTAAAAGCAGGGGATGAATAAGATAAATGAAAAGGGAGTTAGCTGAGAGCAGATCTAAAACATAATAAGCCTTGGTGCCGGCTTTAATGCGCGGTAGAAAAGTACAGAAAAAGGCCAGAGAAGTCAGCGTATAAATAAGACCCTGTGGACTGAGCTGATGATAGGTGTTGGCCAGATCAAGAAGCGTATAGTTATTGAAGTAGTAAGCGTTAAGGCAGCTGCCGACAAGATACACTATGGATGCCAGATAAAGCAGAATTACCGTTTTACTGTGATTTTGCAGCCAGTTAAGTACTTGCTTTTGATAAAGGGCCGTAAAGCCGCCGCAGATAAAGATTAACAGATAATGCAGCGGCAGATAGTTTAAACGATAGTTGAAAAAATTTTGCCACAAAACATGCCAGCCGCTGATATCAAGACCTGGGTGAGTAGTCCAGTAATTAAATGCCAGCTGGAAAATAAAAAGCAGCAATAATCCGGCTTTGATGCCTCTGACGTTTATTTGCAGCAGCAAAGAGCGCCAGAGCGGAAAGCTAAGGTAAAACCAGAGCAGAATGACCATAAAATACAGATGGTAGCAGCCAAGACCAAAAAACAGAGTGAAGCCGACATGCAGCGGCTCCCAGCTCACATAGCCCGGCGGCAGAATCAGCCAGAAATACAGCAAATACAAAAGTGACCAGGTGATATAAGGCACGCCGACGCTGCGGAAACGGCGTTTAATAAATTGCAGATAGGTAACTGGTTTGTTAAGCTGGCAAAACAGACCGTAGCCGGAAATAAAGAAAAAAGAAGGCACGCTGTAGCGTGAAAGAACTTCTAAAATTACATACAGGGAAAAATTATTTGCCGTCAAGGCCAAGGAACCTATATGAATGGCGATGACGCCCAGCATACAGATGCCGCGCAGATTATCGATAACGTGATTACGCATATCTTGCTCCTTTGAATTTTATATATTGGTCAATACTGTGGCAGTAATAATTTATTATACTACATCTGACACTATTTTGCATAAATGAAGCTGGTCTTGTTTATATAAGGAAGTTAATTTGATTTAAGTGAAAATCTATGTAAAATATTGTATCCGGCTTATAAAATAACAGTATAAAGATTTGACGTATCAATATGAGTGTTGTAAAATATAAATATCAAAATTGTACCTTTAAATTGGTCCCGTGAGACTTCAAGGTAGACTTTTAGAGCTGATCTAACGGCCTTCTTGTACCCCATGGGACGAGAAGGCTTTTTTATTATATAAAAACAGGAGGTTAAGCTAATGGCTAAAGCAAATGTATCTCTCGGCGGAAGAGATATACTCGACCTGGAAAGTCTCAGTGTTGAAGAAATTGAGCTTGTTTTAAAAACAGCTGGGGAAATGAAAAAAATCATGAAAAGGGATATTAAAAAGGTTCCCTCTCTGAGAGGTAAATCCATCATCAACCTTTTCTATGAGCCCAGCACCAGAACCAGAACTTCCTTTGAACTGGCAGGCAAATATCTCGGAGCGGATGTTGTAAATATTACCACATCTTCCTCCAGCGTTGTAAAAGGTGAATGCCTGCGCGATACTATTCTTACCGTACAGTCCATGGCCTGTGATGCTATTGTTATGCGCCATCCCATTGAAGGCGCAGCTGCATATGCGGCTAATGTGGCAGACCCAGTAATTATCAATGCCGGTGACGGTGCCCATGCACATCCGTCCCAGGGCTTGTTGGACCTGTTTACCATTCGTGAGCAGGGCAAAGATATTAAAGGCCTGAAAATGGCCATTATCGGTGATGTACTGTATAGCCGTGTTGCCCGTACCAATATTGCGGCTTGGACCAAACTGGGCGCTGACGTGCATGTTGCCGGTCCGATGACCTTGCTGCCTCATGATATTGAAGCCCTTGGCGTTACAGTGCACAAACGTGTTGAAGAAGCTATTGAAGGTGCCGATGTTGTAGATATTCTGCGTATTCAGCTGGAACGTCAGAAAAAAGGTTTGTTCCCGTCTCCGCGTGAATATGCGCGTATCTTCGGCATTAACGAAAATCGTCTGAAACTGGCTAAACCTGATGTAACCGTCCTGCATCCCGGCCCGATGAACCGCGGCCTGGAAATTTCCTGGGAAGTAGGCTACTGCGATAATGCGGCAATCCGCACCGAGGTGCAAAATGGCGTGGCAGTTCGTATGGCACTTTTATTCTTGACTTTGACAGGGGGTAAACACATTGAAAACATTGATTAAAAACGGCCGGGTGGTTGATCCCAGCCAAAATCTCGATGCTGTAATGGATGTCCTTGTTGAGGACGGTAAAATAAGCGCTTTGGGCAGCAATCTGTCTGCCGAGGCTGATGAAGTTTATGATGCTGCCGGCCTGGTGGTAACTCCCGGTCTGATTGACCTGCACACTCATATGCGTGAGCCTGGCCTGGAAGCTAAAGAAGATATTATCAGCGGTACCATGGCTGCCGCTGCCGGCGGTGTAACTACCGTAGCCTGCATGCCTAATACCAAACCGGTTGTAGATAGTTCCATCATCGTTTCCGGTATTAAACAGCGTGCGGCAGAAGAAAGCTATGCGCATGTAGAGGTTATCGGTGCTATCAGCAAGGGCGAAAAAGGCGAGGAGCTTGCTGAACTCGGCGATATGGCTGAAAAAGGCGCTATGGCCTTTTCCGATGACGGTCATTATGTAAAAAGCTCCAGATTATTCATGCTGGCAGCTAAATACGTAACTGCTTTCGATAAAGCCCTGATCTGCCATGCCATTGATCCGGAACTGGCTGCTGAAGGTTATATGCATGAAGGCGCGGTTTCCGCACGTATCGGTGTTCCCGGCGTACCGGCTATTTCAGAAGACATTGCCGTTGCCCGCGACTGCCTGATTGCCGAATATACCGGCGCCCATGTACATATTGCTCATGTTGCAAGCAAAGGCGCTATTGACATCATTCGTCAGGCTAAGAAAAAAGGCATCAATGTTACCAGTGAAGTTACTGTTCACCATCTGACGCTTACAGATGAGGCATGTGCCGGCTATAGTTCCGCAACCCGTGTTTCTCCGCCGCTGCGCAGCTGGGATCATGTGGAGGCAATGCGCGCGGCAGTACTGGACGGTACGGTAGATGCTATTGTTACCGACCACGCACCACACGCGCCGGAAGAAAAAGACGTGGAATTTAGATATGCTCCCTGCGGCTTCTGCGGTCTGGAAACTTCTCTGGGCGTTATGCTGACAGATCTGTATCATACAAATATATTTGATTTAAAAACTATTATCAGCAAAATGAGCTGTGAACCGGCAAAACTGTTCAAACTGAACGGCGGTACTTTAAAAGAAGGTTCGGTAGCTGATATTACCATTATGGATCTTGATAAAGAATGGACTGTTGACAGTTCAAAATTCTATACCCGCGGTAAGGCAACTCCTTATGAAGGCAAACATTGCAAAGGCAAGGCTGTTGCGACCATGCTGGAAGGCAAATTTGTGATGAGAGATGGTGTAGTATGCACGAAATAGCAAGAAAAGGCAAATTAGTTTTAAAGGACGGCAGCGTTTACGAAGGCGATTTTTACGGCAAGCGCAATGCTGTGGGTGAAGTAGTATTCACTACCGGTATGAGCGGTTATCAGGAAACTCTTACCGATCCTTCTTTCTGCGGACAGATTGTAGTGATGACTTATCCTTTGATTGGCAACTACGGTGTTAATCCCATGTTCAATCAGGGAAAGAAATCTTATTTCCAGGGTTATGTTATCGGTGATTTGTGTGATACACCCAGCAACTGGCGCAGTGAAGGATCACTGGGCAAGTTCCTGGACGAGCAGGACATTCCTACCCTGGTTGGCGTCGATACCCGTGCCATTACCAGAAAAATTCGCCAATACGGCGTTTTGAAAGGTATTATCGTTCCGTCAGACACACCGCAGGCAGAAATTGATGCTTTGCTGGCAACTCCCGACGTTCATGACCAGATTGCACAGGTTACAACTCCGGAAAAATATACTATGGGCGACGGCAAGTATCATGTAGCGGTAATGGATTTTGGCATTAAGCAGAACATTCTTAACTATCTGCAATGCTTTGACTGCCGCTTGACTGTGTTCCCGGCGTATACTCCGGCTGAGGAGGTACTGGCTGTAAATCCGGATGGTATCTTCCTGTCCAACGGCCCTGGAGATCCGAAAGACGTGCCGGAAATTATTGCGAATGTGCAGAAACTGATGGGCAAAAGACCTATTTTCGGAATTTGCATGGGTCACCAGATTCTGGCGCTGGCCAACGGCGCTGACACATATAAGATGAAATTTGGTCATCGCGGCGTTAACCAGCCCGTTAAGGAACTGAGCACCGGTAAAATTATGATTTCTTCTCAGAATCATGGTTATGCGGTTGATGAAAAATCTCTGGAAGGAAAAAATATCAGGGTGTCTCATATTTCTATGAATGATGGTACGATTGAAGGTTTGGAATATCTTGATCATCCTTCTTTCGCCGTGCAGTATCATCCGGAAGCTTGCCCCGGCCCTGGCGGTCACGAAGCTTTATTTATACGTTTTATTGATATGATGGAGGGTCGTTAAGCATGCCGAAACTTAAAAATATTAAGAAAGTCCTTGTTATCGGTTCCGGTCCTATTATCATCGGACAGGCTGCTGAATTTGACTATGCAGGTACTCAGGCCTGCCGCGCGCTGAAAGAAGAAGGTCTGGAAGTTGTCCTGGTCAACAGTAATCCGGCAACCATTATGACCGATGTTAATATTGCTGACCGTGTTTATGTTGAACCGCTGAATGTAGAATTTTTGGAAAGCGTTATTAAACGTGAACGTCCTGATTCCCTGCTGGCTACTCTTGGTGGTCAGGTTGGCTTAAATCTGGCCATGGCTTTGGACGAAAAAGGTATTTTAAGCGAATACAATGTCAGACTGCTTGGCACTCAGATTGCCAGCATTAAACGAGGCGAAGACCGTGAACTCTTTAAGGAGACCATGGAAAAAATCAATCAGCCGATTCCGGAAAGCACCATTGTTGAAACAGTTATGGCTGCCTGCGAATTTGGCAAAAAAATCGGTTATCCTTTGATTGTGCGTCCGGCCTACACTTTGGGCGGTACCGGCGGCGGTATTGCCAACGATGAAGAAGAGCTGATTGACATTGTTCAAAAAGGCTTGGGTTACAGCCCTATCAGCCAATGTCTGATTGAACGCAGCATTGCCGGCTGGAAAGAAATTGAATACGAAGTTATTCGTGACGCCGCTGATAACTGCATCACTGTTTGCTCCATGGAAAATGTGGATCCTGTTGGCGTACATACCGGTGACTCTATTGTTGTAGCACCTGCTCAGACTCTGAATGATAAAGAAGTTAATCTGCTGCGTCAGGCTTCTATTGATATTGTCCGCGAGCTGGGTGTTTGCGGCGGCTGCAACGTACAGCTGGCTTTGGATCCGTTCTCCGAAAACTATTATGTTATCGAAGTAAATCCGCGTGTAAGCCGCAGCTCCGCTTTGGCTTCTAAGGCAACAGGTTATCCGATTGCTAAAGTTACCACTAAGATTGCCGTAGGCTACAATCTTGATGAAATTGAAAATGCCGTTACGAAAAAGACCAAAGCCTGCTTCGAACCGGCTCTTGACTATATAGTATTGAAATTCCCGCGCTGGCCGTTTGATAAATTTGTTACCGCCGACCGTACTCTTGGTACACAGATGAAAGCCACCGGTGAAGTTATGGCAATTGAACGCAGCTTTGAAGCTTCTATGCTGAAAGCAATCCGTTCTTTGGAAATTGGCCTGACCCATCTGGAAATGCCGGAATTGAAAGTTTTAAGTGATGAAGAAATCAAAGACCGCATCAAGCTGATTGATGATGAAAGAATCTTTGTTGTTGCCGAAGCAATGCGCCGTGGTGTTACCATTGATTATATTTATGACATCACTAAGATTGATAAATGGTTCCTGAATAAGATTTATAACATCATCAAGATGGAAAAAGCGCTTACCACTCATACGCTTACTCCCAGCCTGCTGCTGAAAGCCAAAAAGATGGGCTTTGCCGACAGTGTAATCGGCGGCCTGGTAGGCAAGAGCATGATGGAAATCCGCGAACTGCGCAAAGCCAACGGCATTGTACCGACATATAAAATGGTTGATACCTGCGCAGCTGAATTTGAAGCGGAAACTCCGTACTATTATTCAACCTATGCAATGGAAGATGAAGTAGCAGTAAGCGATAAAAAGAAAGTTGTTGTTCTTGGTTCCGGTCCTATCCGCATCGGTCAAGGTGTGGAATTTGACTACTGCTCCGTACATTCCGTATGGGCTTTGAAAGAGCTTGGTTATGAAACTATTATTATCAATAACAACCCGGAAACTGTATCTACCGACTTTGATATTTCCGATAAACTTTATTTTGAACCTCTAACAATTGAAGATGTTCTTAATGTTATCGATAAAGAAAAGCCGGAAGGCGTTATCGTCCAATTCGGCGGTCAGACGGCCATCAATCTGGCTGGACCTTTGTATAAAGCCGGTGTGAAGATTCTGGGCAGCAGTGTTGACAGCATTGACCGTGCTGAAGACCGCGAACGTTTTGAACAGCTTCTGACTGATTGTGAAATTCCCCGTCCGAAAGGACATACCGTTTTTGATACGGAAGGCGCGCTGAAAGCTGCTGCTGACGTAGGTTACCCGGTTATGGTTCGTCCGTCCTATGTACTTGGCGGCCGTGCTATGGAAATTGTTTATAATGACGATGAACTGAAACATTATATGTCCAGTGCCGTAAAAGCTTCTAAAGAGCATCCCGTACTGGTTGACCATTACCTGCAGGGTACCGAAGTAGAAGTTGATGCTATCTGCGACGGCAAAGAAGTTTTAATCCCCGGCATTATGGAACACGTAGAAAGAGCCGGCGTACACTCCGGTGACTCCATTGCCGTATATCCGCCGCGCAGTCTTTCTGAATCCGTTATCAGAACTATCATCAGCTATACTAATAAAATGGCTTTGGGTCTGGAAGTTAAGGGCATGATCAATATTCAGTACATTGTGCGCAATGACCATGTTTATGTTATTGAAGTAAACCCGCGTTCCTCCAGAACTGTTCCGTTCCTGAGCAAGGTAACCGGTGTGCCCATGGTTAATGTGGCAACGAAGGCCGCTATGGGCCGCAGCCTGAAAGAACAGGGCTATAAAGCCGGTTTGCAGCTGTTCCCGGACTATTATGCGGTTAAGGCGCCGGTATTCTCCTTTAATAAAATGAGCAATGTAGATATTACCTTAGGGCCTGAAATGAAATCTACCGGCGAAGTTATGGCTGTTGATTATCAGTACAGCCGCGCACTGTATAAGGCATGCATTGCTTCCGGCATCAATGTACCGCATGAAGGCTCCATTTTGATTACCGTTGCCGACATGGATAAAGAAGAAGCAGCTGAAATTGCCAAGGGCTTTGAAGAACTTGGCTATAAAGTTACGGCTACCGGCGGTACTGCCGAGTATCTGAAAGAACACAATATCGAAGTACGTGTGGCAACCAAGGTCAGTGAAGGCAGCCCCAATATTCTGGATGATATTAAAGAAGGCCATATCAGCATGGTTATCAATACTACTAATCATGGACGTGATGCGGAACGTGACGGCTTCAAGATCAGACGGTCTACTGTTGAACATGCCATTGCCTGCCTGACATCACTGGACACCGCGCGTGAATTGCAGCATGTTATGAGTGCAATGCGCCGCCGTCGTGTTATCAGTATTGTTGCCCTGCAAGATTTGTCTTGGGAGGACTGAAAATGCCAAAAACAATTGCAGAAGCAAAAGTGATTGGACAAAAAGTACTGAACAGTACGATTAAATTAATAGATGTTTATGCTCCTGAAATTGCCAAACAGGCTGTTCCCGGCCAGTTCGTCAATGTTCAGGTGTGCAGAAATACTGCTCCGCTGCTGCGCCGTCCTTTCGGCGTAGCCGGAGTTGACCGTGAAAAGGGTTCCTTCACCATGATTTACAGAATTATTGGTGAAGGCACGCATATTCTGGCTGATGTATGCACTGGTGATAAGCTCAGTATAGTGGGGCCGCTGGGCCATGGTTTTGCCATGGAAGCAGAAAAACCGCTGCTGGTAGGCGGTGGCCTGGGCCTGGCACCGCTGCTGTTTTTAGCGGCAGGCTTCGGCGCCGGCAAAACTGACTTGCTGATGGGCGGACGCAATAAAGAAGAAGTATTCTGGTCCTGCCTGTACGATAGTTTGTGCTCAGATATTTTTGTAACTACCGATGACGGCAGTGAAGGAACCAAAGGTACCGTTATGGCATTACTGCCGGAACTGCTGCAGAAAAACGGTTATGACTGTGTGTATGTCTGCGGTCCGGTGCCCATGATGAAGGCAGTTGCTGAGGCTTGTCTGAAAGCCGGTGTAAAATGCCAGGTATCGCTGGAAAAATATATGGCCTGCGGACTTGGCGCCTGCCTGTCCTGCGCCTGCGGCGGTATAGGACGCAGAATGAAAGTATGTACTGACGGCCCCGTATTCTGGGCGGAGGAGGTAACAGAATGGTAAAAGCATTATATGAAGGCAGACTGGCTGTAGATATTGCTGGACTGAAAATGCAGACTCCTGTTACTACCGGTTCCGGTACTTTCGGCTTTGGTCTGGAATTTTGTGATTTTCTGGATCTGGAAAAAGTTGGCGCAGTGACTGTTAAAGGTACGTCTTTATTGCCGGCTGCCGGCAATAAGGGACAGCGTGCAGTGGAAACTCCGTCCGGCATGCTTAATTGCATAGGTTTGGAAAATCCCGGCTGTGACTATTTTCTTGAGCATACACTGCCGCAGCTGCGGCAATATGATGTTCCGGTTATCGTAAATATTTATGGACATTCACCGGAAGAATATGGTGCGGTTGCCAAAAAACTGGATGTTGAAGGTGTTCATGCTCTGGAAATTAATATTTCCTGTCCTAATGTCAAGGAAGGCGGTATTGTTTTTGGTACCTGCCCGGAAGCGGCGGCAGAAGTAATCCATCAGGTAAAAAGCAATACTTCCAAAATGGTTATTACCAAGCTTTCGCCTAATGTAACTGATATTGTTGCCATGGCCAAGGCTGCGGAAGCTGCCGGTACTGATGCCGTATCTCTGATCAATACGCTGATTGGTACCAAGATTGATATTGAACGTCAGCGTCCCGTTCTTGGAAATGTTATTGGCGGATTAAGCGGTCCGGCTGTAAGACCGGTTGCAGTAAGAATGTGCTATCAGGTGGCGCAGGCTATCAGTGTTCCCATCATCGGCATGGGCGGCATTATGAATGCTGAGGATGCCATTGAGTTTATGCTGGCCGGTGCCAGTGCTGTTGCCGTGGGCACAGCTAATTTTGTGCATCCCGATATTGCTGAAACTATTGCGCATGGAATGCTGGCTTACTTGGATCGTCATAATGTACGTAATATAACTGATATCGTTGGTCTTGCACTGCCTGAAGGCAAGGCAAGCATGCCGTTATTCAATAAATAAAATGCAGGCAGTTTTCTGTCTGTCGGTTAGGAGGAGATTGTGTGCAGCACGATGATCGTTTAATAGTGGCACTTGATTTTCCGACTTTGGAACAAGCTAAAAGCTGTGTTCTGGAACTGGGAGATGCCGTAAGCTATTATAAAGTTGGTATGGAACTGTATTATGCTGTAGGCAGTGAAATTATTCGCTTCCTGAAAAGTCAGGGCAAACATGTATTTTTGGATTTGAAATTACAGGACATTCCCAATACTGTAGCTCATGCGTTAACTGTTCTCAGTAATCTGGGAGCTGATATGATGAATGTACATGCCGTTGGCGGCCGCAAAATGATGAGTGAGGCAGTAAAAGCTGTACATGAAGCTGCGGAAGCTGCCGGCAAACCGGCGCCCAAACTGATTGCCGTTACAATTCTTACCAGCATGGATAATGAACAGTTTGCTGATTTGAATTATAAAAATACTATTGCCGAGCAGGTTATTGCTCTGGCAAAACTGGCCAAAGAAGCCGGCATGGACGGTGTGGTTGCTTCTCCGCAGGAAGCTGCTGCCATCAGACAGGCTTGCGGTGAAGATTTTCTGATTGTTACTCCTGGCGTGCGTCCGGCAGGTGCATCGCTGGATGACCAGAGCCGTGTAGCAACACCGGCAGGCGCTTTCAAAAATGGCTCCAGCCATATTGTTGTAGGACGCCCCATTACTAAAGCTGAGAACAGACAAGCGGCTGCGCTTGCAATCGTAGAAGAAATAAAGGGAGTGTAAACTGATGTTGGAAGAAAAAGACGTAATGAAAATGCTGGAAGAAACTGAAGCTGTGCTGCATGGTCACTTTTTGCTGACCAGCGGTCTGCATAGCCCCATGTATGTTGAAAAATTCAATGTATTGCAGCATCCCAAATACACTGAAAAGCTTTGTCAGGAAATTGCCCGCCGTTATGAAAATGACAATATTCAATTGGTCGTAGGACCTGTTACCGGCGGTATTTTGCTGGCTCATGAAGTAGGCAAGGCCCTTGGCACCCGCGCTATCTTTACTGAACGTGAAAATGGCAAAATGACTTTAAAACGCGGTTTCCATATTGAACCCGGCACCCGTGTATTGGTTGTGGAAGATATCGTAACTACCGGCGGCAGCGTACGCGAAGTTATGGAAGTTGTTAAAGAACAGGGCGGCGAACTGGTAGGCGTTGGTCTGCTGGTTGACCGCAGCGGCGGCAAAGTTGATTTTGGTATCAGAACTGAAGCATTGCTGCACTTGAATGTAGAAACTTTTGATCCCAATAACTGCCCGCTGTGCGCTAAAGGCATTCCCTTTACCAAACGCGGACGCACCGGCAAATAAGCTTTCTACACAATATAAAAAAACCAGACTGCATAAGCAGTCTGGTTTTTTGTTTACCTTTTTAGAGATAATTTTTTTCGTTAATATGATCCGAGTGCAGTAATTCTTCTGCGCGCTCACTGAGTGGGTTGGTCAAATACTTGGCATAGACTTCCTGAACATCAGGATTGTGGTGTGATTGTTTCAGAGGTCTTGTATCATCTAATTTGTACAGTTTCTGACCACGGCTGGCTGCCAGTTCAAAACCGTCATGAATAGGCTGACCGCCGCCGCCTACGCAGCCGCCGGGGCAGGCCATAATTTCTACAAAGTCATAATGGACTTTGCCCGCTTTAATATCGTCTAATAAACGACCGGTGTTGCCAAGGCCGCTGACAGTACAGGTACGCAGAGTTTTATTGCCCAGGCGGAACTCTTTAACTTTTCTGCTTCCTTCGCCGCGAACATCGATAAAAGCATCACGAGGAGCTTCCTTGCCTTCAACAATCGCGTAGGCAGTTCTTAAAGCTGCTTCCATTACGCCGCCGGTTGCGCCGAAGATTACACCGGCGCCGGTGCTTTTGCCAAGAGGATTATCAAAAGGCATTTCTTCTAAAGTAGTAATATCAAGATGTTCAGCGCGAATCATACGGGCAAATTCGCGGGTGGTAAGAACGATATCCACATCTTGCGCACCGCTGGCATTCATGGTCGGCAAGGCCGCCTCACGTTTTTTGGAAACGCAGGGCATAATGGAGATGGAGCAAATATCCTGGGGTGCAAGGCCTTTGGCCTGAGCAAAGTATGTTTTTAAAATCGCACCAAATATTTGCTGGGGAGATTTGGTTGTAGAAAGGTAAGGCACAAATTCAGGATATTTTTTGGTAACGTAGCTTACCCAACCGGGGCAGCAGGAGGTAAACATGGGCCAACGATGACTTTCGGGGGCCTTTAAATGCTCCAGCAGCTCACTGCCTTCTTCCATAATGGTTACATCGGCGGAAAAGCTTGTATCAAATACATAATCAAAACCCATGCGTTTCAGTGCGGCCACCATTAAGCCTTCAGTAGCTTTTTCTTCAGGCAGCCCCATAGCTTCAGCCCAGGCGGTACGAACGGCAGGGGCAACCTGTACGGCAGTTACTTTGCTGCCATCTGCCAAAGCCGCAAATACTTTTGGAACATCATCGCGTTCACGCAGCGCTCCGGTGGGGCAATGCGTAATACATTGTCCGCACAGGCTGCAGTCAGATGCTGCGATAGGTACGTTGCCGGTTACGCCTACGGTAGTTCTGGCACCGGTGTTTTGAACCTCCCAAATATTCAGACCTTGGATCTTATCGCAGATCTGTACGCACCGCATGCATTTTATGCATTTTTTAGAATCGCGGATCAGCGGGAAATTCATATCCCACGGCAGATCAGCCACATCTTTGGCAAAAGGACTTTCAAATATTGCCAGGTCATTTGCCGTTTTTTGCAGACTGCAGTTGCCGCTGCGGACACACATGGCACAGGTGCAGTCATGCTGAGAGAGAATAAGTTCAACATTGGTACGGCGGGTAGCGCGTACTTTGGGAGAGTTGGTATAGACGGTAATACCTTCCGCAACCGGAGTGTTGCAGGAAGTAACAAGTTTATTTTTTCCCTGAATTTCTACTACGCATACTTTGCAGGCACCGATTTCATTAATGCCTTCTAAAAAGCATAAATGAGGAATCTTGATGCCGGCTGAGGCAGCAGCCTTCATAATAGTAGTACCTTCAGGTACGGAGATATGTTTTCCGTCGATAGTTAAGTTTACCATTTGAAGGTTCTACCTCCTTTCAATGAGCTTAAGCCAAATTTATCGCAGCGCAGGCATCTGCCGGCTTCCTGACGGGCCTCCTGTACGGTCATACCGCATTCAAAAGCATTAAAGGTATGTTTTCTTTCGCTGGCTTCCATTTCTTTCATCTGGATGCGGCCGCAAGGTTCTTTGTCGGTTAAATCAGGCACGGGGATATCCACGTCACAGGAAATTTCATGGTGATAGCCAAGATATTCGTCGATATTGGCTGCAGCAGTTTTGCCGGCAGCAATAGCGCGTATAACTGTGGCCGGTCCGGTTACGCAGTCGCCGCCGGCAAACAGCTTGCTTTCATCAGGCAGCTGCGTGCTGTCTAAGGCTTCAATGCTTCCGCGTTTAACTTTCAGTCCGGATTCCTCAAAAGATTGGGATTCAATGCCCTGACCGATGGCTACAATGACGATGTCGCAGGGAATGCGCTGCAGGGGCAGATCGGCACGAATAGGACGGGCACGTCCCCAGTCATCAATTGGACCGATAATTTGCGGTTCAACCCAGAGAGCGGCAACTTTGCCGTCAGCATCTTTCTCAATTTTATGTGGTGCACGCAGGCTGTATAATTCAGCTCCTTCGGCAATGGCGCCTTCAATTTCCTCAGGCAGGGCCGTCATATCTTCCTGGCGTCTTCTGTAGGCGATGCCTACTTTTTCTGCGCCCAGACGAATTGCACTGCGGGTGCAGTCCATGGCTACGTTGCCGCCGCCTACGATAAGGACAGTTTTGCCGCTGAAATCCGGCAGATGGTCATCGCCGATGCTGCGCAACAGATCTACGGCGGAAATTACACCGTCAGCATCTTCGCCTTCAATACCAATTTTTTTATCAGTATGAGCGCCGATGGCGATATAAACGGCATCGTATTCCTGATTAAGGCGGGCAAGAGGAATTTCACCTGCTCCGTTGCCGATTTTGCTGTTCAGACGGATTTCTGCACCGGTAGATAAAATAGCGTCCAGATCCTGCTGCAATTTTTCGCGGGGAAAGCGATAATTGGGAATACCATACCGCAGCATGCCGCCAAGTTTATTTTTAGCTTCAAAAACAGTGGTCTGGTGTCCCATCAGCTGCAGATAATAAGCAGCTGTCAGGCCACTGGGGCCGCCTCCGATAACAGCAACCTTTTTACCGGTGGCCGCAGCTTTTTCCGGCAGGGGTACGGTGTTGCTGGGAGCGTTATCCACGGCCATGCGTTTTAAACCGCGGATATTTATAGCCGTGTCGATGATATTGCGGCGGCAGTGAGCTTCACAGGGATGTTCACAGATTAAGCCGCAGGCCGTAGGGAAGGGATTATCCTTGCGGATAAGGCGTACCGCATCGGCATAGCGGCCGGCAGCAACCAATGCGATATAGCCCGGAATATCAACTTTTGCCGGACAAAAAGCGGTGCAGGGAATGGCTGCTGATGCGGAACTAAGACAGGTTCCGGTTTCAATATGATGCAGATAGTCTTCCATAAAACCGTCCATGCCGTTAAGTACCATATTAGCTGCTTCGTAGCCAATGGCGCAGTCCGCGGAATCACGGATGTTGGCGGCGGTGTTTTTAATTGTGGTCAGGGTTTCTTTTGTTGCTTTGCCTTCAAGAACATCTTCCAGCAGTTTCTGCAGTTGACCCAAACCGATACGGCAGGGTACGCATTTACCGCAGGTCTGCGCATGGCATACTTTTAAAAATGACAGCTGCAGATCAACGGGGCAGGCTCCTGAAGGACTGGCGATAAGATGACGTTCAAGGTCTTTATACAGGCGTTCAACAGTGCGTTGCGCCTGTGTTTGTTGATCAAGATGTAATCGGCTCATATACTCCTCCAAAAACATAATCCAAAAAATGGGCCTTAATTTAAAGTGTATACTATATAATGCTCAAACAGTATAATAGTATGCATTAATTATAACGAATTTTTATGTCTTTGGCAATTAAAAAGTTGCGGTATGCCGTATGCGCGGCAGGTTTTTGATACTTTGCTTTAATATATGTTATACTAAGAATAAAAATACAGTTAAGTTAAAAAGATGGTGATGAAAAATGGATTTATCAGGCGTTCACATTATTAGCTTATTGTTGACACTGGCTGTGAGCATCGCTCCGGGAATTATGCTGGCAAGGAAAATCAAGTCGGCTGATGATTATAATGTTGGCGGCCGCAGTGCCGGCGTCAGTATGGTTGCGGGCAGTATTATCGGTACTTTAGTAGGCGGCGCAGCCACCGTTGGAACGGCACAGTTAGGTTTTACTCTGGGCTTGACGGCCTGGTGGTTTACCTTAGGCAGCGGTATCGCCCTATTGATTATGGCAGCTTTTTATGCTGTACCGCTGCGCAGAAGCAGTTTAACTACTATAAGTGAATTTTTGGTCAATGAATATGGGGAAAAAGCTGGTGTGCTTACCAGTTTATCGGCTTCGGCCGGAATTTTTTTCAGTATCGTTGCCAGCACTTTGACGGCTCTGCATTTAGTAGCGGGTATTTTTAACGTGCAACTGGGCACAAGTGCGGTTATTATTCTTGTAATTACGGCTGCTTTTGTCTTTTTTGGCGGCATCAGCGGCAGCGGTATTGCCGGCTTGCTCAAAATATTATTTATTTTTGCAACGATTTTTGTTGGCGGCATACTGGCCTATAGTGATTTGGGCGGCTGGCAGGGATTGCAGCAGACTTTTCCTGAAGATCCCTGGTTTAGTTTATTCGGACGTGGCGTGCAGGATGGCATTTTCAGTCTGCTGTCAATGATTGTGGGCGTTATTTCCACGCAAAGCTATGTGCAGGCAATTTTTTCTGCCAAAGACAGCAAAACGGCAGCCAAGGGCTGCATTACTGCTGCCTGTGTTATTATTCCCATTGGCTTGCCCTCGGTTATGATTGGTATGTTCATGCATGTGCAGCATCCGGAAATTAATTCCATTGATGCTTTGCCATTATATTTACTGAATTATTTGCCTGATTGGCTGGGCGGTATTGGCTTGGGCGCTCTGCTCTTATCAGCATTGGGTTCCATTGCGGGCCTGGCCTTGGGGATTGGAACCATGATTTCTCGTGATCTGGTTAAGCGGGCATGGAAAAATGCCAGTCAGGTAAACTTACTTTGGGTCAATCGTTTCTGCGTGTTGCTGGTAACAATATGCGCCATTGTTTTTGTCTTCTTTCATCTGCATTCATCCGTGCTTGAATGGAATTATCTTTCCATGGCCCTGCGTGGAAGCGGTATTTTTCTGCCGTTAACTTTTGCTATTTTCTTTCCGTGGCAGGTTCCGAGCATGGCCGGGTTGGCAGCTATTTTCTTTGGTATTGCCGTTTCCTGTGTCTGGAGCTTTTGGTCGCCGTGGGCTATAAACAGTTTGTTTCCTGCACTGATATTTAATTTGGTCTTTCTTGTGCCGGGAATTATTTACTACCGCATACACCGGCAGTAGAAATGTTTCAATAGTTTATGACAGGGGTTTTTATGGAGAAAAAATTTACACATTTACATGTACATACGGAATACAGTTTACTTGACGGAGCTTCTAAAATACCGGATTTAATTGGTTATGCCAAGGAATTAGGCATGGACAGTATTGCTATTACCGATCATGGCGTCATGTACGGCGTAGTTGATTTTTATCAGGAAGCTATGCGCCAGGGTATTAAACCGATTATTGGTTGTGAAGTATATGTAGTTGATAATCATTTGGAAAAAAATAACCGTTCCATGCATCATCTGATTCTGCTGGCTGAAAATGACCTTGGCTATCATAATCTTATGAAAATTGTTTCACAGGGACAGCTCGAAGGCTTTTATTATAAACCGCGTGTTGATAAAGATATTCTGCGTTTATGCCACGAAGGGATAATCTGTCTCAGCGCCTGCCTTGCCGGCGAGGTTCCGGCCTGCATTTTGCAGGGCAATATGGACGGAGCCCGCAGAGCGGTCGGTGAGTATTTGGAAATTTTCGGGCCTGATAATTATTTCCTGGAAATACAGGATCATGGCTTACCGGAAGACCGTACGATTAACCGCGGTCTGCGCACGCTGGCAGATGAATTCGGTTTAAGGCTGGTTGCCACTAACGATTTGCATTATGTTCGTAAGCAGGATGCTGAAGCGCAGGATGTACTGATGTGTATTCAGACTAACAGCACAGTTGACGCTCCGGAGCGCATGCGTTTTCCCAATGACGAATTTTATCTGAAAAGCTATGAGGAAATGGCGGCTTTATTCGCTGATTGTCCGGAAGCGTTAGTTAATACGCAAGTAATCGCTGAGCGCTGCAATGTGAAGCTGGAATTCGGCAAGCTGCTGCTGCCGGAATTTCCCATTCCTGCCGGGTTTCAGGATGCCAATGAATATTTGCTGCACCTTTGCCGTGAAGCAATTCCCCAAAAATATGGGCAGGAAACGGAAGCGATTTTACAGCGCCTTGATTTTGAACTGGATATCATCAGGACGATGGGATATTCCTGCTATTTTCTCATTGTCTGGGATTTTATTGATTATTGCAAAAATCATGATATTCCTGTGGGTCCGGGCAGGGGCAGTGCGGCCGGCAGCATCGTAGCTTATCTATTGGGTATAACCAATATTGATCCGCTGAAATATCATTTGCTATTTGAACGTTTTCTTAATCCTGAACGTGTCAGCATGCCGGATATAGATACGGATTTTTGTTACGTGAAGCGTGATCAGGTGCTTGATTATGTGGTACGGCGTTATGGACAGGAACGGGTTGCGCAGATTATTACTTTCGGCACGCTGCAGGCAAGAGCCGCCGTGCGTGACGTAGGACGTGCCTTAGGCATGACGTATGGCGCTGTTGACGCCGTGGCCAAAATGATTCCGCGTGAGCTGGGTATTACGCTGGATAAAGCTCTGGCTTCCAGCAATGATTTGCGTGATTTATATGAACAGAATGAAGAAGTGCATCGACTGATTGATTTGGCAAAAAGTGTTGAAGGCATGCCCCGCAATGCAGGCACGCACGCGGCCGGCGTAATTATTGCGCCGCATGATTTGAAAAACTATGTGCCTTTGCAGCTGGGTAATGAAGGTTCTGTTATTACGCAGTATGATAAAGATAAGGTAGAAAACCTTGGACTGCTGAAAATGGACTTTTTGGGGCTGCGCACTTTAACAGTTATCGGCGATACTGTGCGTTTTATTGCTGAAACAACCGGTGAAAAAATAGATATTGATAATATCCCTCTTGCAGATGTAAAAACCTGTCAGATGCTTTGTGCCGGTGATACTTATGGTGTCTTCCAGCTGGAATCAGCTGGGATTACCAAGCTGGTTATGGATTTGGCCCCTGAAAGCTTTGAAGATCTGATTCCTCTGGTTGCCCTTTATCGTCCGGGGCCACTGGGAACCGGTATGGCAGAAGATTTTATTGCCGGCAGACATGGCAGACGGACGGCGGAAATTCTGCATCCGTTAATGGAACCGATTTTGGCCGATACTTATGGCGTTATTCTTTATCAGGAGCAGGTTATGCAGATTACTTCCGCTTTGGCCGGCTTTACTCTTGGACAGGCAGATATTTTGCGGCGTGCCATGGGCAAGAAGAAGGCTAAAGAGCTGGATTCCATGAAAGAAGCATTCATTGAAGGAGCGCTTAAGCTGCATAATATTCCCCGGGAATTAAGCAGCCGTATTTTTGCGCTGCTGCAGCATTTTGCCGGATATGGGTTCAATAAATCCCATTCAGTCGCATATGCGCTCGTAGCGTATCAGACTGCTTATCTTAAAGCTCACTGGCCGGCTCAGTTTATGGCGGCATTTTTAAACAGCATTATCAGCGATGCCGATAAGATAAGCTGGTATATTTCTGTCTGCCGCAATGCCGGTATAAAAATTTTGCCGCCGGACGTTAATGAAAGCGGTTTTGATTTTACTGTTCATCAGGGAAATTCCATACGTTTTGGCTTGGCAGGCATTAAAAGTGCAGGTGAAGCAGCTGTTAAGGAAATTATTAAGGCCCGTACAGAGGGAGGCCCCTTTACGAGCCTGGTCGATTTCTGTAAACGGGTCAGCATGCGCACGGTGAATAAAAGAGTAGTGGAAAATCTGATAAAATGCGGGGCCATGGATTCTTTCGGCGCCAAGCGTTCACAGCTTTTAGCCATTGTGGAACAGGCTGCAGAACTGGGGGCCAGCTATCAAAAAGATTCTGCTGCCGGTCAGATTGGCTTATTTGATGACGAGAGCGGCTTTTTTGATGAAGTAAATGACATAAAACTACCGGTTTTAGAAGAAATTCCCCGGGCAACAATTTTGCAAAATGAAAAGGAACTGATAGGGTTTTACGTTACAGGACATCCGTTAGATGACTATAAAGCTGTTTTAAATAAATACACGCCTCTGTACTGGCTGCAGAATGAAAATAATATCAGTGACGGCCAGTATATCAGCGTGGCCGGCATTATTTCTGAATGTGTAATCAAAAATACTAAAAAAGGTGATACCATGGCGGTACTGACCTTGGAAGACTACACCGGGCGTGCTGAAATTGTGGTATTCCCTTCCGTTTATCATGCCAACATGAAGCAGATTTATAAGGAAAATATTGTTGCCGTTGATGGCCGCGTAAATATTGACGAACGCAGCAAAGCCATAAATGCAGTAAAAGTAGTGAAATTAAATAACCGGATCGGTGAAGTACGTATTAAAATCGTACCGTATTTGGAAAACGCTCTGGTGCAGCGTGAACTGGCCAAAGTCTTTAAACAGTTTAAGGGTAATGATATTGTCTATCTGCATTTGATGGGCTCCAAAAAGACCATTAAGACAGATTCCGCGTTTTGGGTTGACAGTGAAGCACAGGGCTTTAAGGAAGCAATCATCAGAATTTTAGGCAAAGATTGTTTTGTTTAAGAAGAAAATATTGCTCATACTTGCAAGTAGAACTGTAAAAATGTTACAATAAAGAGAAAATATTTTGTCATTATGCGCAAGGAGGTTGCTCATGAATATTATAGTTTGTCTTAAACAAGTACCGGATACAGAAGCGGTAAAATTAAATCCCGAAACCAATACTCTGGTTCGTGATGGTGTGGAAAATATCATGAATCCCTTTGACAGACAGGCGCTGGAAGCTGCTCTGATGCTCAAAGATAAGGAAGGTGCCAAGGTTACTGTACTTACCATGGGTCTGCCGCAGGCAACCGATATTCTGAAAGAAGCCATTGCTATGGGTGCTGATGAAGGCATTCTGCTGAGCGACCGTGCGTTGGCCGGTTCCGATACTTTGGCTACCAGTATGGCACTGGCTGCTGCCGTAAAACATATTGGTGATTATGATCTTGTTATGTGCGGCAAACAGGCAGTGGACGGAGATACTGCACAAGTTGGCCCGGAAATGGCTGAGCATCTTGGTATTCCTCAGATTACCGGAGCTTTAAAAATTGATTATGCTGACGGCAAGTTTGTTGTAGTACGTGAAAATGAAAGCAGTGTGCAGACTCTGGCTTGCGCTGCTCCGCTGCTGGTAACTGTTACCAGAGCGGAAAAAGAACCGCGTTTTGCCAGCATCAAAGGCAAAATGAAAGCCCGCAAGGCTGCTATTCCTACTTTAACCGTAGCTGATCTGGCTATTGATGCTAAGCTGGTTGGTTTATCCGGTTCTCCTACCAAGGTTAAAAAGGTATTTACACCGGAAGTACCAGTAGTAAAAAGTGAAATTATCAATGAAGAAGATATTGATAAAGCTGTAGATATGTTATTCGATAAGCTCGTGGAAGCTAAAATTATTACTCGCTGAGGTGAAAGACAATGGCAGTTTTTGTAGATAGAGAAAAGTGTATCGGTTGTGAATCCTGCGTGGCTGTATGCCCCGTAGGTGCATTAAGCATGGATGAGGGCAAAGCAAGAGTTGACGAAGAGCAGTGCATTTCCTGCGGCGCTTGCATTAATGAATGCCCGGTTGAGGCTATTTCCAGAGAAGCGGTAACCCGTGAAGTAACAAATAATGAAGGCAGTGACTTATGGGTTATGGCTGAGCTGGAAAACGGTGAACCCATGGGCGTAACTTATGAACTTTTAGGAGTAACTGCTGAACTGGCCAAAAAAGCCGGTGAAAAATGCTGCGCTGTTTTAATTGCCGAAAAAGCAGCTGATTTGCCCCAGAAATTAATTGCTGCCGGTGCTGATAAAGTTTATGTAATTACCGACAGCCGTTATGCTGAATATAATACTGATTTATATACTGATGCTTTCTGCCAGCTGGCTGAAGCATATAAACCCAACGCTGTGCTGTTTGGTGCAACTGCTGACGGACGTGATTTTGCTCCGCGTGTTGCGGCAAGATTGCATACCGGCTTGTGTGCTGACTGCACTGCACTGGATATTGAAACGGAAAATAAAATTGTGGAATGGACTCGTCCGGCTTTGGGCGGCAACATTCTGGCAACCATTCTTTGTGATGAACATCGTCCGCAGATGGGCACTGTACGTCCGAAAGTATTTAAGGCTGCTCCGGCTGATGCCTCCCGCAGCGGTGAGGTAATTAATTTTACTGTTCAGGATGTGAAGGCGTCCGCTGTTGAGCTGCTGCACAAAGAAGCATTGGAAACAAGCGGTTCCATTAAAATCGAGGATGCAGAAGTAATCTGTTCCGGCGGCCGCGGCATGGGATGCTTAGATAATTTTAAAATGCTCGAGGAGATGGCTGCTTTATTTGATAATGGTGCAGTAGCCGGCTCTCGCGCCGTAGTAGATGAAGGCTGGATTAACCATGGACATCAGGTTGGTCAGTCCGGTAAGACCGTAACTCCTAAAATTTATTTTGCCTGCGGTATTTCCGGTGCTATTCAGCATATTTCCGGTATGAATGCTTCTGACATTATTATTGCTATCAATAAAGATGCCAATGCGCCGATTTTCAAAATTGCTCAATATGGTATTGTTGGTGATATCAAAGAGGTTTTGCCGCGTTTGATTGCTAAGATTAAAGCTTATAAGGAAGCCTGAGTTTTGCCGGAGGAGCTTCCCATGTGGAAAGTTGTATATATAGAGCAAAATGAAGAAAATGCAAAAAAAATAAAGCACATGCTTACTGAAAACGGGTTTTTAATCCAGATTAAAGCCGCCGGCGGCAAACATAATAAAGCATATGAAATCTGTGTGCCTGTTTCAGAAGCTGAAGATGCTTATGAAGTTTTGTGTGAGCATAAATTTCAGGGTTAGCGAGGATTTACGCTATGAAAAAGACCAAGATTATCTGTACTGTTGGTCCAAGTACTGATGATGCGGAATTATTACAAAAGATGATGTTGTCCGGAATGGATCTGGCACGCTTTAATTTTTCCCATGGTTCACATGCGGATCATGAGAAAAGACTGAATTTGGTACGTCAGGCTGCCGCTGCCGCCGGTAAAACCATAGCCTGCATTGCTGACACTAAAGGTCCGGAAATGCGGCTGGGAAATTTTGCTGACGGTAAGGTTTATTTGCAGGAAGGCGCAGAATTTTCTTTGACCACGGAGGAAATTTTAGGAAGCGAAAAAATAGCTTCAGTAAATTATCAGGGATTGCCTTCAGAAGTGAGCTGCGGCAGCAGAATTCTGTTGTCCGACGGGCTTTTATCCTTGGAAGTTACGGCTATAGAAGGAAATATTATTCATACCAAAGTAATTCATGGCGGTGAGCTTAGTTCCCGCAAGCGTGTAGCCTGTCCCGGTATAGAGCTGCAGCTGCCGTTTTTATCAGAGCAGGATCGGGAGGATATTTGTTTTGCGGCCCGAAATGGGATGGATTATATTGCGGCCTCCTTTGTGCAAAAGGCTGATGATGTGCTGGCTATCAGAAAAGTTTTGGAGAGCGTTGGTTCTTCTATGGGAATTATTTCCAAAATTGAAAATGAAGCCGGCGTGCAGCATATTGAAGAAATTATTAATGTTTCCGATGGTATTATGGTGGCCAGAGGCGACCTTGGCGTAGAGATTCCGTATGAAGTGGTGCCGCTGGTGCAAAAGGAAATTATTGCGGCCTGCAACAAAGCGGGTAAGCCGGTAGTTACGGCGACGCAGATGCTGGAGAGTATGATCAGCAGCTATCGCGCGACACGGGCAGAAGCCAGCGATGTGGCTAATTCAATTTTTGACGGAACGGACGCTATTATGCTGAGCGGCGAAACAGCTTCCGGAAAATATCCCTTGGAAGCCGTGCAAACAATGGCAAAAATTGCTGAACGGACAGAGGCATCATTGGATTATGCGGCTATATTCCGCAAAAAGGGCATCAGTGACAGAATTCATGCAACTGATGCCATCAGTCACGCTACCGTCCAGATAGCGCAGGAACTGCAGGCAGATGATATTTTAACCATCACAGAGACTGGTTTTACTGCCAGGATGATTGCCAAATATAAACCGCAGGCCGATGTAATTGCTGTATCACGTTTACCGGAAAAAGTACGTGCCATGCAGCTTTATTGGGGCGTGCAGCCTTTATTGGGACCATCATCTGAAAGTACGGATGAGATTATTGATTTGTCTTTGGAATGCGCGCTGCAGCATGGCGTAATTAAAGATGGTTCCTGTGTGGTAATTACTGCGGGAGTGCCTGTGGGCATGACAGGCAGTACAAATTTGATTAAGGTGGTTAATGTGGGCAATAAACTGCTTGCCGGTACCGGCATTGGCAAAGTTTCAGTCAGCGGCAGAATTTGTAAGGCAGTGACAGCTGCTGATTTTGCTGATAAACTGCAGCAGGGAGATATTCTGGTTGTTGACGTATTAAACGATGAATTTGTGCCGGCTGCTTCTCAGAAGGCAGCTGCCATTATAGCTGAAGAGGGCGGTTTGACGTCAACTACTGCCATTGTAGGCGTTACTTGTGGCATTCCTGTTATTGTTGGCGCTGAAAATGCCTTCAATACTTTGCAGGACGGTCAGACAGTAACTGTTGATACTGTTTCCGGAGTTGTCTACGAAGGAAAGATTAATTTATAATTTTGGCAGGTGTGATGATGGAAAAGACTGATTTAAATCTTACTGTTGCCGGAGAAGAAACGTGGCAGTATATTTTAGAGCAGTCTTTTTCTGCTTTAGCCTCTGCTTCTGCTGCGGAAGATATCAGAACGCTGTCAGCGCAGATAGGTATGTACGGCTGCGCTGCTTTAAAATCAAATGCTGAAATACCTGCCCGGAAATGTTTTGAGCAGCTGCTTATAAGCAAGCAGGCTCAATCTCAGAGCGATATGTTTCTGCTGGCTGTGAAAGATATGCTGTCCACAGCCGTGCGTTTGCGTAATGAGCAGCTGTTTGTGCAATGGCTGCGGCAGGCAGAAGCTGTACTTGCTGATTTTCTGTGCCGCAGGGAAAGACCTGATAAATTCAGTGAGTTTTTGCTGAGTATTGCCTTTATGGCTTGTGACAGAAAATACGACGCCGCATTTGGCGTTATTGCGCGATTAGTGATAAATTTTGTGCGGACGGCAGTTAATAAAAATGTTTTGCATTCTTTTATCAGCGACTGGACCAGTTTGCTGGCGCAGATGAGCAGAAGAAAGTGGCCGTCAGTTAATGACTTTTTGCTGCTGACTGTTCTTCAGGCCATATGGCGGCGGCAGGATGCTGACCTGTTAAGCAAATGCCTTCTGCAGCTGCAGCTGCATTTGCAGATGTATTGCCGTTGGGATGGTCTGGAAAGCTCTTTGGCTGCATATAATAAACTGCAGTTTTTTTATCTGATGATTGTGGATTATGCCGTACAGCGCCGCTATAAGCATGAACTGCGCAGAACCTATCTGCGTCTTGTCCTGAGAAATGTGCGGGATTTAACAGCAAATATTGCAAGGATGACCATGCAGGATGAATTGCAGGTTATCAGACAATGGCACGATTTACTCATGGCGCGGTTCAGCGGCAAAATGCAGCAAAGAATGAAGCGGTTTTGTCAGTTGGAAATTGCGTACTGGAGCAGGACAAAACCCAAAACCAGCAAAAGGCAGCTGACATATCTGGCTGATTTGTTGCAGCCGGATGTTGTGAGTGATGAATATAAAAAAATATTATTGGAAATATGCTGAGATTTTCGTATAAAAAAAGGATATTACAGTATACAGGTAGAAGTTAAAAAGATAACAGAATTTTTATTTAATACTGATTTAGGATATACTAATTGCAAAGAGGTAAAAGAATGGCTAAAATAGTTGTTATTGGCAGTTGTAATATAGATGTTACAGTTGAATGTGACAGATGGGCCAAACCGGGAGAAACAATTTTTGGCAGGCGTCTGATTGTTTCGCCGGGAGGCAAAGGTGCTAACCAGGCTGTGGCTGCTGCGCGTTTAGGCGCAGAGGTAACCATGGTTGGCTGTATTGGCGATGATGTTTATGGGGAAATGATTCTTAAGAACCTGCGGCAAAACCACGTTGATACCAGTTTAGTCAAAGTACTGCCATGTGAAAACAGCGGTACCGCTCATATTACCGTAGCTGAAGATGATAACACCATTATTGTTATCAAGGCTGCCAATGACCTGGTGGATGCCAAACTGATTGATGAGGCAGAAGCACGTATTAAAGAGGCTGATCTCGTGCTTTTGCAGCATGAAATTCCTTTTGCGACCATTGCCTATGCTATTAATAAATGCTGGCAGCTTGGCGTGCCCGTTCTGCTGAATCCGGCGCCGGTCGCTCCGGTGCCTCAGGATTTGTTGGATAAAGTTACTTATCTGACACCTAATGAGCATGAGGCGGCTATTCTGTTCAAAAATTTAGCTGCGGAAGAAATTCTTGAACGCAATGCCGGTAAAGTATTGATGACCTTGGGCAGTAACGGAGTAGCTTACTATGAAAATGGGCAGGTGCGTAACGTACCGGCCTTTAAAGTAAGTCCTGTTGATACTACCGGTGCAGGCGATACTTTTAACGGTGCATTTGCCGTAGCCCGTGCTGAAGGCAAAGATATGGCGGCAAGTGTAAGATTTGCTAATGCAGCTGCCGCGGTTTCTGTACAGAAGATAGGCGCTCAGGGCGGTATGCCTTATTTGAAAGAAGTAGAGGAGATGCTTTAACATGCAGAAAGTTGGTATTTTGAATAGTTCTATTGCCAAGGTACTTGCTAATCTTGGTCATACGGATACAATTGTAATTGGCGATTGCGGCTTGCCTGTACCGGCTGGTGTGCCCAAAATTGATTTGGCGTTAAAGCTTGGCACTCCTTCTTTTATGGATGTAGTTAAAGAAGTTGCCAAATATATGGAAATTGAAAAAGTTGAAATTGCTGCTGAAATGCAGGACAAAAATACCATTGTGTATGAAGCGATGAAAGAGCTGTTTTCTAAACAGGAATGGATTGTAGATGAAAATCATGAGGCTTTCAAAGCTGCGACCAAAAATGCTAAGGCAGTAATCAGAACGGGAGAAATTACACCGTTTGCCAATGTAATACTGCACAGTAATGTAATTTTTTAATAAGGCAGGAACTGACATGGAGATTGAATTAAGAAATATCCATAAAGCTTTCGGCAGCAACGAAGTTTTAAAGGGTGTTAATTTAAAATTGAAAAGCGGCGAAGTTCATGCCTTAATGGGAGAAAACGGCGCCGGCAAATCAACCTTGATGAATATTCTTACTGGACTGCATAAACAGGACAAAGGATCTATTTTTGTTGACGGTAAAGAGATGAGCTTCAAAAATCCGGTTGATGCTGAAAAGTATGGCATTGCTTTTATTCATCAGGAATTAAATATCTGGCCCAATCTTTCCATACTGGAAAATTTGTTTTTGATGCACAGTATTACCAATAGTTTCGGTATGCTGGATTTTAAGAAAATGCGTCAGATCGCCGAAGAAAAGTGCAGGGAAATACATATTGAGCTGCCGCTTGATATGGAAGCAGGCGCATGTTCCGTAGGCCAGCAGCAGATGACTGAAATTGTACGTAATCTTCTTCTTGATGCCAAAGTGGTAATCATGGATGAACCTACGGCAGCGCTTACTGAAAGGGAAACTGAAAAATTGTTTGAAGTAATGAAATCCCTGAAAAAACGCGGTGTTGCCATGGTTTATATTTCCCATCGTATGGAAGAGGTTTTCAATAACTGTGATGTAATTACTGTTATGCGTGACGGTATTTCCGTTGATACCAGACCGGTTGACAAGTATGGTTTGGATGAAATCGTTCGTGATATGGTAGGACGTTCTATTACAGAGTTTTATCCTGAGCGCCGCAATGTGCCGGGAGATATTGTGCTGGAAGTGAAGAATTTTACGCAGCCGGGACTGTTCCACGATGTCAACTTCAATCTGCGCAAAGGTGAAATTCTTGGTATTGCCGGACTGATGGGCAGCGGACGTACGGAAATTATGCGCGCCATCTTTGGCGTGGATAAATGCCAGAGCGGGGAAGTATATTTCAAAAACCAGAAGCTCAAAATAGATAAACCGGAGGATGCCATTAAGGCGGGCTTTGGTTTTATCACTGAAAACAGAAAAACCGAAGGTTTGATTCTTGATTTTTCGATTATGCGCAATATTGCTTTGCCCAGCATTGATGAATTTGCCAAAAAGAGCATTATTGATTATAAACGGGTGAATGAATTTTCTCATGTGCTTGCTGACAAGCTTGGTGTTAAGGCACATACGCTGGATTTGGAAGCAGGTGCGTTATCCGGCGGTAATCAGCAAAAGGTTGTTATCGCTAAATGGGTTGGCATGAATCCGGAAATTATTATCATGGATGAACCTACCCGCGGCATTGACGTAGGTGCTAAAAGAGATATCTATGAACTGATGAATGAGCTGACGGCCAGTGGTGTATCAATTATCATGGTGTCTTCGGAGCTGCCTGAAGTTCTTGGTATGAGCGATCGTATTCTGGTCATTCATGAAGGTGAAATAGCCGGCGAACTTATGCGTGCAGAAGCTACTCAGGAAAAAATTATGTCACTGGCAACGGGAGGGTTATGATTTATAATGGACGTGAAAGCTATATTAAAAAAATCCGGTTCTCTAATCGGTCTGGTAGTATTGTTTGTAGTTATTGCCTGTCTTAACAGCAGCTTTATAGATCCTGGCAATCTGAAAAATTTGCTGCGTCAGGTTTCTATTAACGCACTTATTTCCTTTGGTATGACTTTTGTTATTCTGACAGGCGGCATTGACTTGTCCGTAGGCAGCATTCTGGCCTTGTCCAGTGCACTTATGGGCAGCTTCATTGTCGGTGGTCTTGATCCTATTCTGGCCATTGTCGTTGCCTGCCTGATTGGTGCTGCATTAGGTGCTGTTAACGGTTTGGTTATTACCTACGGCAAAGTTGCGCCGTTTATTGCCACCTTGGCCACCATGACTATTTTCAGAGGGCTGACTTTGGTTTATACCAACGGTAATCCGATCAGCGGTTTGACTGAGAATGAAGCATTTTTAAATTTCGGACAGGGTTATTTTCTGGAACTGCCTGTACCGGCGGTTATGATGCTCATTATGTTCGGTATTTTATATTTTATTCTGCATAAGACTCCTTTGGGACGTAAAACTTATGCGGTTGGCGGCAACGAAAAAGTATCTTTTATTGCCGGCATCAAGATTAATCGAATCAAGATTTTTGCTTATACAGTTACCGGTATGCTGTGTGGTATGGCCGGCGCTATTTTGACCAGCCGCTTAAACAGTGCGCAGCCTACTGCTGGTACTGGTTATGAACTGGATGCCATTGCAGCTGTTGTACTTGGCGGTACCAGTCTTTCCGGCGGCAAGGGCCGTATTGTCGGTACTCTGGTTGGTGCTTTGATTATCGGTACTTTGAATAATGGTCTTAATATCCTTAACGTATCCAGCTTTTATCAACAAGTTGTCAAAGGCATAGTTATTTTGCTTGCTGTTCTTATGGACCGCAAAAAATCTTAGGAGGAATTTCATCGAATGAAAAAACTTTTCTTGGTTATGATTGCTATCGTTGCTATGGCTATGATGATTGTTGGCTGCAGCAGCGGTGAAAAAAAGGATGCAAAACCGGCTGATGGCAAAAACATCACCATCGGTTTCTCTGTTTCCACTCAGAACAATCCCTTCTTCGTTACTTTGCGCAATGGTGTAGAAGCTAAAGCCAAAGAATTGGGCGTTAATGTAAAAATTGTTGACGCACAGAACGATCCTGCTAAACAGGCTAATGATATTGCTGACCTGCTGCAGCAGAATATCAGCGTACTGCTGGTAAATCCTGTTGACTCCGCGGCAATCTCCACTTCCGTAAAAGCTGCCAACAAGGCTAATATTCCCGTAATTTGCCTGGACCGCAGTGCAGATGAAGGTAAAGTAACTTGTCTGGTTGCTTCCGATAACGTAAAAGGCGGTGAAATGGCTGCTGAATACATTGTTAAAAAATTGGGTGAAAAAGTAAAAGTTGCTGAACTGGAAGGTATTCCCGGTGCCAGCGCTTCCCGTGAACGTGGTGAAGGTTTCCACAAGATTGCTGACCAAAAATTGACAGTTGTTGCTAAACAGTCTGCTGATTTTGACAGAAGCAAAGGTTTGACCGTTGCAGAAAACATGCTGCAGGCAAATCCTGATATTCAGGCTATTTTTGCTCAGAATGACGAAATGGCTCTGGGTGCAATTGAAGCTGCTAAGAGTGCTAATAAGAAAATCTTCATCGTTGGCTTTGACGGTACTGAAGATGGTGTAAAAGCTGTCGAAAGCGGCGCTATGTCCGCTACTATTGCTCAACAGCCGGACATCATGGGTCAGGAAGGCGTAGAAGTAGCAGTTAAGGCTGCTAAAGGCGAAAAAGTTGACGCTAAAGTTTCTGCTCCGTTGAAACTTGTTGAAAAAAAATAACTTGGTATTGATGCTTTGACAACTTGGATATCTAAAAACACCTGCCTTTATCGGCAGGTGTTTTTGTTTGGGCAGCTTTATTTAAGATTGTATGAAACAACTTGGCAGCAGAAGAATAAATTGTTATTTCATATTAATAGCGGCAATTACAAGCATCAGCATATGTTTTCAGCAGGCCTGAAAAAGTTATTATGAAAGGCATGTTATTTAAAAGAGCAGAGCAAGGATTACGAAGGTAATTTATTATAAAAAAAGACTCCGCGTGGGAGTCTGAAAAATAAATTCATGCACTTAGTGATTCTTTTGTGCTATTGGTTTGGTGAAATAGTTTTTTGTGTTTTGATTTTTAAAATAGATGCGATTATTAAACTGAGTACAAAGCAGCCGGAGAAGAAATACAGGGTAATAGAATAGCTGTTAGTGGTTTCCTTAATCCAGGAAAGCAGCAACGGTCCGGCAATGCCTGCCAAACCCCAGGCAGTGAGAATGCGGCCATGAATGGCGCTCAGCTGTTTGGTGCCGAACAGATCGCTTAAATAAGCCGGCATGCAGGAGAAGCCGCCGCCATAACAGGTAATAATAATAAAAATAAGTGCCTGAAAAAGAAAGCTGTCAGTAACGCTGGCCAGCAGGTAGAAAGCTGCGATTTCTATAAGAAAGAAAATAATGTAAGTATTGCGGCGGCCAATATAGTCGGAAACTGTAGACCACACAATGCGTCCGAGACCATTGAGCAGACCGATGATGCCAACCATGGAGGCAGCGGCCAGTGGGGTCATCTTAATAACCTCCTGTGCCATGGGAGAGGCTACGGCAAGCAGGCCGATGCCACAGGTAATATTAGTGAAAAAAATCCACCACAGAGCATAAAATTGCCAGGTTTTCATGGCCTCTTTGACGGTATATTGAGGCTGAGTGCTTGCAGGTACTGCGGCAAGTTTAGTTTTAGCTTCAGTAACGGCAACGGTTTGAGGCGGTTCCAGATAAAGAGAGGACGCCGTCATTACCAGCATATAAACGCAGCCCAAAATAATGAAATTGTTGATCAGACCGTATTTGGCAATCAGCAGCTGCATTACGGGACCTGCAATAAGACTGGCAAAGCCAAAGCCCATAATGGCCAGACCCGTTGCCAGACCGCGGTTATTGGGAAACCATTTTACCAAGGTGGATACCGGTGTAATGTAGCCGGTGCCAAGACCAATACCGCCGATGACGCCGTAAAAAAGATACATGAGGATTAAACTGTGCTGAGTAAGGGCAAATGCCGTACCCAGCATGCCAAGACCAAAAAAGACGGTAGAAACTAAACCACTGCGTCTGGGACCATGTTTTTCAACGTAGCTGCCGAGAAAACCAGCCGAAAGCCCCAAAAATAAAATAGCCAGGGAAAACGTCCAGGTGGTTTCCTGCAGAGTAAAGCCCATGGCCTGCATAATAGGCTTGGTCAGTACGCTCCAGGCATAGACACTGCCGATGCAAATATGGATTCCGATTGCGGAAAGAACAATGAGCCATTTGTTTTTTTTCATCATCAAAACCTCTTTCTGTTCATTGATTTTTGACCGGAATAAAAAAACCATCCGGGTCAAATTAATTGCCCAGACGGTCGGCAGTGCTTATGATACAGTACATGTGGTCGATTCCACTTATCCGTCAGTCCTGTATCCGCATATGGATTTGTAATTTCTATTATAAAGAAAAAAATCAGGATGTCAAGCTGTTTGCAACAATATTTTGAAATAAAATTACTTTTAAACACTATATATAGAAAAAGAAAATTTGACATAGACTCAGGAAACAAGTATACTTTATTATAACCGCATGGGCGGTTAATAAATTGAATATACTAAAATGAGAGTGAACAAAGTTCATGAAGGGGTACACCACCGCGGGTGTAGTTTCTTCATGAACTTTTTTGTTTATGCGGGAGGTTGATGATGCGAGTAAATGGTCAGAAGCAGATTTTGCCGCGGCCGATGCTGCTTAGTGAATATCTGCAGCAGCGGCAATATGCTGTTAACAGGATAGTAGTGGAGTTAAACGGAGCAATTATCAGCAAGGCTGATTATGCAGACGTGTTTTTAAAAGATACGGATGTTTTGGAAATAGTCAGTTTTGTGGGAGGTGGCTGATGGAAAAGCTTACAGACACCATGTTCAGCAAAATGCTGGAGGACAGACATGGCGCTGAATTTGTCGCGCGTATGCGTAAGGCGCGAGTTGCGGTAGCCGGTTTGGGCGGCCTGGGCAGTAACGTTGCCGTTTTGCTGGTACGAATGGGCATTTACCGGCTGCATCTGATTGATTTTGATAAGGTTGAATTAAGCAATCTTCATCGGCAGCAGTATCGCCAGCAGGATATAGGCTGTTATAAAACACAGGCGCTGAGCAAGTATTTGCTGCAGATAAATCCGTTTTTGCAGCTGAAAACTGATTGCTTGCGACTGACAGAAGATAATGCGGCATCAGTTTTGGCTGAAGATGAAATTATTTGTGAGGCGCTTGATGCGGCTGAAGCAAAAGCCATGCTGATCAGCACTATTTTGCGAAAGCTGCCGGAGAAAAAAATTGTTGCTGCGTCCGGTATGGCCGGCATCGGCAGCGGTAACGCAATCAGAACAAGAAAAATTACCGGCAGGCTTTATCTTTGCGGCGATGAAATCAGTGACTGTGAAAATCAGCCGCTGACAGCAGCGCGGGTAGCGTTATGTGCCGCCCATCAGGCGCATATTATCAGCAGGATTATTTTAGGATTGGAGTAATTAACATGCAAAAAGACAGCTTTGTATTAGGAAATCGGGAATTTACCTCCAGATTTATTCTCGGTTCGGGGAAATATTCTTTAGATCTGATTCAGGCGGCAGTGGAACAGGCCGGCGCAGAAATTATTACGCTGGCTTTAAGGCGGGCAAATGGCGGAGCCATGGATAATATTTTGGATTATATTCCTGATGATATTGTTTTACTGCCCAATACTTCCGGAGCGCGCACCGCCGAGGAGGCAGTACGCATTGCGAAAATGGCCCGGGAGCTGTGCGGTACGGACTTTGTAAAAATTGAAGTTGTTAAAGACAGCAAATATTTGCTGCCAGATAATCATGCAACAGTTAAAGCTACTGAAATTTTGGCTGAAGATGGTTTTATTGTCATGCCTTATATGTATCCGGACTTGCAGACGGCCAGAGAGCTGCGGGACGCGGGTGCCGCCTGCATTATGCCTTTGGGGGCGCCCATTGGTTCCAATAAGGGACTTTGCAGTAAGGAGTTTATCCAGATCATTATTGATGAAATGGATTTGCCGGTTATTGTGGATGCAGGCATCGGCAGGCCTTCACAGGCATGTGAAGCCATGGAAATGGGCGCAGCTGCTGTAATGGTCAATACGGCCATTGCCAGCGCCGGAGACATACCTTTAATGGCGGCTGCCTTTAAACAGGCTGTTGCTGCCGGACGGCAGGCTTATCTTGCTGGTTTGGGATCCGTAGGTATGGGAAGTGCCTCCTCGCCGCTGACAGGCTTTCTGAGGGATTAGGAGGACGCCATGGAAGATAAATATTTTAATGACAGTATCTATAACGAAGAAGCTCGCTGTTATGCGGAAAAATGCCATACAGACCACATGCGCTACTGGCCGGATATGGAGGTAATAGATTCCGATTTGCTGGAGCAGGTTCAGCAGTACCGCCTGCAGTATGATTGGGAAAAGTTTACGGCAAATGATGTGCTTAAGGCGCTTGGCAGCAGCAAGAAAAGTATTACTGATTTCGCTGCTTTATTATCGCCGGCTGCTCTGCCTTTTTTAGAAATAATCGCCGCGGCAGCACAAAAGGAAAGGCAGCGTTATTTCGGCAATTCAGTTAATATTTTTACGCCGCTGTATTTAGCCAACTATTGCGAAAATTATTGTATTTACTGCGGCTTTAACAGTCATAATAAAATTCAGCGGGCCAAATTATCTATGGAGCAGGCAGAAAATGAAATGCGGGCGATTGCTGAAACCGGGCTGCAGGAAATACTTTTATTGACAGGTGAAAGCAGAAAAATGTCGGACATCAATTATATCGGCGAGGCCTGTCGCCTTGCACGCCGTTATTTTAAGGTGGTCGGCCTGGAAATCTATCCCGTAAACAGCGAAGAATATAATTTTCTGCATCAATGCGGTGCTGATTATGTGACAGTGTTCCAGGAAACATATAACAGTGATAAATATGAAAAATTGCATTTGGCTGGACACAAGCGTATTTTTCCCTATCGCTTTTACGCGCAGGAACGTGCTCTGCGAGGAGGAATGCGTGGAGTAGGCTTTGCTGCTTTGCTGGGATTGGATGATTTTCGGCGTGATGCTCTGGCAACAGGACTGCATGCCAGTCTTCTGCAGCGTAAATATCCGCACGCAGAAATAAGCATTTCCTGTCCGCGGCTGCGTCCCATTGTCAATAACGATAAGATTGAGCCGCTTGATGTTCACGAACGCCAGTTACTGCAAATAGTTTGTGCCTACAGATTATTTTTGCCTTATGCTTCAATTGTGGTTTCCAGCAGGGAATGTGCCCGTGTGCGTGATAATTTGATGCGGCTGGCGGCTAATAAGATTTCTGCCGGTGTAAGCACCGGTATTGGCAGCCATAGTTCACAGCAGCAGTTGGGTGATGAACAGTTTGAAATAGCCGATAATCGTTCGCTTGAGGAAATTCATGATGCTTTGCGCAGTCAGGGACTGCAGCCGGTTTTGGCAGAGTATGTCTATGTTTAAAATTATAGCTGTTACAAACAGAAAATTATGCTCCGGCTCCTTAACGGACCAAGCAGAAATTATCTGCCGCAGGAAGCCGCCGCAGGCTATTATTCTGAGAGAAAAGGATTTATCTTCGGCAGAATACGGAAAATTGGCCTGCAATGTGCTGAAAGTATGCCGCAAATATCACGTGCCTTTGATTCTGCATAGCTTCTGGCAGTGGGGAATACTGCTGGAGTGTTCTGATATACATTTGCCGTTATCCTTGCTGCAGAGCGCAGAATTTCAGCAACAGCGGCACCTTTTTAAACATATAGGCGCTTCCGTGCACAGTATGGAAGAAGCCAGAATTGCAGAAGCCTGGGGTGCAACTTATCTGAGTGCGGGACATATTTATGAAACTGATTGCAAGCAGGGGATTCCGGGACGGGGTCTTGCTTTTTTGCGTCAGCTGTGTGAAAATACCTCGCTGCCCGTATATGCTATCGGAGGTGTAAAACTGAATGGCAGCCAGTTTAAGAAATTACAGGCCTGCCAAGCGGCAGGTGCATGTATTATGAGTGATTATATGCTGCTGAAATAAAAAAACTGGATGTTTCATCCAGTTTTTTTTATTCAAATTTTTCCGGGAAAAATATTTCCAAGGTTTTTTGGTCTGTTTTGCGGCCATAGTAATTACCTATCAAAAATAACAGCAGGGAACAGAGAATGCCAAGAACAATTTGATGCAGATCCAAAAATTTGATTTTTAAAGCCATGCTGGCGCAGTAAACAACAACGCCTCCGACCATGGCGGCCAAAGCCCCGGTCTTGTTGGCTTTAGGCCAGAAAAGACCGAAAATAAGTACCCAGAAGAAAGCCGTTTCCAAGCCGCCAAAGGCAAACATATTGATCTGCCAGATAACGCTGGGGGGAGAAATGGCGATAAAATAGACGGCAAGGCCAAGAATGATGGTGGCAGCCAAGCTGAAAGTACGAATTTTGCTGTTCTGCGCTGTCAGACCACGCTTGTCAAGTTCACGCATATAAATATCCTTGATAATGGATGAGGAAGAAGCCAAAAGCAGTGAAGATACGGTAGAAATAGTTGCGGCAATGGGACCAATAATTGTTACTCCGGCCCAGAAGGGACCCATGCTTTTAACAATGGTCAGCGGCGTGATATTATCGACGCTGTTACCGTAGGCTGATAGAGAGTCAGTAAGAATGCCCTTGCTGAGAACGCCGATCCAGGTTGCTACCAGAGTCATGGCGCCGATAACGATTGTGCCGATAATCATAGCTCGATGCAGAGCCTTAGTATCTTTGTAGCTGATACCGCGGACAACGGACTGGGGTAGAGAAAGTGTGCAGATGCCTACTAAAAGCCATTGGCTGATGTAAAGAGACACAGGCATCTTGCCCTGGGAAAGAGGCTCCAGCATATCAGGATGCTTGGTATCTATATAATTCATAATATTTTCAAAGCCGCCGCCGGCCTCCATCATGGATCCCATCAGCAGGCACAGGCCGACAATCATGGCAATGGCACATACTGAGTCTGTAACGGCAACGCCTTTGAAGCCGCCGATGGTAGTATAAAAAACAACAATCAGACCAAAAAGGCTGAGGCCGGTAACATAGGAGAATCCGGTAACTGCTTCAAACAGTTTGGCAGCACCGACGAACTGGGCAACCATTGTGGCGCAGAAGAAGGCGACGATAACCAGTGCGGAAAAATTAGCCAGCGCATCAGAATGATAACGTGCCCGGATAACATCAATAACAGTTACCGCATCAATGCGTCTGGAAATAAGCGCAATCTTTTTGCCAAAGACACCCAGCACCAGAAAAATAACAACTACCTGCACAATGGCCATATAAAGCCAGCCATAGCCGATAACCCAGGCCATGCCGGGGCCGCCTACAAAAGTGCTGACGCTGCTGTAGGTAGCTGCCGTGGTCATGGCCAGAACAAAGCCGCCTAAGGTACGTCCGCCGATAAAATAATCTTTGGCAAAGTCCTTTTTGCGGTCCGCCTGGGATGATTTTTGAATATAAACGCTGATGCCGAGCATAAAAATCAGAAAGACAAGTACCGGCAGCAGGTTGAAAATACTACTCATGCTTTGCCTCCTCGTCATCCAAATCAAAGTTTACAAAAACTTTTTTGGTTAAAAATACAGTTACCAGAATGGCAAAAATCCAGGTTCCAAAGCAGCCGCCCCAAACCCATATGGGAGTATGCCAGAAGGTAATATCGCTGTCAGCCAGACCGAAACCGGCGGCCCACCAGAAAATGATGACGGCAATAGTTGCCAGAACTGTTGCTTTGGCTTCGCGATTGGCCTGACGAAATTTATCACTTCGTTTCATTGTCAGAAAGACTCCTTTCAGTATTACGGCAGACAGGCAGTCTGTCGCAACTATTCTATCATATTTTCCGCATCTGCAAAGGATTTTTTCGCTGAAAGGCGAAAATATAAATTGTACTTTACAGTAATTATTATGCTATAATGAAAAAGGTGATTTTATGTATAATATTTTTACTCAATGGCTTACATTGAGTGTTATTTTTTTTATTGCAATTTATCTTACCGACTGGATCGAGGTGGTGACACTGGGCGGTTTGCTGACTGGCGCTGCGTTTTTATCTATCTGGACGGTTATTTTGACGAAAATAAGCCGCCGTTTGCCGCCTTTTACAGAAAAGGCAGCTGTTGCCGCGGGAGTATTTCTGGGAACAGAGTTTATATGCCGTCTGCTGCCCGGTTACGTTTTATTTATTGATGTGCCGCTGCTGCTTTTTTTATTGGTTTACGCCTTAGCGGCTATTGTTATAGAAAAATTTTTGACTGAACTTGATTGAGGAGAATGGAAATGCAGATTAAATTAATTGCCAGTGATATGGATGATACTTTATTAAATAAAAACTGTCAGATTTCTGAGCGGAATGCGGCTGCCATAAAAAGGGCTCTTGCTAAGGGAATAATATTTCTGATTGCGACCGGCAGAATGTACGTGTCGGCCAGACCCTATGCGTTAAATTTGGGCTTGGATGTACCTTTGGTAACGTATAACGGCGCGCTGGTTAAAGAAAGCCGGAGCGGCAAAGTTTTTTATGAGCATAAAATGAAACTGGATACTGCTCAGGCCGTGCTCGATTATTGTCAGGAAAAAGGCTATTATCTGCAGGTTTATGTAGGAGATAAAATTCTGATAAAAAAAGAAAATGAGTGCTCTAAAATGTACACAAAAATTTCCGGGATACCGACTACAGAAATTGGTGAAGCTATTTATACTGCCACGGAAGCGCCTTATAAAATTCTCGTTATGACGGAAAGTAATGAATTTGAGCAGGTATGGCGGGAGTTTGCCGAGAAATTTGCCGGCAGGCTGGATGTAACCAGCTCCAAGGATAATTTTTTGGAACTGATGGAGCCAGGCGTCAATAAATGGGAAGCCGTCAGAGCCGTGGCTGCCAGCTATAATATTCAGCCTGCAGAAATTATGTGCATTGGTGATTCCAATAATGATATGCTGATGATAAAAAATGCCGGCATAGGCGTTGCTGTAGCCAATGCCAAAGACAGCGTCAAAGATTGTGCGAAGATTGTTACGGCTTCCAATAATGATGACGGCGTAGCCATGGTCATCGAAAGTATTTTAACTGAGCAGGTGCAGGTTGATTTAGAGTGAGCGAAAGCAGGTATGCCAACATACCTGCTTTCATAATATTTATGTAACAGCAGATTTATTTGGGAGGAAATATAATGGCTATTTTACCTATTTTCATTCCCCATGCCGGCTGCCCGCATCAATGTGTGTTCTGCAATCAGAAAACGATCAGCGGCCAGCATCAAGCTGCTGTCAGCAGTGCCGCCCGGCAGATTGAGCGCTGGCTGCAGTGGCTGCGTCCTTCACCGCAGAATGAAGCTGCTTTCTATGGCGGTTCATTTACCGGACTTGCCTTTGATTTGCAAAAGCAGCTGCTGCAGCTTACGGACGATTTGCTGGCTAAAAAAATTATTGGCAGCGTACGCCTGTCAACTCGTCCTGATTATATCAATGAAGATGTGCTGGAGCTGCTGCGCGGGCATAATGTAAAATTGGTTGAGCTGGGCGTGCAGTCCCTGGATGATAAAGTGCTGCAGGCAGCTGAACGGGGACATACTGCAGCAGCTGTACCTGCGGCGGTAAAATTGCTGCGCCGGGCAGGGATGAAGATTGGCTTGCAGCTAATGGTAGGTTTGCCGCAGCAGGATTTTGAAAGTGTACAAAATACTGTGCGTCAGGTTGTTGCTCTGCAGCCTGATATAGCAAGAATTTATCCTTTGCTGGTCATTAAAGGTACGCCGTTGGCAGGCAGCTGGCAGGAGGGAAAATATCAGCCGCTTTCTCTGCAGGAGGCGGTTAGGCAAAGCGCGTATGTGTACAGAATCCTGACGGAAAATGGTATTCAGGTAATTCGAGTAGGACTACAGCCTGATGAAGAATTATGTACGGCAGGCAATATTTTGGCAGGACCGTTTCATCCCTCCATGGGTGAACTGGTGCAGAGCTATTTATTAAAGGAGCAGCTTACACCTGAATTAAAAAAATTGGCGGGCATGCAGGAAATAGTGATTCACTGTCCGAACAAACTGATGTCGAAGCTGCGGGGACTTAAAAACAGCAATCTGCGTTACTGGCAAAAAATATTGGCTCCTACCAGAATTAATATTCAGCTGAGCGAAGACGCGCGGATTTCGATCAGTACAAGTAATGAAAAGCATAACGGTATATGAGGTTTATATGAGTATTTGCAGAAGTTTTGCACCGGTTATTGCGAAAGACAGCCGGGTGCTTATTCTTGGTTCCATGCCAGGCAGAAAGTCTTTGCAAGAGCAGCAGTATTATGCGCATCCGCAAAATCGTTTTTGGAAACTGTTGGCAGGAATTTTTAATACGCAAGTTCCGGCAGAGTATCCGGAAAAATTACTGCTGCTGCGGCAACACGGCCTTGCCTTATGGGATGTGCTCGGTTATTGTGAGCGTGAAGGCAGTCTGGACAGTGATATTAAAAACGAGCGGCCCAATGATATTTTGCGTTTATTGGAACAACATAAACAGCTGCAGGCAATAGTCTGCAACGGAGGAAAGGCCGGGCTTGCTTTTAAAAAGTATTTTGCCAAGCAGGTTGATTTGCCTGTGTATTATCTGCATTCTACAAGTCCGGCTAATGCCAGAATGAATCTGCAGGCTTTGATATATGAGTGGCGTGTGCTCATCAACTATCTGCGGTAAGATGCTATTGTATGCTTTCTGATATATATGATAAAATATTACGATAAAGAATGTGAAATCAGGTGATAACTGTGCGCTTAAAGTCTTTTGCTACGTACGGCTTTAAATCTTTTGCCGAAAAAACTGAATTAACTTTTGACAAAGGTATTACGGCAGTAGTGGGCCCTAATGGTTCCGGCAAAAGTAATATTTCTGATGCCATTCGCTGGGTGCTTGGTGAACAGAGCGCCAGGTATTTGCGCGGCAGCAGGATGGAAGATATTATTTTTTCCGGCAGCAGCAAAAGAAGAGCTTTAGGCATGGCAGAGGTTACGCTGAATTTTGACAACAGTGATCGTGCATTAGACATGGATTTTGCGGAGGTAAGTCTGACCAGACGTTTGTTTCGCAGCGGCGACAGTGAATACGCTATTAATAAAAAAAGCTGCCGTCTGAAAGATATTACCGATTTATTGGCTGATACAGGCCTTGGTAAAGGATCCATGTCCATTATAGGTCAAAACAGAATCGATGAAGTGCTAAACAGCAGACCGGAAGAACGGCGGGCTTTATTTGAAGAAGCTGCGGGCATTGCCAAATACAGGCTGCGTAAAAAAGATGCTGTACGCCGTCTGGATGAAACGGCAATGAATCTGACGCGTATTAATGATATTCGTGCCGAAGTTGCCGGACAGGTTGAACCTTTGCGTGCAGCCGCGGAAAAAACGCAGCAGTATAACGCTTTGCAGCAGGAGCAGCGCAGATGCCGGCTAACAGGTATTGCGCGCCGGCTTGATCAGCTTGCTGCGGTAAGAGATAAACTTTTGCAGCAAAAGCAGCAGGCAGAGGCGCAGCTGGCTGAACAGATATCTAAGCTAAGCAGTAAAGAAGCGGAAATTTCCCGCTTACAGCTGGAGCTGGATAAACTTAATGAGCATTTTGCTCAGTTAATGGATGCCATGAAGGATAAGGAAACGGCACTGGAAAAGCTGCATGGCCGGCAAGCCGTTTTAGATGAACGCATTCTGCATAGCCGGCAAAACTCAGAAAAACTTTCTGCACGCAATATAAAAATTGAGCGGCAGGCTGATGAACTGGAACAGCAGATGCATACTCTGGCAGCAGAATTTGATGTTGTTGATAAAAAACGCGCTTCGGCGCAGTATCAGCTGCAGAAGCTGACTGAAGAAAAAATGCAGTGCGAGCAGCAGCTGCAGGAAATTTTAGAGCAGTCAGAATCATTAAAATCCGATGTTTTTGCCGATATGCAGCAGCTGCTGGAAGTTCGAAATGCTTTAAGAGTATTAGAACAGGAGCAGGAACGCCGGGTAAAACAGCGGGAAGCCTTAAAACACAGTATTGAAGAAATTGAACAGGCAGCAGGCCTATTAGAAGATGAGTATCGCGTATTATTGGAAAAGGAAGCACGCAGTGGTCATGAAGGCCAGCTTCTGAAGGATAATATTGCCTTAAAGCAGCAGGAGGCGGATGATTGCCGTAAACAGCTGCAAAATATCCGCTTGCGTCAGTCACAGGAACAGAAAAAGCTTGTGACCATGGAAACAAAACTGACGGCTTTGCAGCGCCTGCAGTCTTCCTATGAGGGCTTTGGCTTCGGAATAAAAAATATTTTAAAATGCCATTTGCCCTGGCGTCAGCATATTCTTGGCGTTATGGCAGAATTGCTGCATACGGAAGATAAATATGTACTGGCGTTGGAAACTGCTTTAGGGGAAAGCGCCCAGAATATAGTAACATCTGATGCAGAAACAGCCAAAGCCGCAATCAGCTTTTTAAAAGCAAATAATGGCGGTCGGGCTACATTTCTGCCTCTGGATAATATTCAGGAACGTACGTTGAATGCAGAAGAAAGAAAAATCAGCAGAATGAAGGGAATTTGCGGCTCGGCTGCAGAACTGGTGCAGTACCCTGAAACAGCGGCTAAGGCCGTAAAATTTCTGCTGGGACGCGTATTGATTGCCGAAAACATTGATGCAGCTTTACAAGCTGCCAAAGCAGCACATTTTCGTTTGCGAGTAGTTACCTTAGACGGTGATGTGGTTAATGCCGGCGGCAGTATGTCAGGCGGCAGCCGCAGGCAGAAAGAAGGCTATCTTAGCCGCGGACGTGATATACAGCATTTAATGCATGAAACAAAACAGCAGCGCGGCAAGCTGTTGGAACTGCAGGAAGAATCTGAGCAGTGGGAAGATAAAGAACAGCATCTGGAGAAAAATTTGCAGCGGCTTCAGCATGAGCTGCAGCAGTATACCCTATCTGCTTCGCAGTTAAAATTGCAATTACAGCATATTCAGCAGAAGAAAAAAGAATCTGAAGATAAACTGATGCTGCTTTTGGATGAGCGCAAAATGGTATCTGAGGAATATATGAGCAACAGAAGTCAGGTTCAGAAGCTGAGACTGGATGTGCAGAAGCTGGAAGATAAGGACAGTGAAGCCAAGCAGCTACTGGAAACAATGCAGAAAAATACTGCCGCACAGAAAAGTAAAGTTGAGGCGGTTGACAACAGGCTGCACGATGTAAGATTATTGTTAGATACCTCAACGGCAAAAGCCGAACTGATGTCTGACCGAATGAAAAGTTTGGACAATGATACCCTGCAGCTGCGCCGGGAAGTTAAAAATAATGAAACGGAGCAGCAAAAGCTGACTCAGCTGATTTTAGACTGTCAGCAGCAAAAGCAGGCATGTGAAAAGCAGCGGCAGGAATTGCTGCAGCAGCTGCGTAACACTGAAAGCGGCAAAGAACAATTTCACGAGGAGCGTCTGCGGTTACAGTCCTGTCAGCAGCAGGCAGAAGCACAGGCTGATGTTATGAAACGGCAGCGTAATGAAAGTGAAACTTCTTTAAAACAAATGGTTATTGAGCTTACCAAATGTGAAAGTGATTATGAGCATCTAACATCACAGCTGGCAGAAGAATATGGCTTGGAAGAAGCATCTTTAAGAGCAGCAGAGCTTTTGGAAATACCGGATGCTGAGCTGAAAAAAATGGAGAACAGGCTGGCGCTGAGTATCGCGGCTTTAGGCCCGGTTAATCCGGCGGCTGTAGAAGAATATCAGGCTGTTAAAGAGCGCAGTGAATTTTTGGACCATCAGTACAATGACTTATGCACGGCTAAGGATAATCTGGAAGCGGTCATCAGTGAGATTAATTCCGGTATGAATAGAAGATTTAAAGAAGCCTTTGCTGCGATTAACAATTATTTTGCGCAGTGCTACATTAAGCTTTTTGGCGGCGGAACAGCTGTGCTGAAACTGTCAGAACCGGATGATATTCTGAATTCCGGTATTGATATTGAGGTGCAGCCACCGGGCAAAAAACTGCAGAGCCTGTATCTGCTTTCCGGCGGGGAGAGAGCCTTGACGGTTATTGCCTTATTGTTTGCACTGTTAAGTTATCGTCCGGCGCCGTTTTGTATTTTGGATGAAATTGATGCTGCTTTAGATGACGCTAATATTGTGCGTTTTTCTAAATTCCTGCGGGAATTTTCGCAACAGACACAGTTTATCGTTATTACTCACCGCAAGGGTACTATGGAATGTGCCGATATTATGTATGGCGTGACTATGGAAGAATCCGGTGTATCTAAAATGCTTTCAGTTAAGATAAATGAAAAGGAGTAGAAGGTTATGGGATTTTTTGAGCGTTTAAAGGAAGGGTTAAGCAAAACGCGCCGTAATTTTACGGATAGAATTGAAGAATTAGTTGGTTTATCCGCAACGATAGATGAAGATTTTCTGGAAGAACTGGAAATGATTTTGTTGACTGCGGATGTTGGTGTCAAAACAACGGAAAAGCTTATTGACGCCGTGCGGCAGGCAGCCAAGAAGAAAGAAATCAGCGGCACGCAGGAAGTTATTCCCTTTTTGAAAAAATATCTGACGGAAATGCTGCAGGATTCCGGTCAGCGCACGCGTATAGGGGCCAAACCTACTGTCATTCTGGTTGTCGGTGTTAATGGTGTGGGTAAAACTACGACCATAGGCAAGCTGGCTAATTATTTCCGTCTCTTTAATTATAAGGTTGTTCTGGCGGCGGGAGATACTTTCCGTGCCGCTGCATCTGAGCAGCTGCAGATTTGGGGTGAACGTGCAGGCTGCGACGTTATTCGCCATGCGGAAGGCGCTGATCCGGCCGCAGTTGTTTTTGACGGACTGAAGGCAGCAATTGCCAGAAAAGCTGATATTCTTTTTATTGATACTGCGGGCCGCCTGCATAATAAAACCAATCTGATGAACGAATTAGAAAAAATACATCGTATTATCAAAAGAGAAATTCCAGAAGCGCCGCATGAAACATTCCTGGTGTTGGACGCAACAACCGGTCAGAATGCCATTAATCAGGCGAAGGTATTTATGGAAACAGCTAATGTTACCGGGGTAGTATTAACTAAACTGGATGGAACTGCCAAAGGCGGTGTGGTTGTGGCAATCAAAGAAGAACTTGGTTTGCCTGTAAAATGGATTGGCGTAGGCGAAGGCATTATGGATTTCCGTCCGTTTGAGCCTGATAAATTTGTAGAAGCTTTATTTGATACTGACAAGTAAAAATACTTGACATATATCTGCCAATCAAGTATAATTGCATAGTCAGATATTTTGAGTAAAGGAAACAGAGCATTGTCAGAGCACGATTTTGAACAAAGAATGAGGCTGGGCCGGCTGTTTGATATTTATGGCGGTCTGCTTACCGAAAAACAACAGCAATGTTTGAAATTGTATTTTTACGATGATCTGTCGCTTACTGAAATAGCAGAAGAAGCCGGTGTTTCACGGCAGGCTATTCACGACCTGCTGAAACGGGTAGAGCAGATTCTGGAGCGTAATGAAAAAAAATTAGGACTTTTGGCCCGCAGTGAAGCTGATAAAAAGCGCTTGCGGGAAGTTATAGATTTATTGTCTGTGTGTAAGCAGCAAAAAAATGACGAAGCCATAAAAATATTAAATGAAATGTGTGGCGAAAGTAGGTAACAATGGCTTTTGAAAGTTTATCTGAAAGATTACAGAATGCGATAAAAATGTTCCGTGGTGCCGGAAAAATTACAGAAGAAGATTTAAAGGCACCGATGCGTGAAGTAAGAATGGCGCTGCTGGAAGCAGATGTCAATTTCAAGGTAGTCAAAGACTTTGTAGCTAAGGTCAAGGAGCGTGCTCTGGGAGCTGAAGTTAATGAAAGTCTGAATCCGCATCAGCAGATTATTAAAATTGTTAACGAGGAACTTATTCAATTACTGGGCGGTACGCAAAGTAAATTGGCCGTTTCTCCCAAACCGCCAACTATTATTATGCTGGTTGGTTTACAGGGCGCCGGCAAAACGACAACAGCCGGCAAACTGGCAACTTATTTAAAACGCAAAAATAAGAAACCTCTGCTGGTAGCAGGTGATATTTACCGCCCAGCAGCTATTACTCAGCTGCAGGTTTTGGGTGAACAGATAAATGTTCCCGTGTTCAGCATGGGTGATAAGGTATCTCCGGTAGAGATTGCCAGACAGTCTTTAGACAAAGCTTTTTCACTGGCATGTGATACGATTATTATCGATACCGCAGGCCGTTTGCATATTAATGAAGAACTGATGAATGAGCTGCGTGACATTAAAGGCGCAGTTAATCCTACCGAAATTCTGTTGGTCGTAGACGCTATGACCGGTCAGGATGCCGTAACGGTTGCTGAAAGCTTTAACAATGAGCTGGGCATTGATGGCTTGATTGTGACTAAGCTTGATGGCGATGCCCGCGGCGGTGCGGTTCTTTCTGTAAAAGCAGTTACCGGCAAACCGGTAAAACTTATTGGTATGGGTGAAAAACTTGATGCTTTGGAGCCCTTCCATCCCGATCGTATGGCTTCCCGTATTCTTGGTATGGGTGATATTTTAACCCTGGTGGAAAAAATTCAGTCTACCACGGATTTAGCTAAAGCACTGGAAATGGAAAAGAAACTGCGTAAGGATGAATTTACCTTGGAGCAGTTCCTGGAACAGATGCAGCAGGTAAAAAAACTTGGCTCTCTTGATACTATTTTGGGCCTGATTCCCGGTATGAGCGGCATTAGCCAAAAGCTTAAGGAAGCTAATGTAGACGAAAAAGAATTTGACAGAATTGAAGCCATTATCAGATCGATGACTCCTAAAGAGCGTCGGCACCCAGATATTATTAACGGCAGCCGCCGCAAACGCATTGCCGCAGGCTGCGGTATGCGCGTGCAGGATGTCAATAAGCTTCTGAAAAATTTTGACGAAAGCAAAAAAATGATGAAGCGCATGCAGGGCATGGCAAAGTTTGCTTCTAAAGGCGGATTTAAACTCCCCTTTATGCATTAATAAAATAACAAAATTTGTTTGTGGATATTAGTTTAAGGAGGTGAAATTGAAATGGCAGTTAAAATTCGTCTGAAACGTATGGGTGCTAAAAAAGCTCCTTTCTATCGTATTGTTGTTGCTGACTCCCGTTCTCCGCGTGACGGCAGATTTATCGAAAGCATCGGTTACTACGATTCTACCGTACAACCGGCTAACGTAAAAATCGACGCTGAAAAAGCTATGGACTGGATGTCCAAAGGTGCACAACCTACCGATACCGTTAGATCTTTGTTCAGCAAAAATGGTATTATGAAACAATTTGCTGAAGCTAAAGCAGCAAAATAATAAGAGAGGCGTGTTTACATGAAAGAATTGGTAGAAGTAATGGCCAAGTCTCTTGTAAGTAATCCGTCTGCAGTAGTCGTGGAGGAGGAAACTACCGGTACAACAACGGTGCTTCGCCTCCATGTTGCTTCTGAGGATATGGGTAAAGTTATTGGAAAACAGGGCCGTATCGCAAAAGCGATTAGAACAGTTATGAAAGCAGTTGCAACTCGTGAAAATGTTAAGGTTATTGTGGAAATTATCTGATTAAGGATGGTATAAACAGTGGATAGAATGTTTGTTAGGGTTCCTGTTGCAGTTAAAGCTAAAGTAACCGAAGATTTAAAATTGAAAATTATTGGAGATCTCCAAAATACTATAAAGAAATTGGAACTTGACTTGGAGCAGTTTGAATTTCAGGCTAAAAAAGCTCTGAGCAAGGCAGCTAACGATTTTAGCGTACTTCCGGCTTTACGTGAACAAATCGAAATTGAACGTAATAAACGTCAGGCTGCAAAAAATGAAGCTGAAGCTAAGCTGAAACGTGCTGAAGCGTTGGAATTAGGCGCAGAAATCGGTCATGGCACCTTGGAACGTACCGTGGAAATTACTGTTGGTACTGATCTGGATGCACTGATGGGCGCTGAAATTCTTACGGAAGACGGAAAAGTTATTGCTTTCCGTGAATAAGCAGATGGATAAAGAAATAGTTATTGGCAAAATTGTCGCTCCGCACGGTGTGCGGGGCGATATTCGTATTATGCCCCTGACTGACAGGCCGGAACAGTTTTTAGATTTAGATTATTTGCTTTTAGAAGATGGACGACAATTAACGATTAAGAATGCCAGATTCCATAAACGAATGGTTTTGGTAACTACTAAGGAAATAACTACGATGAACGAGGCAGAATTGCTGCGTGATAAAAAAATCCTTATTAGAGCGGAAGATTTGCCGCCTTTGGAAGAAGGGCGGTTTTATGTGGCTGATTTAATTGGCTTACCGGTATTTAATGAACAGGGAGAGCAGCTTGGTACATTTAAGGATAGTCTTTCCACCGGCAGTAATGATGTGTATGTTATTGCGGTTCCTGAGGGCAAGGATTTGCTGATTCCTGCATTAAAAATTTATGTCAAAGAAATTAATCTGGCCGAAAAGCGTATTGTGGTTAATGTTCCCGAATGGATTGATGAAGAATGAACTTTTTGTTTATAACCTTATTTCCCGAACAGATTGAGCAGGCTGCTGCGCATAGCATTATCAAACGTGCTGCTGACAAAGGGTTGATTAGTGTGTCCTGTATTAATCCCCGTGATTTTACTACAGATAAACATCGCACGGTTGATGATGCGCCTTTTGGCGGGGGTGCCGGTATGGTACTGAAACCTGAACCAATGGTTGCTGCTATTCGCAAGGCTAAGGAGCAATTACCGGATGCCAAAGTCATTGCCATGTGTCCCGGGGGACGTACTCTGAAACAGAATATTGTGGAAGAATATGCCCGCAACGGGCAGGATATTATTTTTGTCTGCGGCCATTATGAAGGCTTTGATGAGCGTATTTTTCATTGGGTTGATGAAAAATTATCTATTGGCGATTATGTACTGACTGGCGGTGAGATGCCGGCGCTGATTGTCATGGATGCCGTAGCGCGTTTTATTCCTGGTGTTTTGGGAAAATTGGTAAGTGCTGAAGAGGATTCCTTTAGCACGGGCTTGCTGGAGTATCCTCAGTATACCAGGCCCGTTGATTTTGAAGGAATGGTGGTGCCGGAAGTACTGCGCAATGGTAATCATGCGCTGATTAACAGATGGCGCCGTAAGCAATCGCTGAAAGCTACCTACCAGCTGCGTCCGGAGCTGCTGCCGCAGGAACTGGATAAAGAAGACAGTAAATTATTGGCAGAAATAAAAATAGAACTGCAGGGTGAAATTAATGGCTGATTTATATGTAGGATTGGTGCATTACCCGATTTATAATAAAAGAATGCAGGTTATTGCCAGTGCGGTAACCAATTTTGACTTGCATGATATTTCGCGTACCTGCAGAACTTATGATGTAAAAAAATATTATATTATTCACCCCTTGGATGTGCAGCGTAAAATAATCGAAAAAATTATTGATTATTGGCAGCACGGCTATGGGCGGGTGTATAATCCGGACCGAAGCGATGCCTTAGACAGGGTATGCTGGCAGCGTGACATTGCAGCAGCAGCGGCAGATATCAGGCAAAGCTGCGGGAAAGAGCCGTACATCGTTACTACTGACGCCAGAACATATCCGAATACTGTAAGCTATAAATTTATGCGGCAGAAATTACAGGCTGATGAAAGACCAATCTTGCTGCTGTTTGGCACGGGATTTGGCATAGAGGCAGAAGCCATGAAGCAATTTGATTATATTCTTGAGCCTGTATATGGCAGTTGTGATTACAATCATTTGTGCGTACGCAGTGCCGCAGCAATTATATTGGACCGGTTGGCGGGAGAGCCTTGGTGGGAAAAATAATCTGCCGGTAAAGTGTAAAATATATTGCAATAAATTACGGATTATGATAAAATCTTTTTTGTGTAATACGGACGGTCCGCTGTGGAGTTCGCACATGAACGTCTATGAATTTAGGAGGAAATTATGAACATTATTGAAGTATTGGAACAAGAACAACTTCGTTCCGACATTCCTGACTTCCGTGCAGGTGACACCGTAAAAGTTTATGTAAAAGTAGTTGAAGGCAGCAGAGAACGCGTTCAGTTGTTTGAAGGCGTTGTAATTTCCCGCAGCGGCTCCGGCGTGCGTGAAAACTTTACTGTTCGTCGTATTTCCTATGGTGTTGGCGTAGAAAGAACTTTCCCGGTACATAGCCCTCGTTTGGAAAAAATCGAAGTAGCTCGCCGTGGTATCGTTCGTCGTGCAAAACTGTACTATCTGCGTAACCTTACCGGTAAAGCAGCTCGTATCAGAGAACGCCGCTAATCTAAAAAAAGTGATGGAAGGGACTGTTAATACAGTCCCTTTTATTATTTTCCGCTAAAATGCTGACTGTAAGCTGATTTTGTGTTAAAATAATAAGCAGCTTTTTAAAAGTAAAGATTTCTTGAAAGGAGTGCTGATATGAGCAGTAAAAACAATTCTTCCTGGCAGGATTCAGCCAGTGACTGGCTTGTTTCAATTATTGTGGCTGTAGCGCTGGCTTTTTGCATAAGAACATTTTTAGTAGAACCTTATATGGTTGAAGGTTCGTCCATGTACCCTACCTTGGTTAATCATGAAAGAGTGCTTGTCGATAAGCTCAGCTACTATGTTACTGATCCGAAAAAAGGTGAAATTATTATCTTCCGTTATCCCAAGGATCAGAGCAGAGATTTTATCAAAAGAGTTATCGCTGTCGGTGGTGATACTATCGAAATGCGTCAGGGTAAAGTGTATGTAAACGGAACCATGCTGAATGAGAATTATATTTACAAGGATGATCCGAAAGGACCGAACCTTTCAGATTATAAAAAGACAGTAGTTCCGGAAGGCCATATATTTGTCTTGGGCGATAACCGCAACAATTCTGAAGACAGCCGTTTTGCGGATGTTGATTTTGTACCGCTGCAATTAGTGAAGGGCCGTGCAGCGCTGGTTTTCTGGCCGCTTGATGAATTACATCTGATTAAGGCAGATACGGGTATGGCGCAATGACAGTGGATTTTAAGATACAATGGTTCCCCGGTCATATGACCAAAGCCAAGAGAATGATGGAAAGCCAGATAAAATTGGTAGACGTGGTTGTAGAAATGCTGGATGCCAGAATTCCGCGATCCAGCACGAATCCCATGCTGGTCAGCATATTGGGCAATAAGCCCAAGGTAATTGCCTTAAATAAGGTGGACATGGCTGACAATAATAAAACTGAATTATGGATTCAGAAGTTTAAAAGCAGCGGCTTGCCTGTATGCAAGGTTGATTGCGCTACCGGCAAGGGTGTCAAACAGCTTATTGGCATGATTCAGACTGCGGCTAAGCCGGTGATTGACAAGTGGCTGAAAAAAGGTGTGCGCAACCGACCTATCAGGGTTATGATTGTAGGCATCCCCAATGTGGGCAAGTCTACTTTAATTAACCGCCTGGTTGGAAAAAATAAGGTTGTAGCTGCGGATAAGCCAGGTGTTACTAAAGGACAGCAGTGGATTACCATTGCTAAAGGTTTAGAGTTATTGGATACGCCCGGTGTATTGTGGCCTAAATTTGAAGATCCGGAAGTTGGCTTTAGTTTAGCAGTAACAGGCGCCATCAAGGAAGATGTTTTTGACAGAGAGCAGGCTGCTGAGCTTTTACTGGAAAAACTGCTGGAAGATTATCCGCAGGAAATAAAAAATAAATATACAGTTGAATTTGATGCTTGCGATGATGCAAAATCTGTCTTGGCTAAGATTGCCGCAGCAAGAGGCTGCCTGAAAGCAGGCGGAGTACTGGATTTGGATAAGGTCCATCAGCTGGTGCTGCGTGATTTTCGGTCAGGGCGTATGGGCCGTTTTACTATTGATGAAATTTAATTAGAACCGCCTAAATGGCGGTTTTTTTACGAGGTAATTTGTATGAAAATTCAGGAAATTAAGAAAATTTTAACAGAAGCTCCGGATGAGGCCTTTGTACAGTCACTGGCAGCGGATGAACGCAGCGGCGTGCAGAAACTGTTGCAGAGCTATTATAAAAAAAAGGCTGCTGAGGCCGCTGAACAGCAGCGCTTTCAGAAAATGCTGGCATACGAAATACAGCAGTATGCGGCAGGCGCTGAATATATTGCCGGTGTTGATGAGGCTGGCAGAGGACCTTTAGCAGGACCTTTGGTGATAGCGGCGGTAATTTTGCCGCAGCAAGTATTCATCAGCGGTCTGAATGATTCCAAGCAGCTTTCTGCCAAAAAGAGAGAACTTCTGTACAGTGAGATTATCAGCAAAGCCCTGGCCATAAGTGTTAATATTGTCAGCATAAGCAATATTGATGCGCTTAATATTTATCGTGCTACGCAGGAAGGCATGCGCCAGACTCTTGAACATTTGAAGATTCAGCCGCAGGTTGCGCTGATTGATGCCATGCCGGTAGAAGCAAACGGCATCAACTGTTTGTCTTTGGTTCACGGAGATGCCCTCAGCGCTTCCATTGCCGCAGCTTCCGTTATTGCCAAGGTAACACGTGACAGAATTATGGACAAGCTGGCTTTGCTTTATCCTGAGTACGGCTTTTCCGGCAATAAGGGCTATGGCAGTAAGGAGCATATGCTGGCTTTGTCGGCTTACGGCGCCACAAGCTGGCATCGACGCAGCTATGAGCCGGTTAAGAGCATGCAGCTGCCGCCGGTAGCCCAAGAGGAGAATATTTTATATTCTCCGTTAATAGATGACTACGAATATGAGCCGCAAAGATGAGCTGGGCAGGTTCGGTGAGGAACTGGCCTGCAGGTATTTGCAGCAGCATGGATACAGAATCAGAAATCGTAATTTCCGCTGCCGCTGTGGTGAGATAGATATTATTGCTGAGCATGGAGCAGTATTATGTTTTGTGGAAGTAAAAACACGTACTTCCGGCCGCTTCGGCAGGCCGGCAGAAGCAGTAACTGAGGCTAAACGGAGAAAGATATACCGTTGTGCTGAATATTATATGCAGGTTCAGGGTATAATACAAAACATGCCGGTACTTTCTTTTGATGTTATAGAAATTTTAAAAGAAGGAACTGTGGTAAAAGAGTTTCACCATTATCCGCATTGCTTCTGAGAAAGAAGGGGTTTTCAATGTTTTCCTATGTATTTGGGGAGACCACCATGGGTATTGACGGCGTAAAAATTGCTGTCGAAGTGGATGTAACCAACGGATTACCAGGTTTTGATATTGTAGGATTGCCCAACATGGCTGTGCGCGAAGCCCGGGAAAGAGTTAAGGCGGCTATCAGAAATTCTGCCTATCCTTTTCCGATGACTAAGATCACGGTCAATTTGGCGCCGGCTGACTTAAAAAAAGAGGGCTCAGGATTAGATTTGCCCATGGCGGTCGGAGTGCTGGTAAGTTCCAATTTCTTAACGCAGGATATGGTAAATGGCAAAATTTTTATTGGAGAACTTTCGTTAGACGGGTCCATAAGGAAATTAGCCGGTGTTCTTTCAATGATAATTGAGGCTAAGAAAAGTGGGTTTAAGGAAATTTTTATACCTGCAGAAAATGCTGCTGAAGGTAAACTGATAGCCGGAATAGATGTTTATGTGCTGCAAAGTCTGACGGAACTTGTTGAGCATTTGCAGGGTAAGCATCAATTGACTCCCTTGCCCAAGGAAAATATTTTGAAAAATTCGGAACGGGTATACCGTGAAGATTTTGCAGACGTAAAGGGGCAGGCGGTAGCAAGAAGAGCTTTGGAAATTGCCGCTGCCGGCGGACATAGTATATTAATGGTTGGCGCCCCGGGATGCGGTAAGACTATGCTGGCAAGAAGGCTGGTGACTATTTTGCCTCCAATGACGGAAGAAGAAGCGTTGGAGGTAACAAAAATTTATAGTATCGTAGGCATGCTGCCATCTGCGGAGAGCATTATGCTGGAAAGACCGTTTCGCAGCCCGCATCATAGTGTTTCGGCAAGTGCTTTGTTAGGCGGAGGTCCTTATCCCCGGCCCGGTGAAGTAACCTTAAGCCATAATGGTGTTCTGTTTTTAGATGAATTACCTGAATTTGAACGTTATACACTGGAAATGCTCAGGCAGCCTTTGGAAGACGGAATGATCAATATTTCCCGCGTGCGGGCGGCCATCACTTTCCCAAGCAAGTTTATATTATGCGCGGCGCAAAATCCCTGTCCCTGCGGTTATCTGGGGGATAAGGAACATCGCTGCCGGTGCAAACAAAAAGAAATAGATAATTATCGGCGTAAAATTTCTGGCCCGTTATTAGACCGGATTGATATGCAGATTAATTTGTCACGCGTTAATTTTAAAGAGCTGGAAAGTAAGTCTGCCGGTGAAAGTTCAGCAGAAATCCGCAGGCGTGTAGTTGCTGCCAGAGATAAGCAGCTGGCAAGACTAAGTGATAAAGGTTTGTATTGTAATGCGCAGATGGGACGGCAGGAAGTAGTGGAGTTTTGCCAGCTGGATGCGGCAGCGCAGCGGGTATTGGAAAAATATTTTAATGCGCTGCATCTCAGTGCACGCAGTCATGACAGAATCCTGAAAGTTGCACGCACTATTGCCGATTTGGCTGACTGCGCAGAGATTTCGACTGCTCATATTGCTGAGGCTATTCAGCTGCGGACGAGTATTTCTAATTAAAATAATACAGACAGGTTTCGGTTTATATGATAAAATAAATTCATCATATTTATGATATTTTTATTTTTACAGAGCAGGGGGAAAAATTATGCGTATAGTATTGACTATTGTAGGTAAGGATAAAGTAGGGATTATTGCGAAGGTAAGCAATACGCTGGCTGAGTGCAATATTAATATTATCAATATCAATCAGAATATTATGCAGGGATTTTTTAATATGGTGCTGATTGCTGATATGAGCATGGCCAATGTTACGATTAAAGAAGCACAGGAAAAATTTGCTGCTCTGGGTGAAGAAATCGGTGTTGAAATCCGTTTGCAGAGCGAAGAAATATTCACTGCTATGCACCGTATATAGGAGGCTGCCATGCTGTTTAATACTAAAGATATTTTAGAAACAACCAGAATGATTACCGAAAATAATTTGGATGTGCGCACTATTACCATGGGCATCAGCCTGCGTGACTGTGGTCATCCTGATATTAAGGTAACAGCTCAGAAAATTTATGATAAAATCTGCCAAAAAGCAGAAAAACTGGTCAAGACCGGCGAAGATCTGGAAGTGGAGCTGGGTGTACCGATTATTAATAAACGTATTTCCGTAACACCAATTGCCATGGTAGGCGAAAGCTGTGACAGCAGTGATTATGTTCAGCTGGCTCAGGCTCTTGATAAGGCCGGCAAAAATGTTGGCGTTAACTTTATTGGCGGCTTTTCTGCCCTTGTTGACAAAGGCTATACCAAAGGTGATCATAATTTGATCGCCTCCATTCCGGAAGCGTTGGCGGCAACTGATATTGTTTGTTCTTCCGTAAGCGTTGGTTCTACAAAATGCGGCATTAATATGGACGCTGTGGCCCAAATGGGTCAGGTAGTGAAGATGACTGCTGATCGCACTGCGGACCGTGATGCTATTGGCTGCGCCAAGCTTGTTGTTTTCTGCAATGCCGTACCGGATAATCCGTTTATGGCCGGTGCCTTCCATGGCGTAACTGAACCAGAAACTGTTATTAATGTCGGTGTCAGTGGTCCCGGCGTTGTTAAACATGCTTTGGAAGCGGTGCGTGACGGTGATATCGGCATGGTGGCGGAAACCATCAAAAAGACAGCTTTTAAAATTACCCGCGTTGGCCAGCTGGTAGCGCAGGAAGCTGCCCGCAGACTGAATACGCAGTTTGGTATTATTGATTTGTCTTTGGCGCCTACACCTGCTATCGGTGACAGTGTGGCGCATATTTTAGAAGAAATAGGTCTGGAAAGCTGCGGCTGTCCTGGAACAACTGCTACTTTAGCCATGCTGAACGATGCGGTTAAAAAAGGCGGCTTGATGGCCTCCAGTTATGTAGGCGGCTTGAGCGGCGCTTTTATTCCGGTAAGTGAAGATGCCGGGATGATAGCTGCGGTTGAAAGAGGCTGTTTGACCTTAGAAAAGCTGGAAGCCATGACCTGTGTATGCTCCGTTGGTCTTGATATGATTGCCGTACCCGGAGATACTACGGCAGCAACAATTTCTGCCATTATTGCCGATGAAGCTGCGATTGGCATGATTAACAATAAAACTACTGCCGTACGTTTGATTCCGGTTCCGGGCAAAGGTGTGGGAGACAGAGTGGAATTCGGCGGTTTGCTTGGTTATGCTCCCGTTATTGCTGTCAATAATTTCAAGGCAGATAAATTTATTGCCAGAGGCGGACGTATACCGGCACCGGTAAGGAGTCTGACTAATTAATGTTGCGGAAGGAAAAACGTGATGCTATCCTGAAAATATTGGAAGCTACGTATAAAGATACAAAAACAGCGTTAAACTACAACTCGCCTTTTGAATTGCTGATAGCAGTTATTTTATCGGCGCAGTGTACGGATGAACGGGTTAACAAAATTACGGCGCGTATATTTCCAAAGTATAATACGCCGGAGAAAATGGGGGCTTTGAGCCAGGAAGAAATGGAGCATGAAATCCGTGACTGCGGCTTGTTTCATGCTAAGGCCCGCAATATTTTGGCAACCTGTCGCATGCTGGTGCAGGAGTTTGACAGTAAGATACCCGATGATATTCCTACATTGATGAAATTGCCGGGAGTGGGCCAAAAAACGGCTAATGTAGTGGCCAGTATTATTTACAATGTACCGGCTATTGCAGTTGATACTCATGTTTTTCGCGTTTCCCATCGCCTGGGGTTGGCTAAAGGAACAGATCCGCTGGCTACTGAAAAGGAGCTGCAGAAAATTATTCCCCGGGAAAAATGGAGCGATGCCCACCATTGGTTTATTTGGCATGGACGCAAGATCTGCAAAGCACGCAAACCTCTCTGTACGGAATGCGTTTTGTTGTCGGAATGTCCGTTTAAAGAGAAAAATCTTGATTAGAAAAATAAAACGACTGCATTGCAGTCGTTTTATTTTTCAATGGCGGTGAGCAGATGACTGCCGGTTTCGTGGATAATAATAAAATTGAGTGAAAGTATATGAAAAATAATGATGACTGATAATGATAAATTACTAACAGCCCTGAAAACCTATTTTGGCTACGACAGTTTTCGTCTGGGACAAAGAGAAATTATTAATGAGATTATTAATAATCGTCCGGTACTGGCCGTACTGCCTACTGGTGCAGGCAAAAGTATCTGTTTTCAACTGCCGTCGCTGCTGCGCCGAGGCGTGACACTGGTCATTTCACCCTTGATTTCCTTAATGAAAGATCAGGCCGAAGCTTTATCAAAGCGTGGCATACCGGCAGCATATTTGGATAGCAGCCTGAGCGGCAATGCCTATGGCAAGATTTTATATGATACCTTAAATGGTAAATGTAAGTTTCTATATGTAGCGCCGGAGCGTCTTGCCAATCCGCAGTTTATCAGCTTTGCCAAAAAAGCGCAGATTACCATGGTAGCTGTGGATGAAGCTCACTGCGTATCACAGTGGGGTCATAGTTTCCGCAAGGATTATTATAATATTCCGCAGTTTATTGCTTATCTGCCGCATAAACCTCTGATTGCGGCCTTTACGGCTACCGCTACCGGTGAGGTGCGCCAGGATATTTTGCAAAAGCTGCAGATCATGGGCGCCAGGGTGGTTGTGACGGGCTTTGACCGGCCAAATTTGTATTTTTCAGTACAGCGCAATCCTGATAAGGACAGAGCCTTGCTGGATTTTTTAAGTAAGCGCAGTGAAGCAAGCGGTATAGTTTACTGCTCCACGCGCAAGCGTGTAGAAACTGTAACGGGTATGCTGGTTAGACACGGCTATTTAGCACTTCGCTATCATGCGGGGCTTGCAGCGGAAGAACGCAAATATAATCAGGATTGTTTTGTGCGCGGGCAGGTAAAATTGATTGTTGCAACCAATGCCTTTGGTATGGGGATAGACAAGGCGGATGTTCGCTTTGTAGTGCACTATAATATGCCGAAGGACGTGGAAAGCTATTATCAGGAGGCGGGACGTGCCGGCAGAGATGGCAAAAAAGCTGAATGCCTGCTGCTTTATGATAAAAGCGACGTGGCTATAAATACATATCTGATCGGGCACGACCAACCGGATCTGTCCTGGAAAGAACATGATTTGGATCTTTTGAACAAAATGATTACCTACTGTCACACTTCCGGCTGTCTGCGCAAATATTTGCTCCAATATTTTGGTGAACATATGGAGGAAAACTGCGGTAATTGCGGTAATTGCCGCAGTTTGGCTACAGCCAGCTGGCGACGCTTTTTAAATTTGTAATAATTTGGTGAAGAGTGTCCTTGCAGCAGGTAAATAATACTTTTGCAGCGAATTATATAACATAATCTATGTTGATGAGGCAGGAGGTTTTGTTATGAAGATTACTTTTTTAGGTGCGGCACGTATGGTTACCGGCTCCTGTTATTTGGTTGAAGTTGCCGGCAGAAAAATTTTGGTGGACTGTGGCATGTTTCAGGGGTCCAAACTTATTACGGCGTTTAATGAAAAAGAATTTATTTTCAGTCCGGCAGAAATTGATGCCGTAGTACTTACTCATGCCCATGTTGATCACAGCGGTCTTTTGCCAAAACTGGTGAAAAAAGGCTTTAAAGGTTATATTCACTGCACAAAATCTACTCAGGAATTGTGTTCCATACTGCTTCCCGATAGTGCGCATATTCAGGAAGGCGATGCAGAATTTGCCAACCGTAAAGGTTTGAGAGCCGGTAAGAAAATTGTTGAACCGCTTTTTACTGTGGATGATGCTTATCAGGCTTTGAAATTATTCAGAATTCATGATTTTAACGAAACAATAGATATTATTCCTAATATAAAAGTTCGCTTTCGTGTTGCGGGACATATTTTGGGTTCTGCAATTGTGGAAATGTTTGTCAGAGAAGACGGCAGGGAAACTAAATTGGTTTTCACCGGCGATATAGGTCAGCCTGACCAGCCGATTATTGAAGACCCTGAACATATTTCCGGCGCCGATTTTATTATTACTGAATCTACCTATGGCAATAGGGTGCATAAAGCATATGATAAAGAAGCGGAACTGGCCAAAATTGTCAATGATACGGTAGAGCGTGGCGGTAATATTATTATTCCTGCTTTTGCCGTAGGCAGAACGCAGGTACTGCTGTATTATTTTCAGAAATTGCAGGCAGAAAAGAAAATACCCGATATTCCTATTATTGTAGACAGTCCTATGGCTAACAAGGCAACGCAGATTACACTGACTAATCCGGAAGAATATGATGAGGAAGCCAGGGCTCTGTATGAAATGCAGGGGCGCCGATTGGTAGCAATGAAAAATCTGCGTTTTACGGCCACGCCTGAAGAATCGCGGGCCATTAATGATGATGAAGCCAGCAAAATTATCATTTCAGCCAGCGGCATGGCAGATGCGGGACGTATTCTGCATCATCTCAAACATAATCTTTGGCGTACGGACAGCAGCGTTGTTTTTGCAGGTTTTTTGGCAGAGGGAACTTTGGGACGCCGTATTGTAGAAGGTGCCAAACAGGTAAAAATCATGGGTGAGGATATCCGTGTCAATGCCAGAATTTACAATATGAAGGGTTTTTCAGCGCATGCGGATAAAGAGCAGCTGTTGGCCTGGTATGGTAAAATGAGCAGCATGCCTAAGGCATTTTTTGTAACGCATGGCGAGTATGATGCGGCCAGCAATTTGGCAGATGAATTGCAGCGCCGGCTGGGTACAGCGGCTTATATTCCGCAGTTTGGGGATTGTGTTGAAATCACTGGTACCGATTGGCATATTGAAGCGTCTCAACTGGTAACCGTAGATACTGCCGCTCTTGAACTGCGTGAATACCTCAGACAAATGGAACGGGAATATTTATTGCACAGAACTAAGATAGAACAAATTGTTGCCCGTGACAGCAGTAAGGTAAATAATATTCGCAAAAAACTGGATAAGCTGCGTAAGTATATGGATGATTTGCTAAGCGACCTGTAAATTAAAAATATTATTTGCTAAAGAAATGTAATGATTGTAAAGTAATATACAAAAAAATCAAAAATAAATAGAAATTTTCTAATATGCAATAAATATGTTGACAGAAAAATAACTCATTGCTATACTATGTTTAATTTTCAAGAAAATGATATACAAATGTAAACATAGATAAGTAATGATTGGGAATAAAGCAGGAAAACGTTTCAGAGATTTGGCGGTTGGTGTGAGCCAAAAGGATGGACCTGCTTTTCTCGCCCAAGAACTCTTTTTCTGAAATGTATTAGGAAAAAGCGTATTGCTGCGTTAAAGTACAGAGTACAATATAGGGTGGTACCGCGGTTGACGCCCCTATCGGCACATGCTGATAGGGGCGTTTTTTATTGATATGTAGGAGGAGATACGATGGATTTAAGAAAAAAGCTGCGTGCGAGGCTGCGGCAAAAAGAAATTTTGGTTTTGCCGGGTGTATATGATGCCTTAACCGCAAAACTTGCAGCTGCAGCAGGCTTTGAGGGTGTTGTCATGGGTGGCTATGGTGTGGCGGCCAGTAGATTGGGGGAACCGGATGTAGGTTATCTTTCCATGACGGAAATGACTGACGCTCTGCGGTGCATTGCCAGGGCAGTGCAATTGCCCGTATTTGCCGATGGTGATACTGGTTATGGCAATAACCTCAGCGCCATGCGTACGATGCGGGAGTATGAAGCAGCGGGAGCTGCCGCCATTCTGCTGGAAGATCAGGTATGGCCTAAACGCTGCGGTCATATGCAGGGAAAGCAGGTGGTGGACGCATCAGAGCATGCCAAAAAATTAAGGGCAGCAGCTGATGCCAAGACTTTTTCCGACACACTGCTGATAGCCAGGACTGATGCCAGAGCCGTTTTAGGACTTGAGGCAGCAATTGAGCGCGGCAAACTTTATTTGGACAGCGGCGCAGATGCATTATTTATTGAAGCGCCGCAGAATGTAGCGGAACTTGAAAAGATTAGCCGCAGTTTTCCCGATACCATCCTAATCTCCAATATGATAGAAGGTGGGCGCACTCCTAATCTGACTTCTAAGGATTTAGAGGCAATGGGTTTCAGTGTTGTCTTTTGGCCCTGCACTTCAGTTTATACGGTTAGCAAAGCCTTTGGAGATGTGCTGCGGCAGCTGCGTACGGAGGGAACTACTGCTTCCTGTCGTCAAAACATGCTGAGTTTTGAAGAGTTCAATAAATTTATTGGCTTTGATGAATATAATAAATTAGATCAAAAATATAAATAATATAAATATAATTTAAAAAGGAGTGTTGTATTATGCAATGGATGAAGAAAATTACAGCGGCGGCATTAATAGCCGCTATGGCTTTGGTAGGCGGCTGCGGCGGCAGTGGAGATAAGAAAGCCGCTGATGGTGGTGCGGTAGAGCTGAAAATGGCAACTGCTTTGCCGTCAAGTCATCCTCTTGTAAAAGCAATGGAAAATCTGAAAGAAAAGGCAGCTGCTAAATCCGGCGGTACAGTAAAGATTTCCATTTATCCTGCCGGACAGTTATATAATGATAAAAACATGAATGATGCCATTATGTCCGGCGGTATTGATATGGGCTTGAATACTGTGGGCAGATGGGCCAGCATCGTACCGGCAATGGACGTTTTTGATGTACCGTTCCTTTTCCCGAGCTATGAAAAAGTAGACCATGCTATTGATAATGGCTTGGGCGAAAAACTTGGCGCCCAACTGGAAAAGAAAGGTGTTCTGCCTTTAATCTGGGCTGACTATGGTTTTGTCCAGTTTGCCAATAATAAGAAAGAAATTAAAACTCCCGCAGACTTTGCCGGCTTGAAGATTCGCGGTTACAGCAAATATTCTGCTGAAACCATTAAGGCTTTAGGCGCTTCTTCTGTAACCATGGGTTCCAGCGAAGTATACATGGGCATTCAGCGTGGTACTATTGACGGACAGACTTCCGGAACAACTGCCATGCGTGACCGCAAAATGTATGAAGTGCATGAATATCTGACGATCACTAACCATGCCTCTCCTGAATTTATCGTAGCTATCAACGAAAAATCCTACAATAAATTAAATGACAGCCAGAAAAAAGCTTTGAATGAAGCTGCCAAAGAAGTTCGTGATGAAATCAGAGCTAATGCCAAGAAAGAAGATATGCAGGCTTTGGAAGACTTAAAGGCAAAAGGCATGAAAGTTTATACTGTTCCTGAAAGTGAATTGCAGGCATGGCGTGATGCAACAGCTCCGGTTTGGGATCTCTTCGTGAAAGAAAACGGCAGCCTCGGTCAGGAACTTATCGACATCTGCACCAAGTCCTAAATTGTTGAGCCGAAGTTGAAGTGAGTGTGATATAGTGGAAAGATTTGTTAGAATATATGACAGAATTTTAAATGTAATAACTAATATTACCGGCGTTGTTGCCGGTCTGCTGGTACTGTTTACCGGGTTTATGATTGTGTATGAAGTAATTTGCCGCAGTATTTTTAATGCTCCGACAGAGTGGGTTATGGAAATTTCTACATATTGCGTGGTTGTTGCCGGCTTTTTAGGAATGGGCGTTGCCTATGCGGGTAAAAAGCATATTCATGTAGATATCTTAATATCCCGTCTTTCGCCTAAGGCTCGCTGCTATATTGAATTTGGCATAGCTTTTATTGGAGCATTTTACAGTTTGATTTTTATGCAGCAATCCTGGGAAATGGCCATGTTTTCTCTGGAAATTAACAATTGCGCGCCAACAACTTTAAGCACGCCGCTATGGATTCCCCAGATTTCCATGCCCATTGGTCTTTTAGTATTGCTGCTGCAGATTATACGTACTATTTTGGTAGACTTTATCAAGATTAAGAATAATGATTTCAGTGAGGAGGCAAAATAAATGATCATAATTTTTACCGCTTTGCTGTTATTATTATTAGTCCTGGGCCTGCCGGTAGCTTTTTCACTGGGCATGGCAGGAGTAGCGGGTATGCTGCTCTTTATGGGCGGCGATGGGGCTTTGGCTCAATTGCCGATTATTGGTTATAAATCTCTGGATGATTTTGTTCTGACAGCGGTTCCACTGTATATTTTAATGAGTCAGATTTTGCTGACAGGTAAGGTTGGCAATGATTTATTTGAATTAGCCAATAAGTGGCTGCGCCATCTGCCGGGCGGTTTAGGTATTGCTACAGTTATGGCCTGTGCTGTTTTTGCTGCTATTACTGGTTCTTCCGTAGCCTGCGCGGTAACTATCGGCGCAATTGCAATACCGGAAATGCTTTCCCGCGGGTATGACAGATCTTTGGTTTTAGGTGCCGTAGCTGCCGGTGGTACGCTGGGCATTTTAATTCCTCCTTCTATTCCGATGATTTTGTACGGTGCGATTACTGATGAATCCATCGGCAAGCTGTTTATGTCCGGTGTAGTTCCCGGAGCTATTTTGACCATTTTATTTATTATGGTGGTTGTGTATCGTTCAAGAAATCTGCCACTGGAAGCACCGGCCAGCTGGGATGAACGTTTAAGTGCGCTGAAAAAGTCTTTTTGGGGACTGATGCTGCCTGTAATTGTTGTAGGCGGCATTTACAGCGGTATTTTTACTCCTACTGAAGCAGCCGGCATCGGTACGGTGTACAGCTTGATTATTACATTCCTGATTTACCGCACCCTGTCGCTGAAAGATATGCCGGAAATTTTGGAAGATACGATTAAAACAACATGTATGATCTTTGCCATTATGATTGGCGCCAGTCTGTTTGGCTTCGTTTTGACCATTCTTGATGCACCGCAGGCGCTGACCAATTTTGTAGTAGACATGCAAACTAATCGTTGGGTAATCTTTGTGGCTATCAATATTCTGCTGTTATTCCTCGGCTGTATTTTGGAATCCGTTTCCATCATCTTTATTACGCTGCCGATTTTGTTCCCGCTGATTGTTAAGCTGGGCTTTGATCCGATTTGGTTTAACGTAGTAATGCTGATTAATTTGGAACTGGCACTGATTACGCCTCCTGTAGGCATGAATCTGTTTGTGCTGCAGGGCATCAGTCCGGACAGCAAAATGACGCAGATCATCAAAGGTGTTATTCCCTTCGGTGTTATCATGGCCTTGGAAATTCTGCTGCTGTGCTTCTTCCCGCAGATTGCTACCTGGCTGCCGACTATTGTTAAATAATATGTCATATTATTGACATGTTTGCTTAAAAAGAATATAATGGAAAAGCAGTTAGAAGGATGCTCCTTGACAGGCATCCTTCTTCTTTTTAATTAGAGAAGGAGAGAATCATAGTTATGATTAGAAATGATTTACGTAATATAGCTATTATTGCCCACGTTGACCATGGCAAGACTACTCTGGTAGATGCTATGCTGAAACAAAGCGGTATTTTCAGAGCCAATGAACATGTTGAAGAACGTGTTATGGACTCTAATGATCTGGAACGCGAACGCGGCATTACCATTTTATCTAAAAATACTGCCGTTATGCATAACGGTACTAAAATCAATATTCTGGATACTCCGGGCCATGCGGATTTCGGCGGCGAAGTTGAACGCGTGCTGACCATGGTTGACGGCGTATTGCTGCTTGTTGATGCTTATGAAGGACCGATGCCGCAGACTAAATATGTGCTGCGCAAAGCTTTGGAGCAGCACCTGAAACCGATTGTTGTTATCAATAAAATTGACCGTCCTGACCAACGCGTTAATGAAGTTATCGACGAGGTTCTGGATCTTTTTATTGAACTGGATGCGGATGAAGACCAGCTGGAATTCCCCGTTGTTTTGGCATCTGCCCGCAACGGTATTGCCAAACTGTCCATGGATGAAGAAAGCAATAATCTGGAACCGCTGTTTAAAGTTATCCTGGAAAATATTCCGGCTCCGGATGTTGATGTAGATGCACCGCTGCAGATGCTGGTTAACACCCTGGACTATGACGATTATGTTGGCCGCATTGTTGTTGGCCGTGTAGTTCGCGGTACCATTCATAATGGTGAAAATATCACTTTGATGGATGAAAAAGGTAGCAAAAAAGCAAAAATTGGCCGTCTGTACAGCTATCAGGGTTTAAAACGTGTGGAAGTACAGGAAGTGGCAGCAGGTGATATCGTTGCTTTGATTGGTCTGAGTGATGCCAATATCGGTGATACCATTGCCGACTACGATAATCCGGAAATGCTTAAAGGTCTGAAAATTGACGAACCTACCTTGTCCATGATTTTCTCTGTCAACAACAGTCCTTTTGCCGGACGTGAAGGTGAATTTGTTACCAGCCGTCATCTGCGTGACCGTCTGTTCAAGGAAGTGGAAACCAATGTTTCCATGCGTGTGGAAGAAACTGACAGTCCTGATGCTTTCAAAGTTTCCGGCCGCGGCGAACTGCATTTGTCCATTTTGATTGAAACTATGCGCCGTGAAGGCTATGAACTGCAGGTTGGTAAACCGAAAGTTATCATGCACCGTGATGAAAACGGTACTTTAATGGAACCAATGGAAGCGCTGACCATCGATGTACCGCAGGATTATATGGGCGCCGTTATGGAAGGTCTTGGCCTGCGCAAAGCTGAGCTGACCAATATGACCGAAATGGCCGGTTATCTGCGTATGGAGTTTAAGATTCCTGCTCGCGGCCTTATTGGTTTCCGTAATCAGTTTCTCACCGATACCAAAGGCAATGGCGTAATGAACCACGTCTTTGCCGGTTATGAAGCTTATAAAGGTGATATTCCCGGCCGTACCCGCGGCAGTCTGGTTGCTTTTGAAACAGGTGAAACTACTTCCTACGGCATCGGCAATGCTCAGGAACGCGGCACCATGTTCATCATTCCTGCTGAACAGGTTTATGAAGGTCAGATTATTGGTGAAAACAGCCGCGAAGACGATATGGACGTTAATCCCTGCAAAAAGAAACATGTCAGCAACATGCGTGCTTCCGGCAGTGATGACGCTATCCGCCTGATTCCGCCTAAGACCTTCTCTTTGGAACAGGCTCTTGAACATATTAATGACGACGAACTGGTAGAAGTAACTCCTAAGAGTATTCGTATGCGTAAGAAAGTTCTCGACAGAGTAGAACGCGGCCGTATGCGTGGACGTGCTAAAAATAATCAATAAAATTTTTCTTGCAGCAGGAATTTTACCTATGCACAGAGAATATAATTATTTATCATAGTTTAGACATATGGGGGCAATACCAATGGACTTGAAAAATACGGCAATGAAATTTTTCTCGGCAGAAGAACAGGACGAACAGGTTTATGCTGGTCCGCGTCTTTTGAAATCAGGACATCTTAATATTATGATCCGCACTCCGAAAGCTTTCAGTGACGTGCGTGATTATGCGGATGCATTAATGAGCGGCAGCGCCATTATGGTTTGTTTTGATGCTGTAGATGCAGCACTGAAAAACCGTATTTTTGACTATCTTAACGGTGTCAGCTACATTGTGAATGCTTCCGTATCCAAAGTAAACGATGATTTACTTTTATATGCTCCTGAACAGGTCGGCGTTAATAAAGAAACTGTTTTAAAACGCAGTGGCGTACGTTCCTGGTTAGGCTGATAACTCTGCTGAAAACTGCTTTTCCTGGAAATCAGGAAAAGCAGTTTTTTTGTTGTTGAAAAATAGTTTTAGTGCAATAGAGCAAAGGAGATTCAACATGAAGAAATTGCTGAGCCTGGCAGTATTTTTATTGCTGCTGGCTTTTTTACAGGCTGGTATTGTCAGCGCTGCAGAAAAATTTTATTGTACGGAGAAAGTTAAAGGATATGATAAAGGTAACTTTGTCATTATGCAGGGGGATGACGTAAATTTGCGTCAGGAACCGGAAACAGGACGGATACTGCGCGTTTTGCAACGTCATACTCTGCTGCAGGTACTGGACAGAAAAGGCGACTGGTATCAGGTGTTGGCTGACGGTACGGAAGGCTATGTATATGCTCCTTTTACGGAAGCATGCCGTAAAGATATGCTAACGCAGGAAGATTTTGCTTTAGGCTATTTAGCGTTGAACAGTAGGTTTGATAAGGAACGTCTGGAGCAGAGTTTGGGAAAATGTCTGAGCAGCAAGAAAGAAAATGGGCGTTACTATTATACTTTCTCCAATATAACTGTCGGCACTGATAAAAAGAGAAAAAATAATGTTTATTATAAAATCAGCGATCCTAAAATTATCACTATGCGTGGTGTAAGTGTCGGCGATGACAGCGCACGGGCCATAGGTCAGTATGGGACTCCGTCAACGGTGGTTTACGAAGCGGCCGGGGTTTGTTATGAATATTATTTTCAGGATCAGGATGATGAGGACTATCGTTTTGCGATTGAGGTTAGCCGCGGCGGTAAAATAGAAGCTCTGATTATTGAAAAACAAAAGTAAAAAGTAATTTTATTTATGCTTAATGCATACAATAGAAGTTTTAGCTTTTTTATTTAATTAAAGCCTTAAAAATGTTATAATAAAAAAGATATCTGATTTTTTGAAGGAGTTGAGGTATTTATGAAAGCTGTTCAGGAAAAACAGCAGATGGGAGGTATATTGGGTTTTATTGAACGTGTCGGCAATAAAATTCCTGATATTACCATTTTGTTTGTTGCCGCTTTTGTTATCGTGTGCGTGGTTTCGGCAATATTATCGCAAATGCATTTTGACTATGTGCACCCTACAACTGGCAAAAATATTGTTGTCAATAATATGTTGAGCGGAGAAAATCTTGTTAAACTTCTCAGCACCATGGTTACTAATTATTCCGGTTTCCCGCCGCTGGGTATGGTAATTGTTGCTACTCTCGGTATTGGTATTGCTGACGGATCCGGGTACATTAATACCGGATTGAAAAAGATTCTGTCCGTAACTCCGAAGTTTTTGCTGACGCCCATCATTATTCTTGTAGGCATGCTTAGCCATCTTGGTCCTGATACCGGTTATGTTATTATTATTCCGGTAGCTGCCTATATGTTTTATGCCAGCGGTAAGCATCCCTTAGCCGGTATTGGCGCTTCTTTTGCCGGTATTGCCGGCGCTTTTGCAGCCAACTATACGCCTTCGGCAATTGACCCGGTAATTCAGGGCTTTACTCAAAGTGCCGCACAGCTGATTGACCCTACCTATCAGGTAAATGTCCTCTGTAATTATTTTTATGCTTTTGGCTCTACTTTTATCGTTATTGCCAGCTGCTGGTATGTAACGGAAAAAATTTCCGAGCCTTGGCTGTGGAAAGTATATCCGCTTGATAAAAATATAGATATCGGCGAAGACTCAAATGCGGAAGTTACGCCTCAAGAAAATAAAGCTTTCTTTGCTGCAACAGGCGTACTTGTTCTGATGATTATTGCATTGATTGCGGCTATTTTGCCGGCAGATTCTATTTTGCGTGATAAAAATGGTGTTCTGGCAAGTTTTCAGGCACCTATTATGCAGTCCATTGTTTCTCTGCTGTTTGTTTTTACTGGTGCGGTAGGTTTGGTATACGGTATTATAGTTGGAAAATTCAAATCTCCTAAAGATGTTACCAAAGCAATGGAAGACATTACCAAAACATTGGTTCAGCTCATTGTTTTCTATTTCTTTGCTGCTCAGTTCCTGTATGCTTTCGGTGCCTCCAACATGGGCGCCCTGATTGCTATTGCCGGTGCGGAATTTTTAAAATCTTTGGCCCTGCCGCCGCAGGTTACCGTATTTGGCATTATCATCTTTGTTGCCTGCCTGAACCTGATTATTACTTCTGCTTCAGCAAAATGGGCAATTTTAGCGCCTATTTTTGTACCAATGCTGATGGCCGTAGGCATTGCTCCTGAACTTACTCAGGTGGCATTCCGTGTCAGTGACTCGGCTGTAAATGTTGTTACACCGATGTTTGCTTTTTATCCGCTGATTATTTTATATTGTCAAAGATATGTTAAGAGTGCGGGTATCGGTACTTTAAGTTCTCTTATGCTGCCGTATACCGTTGCCTTGCTGGTTAGTCTGACCATTATGCTCTATGTTTTCTGGGGTTTGGATATTCCTTTAGGTTTCCAGGCTGACTATGTATATCCGAGACGTGTAATGTAGAAAGAAGGAATCATGAATGGATTTACAAAAGAAATTGCAGGAACGTTTCCTGCGCTATGCTGCCGTACCCAGTCAAAGCTGTGAAGGTGCGAATGTTGTTCCCAGTACTCCTGGTCAAAGAAAACTGGCGGAACTGCTGAAAGAAGATTTGGCGGCCCTGGGATTGGTTGATTTGGAGATCAGTGAGTTTTCCGTACTGACAGGCCGCCTGCCGGCTAATTTACCGGCTGGATACCATGCGGTGCCTAAAGTAGGCTGGGTAACCCATTTAGATACAGTCAATGTCTGCCTGTCACCGGAAGTTCATCCGCAGATTATTGAGAACTATCAAGGCGGCGATATCTGCCTGAATAAAGAAAAGCAGATTTATCTTACTGTCAAAGAACATCCTGAAATTGAGCGCTACATTGGCGATAATATTATTGTCAGCGACGGTACCTCTGTTTTAGGCGCTGATAATAAAGCAGCCATCAGTAATGTTATGGTAGCGTTGGAAACACTGGTAAATGAGAAGAGCCGTTATCATGGTGAAATTTATGTAGCATTTGTGCCAGATGAAGAAGTTGGCCTGCTGGGCAGCAAAAAAATGGATTTCAGCAAATTCCCTGTAGATTTTGCTTATACTATTGACTGTTGTGAACTGGGTGAAGTTGTTTATCAGACGTTTAATGCCGGCAGTGCGGAAGTAACTATTAAAGGTATCACCGCCCATCCTATGTCGGCTAAAGGCGTGCTGGTAAATCCGGCTTTGGTTGCCGTTGATTTGGTAAACAGCTTTGACCGCATGCAGACTCCTGAACATACTGAAGGGCTGGAAGGCTTTATTTGGGTTAATGGTATTGAGGCCAATGTTTCCGAAGCTAAGGTTTCACTGAAAATTCGTGACCATAATAAAAAATTGTATGAAGCGCGTAAACAGCAGATTCGCGATGCCGTAGAATTCTTAAAGCTGCGTCATCCGAAAGCCGTAATTGATCTTACCATGAGTGATACTTACGCAAATATTGAAGATGCCGTACGTGAAGATAATAAAAAATGCATTGATTTTATTTATCAGGCCATGGACGAACTTGGTATTACTCCTAAGACCATTGCAATGCGCGGCGGCACCGATGGCTCCTTTATTTCCAGCAAAGGCATTTTGACGCCTAACTATTTTACCGGTGCACATAATTTCCACTCCAATTGTGAATTTATGCCCATGAGCGCAGTAGAAAAATCCTGTCAGATGACTTTAAAACTTATTGAACTTATCACTAAATAAGAAAGTTCAAAGACGAAAAAAACCGTTTCCATATGGAAACGGTTTTTTGTGTATGTTTAAGTTTAGCTAAAGCCTAATATTATACCAATATGTCTTACCAGAAAAGCCACTATCCAGGCAACCAGCAGCTGATAAATGATTAAGGCAATGGTATGCGGTACGGAGTTTAATTCGCGTCTGATAGTAGCCAAAGCAGCTACGCAAGGCGGATAGAGCAGGCAGAAGACCAGAAACGTATAGGCGGTAAGGCTGCTGAACAATTGGTCTAAAGCGGGCACACCGTTACTGCCAACGGCCAGTACTGAAAGAGTGCTGATAACAACTTCTTTTGCGGTAATACCCGTCAGCAAAGAGGTTGCCGCCTGCCAGCTGCCGAAGCCCAGGGGAGCAAAAATTGGTGCAATCAGACGTCCAATCTGGGCAATCATACTTTCGCTGGCGTCAACCATATAAAAGCGCGTATCAAAGCTTTGCAGGAACCAGATAACGATGCTGGCCAGAAAAATCACAGTAAAAGCCTTATGCAGAAAATCTTTGGCCTTGCTCCACATATGCAGCAGAATATTTCTGGTAGTGGGAAGGCGATAGGCAGGCAGTTCCATAACAAAGGGAACCGGCTTGCCCTTGAAAATCAGACTTTTAAGCAATAAACCTGAGATAATGGCAGTAATGATGCCCAGAAAATACAGACTGAGCATTATCAGGCTGCCGTCATGAGGGAAAAAGGCTGCGATAAAGATACCATAAATAGGCAGTTTGGCACTGCAGCTCATAAATGGTGTCAGCATAATAGTCATCTTGCGGTCGCGTTCACTGGCCAGAGTTCTGGTAGCCATAATAGCCGGTACACTGCAGCCAAAACCGATAATCATGGGGACAAAAGATGAACCGGAAAGACCAATCTTGCGCAGAAGTTTATCCATAACAAAGGCTACACGCGCCATATAACCGCTGTCTTCCAGCAGAGAGAGAAAGAAAAACAGGGTGATGATTGTCGGCAGAAAGGAAAGTACGCTGCCGACGCCGGAAAAAATACCGTCGATAATCAGCGAATGCATGGGAGCGCTGATATCAAGTGCTGTCAGGCCGGCATCAGCAGCAGCCGTAATAGCGGTGATAGCTTCTTCTAATAGGGAACTGAGAAAACGGCCAATAACATCGAAAGTGAGCCAGAAAATTAAACCCATGATGGCCACAAAAATTGGCAGGGAGAAATATTTATGCGTCAGGTAATAGTCAATTTTTACTGAGCGCATCTGTGCATCTGTATGCACTGGTTTGCGTACGGTTTTGGCGCAGAGATTCTCAATATAGGCATAACGCATATCGGCCAGCGCTGCTTCTTTATCCGTTCCGAGAGCGGCTTCCATCTCATCAGTAAAATGACCAATAATATCCAGCTCATTTTCGCTTAATTGCAATTCATTGGCAAAGATATTGTCGCCTTCGATTAATTTAGTAGAAGAAAAACGCAGGGGTAATCCTTTGCTGCGCACCTTGTGTTCGATTAAATGAGCGATTGCATGGATTGCGGTATGTACTGGGCCGCTGCAGAAATCCAGCCTTTGCGGCAGCTGTTTATTTTCTGCCAGACTTACGGCCTGCCGAATCAGTTCGCTGACGCCTTCACCGTTGTTGGCCGTAATAGGCACAACCGGAATTGTTAACGCTTCGGACATGGCTTTGATATCAATACTGCCGCCGCTGGCCGTCAGTTCATCCATCATATTCAAAGCGATGATCATCGGAATGTTCAGTTCGATTAACTGCAATGACAGATAAAGACTGCGTTCAATATTTGTAGCGTCAATAACATTGATAATAGCATCGGGTTTGTTGTATAAAAGCAGGTCGCGGGTAACAATTTCCTCTGAAGTATAAGGGGATAGAGAATAGATGCCAGGCAAGTCGATAACACTGGCATCCGGTACACGCAAAAGTGCGCCTTCTTTTTTCTGAACCGTTACACCGGGAAAATTTCCGACATGCTGATTGCTGCCGGTAAGATAATTAAATAATGTACTTTTGCCGCAGTTTTGATTACCGACAAGTGCGAAGTGGATTTTCATTAGTTATCATCCTCCGGCAGAACAGTTATTTTAGCTGCTTCATCGGCACGCAGAGTAAGCTCATAACCGCGCAGAAAGATTTCCAGAGGATCGCCAAGGGGTGCCTTTTTACGAACCATGACTTTCGTTTTGGGCGTAAGGCCCATATCTAATAAACGCCGGCGCAAAATTCCTTCACCGCCGACAGTCTGAATAACCCCGCTTTTGCCTAAGGGGAGTTTGTTAAGAGTCAATAATTTTTCTTGCATTTCTAAAACCTTCTATAATAAATAATAACTCCTTATAATTATATAGTTTGATATTTTTGGTGTCAATTTAAAAAATATTTACTTTATGCAGAGATGCAATATATACATTTACTACAAAATAAGAATAATTCAATTAATTAATACAAAATACTCAAAAAGGTCGATTTTTAAATGTGATTTATTAGAAAAATACCCTTGTTCTGACTTGACTTTTAACAAAATAATTGTATAATTCTAATTGAGAATTATTTTTGATAAAGGATGATGAAGATGGCTAAAAGGAATACAATTCAAAGACAACTGGTTATTGCTGCCGTACGTTTTTTGGCAGATCACCCCACTGCTGAAGAGGTTTATGACCGAATCACAATGGAATATCCTGATATCAGTAAGGGCACTGTATACCGTAATCTGAATTCTTTAGTAGAAAGTGGTTTATTGGGCAAAGTTTCTGTTCCCAGTGGCGCCGATCGTTTTGATCATATTCTCGCCAGACATTATCATATAAAATGTACCAAATGCGGTAAATTTTCCAATGTAGATAATTTTGATTATTTCCAGGATTTAGATGACAAGGTTGCCGCGGTTACCGGCTATAAAATGGAGCATCATGACATAGTATTTAACGGTCTGTGCCCGGAATGTCAAAAGCTGGAAGCTGAAAAAGAATAACAAGTCAGTGCAGTACCCTGAAAAGGGATAAATATTAGTTTATTTTAAGGAGGAGCAAGACATGGAATTAAAAGGTAGCAAGACGGAACAAAATTTGTGGACTGCATTTGCCGGTGAATCTCAGGCAAGGAATAAGTACACCTATTATGCAAGTGCCGCTAAAAAAGAAGGCTATAATCAAATTGCTGCTATTTTTGAAGAAACAGCAGGCAATGAAAAAGAACATGCCAAAATTTGGTTCAAAGAACTGCATGGAGGCAGCATTCCCAAGACAATGGAAAATTTAGCTGATGCTGCTGCCGGCGAAAATTATGAATGGACAGAAATGTATGCAGAATTTGCCAAAACCGCTAAAGAAGAAGGCTTTGACAGATTAGCTTATTTGTTTGAAGAAGTGGGCAAGATTGAAAAACACCATGAAGAAAGATATCGTGCCATGATTGCTAATATCGAAAATGATCGTGTTTTCAAACGCAGTGAAAAGAAAGTTTGGATTTGCACCAACTGCGGTGAAATTATAGTAGCTGAAGAAGCTCCTAAAGAATGTCCTGTTTGCGCTCATCCGCAGGGATATTTCCAGCTGCATGTAATCAATTATTAAGATTATTAGGCCTGTTCAATGCTCCGGCTTTATGCCGGAGCATTTTTGTTTTCTGGTGGGCTATGGTATAATTTAAATATTAAGTTATCCAAAGGAGTGTAGTGCATGAAAGCAGCAGTGCCTGTTAAAAAAGGCGATATTATAGAAGTACAAATAAGCGGCCTTGGCAGCAGCGGCGAAGGTGTAGGACGTTATAATGGTTTTACTGTTTTTGTAAAAAATGCTCTGCCGGAAGAAATTGTACAGGCTGAGATTGTACTGGTAAAGAAAAATTATGCGGTTGGCGTTTTAAAGCAGCTTATCAAGGTAGCTGCTGAGAGAACTGAACCCATATGTCCGGTATATAAAGAATGCGGCGGCTGCCAGCTGCAGCACTTGTCTTATGCAGGGCAACTGAAAATGAAACAGCAGCAGGTACTTGATGCTCTGACAAGAATTGGGCATTTAGATGTGGAAGTGTTGCCGGTCATTGGCTGCAGCAATCCGTGGAATTATCGTAATAAAATGCAGTTTCCGGCAGCAGTGAATGCTGAAGGAAAAATAAATATCGGCTGCTATGCTGCTGCGACACACAGCGTTATTGATACAGGCAGCTGCCTGATTCAAAAAGAAGCTAATAATGAAGTACTCACTACAGTACGCAAATGGATGCAGCGGTTTGGAATCAGTGCTTATGATGAAAAGACCGGTAAAGGCCTGGTTCGTCATGTCATGAGCCGTGTAGGGGTACATAGCGGTGAAGTAATGGCTGTATTGATTACCTCTGCCTATGATATCCCGCATAAAAAGGAATTAGTAGAATGGCTGGAAAAATATGTGCCTGGTTTGGTAAGCGTGGTGCAAAATATTAATAAGAAACCTACCAATGTGGTTATGGGCAGCAAGACCAGAGTTCTTTATGGCAGGCCAACAATTACCGACAGCTTAGGAGCATTGAGCTTTAATATTTCCGCACAGTCCTTTTTTCAGGTTAATAGCGAACAGGCTGAGAAATTGTATAATAAGGCGCTGGAGTATGCTGCTTTAAACGGTAATGAAACAGTGGTGGACGTTTACTGCGGGACAGGAACCATTTCGCTGTATTTGGCAAAGCATGCCGCGCAAGTTTATGGCATTGAAATCGTGCCTCCTGCTATTGAGGATGCCAAGAAAAATGCCGCAGATAATAATTGTCATAATGCTGAATTTATTTTAGGTGATGTAGCGGAAAAACTGCCGGAATTGCTGGCACAGGGTATTCTGCCCGATGTAGTAATTGTTGATCCGCCGCGTGCCGGTTGTGAGCAAAAAGTATTGCAGGCCATTGCGGATGTTAAGCCCAAGCGCATTGTATATGTTTCCTGTAATCCGGCTTCTTTGGCACGTGATTTAGCTTATCTGGCAGAACGTGATTATAAGGCTCTGGCAGCGCAGCCGGTAGACATGTTTCCCATGACCAGCCATGTGGAGACGGTAGTATCACTTTCACAAAATTAATATTTTTTGTTATGGCTGTATGACGATATAATTACAAAGATATTAGAATATTTTCATGAAAAGACTGTCAGTTTTTCTGATGGTCTTTTTTTCTGCAATTAGATATTTAAAAAATTTATACTATTGATAAAATTTATTTTCTTCCTTTTAACTGTAAATTTTGTTAAGAATGTAGTGGCTTTAATAGATTTTGTAAGTAAAATATTGAATTTGTATTCGATTTATATATCATATTTGCAAATATATCAAAAAACATGGTTTTGACATAATTTATTTGTATAATACTAATTAAGAAACAGCATTAATGATAAAATAAAAATGCTGCAAGCGAATATTTAACCTTGTTTCGCTATTAACTGCTGATGTTGTTAGTATGGGGATCGTTTGGAAAAATTTATCTTAAAAATATAGAAAATATATCGAAGGATAAAAAGAGGTTGAGAAGATTATTATGGAAATAAGATATCACAGATTCACAGGATATATCTTAGGCTTTATTCTGTTTTACGCACCATTTGCCATTTTCCAAAAAATTGTCAATTATTTTTTTACTGGGCAATGGGATTATTTAAATATTCATAAATTATGCTTGCGAAAGCAAATAGAAAGCATGGCGTCCGGAAACATATTTAATTATTCAGAGCAGTTTATTTTTTATCTTATCGTATTACTTGTTAGTGCAATTATATTAGGGCCCGTTTTCTGCGGCAAACTTTGTCCTGCCGGCGGATTCACTGAGTATATAAGCAGAATTATTCCTGATAGAATAAAAATAGATTGGTCCAAGTATGTTGATATAACACCTTTGCGATATGGTATGCTGACCGGTTTCATGGGGCTAACGTTATTTGGCGGTACTATTGCGTGCAGCTTTTGTAATTATTATATTTTTGATCTTACTATAAATTATATTTTTTGGGGATATACTATTTCATTTTCCGGCAGTTTGCTTTTGACAGCTTTACTTTATTTTGTTTTATTTGGCTTGTTTACTAAAGGCGGAAGAGGATATTGCAATTTTTTATGTCCTGTAGGAGCTATACAAAATCTTGTTCATAGTTTGGCATGTAAATTTTTGCCTGTTTTCAGAATTAAAATTAATCAGGATAAATGTATAGGTTGCGGCATATGTGCCAAGAAATGTCCTATGAGTTCCATAATGATTAATAACAAAAAGGCATCTAATAATCTTAATAACTGCATAATTTGCGGTGAATGTATAAAGAGCTGTCCTAAGAAAGCGATAACTTATACTAAAGATAATTGATAAAAATTATAGTAACTGTAAATAAAAATTTTATGCGGGGTTTTAATTATGAAAATGAAGATTTTTATATTTATAGGCACAGTTTTATCCATTTTGGGAATTAATGCTAATTCCAACATAAAATGCAGCGGAGAATGTACGACTTGCAATTTTTCTTGTATGCCGAATTTGTTTTTGCTGATATTGCTGATTAGCAAATGGCTAAAGAAAAAATTACAAGAGGTGCATAATGAATAAATGGGCTAAGAATATAATATGTTTTATAGTAGCGATTTTATTGATGGCTTTACTTAATTTTATAAAAAAAGATAGTACATTTGATAGTGTAAGCAAGGAGATCAAGCTTGCTGATACTATTGAATGTACTGAAACCGTGGATATTGCTGAATTTGGTATTTTGAAATATTATTTGGAGCCAAATGTAATGACATTATCACTTAAATATAAAAATGTTGATATGGACAGTAATTATAAATGCGAATTGAATAATTTAAATGCCAGTGTTTATCAAGGAAGCAGAAAAAGTTTTTTGAGGAATATTACGCCAGATGATAATCTTTCAGTAGATGAGAAAGGAAATCTGCAGATTATATTAGAAATCAGTGTACCAAGAAGCTCTGTTTATAAAACAAATATCAGTTCTGGTCATGTTAAATTGTATCGTAATGATGAAGTAATATCTGATTGTACAGTAAATATAATAAATTCTAAATATTAGATTGTTTAAGAAGCAGAAAAATCTGCTTTTTAGACTGTAAACTAAAGAAAAGATACATAAAATTTTATTTTGTAAAAAGTTTTAATATTAAAGAAGGTTTAAGCATGAAAAATTTTTTGATTGTTGATTTTGAATTCACCATGTATACTAAACCGGTTGGTAGGCCCAATGGCTTTTTTTCAGAAATTATTGAAGTGGGAGCAGTAAAGCTTACTGGTGAAGATTTTGTCTGTGCAGGTAAATTACAGGATTTCGTGAAACCACATTTTTATCCTAAACAGGCCAAAGAAGCAATGGATTTTTGCATGATTACCGAAAAGGATATGCTAAAAGGTATTACCTTTCCGCAAATGGTGGAAAAATTGAGCGCTCTGTATGAGAAAGACAATACCTATTTTGTGGCATGGGGTGATTCTGATTATAAGGTACTGCAGCGTGGCTGTGAGCGTCATAAACTGCTAAATCCCATTGCATTTAGTGACTATCTTGATTTGGCGGAAGCTTATAAACTGTGGAAACATGATGAGAAGACAACAGGATTGAAAAAGGCTACCGAAGAGCAGAAAGTAGATACCGCCGGATTGTGGCATACTGCTTTTGATGATGCCAATAATACCGGGAAATTATTAGTGGCCATGCTGAAAAAAGGCTGGAGTATAGAAGCCTATTTGGCCGCTAAAGAAGAATTGGCTGCACAATGCAATGGACTGTAAAATAATCATAAGCTGTAAAGAATTATACATATTTACAAATAAAAACTGAAAATAACAAAAAGTGTAAAAATTATATTGACGTAATTTTGGGCGCATGGTAAAATTTGCTCAATTCAAAATTTAAACCGTTGAGGCGGAGATAACGGCTAATATGCCTTTACAGAGAGCCCGCGCTGCTGAGAGTCGGGTAAGAAACAGTTTGTCAAATGGACCGCTGAGGGTGCAGTCAAATGCGCGTAAGCGCAGAGTATTCTGCAACGTGTGGGCATACGTAAGTTGCCGGGGATATGTTGGTATCCTGACAAGTGTACGGCGTCATGGCCGTAAATCAAGGTGGCACCGCGGATAAAATTATTCGTCCTTGACAGAAAATAATTTCTGTCAGGGATTTTTTTTATGCTCCTCTGGCAGAAGTCAGAGGAGTATTTTTTTACAGGGGGTTAACTTTTATGAAGATTTTGCCTGCATTGGATGATGTGCAAAAGATAGCGGCAGAAGGCCAATACAAAGTGCTGCCGGTTAGTTGTGAATTGCTTTCAGACAGCTTTACGCCATTGGGTGTACTGAAAATATTAAAAAATATTTCCAGTCATTGTTACTTACTGGAATCAGTAGCTGATAAGGAAAAATGGGGGCGTTATACTTTTTTGGGATTTGACCCGAAACTGGAAATTACCTGTTTGAACGGGGAAATGAGAATTGGCAATGTTAAATTACAGACTCAGGAACCATTAAAAGTACTGCGTCAGCTTTTACAGGATTATAAAAGTCCGCGCTTTTCGTATCTGCCGCCTTTTACTGGCGGATTAGTAGGCTATTTTGCCTATGATTCTATCAGATACAGCGAACCTGCTGCTTATACACAAGTACAGGATACGGAAGCTTTTAAAGATCTTGATTTAATGTTATTTGACAAAGTTATTGCTTTTGATAATTACCGGCAGAAAATCATACTGATGGTAAATATTTCTTTAGACGAAGCGGAAACCTCTTATAATAAAGCAGTTTTGGAACTTAGGCAACTGCGCAGTATTTTGCGTGAAGGCAGGCAAAAGCAGGAACCAGCAGGACGTTTGCTGACGCCAGTAAAACCGCTTTTTGATAAGGATACTTACTGTGCCATGGTAAATAAAGCTAAGCATTATATACATGAAGGCGATATTTTTCAGATTGTTTTATCCAACCGTTTGAGCGCTTCGTTTAGCGGCAGTTTGCTGAACACTTATCGAATTTTACGCACTATTAATCCATCGCCGTATATGTTTTATTTTTCGGGAACGGATGTGGAAGTGGCGGGAGCTTCACCGGAAACCTTGGTAAAGCTGGAAAACGGAGTACTGCATACCTTTCCACTGGCCGGAACACGTCCGCGTGGAAGAACGGAAACAGAAGACAAGGCTTTGGAGCAGGAATTGCTGCAGGATGTCAAAGAACTGGCGGAACATAATATGCTGGTTGATCTGGGACGCAATGATTTGGGAAAAATAAGTAAGTTTGGCAGCGTACAGGTTGAAAAACTGCATTCTATTGAAAAGTTTTCCCATGTTATGCATATAGGTTCCACAGTACGCGGCAATTTGCGTGATGATATGGATGCACTGGATGCCATTGCTGCGGTGCTGCCGGCAGGTACGCTGTCAGGTGCACCAAAAATAAGAGCCTGCCAGCTTATTGGTGAATTGGAAAATAATAAACGGGGAATTTACGGCGGAGCAGTGGGATATATTGATTTTGCCGGCAATATGGATACCTGCATTGCTATTCGTATTGCGTATAAAAAGAATAATACAGTTTTTATCCGCAGCGGTGCGGGTATTGTAGCTGATTCCGAACCGGAAAAAGAATATCAGGAATGCTTAAATAAGGCGCAGGCTGTGGTTAAGGCATTGCAGCTGGCAGAGGAGGAAGATTTATGATTTTACTGATTGATAATTATGATAGCTTTTCCTACAATCTGTACCAGCTGGTTGGAGAACTGGCGCCCGATATCAGAGTAATTCGCAATGATGATTTAAGTGTTGATGAAATTAGAGCTTTGCAGCCTGAAAAAATAATTTTATCGCCTGGACCGGGACGACCTGAAAATGCCGGCGTTATTATGGAATGCATTGTAAGATTGGGCAGCAAGGTACCGATATTAGGGGTCTGCCTGGGCCATCAGGCTATTTGTGCAGCCTTTGGCGGACAGGTGGTCTACGCGCCGCAGCTGATGCATGGCAAGCAATCAGAAGTAATGTTTGATACCAGTTGCCCGCTATTTGCCGGTTGTAAGCAACAATCGCCGGTTGCCAGGTATCATTCCTTAATTGCCGATAAGGCTTCGCTGCCAGATTGCCTGCGGGTAACTGCTGTTACAGAGACAGAAGAAGTAATGGCGGTACAGCATCGGCAGCTGCCGATATTCGGGGTGCAATTTCATCCTGAATCCATCATGACGCCGGAAGGGAAAAAAATGCTGCGTAATTTTATCTGTATGAAATGAGGGAATAAAAATGATTAAAGAAGCAATTGTTAAGATTGTCAATAAGGAAGATTTAACTTTTGAAGAAGCATATACGGTAATGAATGAAATTATGAGCGGCAAAACAACACCTACGCAGAATTCCGCGTTTTTAGCAGCACTTTCTACCAAAAGTACGCGTGCTGAGACGATTAATGAAATTGCCGGCTGCGCTGCTGCCATGCGTGCACATGCCGTAAAAGTAAAGACCGATATGGATTTATTTGAGATTGTCGGTACCGGAGGAGACAATTCACAGAGCTTTAATATTTCCACTACTTCCGGTCTGGTAGCCGCAGCAGGAGGGATGAAGGTTGCCAAGCATGGTAATCGAGCAGCTTCTTCTAAATGCGGAACGGCGGATTGTCTGGAGGCACTGGGGGTTAAGATTGAACAAAGCCCTGAGCGCTGCCTGCAATTGCTGCAAGAAGTGGGAATGTGCTTTTTCTTTGCGCAGAAATACCACACTTCCATGAAATATGTGGGCGCTATCAGAAAAGAATTGGGCTTTCGTACGGTATTTAATATTTTAGGGCCACTGACCAACCCCGGTAGTCCGTCATCTCAGCTTCTGGGTGTTTATGACGCTTATCTGGTTGAGCCTCTGGCTCAGGTACTGATTGATTTAGGGGTTAAGCGCGGCATGGTAGTTTACGGACAGGATAAGCTGGATGAGATTTCTTTAAGCGCGCCTACATCTGTATGTGAATTTAAAGATGGCTGGTTTAAATCCTATGTTATTAAACCGGAAGATTTCGGCTTTGACCGCTGCAGCAAAGCGGATCTTGTAGGCGGTAGTCCTCAGGAAAACGCTGCAATTACCTTAAGCATTCTGCGCGGTGAGGAACAGGGCCCAAAACGGCAGACTGTACTGCTTAATGCCGGAGCCTCCTTATATATCGGCGGCAAGGCTGCAAGCATGAAAGATGGCGTAGAGCTGGCAGCACAGCTGATTGATTCCGGCAAAGCGCTGGCAACTTTGGAAAAAATGATTGAGGTAAGTAACAGAGCGGAGGATTAATAATGACGATTCTGGATGAAATTGCGGCTTTTGCCAGACAAAGAGTGAAACATGCCGCCGCCGCGGCAGCGCCGGAAGTAATTCAAAGGCAGGCGCTGGAACTGGCTCCGGGAAATTTTGCTTTTGAAAAGACTTTGCGGCAGCCTGGCATGGGATTTATTTGCGAGTGTAAAAAGGCTTCACCGTCTAAGGGTCTGATTGCGGAGAATTTTCCGTATGTTGAAATTGCCAGGGAGTATGAGCTGGCTGGAGCTCAGTGCATTTCAGTTCTGACAGAACCAAAATGGTTTTTGGGAGAAAATAGGTATCTGCAGGAAATTGCGCAAACCGTTTCAGTACCATGCCTGCGGAAGGATTTTGTCGTGGATGAATATATGATATATGAAGCAAAAATTCTTGGCGCGCAGGCCGTACTTCTGATTTGTTCTCTGCTCAGCGCAAAGCAGCTAAAAAAATATATTGAAATTTGTGACAGATTAGGTCTGTCAGCTTTGACGGAAGTGCATGACGTTCAGGAAACTAAGCTGGCGCTTCAGGCCGGCGCACGTATCATTGGCGTTAATAATAGAAATCTGCGCGATTTTACTGTTGATATGGACAACAGCAGCCGCTTACGAAATTTGGTGCCGCCGGAAATCATCTTTGTTGCGGAAAGCGGTATCAACAGTGCGGCCGATGTCAGGAGAATGCGCGATTTAGGCGCTGATGCGGTGCTGATAGGTGAAACGCTGATGCGTGCTGAAAATAAAAAAGCTAAGCTGGCAGAATTGCGGGGACTTGTATGACGAAAATTAAATTATGCGGGCTGCGGCAGGAAGAAGATATTAAAACTGCTAATTTGCTGCAGCCTGATTATATAGGTTTTGTTTTTGCCCACAGCAGCAGGCGTTTTATAGATTATGCAGCAGCAGCGCAGCTAAAAAAGAAATTAGCGCCGGAAATTCAGGCTGTTGGCGTGTTTGTCAATGAGGATATTTCAATAATTGCTAATTTGCTGCAGCAGGGAATTATTGATGCAGCCCAGCTGCATGGCCAGGAAGATGAGGCTGCTATTCGGTTATTGCAGCGGCAGACCGGCAAAAAAATTATTAAGGCTTTCAGCATAAAATGTGCTGATGATGTACGGCAGGCGGCGTTGTCGCCGGCGGACTGCGTTTTATTGGATACGGGCAGCGGCGGCACAGGCATTACTTTTGACTGGCAGCTGCTTCGGAAAATGACAAGAAAATATTTTTTAGCCGGAGGCCTGACGCCAGCTAATGTGGCCGCAGCTGTCAGAAATTTGCAGCCCTATGGTGTTGATGTCAGCTCCGGTATTGAGACAAACGGCAGAAAAGACGCCGTGAAGATGGATGCTTTTGTTAGAGCAGTAAGAAATGAAGTATGAGAGGATGAAGAAAATGACAAAGCAGAAGGGCAGATTTGGTATTCATGGCGGGCAATATATACCGGAAACATTGATGAACGCAATTATAGAATTGGAAAAAGCATATAATTATTATAAAAATGATTCCGCGTTTCAGCAGGAATTAACTACGCTGCTTAATGAATATGCCGGCAGACCTTCAAGATTATATTATGCAGAAAAAATGACCAGAGATTTGGGCGGAGCCAAAATATATCTGAAGCGTGAAGATTTAAATCATACCGGTGCGCATAAGATTAATAATGTACTGGGGCAGGCGCTTTTGGCTAAAAAAATGGGCAAAACAAGGTTAATCGCTGAAACCGGTGCCGGACAGCACGGAGTAGCTACAGCCACGGCAGCGGCCCTCATGAATATGGAATGCGTAGTTTTTATGGGTGAAGAAGATACTATCCGGCAGGCATTAAACGTATATCGCATGAAATTATTGGGAGCGCAGGTAGTTGCGGTAAAAAGTGGCACGGCAACTTTGAAAGATGCGGTTTCAGAAGCGCTGCGTGAATGGACCAGCAGAATTGATGATACCCATTACTGCTTGGGATCCGTTATGGGGCCGCATCCGTTTCCTACTATCGTCAGAGACTTTCAGGCTGTTATCTCCAAGGAAATTAAGGAGCAAATACTGGACAGAGAAAAACGTCTGCCAGATGCGGTTATTGCCTGTGTAGGCGGCGGTTCTAACGCAATTGGCAGTTTCTATCATTTTATTAATGACCAGCAGGTACGGCTGATTGGCTGTGAAGCTGCCGGACGCGGTATTGATACCTTGGAAACAGCCGCTACCATTAATACGGGACGTGTAGGTATTTTTCATGGGATGAAATCCTATTTCTGCCAGGATCAGTACGGGCAGATTGCGCCGGTTTATTCTATCTCAGCCGGACTTGATTATCCCGGAGTAGGACCGGAGCATGCTTATCTGCATGATATTGGGAGAGCTGAATATGTGGCTGTGACGGATGAAGAAGCCGTCAGTGCCTTTGAATATCTGGCAAGAACTGAAGGTATTATTCCGGCTATTGAATCAGCGCACGCAGTTGCCTATGCCATGAAGCTGGCGCCGCAGATGGCTAAAGAGCAAATTATGGTTATTACCATATCCGGCAGGGGCGATAAAGATTGTGCTGCCATTGCCAGATACAGAGGGGAGAATATTTATGAGTAAGATACAGAGTGCTTTTAAAAATGGAAAGGCTTTTATTGCATTTATTACCTGCGGAGATCCGGATCTGGCTACAACGGAGGCGGCTGTTTGTGCGGCAGTAGCTAATGGAGCTGATCTTATTGAGTTAGGCATTCCTTTTTCAGATCCTACCGCTGAGGGACCTGTTATTCAGGGGGCAAATCTGAGGGCCTTGCAGGGCGGTGTAACTACCGATAAAATTTTTGCCATGACTGAAAGGCTCCGAAAGAAAGTTTCCGTACCATTAGTATTTATGACCTATGCCAATGTTATTTTCTCCTACGGAGCAGAAAAATTTATGGCCGCCTGTCAGCAAATAGGCATTGACGGATTGATTTTACCGGACATTCCCTTTGAAGAAAAAGAGGAGTTTTTGCCGCTTGCCCGTCGTTATGGCATTGAAATGATTTCCATGATTGCACCTACTTCAGCTGACAGAATTGCTATGATTGCAAGGGAAGCAGAAGGTTTTTTATATGTTGTTTCCAGCCTGGGCGTTACCGGCACCAGAAATAAAATTGATACGGATTTGGCTTCCATGGTACGTACGGTAAGAGATAATACCAAGGTGCCGTGTGCTATAGGCTTTGGCATTTCTACGCCGCAGCAGGCCCGGCAGATGGGAAAATTTGCTGATGGGGTAATTGTGGGTTCGGCCATTGTCAAGCTGATGGCCCAGTACGGTACTGCGGCTCCGGACAAGGTAGGCGCTTATGTGCGTTCAATGAAAAACGCGCTGCTTGATAAGGCAGATGTGATATAATAAATAAAATTGCGCTTTCAGCAGCGGAGAAACAGGCGGAGGTAGCAGCTTAATGCTCAGAGATATTGTTCACGATACTTTTTTTCTGGCCCAGAAGTCAGAGACGGCTACGGCCAAAGACCGCAGAATCGTTACGGATTTATTAGATACCCTGCAGGCCAATGCAGGTCGCTGCGTTGGTATGGCAGCTAATATGATTGGTGAACGTAAATGTATTATTGCGGTGGCTGCCGGCAAGAGTTATCTGGTATTGTTAAATCCAGTTATTATTAAAAAGCAACAGCCCTATGAAACGGAAGAAGGCTGCTTATCTTTGACCGGGACACGTCAAACAATTCGGTATGAGAAAATTGAAGTAGAGTTTCAGGACGTGCGCATGCGTTGGCAGCGTGAAAAGTTTTCCGGGCTGACAGCACAAATTATCCAGCATGAATGCGATCATCTGGAAGGAATCATAATTTAATAAAAAACCCCTTCTAAAATGAACTGCACCCCGAAGTTAGACTTTTGGGGTGCATATCAATTTTATAGAAGGGGTTTAGTTTATGCTTTTTCGTTAACTAAATTAAAGCCGTCTTCGGTCAGACGTTGTTTAATCTGGCTGATTTGCTGGGCATCACGGGTTTCCAAGCCAAGTTTCAGAAAACAGCTGGTAATGGGCATATTGGCATCGCCGCGGTCATGATGTACGCTGATAACATTGGCGCCGCAGCTGCTGATAATATCGCTGACGCGCAATAATTGGCCCGGCTTGTCTTCCAGAGCAATCATCAGAGTTGTTTTGCGGCCGCTGATTACCTGACCGCGCGTGATGACGCGTGAGAGAATGTTTACGTCAATATTACCGCCGGAGATCAGGCAAACAGTTTTCTTGCCGGTAATGGGCAGTTTATTGAACAGCGCTGCTGCTACAGGTGTGGCACCGGCGCCTTCGGCAATAAGTTTTTGCTTTTCGATAAGAGTCAAAATGGCAGCGGCTATTTCATCTTCGCTGACGGTAATAATATCATCAACATATTTTTGAATAATCTCAAAAGTGGTTTCGCCGGGAGTTTTAACGGCAATACCATCGGCAAAGGTTTGGACGCTGTTTAAGGTCTGGTAGCTTTTGCTGCGGAAAGCATTGAACATGCTGGCAGCACCGGCTGACTGAACACCGTAAATCTTAATATCGGGGCGCAGGCTCTTCATGGCCAGTGCTACGCCGGAAATCAGACCGCCGCCGCCGATAGGTACAATAACAGCTTCTACCTCGGGCAGCTGTTCTAAAATCTCCAGCCCAATACTGCCCTGACCGGCAATTACCAGTTCATCATCATAGGGATGAATAAAAGTCATGCCTGTTTCCTGCTGCAGCTCGACAGCGCGGTCATGAGCATCGTCATAGGTTCCGGGAACAAGTTCTACCTGAGCTCCCAGTTTTTTGGTATTTTCAACTTTCATAATGGGAGCGCCGTCAGGCATGCAGATAATGCTTTTAATCCCCATTCTGGTTGCAGCCAGGGCAACGCCCTGAGCGTGATTACCGGCGCTGCAGGCGATTACGCCTTTAGCACGTTCTTCATCAGTCAGCTGGCTAATTTTATAATAGGCGCCGCGTACTTTGAAGCTGCCGGTTATCTGCAGATTTTCTGTTTTCAGATACAGACTTTGGCCTTCACACAGTGACGGTGCGGCAATCAGATCGGTTTTGCGGGCGATTTCTTTTAAGATAAAAGCAGCATGATAAATTTTATCTAAAGTCAGCATATTCGGTCACTCCTTCAATAAAAAAATAACTCCGCCTTATGCAGAGCCTTTTGGGGCAAAATAAATATAATATTATTTCGATTATAAGTGAATTTAAAGCAGACGTCAATAAATTTGATGAAAAGCCTTTATCTATGCTATACTTTAAAGAGTCGAAAATGGCAATGGCCGTTTATCTTGCAGAGAAAAAATTATCATAAAAGAAATGGGGCAGAACAATGCAGTGGATGGAAGTCAATGTACAGGTAACCCACGAAGCAGTAGAAGCGGTTGCGGATATTCTGACCAGTGCCGGTACCAGCGGCGTGGCTATTGAGGATCCGCAGCTGATTAACAATCTGCGCAGCAGCGGCACCTGGGAACTGTGTGATATTCCGGAACAGGAAAATACGGAAATTGTTACCGTCAGCGCCTATTATGCTGATGATGATAAATTGCAGGGCCGCCTGCGTCAGATTGATGAAGCTTTGGCTGCAGTAGAGCAGCGTATAGGCAAATTCCGTTTTGGCAATATCAGATTTCGTAAGCTGACGGAAAGAGACTGGGCCAATGAATGGAAACAATATTTTCATGTGACGCATGTTGGTCAGAGCCTGGTTATCAAACCCAGCTGGGAAGAATATACTCCTGAGCAGGGAGAGCATGTAATCAAGATTGATCCGGGTATGGCTTTCGGTACCGGCACACATCATACTACCAATATGTGCATGGCGCGGCTGGAAAAAGTTATGCCGGCCGGTGCGGAAGTATTCGATGTAGGAACTGGCAGCGGTATTTTGGCGATTGCTGCCGCGCTATTGGGCGCCAAGTCAGTTAAAGCCGTAGATATTGATGCAGTAGCCGTAAAAGTGGCACGTGAAAATATTGCCGCCAATAATCTGGAAGCGAAGATTGACGTTAAAGAAGGTGACTTGCTGCGCGGTACGGAAGGCAAGGCTGACGTTATTATTGCCAATATTATTGCTGATATTATCATTATGCTGTTGAAAGATATTCCCGGAAAACTGAAAGATGACGGTATTTTTTTGGCAAGCGGTATTATCAGCGACCGTCGTGCAGATGTTGAACAGGCTGCTGCTGCCGTTGGCATGCAGGTAGACCACGTGGATGAAAAAGGCGGCTGGGTTGTAATGCAGATGAGCAAGGTGAAATAAATGCATAGATTTTTTATTCCGCAGCCTTATGCGCCTGAGATGACTATACGTGATGTGGATGCGCGTCATATCAGCAAGGTGCTGCGCATGCAGCCCGGTGATCAAATCCAGATTGTCAGTGATGACGGAGTAACCGCTCTTGCGGCTATCAGCACTTTGCAGCAGGACACGGTTACAGTGCGCTGCCTGGAGAAGCTGGCCGAAACTCACGAGCCTTCAGTAAAAATAACATTGGCTCAGGGATTGGCTAAAGGCGAAAAAATGGACTTTATCATTCAAAAAGCCGTGGAAATGGGTGTTAATAGTATCGTGCCGGTTGCCATGGAACATTCTGTTGTACGCTTGGAAGGAATAAAAGCGGTTAAGAAAGTGGAGCGGTGGCAGAAGATTGCCGAAGCGGCTGCTAAACAGAGTAAAAGAGATATTATTCCTCAGGTTCAGCAGGTGCAGACGGTTGCGCAGATGCTGGCAGCCAATGATCTGCAGCATAAGATTATTGCGTATGAATGTGAAGACCGTCTGGGCTTGAAAAGCGCTCTGCAGCAATGCAAGCCGCTGGAAGAATTACTGCTTATCATTGGTCCGGAAGGCGGCATTAGTGAAACAGAACTGCAGCAGGCAAGAAATTGCGGAGCGGTGCCGGTAAGTTTGGGCAGGCGCATTTTGCGGGCTGAAACCGCAGGTTTAGTGGCCCTTTCGGCTATTTTATATGAAACAGGAGATTTAGGAGAATAAATAATTCAATGAAGAGAATTGCTTTTTATACGCTGGGATGCAAGGTCAATCAGGCGGATACGGCCAGTATGGAAGCTATTTTTCGTGCGGCAGGCTATCAAATCGTCGGCTTTCAGGAACAGGCAGATATTTATCTGATTAATACCTGCGTCGTAACCAATATGGGGCAGCGCAAATCACGTCAGATTATTAATCGCGCTGTGCGCAGCAATCCATTAGCGCTGACCGTGGTAACCGGCTGCTACCCGCAGACAGCTCCGGAAGAGGTGAAAGCCATTGCCGGTGTGGATGTAATTATCGGCAATCAGGAACGCGGACGCATTGTTGAACTGGTAGAGCAGGCTTTGGCAGATAAGGAACATGAGGTACTGGATAATGTGCATAAGATGACTGTGCAGACACAATTTGAGGAACTGGTTGCCGGTACTGATACCGGCAGAACAAGGGCCTTCTTAAAAATTCAGGAGGGCTGCAATCAGTTCTGTACCTACTGCATTATTCCTTATGCCCGCGGACCGCTGCGCAGCCGCAGTCTGGAAAGCATCCGGCAGGAAGTCAGCAAGCTTGTGGCAGCCGGTTATAAGGAAGTAGTGCTGATTGGCATTCATCTTGGCTGTTACGGTAAGGAACAGCCCGATGGTCCTTCTTTATATGATGCAGTCAAAGCGGCTCTGAGTGTTCCTGGGCTGAAAAGATTGCGGCTTGGCTCTTTGGAATCAGTAGAGGTTGAACCTCAGCTGCTGAATTTGATGCAGCAAGACGCAAGGCTTTGCCGTCATCTGCATTTGCCGCTGCAGTCCGGTTGTGATAAGATTTTGCGTGCCATGCACAGACCATATGACACGGCACGCTTCCGTGAGCTGCTGCAGCAAATCAGAAGTATTTTGCCGGATATTATGATCACAACTGATATCATCGTTGGCTTTCCGGGAGAAACTGACGAAGATTTTCAGGAAACATTGCGTTTTGCGGAAAGCTGCGGTTTTGCTAAGATGCATGTCTTTCCTTACTCCCGCAGAAAGGGTACTCCGGCAGAGAAAATGCCCCAGCAGGTTGAGGACAACGTAAAGCAGCGGCGGGCGGCATTGCTGGCTGAATTGGACGAAAAGCTGCAGCGCAAAGCTATGGAAAGCATTGTGGGCAAGACTGTGGAGGTATTATTTGAACAGCCTGTAGATGAAACACATATTGAAGGCTTGGCTGGTGATTATCTGCGTATTGTGGCAGCGGGGGACAGCAAGCTGTGCGGAGAAATCGGGCGCGTAAAAATTCTTGGCATCAGTGATGATTTTCTGCAAGGCGAGCTGGTAAATATTTTATGATTTAGCAGGAATTTTCTGTTCAGCGGAGAAATTTTCTAAGATAAATGAGAGGAGGTTCTGCATATGAGCGAAGATTGTGTTTTCTGCAGAATTATTAAAGGAGAAATTCCTTCCAATAAAGTTTATGAAGATGAAAAAATGATTGCCATTTATGATGTGGCTCCGGCTGCTCCCGTACATGTGCTGCTGCTGCCGAAAGAACATACTGCCAATGTAACCACTGCTGCTCCGGAACTGCTTGCCTATATGCTGGGCAAGGTAAAAACCATTGCTGAACAGACCGGCATTGCAGAAAAAGGTTTCCGTCTGGTCATTAATACTGGTGAAGAAGGCGGACAAACAGTAAATCATCTGCATATCCACGTTATCGGCGGAAAAGCTTTGGGCTGGCCTCCCTGCTAATCTTGACATTAAGATTACTTTCTTATATAATAGATTAGTAAGTGTTTCTGGGTGATTTTCATCCAGCAACGATAAATTGCATATACACTTCCCTAAGTGTGTGGAGGGAGGGAGAACAGATGGCAGAAATTAAAGTTGGCAAAAACGAAACTTTAGACAGCGCTTTGCGCAGATTTAAAAGAGCAACCCAAAAGGCAGGTATTCTTTCTGAGGTTAGAAAACGCGAACATTATGAAAAACCCAGCGTTGCCCGTAAGAAAAAATCCGAAGCAGCCAGAAAACGTAAAACCAGATAATTGGAGGCGGGCTGTATGTCCATAAAAGACCAATTGACTGAAGATATGAAGCAAGCCATGAAAGACAGAGAAAACGGCAAATTGCGTTTGTCTGTTATTCGTATGGTTCGTGCTAATATTAAAAATGTTGAAATCAATGACAAAAAGGAGCTTACTGATGATGAAGTTCTGGCTGTCTTGATGAAAGAGGTCAAAATGCGCCAGGATTCTTTGGAAGAATTCCAAAAAGCCGGACGCAGTGAATTGGTTGCCCAGGCTGAGGAAGAGATTAAGATTTTGAAAAAATATCTTCCGGAAGCCTTGAGTGATGAAGAATTAAAAGGCATTGTTGCCGAAGTTGTTGCTGAAGTTGGCGCCGCTACCATGAAAGACATGGGTAAAGTAATGCCGGCTGTAATGGCCAAAACCAAGGGACGTGCCGATGGCAAACGTATTAATGCCATGGTTCGTGAATTACTTAAATGAGTAAACAATAACCGTGCTGTAAGCAGCACGGTTATTTTTTTGTCTTAAAAGAGCATATCAAAGATTTACATTCTTGCCGCAGATATATTATAGAAGTGACAAGAATTTTTTTGTTTCACCTATTAAAGTCTGTTATACTTATATTAGCTAAATAATTTTAATGGAGGTTGCATGATGCCGGTGGAATATAAAATGCTGATAGCCGGAGCGGTTTTATTGTTTATTGAGCTGTTAATTCCAGGATTTGGCATATTTGGCATTCTGGGTTTGGGGTTTCTGACTGCGGGCGGTTATTTTCTTATGGGCGGAGGGCTAAATGCGTTTCTACTGTTAGCCGGGATGTATTTGCTTTTAGGCGCTGCGTTATTTTTCTTCTGCCTGTATTTGCCGCGGGACAGTAAATGGAATCCGTTAATTTTGTGGGAGAAACAGAAAAATGCAGATGGGTATACAGGCAGCAGGGACTTTAGCAAGCTGCTGAACCGTACGGCAATAACTGTTACGCCGCTGAGGCCGGCAGGAACCATCCTGCTTGATAATGAGAGAATTGATGTCAGCAGCTTTGGCGATTATATTGATAAAGATGTCAAGGTGTTGATTGTCAAAGTAGAAGGCAGTAAGATTTTTGTCAGAAAAGCATAAGAAAAAGGAGATGATTTTATGTTTGATATACTCAATTTTATTTTTAACAGTGGTTTTGTATTTGTTATAGTTATTGTTGGCATAGCGGTATTTTTGAATTTTGTACCTCTTGGTTTATGGATTTCGGCTATTGCCGCAGGCGTAAATGTTGGTATTTTTAATTTAGTGGGCATGCGCTTAAGAAGGGTACCGGCTTCGAAAATTGTTTTGCCTTTAATTAAGGCTAATAAAGCGGGCATAGATGTTAACGTAAATCAGTTAGAAGCGCATTATCTGGCAGGCGGTAATGTTGACCGCGTTATTGATGCTTTGATTGCTGCGCACAGAGCACAGATTCCTCTGAGCTTTGAACGCAGCTGCGCAATTGATCTGGCAGGCCGTAATGTGCTGGAAGCAGTGCAGATGAGCGTCAATCCGGAAGTTATTGAAACACCGGTAGTTTCAGCAGTGGCTAAAGACGGCATTGAACTGAAAGTTAAGGCAAGAGTCACGGTACGTGCTAATATTGACAGATTGGTTGGCGGTGCCGGCGAAGCAACAATTATTGCCCGTGTCGGCGAAGGTATAGTTACCAATGTAGGTTCTTCTCTTGACCATAGCAAAGTTTTGGAAAATCCCGATTATATTTCTAAGACAGTATTAGAAAAAGGCCTTGATGCAGGTACTGCTTTTGAGATTCTTTCCATAGATATTGCCGATGTAGATGTGGGACGCAATATTGGTGCGGCTTTGATGACGGACCAGGCGGAAGCTGATAAACGCATTGCCCAGGCCAGAGCGGAAGAACGCCGTGCCATGGCTGTAGCCAAAGAACAGGAAATGAAAGCGTATACTCAGGAAATGCAGGCAAAAGTTGTGGAAGAACAGGCTAAAGTACCGGCTGCGCTGGCTGAAGCTTTGGCTAACGGCCGGCTGGGTGTTATGGACTACTATCGCATGAATAATATCAATGCCGATACGGAAATGCGCAAAACTATTGCCGAAGTAAGTCCGCAGGCACAGGAGAAACCGCAGAACGGTAAATAAGGAGGCAGGATGATGTATGTGGTTATCAGTCTCATGAGTACTCTGCTGCCGTTGCTGGTTGTTATTATTCTCTGGCGGTTATTATTTAGCTTGCTGCAGTCGATGCAGCAGAAAAACAGAAAGCTGCCGGAAAAAACGGAAAATAAGGAAAGTACGCTCCCGAAAAAACGTGATTTGGCAGCGGAGTTTGAGCGTAAGCTGAAAGAGAAACGCAAACCGGCAGCTAAAGAACAGATAGTTACTGATTCAGAAAGCAAAGTCTATTGTGAACCCTTACGTATTAAGCCGGTGAGTCCGGTGGCTGATAAACTGCCGCAAACCGCATGCGGCAGCAGGCATCAACAGCCGGAGCAGCCGGCAGCAGTTAAAGTATGCTTTACGCATGCTGCACTGGTTAACGGTTTTATTATGAGTGAGGTTTTAGGTAAGCCTCGCAGCCTTGAACCATATAAGGGTGATTTCTGAATAACAGAGGATTAAAACATTCTTGAAGAAAAAAGGTGTAAAAATGCTGGAAAAACTTGATTTGAATAAAAAACTTTCTAAAGAAGACTATAATGCCGCGATGGATATTTTGGGAGAAAAGCTGGGAGAGGTACAGAGGCAGGCACGAGAAGCCAAAAGGCCGATTATTATTATATTTGAAGGCTGGCGCGGGGCAAGGCGCAGTACCATTATCAATAAAATGATGCAGCAGATGGATGCCCGTGGCTTTAAGGTTTTTTCTTCAGTAAAATTAAGTGATGAAGAACGCAGTATGCCGTTTTTTACTTATTTCTGGCAGCATTTGCCGGCTAAAGGAAATATTACGGTTTATCACCGCAGCTGGTACTATCTGAAAAATGAGTTTGATGTGGAATTCCGCAAGGACAAGGATAAGTGGCTGGAAGCTTCTTTTGAACATATTAATAGTTTTGAAAAGGAACTTACGGATGATAATTATATCTTGCTGAAATTCTTTCTGCATATTTCAGAAAAACAGCAGGCTGAAAATCTGAACAAAAATTATAAAACTCTGGGAAAGGCCTGGAAGGAAATTTCTCCGGCTTATGATGAAAGCGGCGAATATAAAAATTTTTTGGATCGATATGAAAAAATGCTGGAAGCAACGGATACGGCCAATGCTCCCTGGCATATTGTGGCGGCGGATGATACACGCAGTGCGCAGATCAATATTTTCCAGGCTATTGTTAATTGCGTAGGGCATGCTTTAACTGCTCCGTGTCAGGAATGCAAGGTTATACCGCGTACTGCAAAATACTATAATGTTTTGGGCAGCGTAGATTTAAATAAAACGGTAAGTAAGAACGAATATAAAGAGAAACTGGACAAGTACCAGGAGCGGCTGCGCCTTCTGCAGATTGAAATGTTTAAAGCCGGCATTCCTGCGGTTATAGGTTTTGAAGGCTGGGATGCAGCCGGCAAAGGCGGCGCCATCAGACGTCTGACCGCAGCGTTGGATCCTTTGGGCTATGCGGTTAATCCGGTATCGGCTCCTAATATTGTTGAGAAACAGTTCCATTATCTTTGGCGCTTTTGGCTGAATTTGCCGAAACCAGGCAGCATTGCGATTTTTGACCGTACCTGGTATGGACGTGTCATGGTAGAAAGAATCGAGGGCTTTGCGCAACCGCATGAATGGCAGCGCGCCTATGACGAAATTAAAGATATGGAAGCGCAGTGGGCGGAATATGGGATTGCCATTGCCAAATTCTGGCTGCATATTGATAAGGACGAGCAGTATAAGCGGTTTAAAGAACGTGAAAGCAATCCACAGAAGCTTTGGAAGATTACTGATGAAGACTGGCGTAACAGAGAAAAATGGGATGCTTACGAAGATGCGGTTAATGAAATGCTGATACGTACAGATACGTCTTATGCTCCCTGGACTATTGTAGAAGGTAATGATAAATATTATGCGCGGCTGAAAGTACTGCAGACGGTAATTGATTTATTTGAAAAGAAATTAAATAAGAGTAATTGAGTGAGGTAAAATTTTGTCCTGGAAAATCAAGAATAAGCTTAAAGAATTACGTGAGTCAGAGTGCGGCGCACAGGTTTTTCCGCCTGGATTACGCCATTCGGTAGCATTTATCTATCCTAATGTTTATCATTTGGGTATGTCAAATCTTGGCATGCATATTTTATATCAAATGATTAATAGCCGGGAAGACAGCGCCTGCGAGCGTTTTTTTCTGCCGGATGCAGCTATGATAAGCGAGCATCAGAAAAGCAGAACAGCGCTGCTGAGTCTGGAAACGCAGCGCCAATTGGCGGATTTTGATGTATTGTTTGTTATGCTGTCTTTTGAAATGGATTATGATAATTTACTTACTGTGCTGGATTTGGGCCATATTAAGCTGCGGTCCGCTGACCGTAATGATAAAGAACCGCTTGTCATTATTGGCGGTCCCTGTGCTACCTTTAATCCGGAACCTTTGGCTGAAGTTGCTGATGCTTTTGTTATTGGTGAAGGTGAAGAAGCAGTACAGCAGATACTGGATGTTGTCTACGGCGATGGCAGCAAGCAGGATAAGCTCCTGTCATTAGCGCGGCTGCCCGGCGTATACGTACCGCGGTTTTATGAACCGGAGTATGATGCTGCAGGTTCTTTTTGCGGTATGCGGCATGATGAGCGGGTACCGGCGCAAATCAGCAGGCAATGGGTAAAAGACATTGATGCCTATCCGCATACTTCAGCTATTGTGACTGATAAAACTGAATTTGAAAATATGTTCATTGTCGAAGTAGCGCGAGGCTGCGGCCGTCATTGCCGTTTCTGCATGGCCGGATATTGTTTCCGCAAACCGCGGGCCAGAGCGCTGGCTAATATTTTGGCAGATATTGATAGGCGTCCGTCAAAAACTAAAAAAATTGGTTTAATGGGAGCGGCAGTTTCGGATCATCCGCAGATTAAAGAGCTGACGGCAGCTTTGGCTGAAAGAAAAATATCTTTTTCCGTTGCTTCTCTGAGAGCTGACACACTGGATGAGAATATGACGCGGGCTCTGGCAGCCAGTGGTCAGCAGACCATGACCGTGGCGCCGGAAGCAGGCAGCGCCAGAATGCGTGACAGCATTAATAAGGGGATTACGGAAGAACATGTATACCATACGATTGATCTGGCTGCAGCAGCGGGCATGAAGAATATTAAGCTGTATTATATGATTGGCTTGCCTGGTGAAGAAGATACTGATATTGCGGAAATGATTGCCATGATTGAGCGCATCAGGGAAAAAATGGATGCGGCAGGCAATAAAGGTGAACTGGTGATTTCCGTAAATGCTTTTGTACCCAAGCCTTTCACTCCGTATCAGTGGGAGCCGTTGTGCGATACGCAAACATTGAAGCGCCGCTTTAAAATGCTGCAGGAAGCATTTAAAAAGAACAGGCGCATTAAGCTGATTACGGAGTCTTTAAAAGAAACCGTTGTGCAGGCTGCCTTAGCCCGCGGGGACAGGCGGACAGGTGATATGCTGATAGAAGCGCATGTTACAGGCCGGCCGTTAAAATATGTCTTCAAGGATAGAGGAAATAATCTGGAAGCCTATGCGCAGAGAAAATTTATTACGGGTCAGCCCTTGCCCTGGCAGCATTTGGATATGGGCTTTAGTGAAGCCTATCTGGCTTCCGAGCTTGAACGCAGCAAGGCAGGAAAATTTACGCCCATGTGCTTTGATGGCTGTAAACGGTGCGGTGTTTGTGGAGCATAAAATGCAGGATTTTATTATTCAAACAAAAGCTAATATTTGGTATGGAAGTTTTCCTCTATTGGAGAAGTTCGGCTTTTTGAATGCCTTTAGCTGCAGGCTGCATGGAGCAAGTGATTTGGCTGACGGCATGCTGAATTTAGCATTGCATACGGGGGATGCGCAGGATAAAGTGCTGCAGAACCGTTTGGCTTTTGCGCAGGCCATAGGCGTTCAGGCAGACAGGTTTACTACCTGTGCCCAGGTTCATGGCAGCAAGGTTGTTCGTGTTGCACAGGAGCAAGTTGGCTGCGGTGCCTTTAGTTTGCAGGATACGATAGCGCAAGCAGATGCTTTAATAACTGATTTGCCCGATGTACCCTTATTGCTGTTTTTTGCGGATTGTGTGCCCGTACTGCTGGCTGATAAAAGAACTGGAGCCATTGGGTTGGCACATGCCGGTTGGCGTGGAACTGTGGCAGAAATTGCGGCAAAGACAATTTCTGCCATGCAGCAGTTTTTTGGCACTCGCACGCAGGACTTACTGGCGGCGATTGGCCCGTCCATTGGGTCCTGCTGCTATGAAGTGGATGATTTTGTGTATAATCAGGCCCGGAAATATCAGTCTTATTTTCTTGCCAAAGGCAACGGAAAGTATCAGATGGACTTATGGGGCATTAACAAACAGCAGCTGCTGGATTGCGGTATGGCTGAAGATAATATTGCTGTTGCCGGCGTCTGCACGGCGCATAACGCAGAAATTTTCTGTTCATACCGAGCAGAAAATGGTCATACTGGACGTATGGGAGTCTGTCTTTGCAGGGCTGAGAAAAAATAATTTATATATGATAGCTAATAAAAGCACAGATTAGGTGTCTGTGCTTTTATATTTCTTTATGCTGATGGGGCAGCAAAGGCTTATCTGCATAGACAACGCTTGGAAAATTGTGTTAAAATTACAAGAAGAAGATGGGTAGCCAAGAACACTCTTCTCCTGAATTTTTATTTATAGTGTTTGGGGGAATTATTTTGTTAGCAGATAATCTGAAAATTGTAAGAGATAATATAGAGAAAGCGCTGCAGAGAAGAACTGAAATTAAGCAGACCGGTGATTTTGTAATATTGGTAGGTGTAACAAAAAATCATCCGGCAGAAGTTATTACTGAAGCTTTAGCCGCTGGTATTCAAAATATCGGTGAAAATCGTGTGCAGGAGGCCAAAGCGAAAAAAGAACTGTTAGGCGCCGGCGGGTACTGGCATCTTATCGGGCATTTGCAGACCAATAAGGCGCGGCAGGCCGTAGCTTTATTTGATTTGATCGAGTCGGTAGACAGCGAGCATTTGCTGGCTGCTGTTGATAAGGAAGCAGCGCGCATTAACAAAGTGCAGGATATTTTATTGCAGCTTAATATCGCGCATGAAGAACAAAAATCCGGCTTTGCGCGGGATGAGTATTTAGCCGTTTTGCCGAAGCTCAGTCAATATGAGCATGTACGTGTGCGTGGCTTGATGGTGATTGCGCCTAAAACTGATGATGATTCTGTCATCAGAGCAGTTTTCGCTGCCGGGTACAGGTGTTTTTGCCGTTTGCAGCAGCAATTGCCGGAGATTGATTGTCTGTCCATGGGCATGAGCGGCGATTATGAAATTGCCATTGAGGAAGGCGCCAATATTGTGCGGGTAGGTACAGCTTTGTTCGGACAGCGTGATTATAGTTTGAAATTTTGATACGGAAAGGTGGAATTTATAGCATATGAAGATTATAGATCGCATTACGGAAGCTTTAGGTTTATATGATGAAGAAGAAATTTATGATGAAGCTGATGCAAGAGAACAGGAAGAAGCTGCTCCGAGAAAGAGGAATATTGCTGCTAAAAACAGTGAACTGAGAGAGGAAACTCCCAGAAAGCAGCAAAATTATTCTCTGTTCAAGAAAAAGCATGCTGCTGCCAGTGAACCCATGAGCAGTAAAACGATTGCCTTGCCTTTGGCTGATAAACAGGTGAAAGTAGTAGTTTTAGAACCTTCCAGCTTTGATGATTCACAGAAGATTGCCGACTATTTACGCAATAAGCAGCCGGTAGTAGTTAATTTTGAAGGTACTGACAGCGTAGTAACAAAGCGTATGACAGATTTTATCAGCGGTACTATTTACGCTTTGGGCGGCAGTATGAAAAAAATTGGCCGCAGTATTTTAGTGTGTGCGCCGCAGAATGTAGATATTGATGCCGGCGCTAATATTTATGATGAAAAAGGCAGACAGCCTTGGGAGAGAGAATAGAATGAAAGTTGCATTTATTGGCGGCGGCGCTATGGCTGAGGCTATTATTAAAGGCATTACCGGCAGTGGTTTTATTCCAGGCAGTGAAATTACTGTTGGTGAACATACTCAGCAGCGCTGTGATTATTTGATGAAAAATTACGGTGTTGAGGCCTATACAGATAATAATAAAGCAGTTGCAGATGCTGATTTGGTGCTTTTGGCAATTAAACCTCAGGTAGCACCAAAAGCTTTGACTGCGGAGTTAGTACAGCATGTAAAAAAATCGGCTTGGATTTTGTCAATTATGGGCAGCGTAAGTATTGATATGCTGCATGGATATCTGCCGGGCTTTCCGGTAGTACGCACCATGCCTAATACGCCTTTAGCAGTGGGCGAGGGTATGACTGCCATCTGTTGTGATGAGCATGTAACTGAGGAAATGCTGACTATGGCCAAAGCAATTTTCGGTTGCTGCGGTGAAGTGGAAGTAGTCCCGGAAAGTGCTATTGAAGCAATTACGGCAATTTCCGGCTGTGGACCGGGATATGCTTTTGTGATCATTGATGCTTTGGCAGATGCCGGAGTCAGAGCCGGCCTGCCGAGAGCATTGGCAATCAAATTGGCTGCGCAGACTTTAGCCGGCAGCGGTAAGATGTGCATTAAAACCGGTTTGCATCCTGCTCAGCTGCGCGATCAGGTAACATCTCCCGGCGGTACGACAATTGCCGGGATTCATGCTTTGGAAAATCATGGCGTACGCGGAGCTTTTTATGATGCGGTACAGGCAGTGCTGCAGCGCAGCAATGAATTGCAGGGTAAATAAATATGGCAGATAGAGAAAAAATTTTACGTTATTTTAAGGCCGGCGGTGATGAGCAGCTGGCTGCCAAATTGCTGGATTTGGCTGAAGGGGCCAATAAAAGCAGAAAGTTCCGTGTCAGTGAATTTCTTGATCCGCATGCCTGCAACGTAGCGGAAATTATAGCAGCAAATTTTGAAAATATCCGTCTGGAAACTAACGGAGGATTTGAACATGCTGAACGAGTTAAGGCGGCGTTTATTGCCGATGATTTTTACGGTACACCTGATTATGGCATAGCCTGCTTTCTGGCAGCATGGGATAAACGCTATTATGATTTATCCCATAGGGATGTTTTAGGTGCTTTTATGGGCTGCGGCTGCAAGCGTGAAGTTATTGGCGATATTGTTTTTGTGCCTGACGGAGCGCAGTTTGTAGCAGAAAAAACTTTGAAAAACTTTCTGCTGGGAAATCTGACGCAGATTGGGGCTGCACCGGTAACGCTTACTGAGATTACAGCGGACGATTTATTGAAAAAAGAAGAAAAAATAAAAATTATTAACGCAACGGTAGCTGATTTGCGCCTTGATGCTGTTGCAGCGGCTGGCTATGGCGTTTCACGCAGCCGGATGAGTGATGAAATCAAAGGCTTAAATGTTAAGGTTAACTGGAAAGAAGCTAAAAAAGCTGCTCAGCCCGTTAATGAAGGTGATGTCATATCGTTTCGTGGTCGTGGCCGTGTAGAGGTCGCAGAAATTCGCGGCACAACGAAAAAGGGACGCATCAGTATAACTTTGAAAAGATTTATATAAAGGGGAATCCAGATGCTTACACCGGTAGATTTGAAAAATAAGACATTTTCCAAGGGCTTTCGTGGTTATGAGACAGAAGAAGTCGATAAATTCATGGAAGAATTACGCAAGGAATATGAATATCTCTATATGGATAATTTGGAGCTGAAGGAAACTGTGGAGCGTGTCAGTTCCAAGCTGGAATATTATCAGCAGATGGAAGCAACTATGCAGAGCACATTAGCGGTAGCTCAGGAAACGGCTGATGAAGTGAAAAGCAGCAGTGAGAAAAAAGCGGCTCTGCTTGAACATGAGACACAGGTAAAATGTGACCAGATGCTGGCTGAAGCCAAAAATGCCGCAGATAAACTGCATAATGACACTATGGCCCGTGCCGAAGATATTTATAATCAGACTAAAAATAAAACTGAGAATATGCGTAATGCTGCTGAAGCAGAATGCAATAAACTGAAAGAAGAGGCCAGAAGTTATGCGGCCAAACTGCGTAATGATACGGAAATAGAAATCGAAAAACTGAAAGTAGCTAATGAAGATGCCTGTAAGAAAAGAGCCAATTCTGCCGCTGCCGAAGCGGCGAAATTGCTGGAACAGGCCAGAAATGAAGCGGGCAGGATGACTGTTGAAGCCAACAGCAATTATCGCAAGATTGTAGGCGATGCGGAAGAACGCAGCCGTAAAATTATTTTTGAAGCAGAAGCAAAGGCCAGCATGGCCAAGAGTGTTTATGAAGACCAGGTGAAAAAAGCCATGGTGCATCGCAAACATATGCAGCATTTGCTGGAAACCCAGCTGGAACTGCTGAAGAATTTTGATGAACAGGCTGACAAATAAGCGGGAGACGGAAAATGATTATTTTAGTGAGGCATGGTGAAGCAACACATCATACACATAAACTTACCGGCGGGTGGACGGATTCTACTTTAACAGCCAAAGGCAGAGAGCAGCTGCAGGCTGTGGCTGTTAAATTAGCCCGTGACTTTTGCGGTCACACGGCAAAAATACGTATTATGGCAAGTGATTTAAAAAGGGCTGTTCAGTCGGCAGAAATTATTGCCAATGGCTTTGTGGATAAACCGCAGGTAGAGAAATATCAATTTCTGCGGGAAAAAAATAATGGACAGGCTGCCGGCATGACGGAAGAAGAAGCGAAAAAGATTTATTGCCGTCCGGAAAGCGAGCAGGAACTGAATCATCGTAATTATCCTGGCGGGGAAACCCGCAATGAGTTTTATTGCCGCAATATTGAAGGACTGCTAAGGTATGCGGATCCGGAAGCAGAAAATTTACTGATAGTGGCTCATAAAGGAACAATCCAGAATATAATCTTTTACTGGCTGGGCATGGATATGAAGCAGGTAGTGGCTCAGAATTTTTCTGTAGATATTCAGCCGGCCAGCGTTTCTGTTTTGGGGATAAATAAATGGCATGAACATGCTATTTTCCGCTTAAATGATATATCTCATTTAACTGCTGACAAAGGGTTTGGAATATTTGATTTTAAATATGAAAAAAGATAAATAATTTTTACTGTTGACTTGTAATAATTGTATGCGCTATAATAACAATGTTTTCATATTACTAACGCCATGAAAAAGACAGTAAGCTGAGAATACTGGCGCAGCGATCCGGGGAGGGTGCAAGCCCGGACAGATGTTGAATCAGCTGAAGATCACTTTGGAGCGGATATGTCGAAATAAAAGTAGACATATACGGTTAACGACCGATAAAGCGTTGCGAGTGGCGAAAAAATTCGTCATGAGGGTGGTACCACGGGTATATGCAGTCTCGTCCCTTGCGGACGGGGCTTTTTTGTTTGTCAAAATAATTGGAGGTGTCAATTTTGGATTACAGCAAAACTCTTAATTTGCCGGAAACCGAGTTCCCCATGCGTGCAGGTTTGCCGCAAAGAGAACCTGACTTTTTGAAATTCTGGCAGGAAAATGATATTTATGGTAAGAAACAGGCTCTGCATGCCGGTCACAAAAAATTTGTACTGCATGATGGTCCTCCGTATGCAAATGGACGTATTCATATGGGTACGGCCTTAAATAAAATTTTAAAGGATATCATTATCAAATACAAATATTCCCGCGGCTTTGATACTCCCTATATCCCCGGCTGGGATACTCATGGTATGCCTATCGAACATGCGGCTATCAATGCCTTAGGCTTAAACCGCAACGAACTTGATCCTTTAACCTTGCGTAAAAAATGCCATGACTATGCCTTGGAATGGCTGGATGCTCAGCGCAGTGATTTTAAACGTCTGGGCGTATTAGGCGACTGGGATCATCCGTATGTAACATTGCACAAAGATTTTGAAGCTGAGCAGATTCGTGTATTCGGCGAAATGGCTAAAAAAGGTTATATCTACAAAGGCAAGAAGACTGTTTACTGGTGCCCGCACTGCGAAACTGCTTTGGCCGAAGCTGAAATCGAATATGCTGAACAGAAAACTCCTACTATTTATGTAAAAATGCCGATTATTAAAGATAATGGCATGATGCCGGAAGCTGCTAAAGGTAAAAATGCTTATATGGTAATTTGGACCACCACTCCCTGGACCATGCCGGCAAATGTGGCAGTAGCACTTAATCCGAATATTGAATATGCTTGGGTTGAATGTGAAGGTGAAGTACTGTTCCTGGCCAAGGATTTACTGGAGCAGGTTGGCAAAGTTTGCCATAAAGATTTAAGTAATGTTCTGGGAACTTGTCTGGGCAAGGAGATGGAATTTGCGGAATGCAAACATCCGATGCCGGAACTTGACAGAACCTCTCTGGTTGTACTTGCTGATTATGTAACTCTGGAAGCCGGTACCGGCTGCGTACATACAGCTCCTGGACATGGTGATGTTGACTTTGAAACCGGCCTGAAATATAAACTGCCGATTCTCTGCCCCGTTGATGAACAAGGCAAATTAACTGCTGAAGCAGGTGAACGTTTTGCTGGCATGTTTGTTTTCGATGCCAATATTCCCATTCTGAAATATTTGGCTGAACTGAACATGCTGCTGGGCAAAGAAAATATCAAGCATCAGTACGCACATTGCTGGCGCTGCAAAAACCCCATTATTTTCCGTGCAACTGCTCAATGGTTTGCTTCTGTTGACGGCTTCCGTGATGAAGCACTGCAAGCTATTGCCAACGATGTAAAATGGATTCCTTCCTGGGGTGAACAGCGTATTCATAACATGGTTGCTGACCGTCATGATTGGTGCATCAGCCGTCAGCGTGTTTGGGGCGTACCCATTCCTGTATTCTACTGTGATGAATGCGGCGAGCATTTAATTAATGACGAGACCATTAAATCTGTTGCCGGCTGGTTCGAAAAAGAAGGCAGTGATGCATGGTGGGCTCATTCCGCAGAAGAATTGCTGCCGGAAGGCACTGTTTGCCCCAAATGCGGCGGTAAACATTTCCATAAAGAAACCGATATCATGGATGTATGGTTCGACAGCGGTTCCACACATATGGCAGTAGCAAGAAAACGTCCTGAACTGTGCTGGCCGGTAGATATGTATCTGGAAGGCAGCGACCAGCATCGCGGCTGGTTCCAGTCTTCTTTGCTGACTTCTGTTGCCGTTACCGGCAAAGCTCCTTATAAATCCGTATTGACCCATGGTTATGTTGTTGACGGTGAAGGACGCAAGATGTCTAAATCCGTGGGTAATGTTATTGTACCGCAGGAAGTAATTGACCAGTATGGTGCTGATATTATTCGTCTGTGGGCTGCTTCCTCCGACTATAAAGCTGATATCCGAATTTCTCCGAAAATCCTGAAACAGCTTTCTGAAGTATATCGCAAAATCCGCAATACCATTCGTTATATTCTCGGCAACATCAATGACTTTGATTATGCTAAAGATAAAGTTCCGTTCAGTGAAATGCTGGAACTTGATCGCTGGGCGCTCATGCATCTGCAGCTCTTAAAGAAAGAAGTTACCGAAGCATATGAAAGCTATGATTTCCATGTACTGTATCATGCAATTCATAATTTCTGCACTGTAGAAATGTCCAGCTTCTATCTGGATATTTTGAAGGATCGTCTATATGCTTATAAAGCTGACAGCAAAGAACGCCGCAGTGCGCAGACCGCTATGTACGAAATTCTCATGGATCTGCTGGTTATGCTGACCCCTGTGCTGAGCTTTACCACGGAAGAAGTATGGCAGTTCATGAAGAAACCTGCCAATGCTCCTGAATCCGTACAAATGCTGCCGTGGCCGGAAATCAAGGAAGAATATCTTGATGAAGCTTTGGAAACCAAATGGGATAACTTCATTGGTATCCGCAGTGAAATTACCAAAGTTTTGGAAGTTGCCCGCCGTGAAAAAACTATCGGTCATTCTCTGGATGCCAAAGTTGAGCTGCATGCTGCCGGTGAAGCGCTTGATATTCTGAAATCGGTAGAAAAAGATCTGGCTACTTTGCTGATTGTGTCTCAGGCTGTAATCGTGGATTATGTTGAAGCCGGCGCTGCTGCAACAGGCCGTGAGGATCTGAAGGTTACCGTAAAACCTGCTGAAGGTACGAAATGTGAACGCTGCTGGATTTACAGTGATGAGGTAGGTAAGGATGCGGAACATCCTACTCTGTGCCCGCGTTGTGCTGCAGCTGTAAAATAATTTATCAATCTAAAAAATACTCGGGTTTGCTGTTCAGATATATTATCTGAGCGGCAGCCCGATTTTTTATTGTAAATTGCCATAAAAAAGTTCAAAAAAACAAGCTTGACGATAAACGAAAGATTAAACAGGAAAATTTGCTCTAAATCAGGTAGATTAAAACGAAAAATATTCTTTTTATGGGCAAATAATATTTTACTAATAAATAAAGAATATGCTAAAATTAAAAATATATTTAACTAATGGAGGTGAATCTGCTTTTTAAGGGAAGCAGACTTGTTTGGATTATTTTGTCATAATATTTAATGTTTTAGCAATTTTATTTTTAGTGGCCTTAAATGGTTTTTTTGTTGCCTCGGAATTTTCTATCGTTAAGATTCGTCCGTCCAGATTGGATACCTTACTGAAAGAGGGGAATTCACGGGCTGTTTATGCAAAGAAAGTAACAGAGCATCTGGATGCCTTTTTGTCAGTTACTCAGCTGGGCATAACCTTGGCTTCTTTGGGTTTAGGCTGGATTGGTGAACCTGCCGTAGCCAAAATGCTGGCGCCGGTTTTTGCTTTGTTTGATATGCCGCCTAATCTTGAGCACAGCATTGCTTTTATTGTAGGCTTTTCGGTAATTACTGCCTTGCATATCGTTTTAGGTGAACTGGTACCGAAATCTCTTTCCATTCAGAAAACTGAGCAAATTGTGCTTTGGGTTTCCGGGCCGCTGCTGATGTTCAATAAGCTGATGTATCCGGCAGTATGGTTTTTAAACCATGTAGCCAATTGGATTTTGAAAATTATGGGCATTAAGGCTGCCAGTGAGGCGGATGAGGCCCATAATGAAGAAGAAATACGTATTTTGATGGAAGAAAGTCATAAGCATGGTTATATTGATAAGACTGAGCTGACATATCTGGATAATGTTTTTGATTTTTCCGAGCGGCATGCCAGCGATATCATGGTACCAAGAACCGATATGATTTGCCTGTATGTAGAGGATTCTTTTGAAACCAATATTAAGACGGCCTTAAGTGAACGTATGACTCGTTATCCTATTTGTGAAGAGGATAAGGACCACATTATCGGCTTTTTGCATATCAAGGATTTGCTGCGTGCTTTAAATGACGGGAAGAAACCTGACCTGCGGACCTTGGCCAGGGATGTGCTGATTGTACCGGAATCTTTGCCGATCAGTAAATTGCTGCGTATGCTGCAGAAACATCGCAGCCAATTGGCAATTTTGATTGATGAATACGGCGGTACTGCCGGTATGGTAACTGTCGAGGATATTCTTGAAGAAATTGTAGGTGAAATTCAGGACGAGTTTGATGAAGAACGTCCGGAGATTGAAGAACGCGGCAATAAAACTTATTCTGTTGATGGTAAAATGTTATTGACTGATGTTAATAGCTTTTTTGAGCTGAACCTTGACACGGAAAATTGCGATACTATTGGTGGTTGGGTATATTCACAGCTGGACACACCGCCTGCCGTAGGCAAGTGTATTAAGACGGATGAGGCAGAGTTTGTTATTGAGGAACTGCAAAAGGCCCGTATAACAAGAATATGCGTTCATCTTACTAAAGAACCTGAAAATATTCATGAAGAATTGCAGGAAGAATATTTAGAAGACGTAAAGCTGTAAGCAAAAAATAAAAGGACATCGAAAGATGTCCTTTTTGTTTTATCTGTTATTTTTGAAAAAGTTTAAAGCGACTTCAGGGAAAAGCGCATAACTTAAAATATCTTCCATGCTGGCCTTTGGGTAACCTTCATTTGCCAGCTGCTGACGCAGTTTTTCAAGCTGCGGCTGGATATCGTCGGCCGGGCGATGGTCTATTTGCTGAGCATTGCCGATAATCAGTTTCTTGATCTCAGGATCAATTGGCGCGGGGGTACGCCCATATTTGCCTAAAACGAGATTTTTTACTTCTCGGGGAATCATTTTGTAGCGGCCTAAGGCTACATTGAGCACGGACATGGAGCCTACTATCTGGCTGGTAGGGGTTACCAGCGGGGGATAACCAAGTTCGGCACGCACACGGGGCATTTCTTCCAGTAATTGGGGGTATTTATCAGCTACGCCCATCTCTTTCATTTGATTCAGTAAATTAGAAAGCATGCCGCCGGGAATCTGGAAAGTCAATACTTTAGGATCAATCTGAATATTGGTATTTAAATTGAAATCTTTCGCCAGATTCGTTTTGACGGTTTTGAAGTAGTCTGCAATATCATGCAGTTTTGGTAAAGCCAATCCGGTATCACGTTCAGTGCCTTCCAGGGTAGCGACCATGGATTCAGTACATGGCTGGCTGGTAGAAACTGCGAAGGGAGAGATTGCCGTATCAATAATATCCACACCTGCTTCAATGGCCTTCAGATAAGTCATATCACCCATACCGCTGGTAAAATGAGTGTGCAGGTCAATAGGAATATTGATTTCCGTTTTTAGGCTGCGTACCAGTTTTTCAGCGGCATAGGGGCGCAGGAGGCCGGCCATATCTTTAATGCAGATAGAATCAGCGCCCATCTCGACCAATTCTTGCCCTAATTTGACAAAATCACTGTCCTGATGATAAGGGCTGATGGTGTAGACTATGCAGCCCTGTACATGGGCGCCGGCTTCTTTGGCAGCGCGCATAGCGCATTCCAGATTGCGAGTATCATTGAGTGCGTCAAAAATGCGGATGATGGATACTCCATTATCGACAGAACGTTTGACGAATTCAGTTACAACGTCATCAGCATAATGATTATAGCCCAATACATTTTGGCCACGCAAAAGCATTTGAATAGGTGTTTTGGGTAAATGCTTTTTTAATATACGCAATCTTTCCCAAGGATCTTCATTTAAGAAACGCAGGCAGGCGTCAAAAGTTGCGCCGCCCCAAGCTTCCAAAGCATAATAGCCGGCATCATCAAGTTGCTCAAGAATGGGCAGTATATCGGTAATACGCATTCTGGTGGCTGCCAGAGATTGATGGCCGTCACGAAGTACAGTTTCAACAATTTTAACGGGATTATTATTACTCATGATGTTCTCCTTTATAGATACGGTGTAGGCTAAATAGTATGCAACATATGGTTGTTATGTAATAGTATAACATATTTGGGATTAGTATAAAAGACTTTGAATACAGTATACAGAAATAAAGCAAATAAAAACTGCCCTGATTTTTATCAGGGCAGTTGATTTTATAAATTATTTACTGGGCAGGTGTTGGTTTGTTGCTAACTACAGGTGCGCCCATAACGTCCTGAACCCGTTCCTTCATTGTGCGTTTTGTTGTAGAGGAACTGCTTGTCTTGGCGGGAGCTGCCGTTTGTTTTTCGTCAGCTGCTTTGGCAGCATTCTCCTTATTTTTATCCTTGTCTTTATCTTTGTCCTTGTCGTCTTTTTCGTCTTTCTGCTCTATTTTAGGTTCAGCAGGAATATTTACGCCAGGATTAATAAAGCTGCTCTTTGGAGTAGAAGCCAGAGCGCTGACCATAAAGTCATGCCAGATGGAAAGCGGCGCGCCGCTGCCGTACATATTGTTCATGGGGGTATTATTATCATCGCCAACCCAGACCGCAGTGCAAAGATCAGGAGTAAGGCCTACGAACCAGGCATCAATAAAGGTATCGGTAGTACCTGTTTTGCCTGCAGCAGGACGGCCAATTCCCATGCCGCCTGCGGTACCGGAAACTAAAACGTCTTCCATCATATTCACGGTCATATAAGCGGCAACTTCATCAACAACTTTTTTAGAAGAAGGTTTGGCTTCATAAAGGATTTTACCATCCCGGTCAACAATTTTCAGCAGGGCAATCGGCTTATTGTAAGTGCCGTTATTAGCCAAGACTGCATAAGCGGAGGCCATCTCCAGCGGGTTAACACCTTTACTTAAACCGCCAAGAGCCATAGCCAGGTTGGTGTCGGCATAAGGACCGGAGTCTACAAGAGTAGAGATACCCATTTTTTCAGCATTGGCGATAATTTTATCAACTCCGACTTCGCGTGCCAGTTTAATGGTCGGCACGTTAAGAGAGCGTGTCAGTGCTGTACGCAGAGAAACTTTGCCATGCCATTTACGGTCAGAGTTCTGCGGTTTCCAGCCAGGAGAGAATTCTTCTTCCTTATCTTCGATAACGCTGGCCGGAGTATATCCGTTTTGCATTGCGGTAAGGTAAACAAAGGGTTTAAATGCGGAACCCGGCTGGCGTACTGCTAAAGTAGCGCGGTTAAATTTATCTTGACCGCGGCCGCCGATCATGGCTTTAATATAGCCGGTATGCGGGTCGACTGCCACAAGCGCTACCTGAGGCTGAGTCAGACCGCCTTTATCCGTATAATAATCAGGCAGGTGATGGATGGATTCCTCAGCCGCTTTCTGCATATCGGAGTCGAGCGTTGTGTAAATTTTCAGACCGCCCTTATATAGAGCATCAGCGCCAAGCTCATCAATTACCTTTTGGCTGATCATTTCAAAGAAATAGGAGCGCGGGTCACTGGTTTTTTTGTGAGATGTCATCAGTGAAAGCTGTTCGCCTTTGGCTGCCTGTGCTTCATCAGCGTTAATAAAGCCATATTTAAGCATCTGATCGATAACAAGCTCCTGACGTTTTTTACTTTCCTGAGGATTTTCAAAAGGATTGAAATAGTTAGGGCTTTTGGGAATTGCCGCCAGTGTAGCTGATTCGGCGATATCCAAATCCTGTACGTGTTTGCCAAAATAATACATGGAAGCGGCTTCGATACCATATGCACCCTGACCAAAGTAAATCTGGTTCAGATACATAGCAAGAATTTCATCTTTGGTATATTTGTGCTCCAGTTCTTTAGCGATAAAAGCTTCTTTAATTTTACGGAGAATAGTACGTTCCTGAGTTAAAAAAGCATTTTTGGCTAATTGCTGGGTAATAGTGCTGCCGCCTTGTACCTCACCGCCGCTGAGGGTGGAAACCAACGCACGCAGCGTACCCCTGTAATCAATACCGCCGTGCTCGTAGAAGCGGTTATCTTCGATGGCAATAAAGGCCAGTTGAGTGTGTTTCGGTATTTTATCAATTGTTACCGGAATACGTCGTTCTTCAGACAAGGTAGTGTAGATAGCATTGCCGTTAATGTCATAAAATTGAGATGCCGCATCCGGAATCAGAGCTTCGTCCATATTACTGGGAGCGAAGAAGCTGGAAAATCCATATAATACCGACAATCCCATAATGACAAAGGATACTATGCAGATGATTATTGTCTTCAAAATTTTCAGCATGATTTACCTCGGTTCATTTCTGTAATAGATACCGGCTTTCTTGTTAAGAAGCTGGATATCACTGCTATTATAGCATTTTAAGAATCTTTTGTCATAAGTTTTCGTATGAAAAAAGCAGCATGCCGTAAAAGACATGCTGCGTAAAAGGTTTTTTAGGCGTTCTGCAATTTATTATAGAAAAATTTGCAGTAATGTAAAGTAACGTAAGCAACAATCAAGGTTGCTACAATCATTTCAAAAATATATAAGTAATGGAAGAAAACATGCAGACCCATGCCGATGCGGTCATAATAGTTTAAGGAAAGACGCAAAGCGGTTGCCGTAATGACAAAGGGGAAGGTAAATGCTGCATAGCTGGGATAAAAAGGTAATTTCAGCAGCTTGGGCATCAAACTGAGAATAAAGAAGAACAAGCACTGTGCGGCAATCTGCATAATGGAAATCATAAGGAAGTTTTTATCCTGAATAACGGCAAAGTAACCGGCAAGGCTCAGGCTCATAGGAGCAGTATAAATACAGATTAGCGGTTTTACTGCCGATTCAGCAGGAGGAATTTTAATATAACGATAGGTTACTAAAATTAGCAGAATCATATAGGCGCAGAAGCCGAACCAGAAAATATATACGCCTGCAGCAGCCATATCAAAAACGGGAGCCGTAACGGCGGCTACAATAATGCCGACATATGCAATGAAAAATGTTGGAAAAACATTTTTCAGTTCCAGATTAACCATGAAGTGTTTGGTAAACCAGCAGATAAGAAGAATATGCGCAAAGACTGCTAAAAACCAGATGGATTTGCTGACGGCCGGTAAGGCTGCGGCAAAATAAGTGCATAGCTGCATGATTGCCATAAAAAAGGTAGCGGCTACGCTGCCAAGTACTGGATTGCCTGTCATGTCAGCATGAATCATTTTTGGATAACGAATAATTTTCAGCAACAGCATTACACCGAGAATGGTTGCCAGAATACCGCAGATCCATTTGCAGGTTAGAGAATAGGGTGCGAGAAGATTTCCCAGAGCGGCCAGACCCAGCATGACTCCGGCTGTAGGAATTGGAACAGATTTAATCATAATATGGATATCCTTTCGTAAAGAAAATGTTGTGTAAACAGGATACTATGTTTATAATGATTAGTAAAATAAATCTTTTTAATAATAATAATTAGAAAAATAAATAGTTAAAGGTGCATTATGCTTGAAGAATTAAAAACATTCATAGAAGTTGTAGAACTGAAAAATTTTACTAAGGCTGCCGAGCGTTTGAATATTTCACAGCCAACAGTAAGTCTGCATATTAAGAGATTGGAAGATTACTTTGACGAAGTATTCATTGTGCGCGGCAAAAAACAGAAGCGGCTGGTGATAACAGCTGCTGGAACAAGAATGTACCGGCAGGCCAAAAAGATTTTGAATTTATGGAAGAGCACTTACAGCTATGTGCGCGATGAATTGGATGCAGCAGCAGGAAATTTAATTATCGGAGTAACATTTACTATTGGAGAGTATTTTCTGCCGGAGTTTTTAGGTGAGTTTAACAAAAGTTTTCCTAATATAAAGGTGGAAGTTGAAATTGGTAATACACAAAAAATTAGTGAGCTTTTAGCAAGTTATAAAATTAATGCTGCCATTGTTGAAGGTAATATAATAGATGAAAGATTTTACAAGCAGCATTTATATGAAGACAAACTTGTTGTAATAGTCCCGAGAGGCCATGAGCAGAAAAAAATGGAAGAAGAACGCTGGATTATCAGAGAGAAAGGTTCAGGCACAAGGGGGCAGTGGGAGTATCTCGTGGGTAGTAATTTAAAGGAATTGAAATATAAGCCGCTTGTTTTAAACAGCAATTTTGCCGTTAAGGAAGCTGTACGTAATGGATTGGGGGCAGCCTTAATTTCGGAGTATATCGCATTAGGTGCCGCAGCTAATGGAGAACTTACTATTAGTCGTGAGCAGTTAAAAGGAAGAAGGTTTTTTGATTTACTGCTCGCTAAAGATGGCATGCATGATAAAGCGCTGGAAATTTTTTGTCAGAAAATCAGCGAATTCTTTCAAAATAAAGGTAAAATAATGCGCAAGGCAGAGAATTTTCAAAAGAGTAATGAGAAAAATTTGCTGATTGAAGATGTGGTAAAAGACTGATGACAGACAGCTTTATAAAACCACGAAGCCAGGCGTATCAAAAGGGAAAAGCAGAAAAAAAGCAAAAAACTTTAAAAAAGTTGCTAAAAAAGTGTTGACAACAGTAGCGGGGGATGGTATTATATACAAGTCGCTGAGATACAGCGACAGCGCAGAACCTTGAAAACTGAACAATAACCTAAACAA
>URXU01000001.1 GCA_900552005.1 uncultured Phascolarctobacterium sp. | reverse complement strand
GGAAGCGGCCTGGGAGGATAGAAAGCTGCCGGTTAGAGAAGAAGACAGCACTTGCATTGCAGGTGCTGTTTTTCTTTGTCTTCTGTTTCTCTTGCTCTGGCTGGTTGTGAACCTTTAAGCTGTGATAGTACGCTTTTTGTTTGTTTTTTAAGAATTATTTATTTTCAATATTACTCGTCTATATCTCTTTTTGATGGTGATATGTTATAATATTTACAAATTCTTTGCAATTTTTCTATATGATTAATGGGGAGATAATATAATGCGTATCGTTGTTGCCGGCGCAGGTAAATTGGGTTATAGTATTGCTCAGTTGTTAGCCGAAGATCAGTTTGATGTGGTAGTTATAGAGGTTGATCCTAAACGTAAGGAAGTGGTACAAAATTCTTTGGACGTTTTAGTCATTGAAGGAAGTGCCTGCAGCCCGATTATGTTTGCTGATCCGGATATACGTGATGCAGATGTGTTGATTGCCTGCACGGATAGTGACGAGGTGAATATGATAACCTGCATGATGGCTAAAAAAAATGGCATCAAGCATACTGTTGCCAGAATACGTAATGTGGAATATGCTGTACATGCTTCTAAAATGCTGAACGATGAAATGCAGATAGATTTGATTTTGAATCCGGAACGTATTACGGCAGCTGAAATTGACCATATTTTAATGACACCGTCCGCTTTGAATGTGGATGAATTTGCTGACGGTAAGGTTAGAATGTTTGAAGCTAAAATTAAGGAAAACTCTCCTTATACTAATATTCCATTAAAAGAATTGGGTATTCCAAAAGATATCTTGGTTGCTATGCTGTTTCGTAAACATAAGATGATTATTCCACGCGGTGATGATCTTTTGCTGCCGGGTGATAATGTTTATTTTGTAGGCCGCCATGATGTCATCAGGGGTTTTGAAAATAATTTTTCCAATACCTATGAAAAGATAAAACGTGCTCTGATTATTGGCGCTGGCAGAACTGGCCGCTTTTTGGCTCCCATGCTGGAAAAGCAGGGCCTTTTTGTTAAAGTAATTGAAAAAGACAAAGAACGCTGTCAGATGTTGTCTGCAAAGCTGAATAAAGGCCTGGTTTTATGCGGTGATGGTACGGACATTGATTTATTGATGGAAGAAGGCGCTTCGGAAGCTGATGTGGTTATCTGTATTACCGAAGATGATAAACTGAATCTTTTGCTGGCATTGCTGGCTAAGCATTTAGGTGCCAAGAAGACCATCGTACGTGTTGCCCGCAATGAATATATAGAGTTAATGGAAAAAGTCGGTGTAGATGTGGTATTGTCTTCAAGGCTATTAAGTGCTGGCGAAGTGCTGCGCTTTGTGCGCAAAGGCGGTATTGTTTCTGTTTCTTTGCTGGAGGGGGCGCAGGCTGAGGCGCTGGAAATCATTGTTGGCAAACACAGTGCGGTGGATAATAAGGCCTTGCGTGAAATTGATTTTCCGAAGGAATCCTTGATTTGTGCTATAGTCAGAAACGGAGAGGCTTATATACCTAATGGCGATACAGTGCTGTTGGCTAACGATAGAATTATTCTTTTTATCAAGAGTGAATTTGCTAAAAGTACGGTACCGCTGTTTGAAGGCAGGGAATAAAGATGGACTTTAAAGTTGTCTTGCGTTTGTTGGGCAAGCTGGTATTAGCCTTTTCAGGCATTGTTTTGATGCCATTTTTGACTGCTGTGGCTATAGATAGGGATAGTGTGCCTATTTTTGCGTGGACGTTAGGTATATCGTTGGCGTTATCACGGATAATGGCTTATTATGGCTCCAAAAAAAGCAATCAGCGGCTGCGATTGCGTGAAGCTATTGCGGTTGTGGGCTGCGGCTGGCTATTAGTGTGCTTTTTAGGTTCGCTGCCGTACTTTTTCAGCGGCGGTCTTGATGTTGTATCGTCTGTGTTTGAAAGTGTATCAGGTTTCACTACTACTGGTGTAACAACGGCTAAGTCGTTCAATGAATTTTCTGTAAGCATGCTGGTTTGGCGCAGTCTTACTCATTGGTGCGGCGGTATTGGCGTTATTATGCTTTTTATTATCATTATGCCGCAGATGAACAGCGGGACAAGTTACCTTTTTAATGCGGAACTGCCTGGTGCAGTAGCTGAACGAACCTTGCCGAAGATTAAAGAATCCGCGATGATGATTGTTCTGATTTATGTGGCTTTAACTTTATTGGAAATTATCTTGCTGGTACTGGCTGATGTGCCGTTTTTTCAGGCGGTTAATCTATCTTTGGCAACAATGGCCACAGGTGGTTTTTCCTATTTTCATGACAGTCTGATTAGTTTTGATTCGGTTTTTGTAGAAGTGGTTGCCATTGTGTTCATGCTTATTTCTAGCATGAACTTTTCTCTTTATTATAAGATTGGCCGTGGTGACTGGAATGCTTTTCATGATGATATGGAACACAGATATTATCTGCTGATGCTTGTAGGCGCGGCTTTAATGATTATCGGTAATTTGTATTTCAGTGGATATATGCCGCTGAATGACTGCATTCGTCATGGAATTTTTCAGACGGTTTCCATAGGCAGTACAACTGGTTTTGCTTCTGATGACTTTAATAAATGGCCGGAATTTAGCCGTTATGTACTTTTTATTTTAATGTTTGTGGGCGGCTGCAGCGGTTCCACAGCCGGCGGTATTAAGATTTCCAGAATTGTTATCTTGCTTAAAGCAAGTTGGGCTGAGCTGCTGCGTACATTGCATCCTCGCATTGTATATTCCATAAAAATGGGTCATAAGGTAATTGAGCCGGAAATTATTGCCAATATCACCAGATTCTTTTTCCTGTATATTCTGGTGTTTATGGTTTTAACCATTCTCATTTCTTTGACAGGACTGTCTATTATGGATTCCATGGGTCTGATTGCGGCCTGCATGAGCAGTGTTGGTCCTGCTTTTGGCATTGTTGGACCTACAGCAACTTATGGTGATATTTCAACTTTCGGTAAGGTTATAAGTATTTGCGCTATGCTTTTGGGACGTCTGGAAATTTTTACCTTGCTGGTAATTATGCGTCCTGATTTTTGGCGTAATAAACAGAATTGGTAATTTGCAGGTGATTAATTCATGAATACCAAGATTATATTGTATCTTTTGGGCCGTCTGTGTGCCTGCCTGGCAATTATCATGCTGTTGCCTCTGGGTGTGGCGCTGTATTATGGCGAAGAATGCTTTGTAGATTTTTTGATGAGCATTGGTATTGCGGCTTACTTATATTTTATGTTTGACCAGTATGCTTGGGATGCAGATAAAAAAGATATTTCCGTACGGGAAGGTATAGGAACCGTATTTTTTTCATGGCTGCTGACGGCAGCATTAGCATCCTTGCCATATATATTCTTAGGTATTCTTGACCCTGTATCAGCGTATTTTGAAAGTATGTCCGGTTTGACCACTACAGGAGCAACAGCCATAAGCGATTTAGAGGTTTTGCCGAAATCCATACTTTTTTGGCGCAGTGTTACCCATTGGATTGGCGGCATCGGCATTATTGTACTGTTCGTTGCCTTATTGCCGCAAATTGCCGGAGGAGCAGTATATCTTTTCAATGCTGAGGTCAGCGGCTTTTCCAATAGCAGAATTTTGCCGCGTATCAGATCAACGGCTATTGCTCTGTTTTACATTTATTTATTGATGACGATTATTTTAACAGGCATACTGGTTATGCTTGGTATGTCGGAATTTGATGCGGTAAATCATGCTTGTTCAGCCATTGCAACCGGCGGTTTCTCAACATATAATGCCAGTATCGGACATTTTGACAGTGTGCCTGTGGAAGTAGTTACAGCAATCTTTATGCTTTTTGCAGGCGGTAACTTTGCTCTTTATTATCATGTTACTCAGTCAGGAATCAAGGTCTTATGGCATGACCTTGAATTTAAGGTATACATGTCCATTGTTGCGGTAATTACGCTGCTGATTACTGCCAATATAGTTTATGTTAATGGATACAGTCTTGCAGAAGGACTGCGTCATGCCTTTTTTCAGACGGCGTCTTTCGCTTCTACAACGGGCTATGTTTCGCATGATTATGATCAGTGGCCTTCTTTTGCCAAACTATTGTTGGCAGTTACCTTTTTTACTGGCGGATGCGCAGGTTCCACGGCCGGTGGTATAAAAATCTGCCGGTTTATCGTACTGATTAAGACGGTTTTTGCTGAGTTGCGGCGGACGCTGCATCCGCAGATGCTTCTGACAGTATATTATGATAAGAAAGTATTGCCTATCTCAACAATTGTTAATATCAGCCGTTTCTTTTTCATGTATGTCCTGGTGGTTGTAGTATTATCTTTTGCCCTATCGGTAACAGGACTGCCCATGGAAGAATCCATTTTTGGCGTTGCTTCATGCGTAAGCAGCGTAGGACCAGCTTTTGGTTCTTTGGGCGCTACCGGCAATTATGCGGGAGTTACGGCTTTTGGTAAGTTGATTTTAAGTTTGGCCATGTTGTTGGGACGTCTGGAAATATTCACGGTTTTGGCGCTGCTGCGCAGTGAATACTGGAGAAAAAGTAAACGTTGGTAAAAAATACGTGTAATATAGTTTACAAAATTAACAAGAAGAACATTATTTTACAATGTTCTTCTTTTATTTTTATATAAAAAGTTGTAAAATAAGTTATATGTCTATTGGGGAGGTATACTAGTGAAGAAGATAGTTTTACCTATTGGTAAAAGAGAAGAAGAGGTTTTCCTTCCGGAAGAAAAAATACTATATGATATTCATGGTAATCCGGCGTCCGAACGAGACAGTATTGCCGAAGCTGCCTTAGAAGCAATACGCAATCCTATTGGCACTAAGCCATTGAGCGAACTGGTACAGGCAGGTGAAAAGGTTGCTGTTATTGTCAGCGATATCACCAGAATGGTTGGCACGGCAGAATTTTTGCCGGTGATTGTTAATGAGCTTAATGCTGCCGGCATAGCTGACGAAAATATTACGGTTATTATTGCGACAGGTACTCACAGGGCCCATACTCCTGAAGAAGATATTGTTGTCTGCGGAGAAGAAATGGTGCGCCGCGTCAAGATTCATCAGCATGACTGCCGTAATGATGCAGAGCTGGTAGATATGGGTGTGACCAGTCGTGGCACACCGATTTTGATTGATAAATACGCTGCTGATGCTGATAAGGTAATTATTACTGGTTCTGTGAGTCTGCATCCTATGGCTGGTTTTGGCGGCGGACGCAAGGCAGTAATGCCCGGCATTTCCGGTTATAAAACTATTATGCATAATCATGCTATGGCTCTGGCTGATAAAGTTGGTGATGGCTGCAATCCGGCTTGCGAAACAAGTGTGCTGGAAAATAATCCTCTGCATGAGGATATGACCGAAGTTTGCGCCAAATTAAATCCGGTATTTTTGCTGAACACCGTTTTTACACCGGACGGTAAACTGCATGAAGTAGTAGCGGGTCACTGGTATCAGGCATGGGAAAAAGGCTGTCAGGATTTGCTGCAGATGGCCGGTATTCCAATTAAGCAGCAGGCTGACGTTGTATTTGCCTCTGCTGGCGGTTTTCCTAAGGATATGAATCTTTATCAAAGCTGCAAAACGCACATGAATGCGGTTTTTGCTGTTAAAAAAGGCGGTATCCTGATTTTAACATTGGATTGCCCTGATATTAAAGAACCGGCTATTTTTACAGACTGGTTTGCTAAAGATGATATTTTGCAGTTTGAAAAAGATGTACGTCAAGATTTTTCCATTCCGGCCTTTGTAGCCTTTAAGTCCCGCTGCATTGTTAATTCATTGACTACTTATTTAGTAACCAGACCGGAAAATTTTGATTTTGTACGTAAGACGGGGCAAATTCCTGTAGCTTCTTTAGCTGAAGCCTGGGAGCTTGCTCAGAAAAAATTGGCAGCAGATGGAAAGGATGATTATACAATAACCATTATGAGTCATGCTCCTTCTACTCTGCCGATTTTAGTTCAAGAAAAGAAGTGAGATTTTGGCTATTAGAGAATATGAATTAAAATATGGTAAGGGAACTCAGAAAATTGCCCTGGAGGAAAGCAAAGTACTTCAGGTAATGCAAAGCAATTCCCAAGATAAAATCGATGATATTAAAATGGCCGTACAGCAGGCTATCAGAAATCCTATAGGCACAAAGCCCTTGCGGGAACTGGTTCAGGCTGGCGACAAGGTATGCATTGTAGTCAGTGATATTACTCGTGTGTGGTCAAAAACATGTGAGTATTTACCGCCGGTAGTAGAGGAATTGAATAATAATGGTATTCCCGATGATGATATTTTCGTCATTGTAGCTGGAGGTACTCACAGAAGCAATACGCCGGAAGAAATCAAGTTGATTTTAGGTGAAGATTTAGCAGGCAGATTGCAGGTTTATGCTCATGATGCATTTTCAGAAACTGATAATGTTTATTTGGGAACTACCAGCAGAGGTACTGAAGTTTATCTGGATAAACGTGCTGTGGAGGCCGATAAGGTTATTTTGACAGGCGGCCTGACGCCCCATTTATTTGCCGGTTTTGGCGGCGGCAGAAAAAGTGTGATGCCAGGGATTGCCGGTGTTAAGACGATTAATCACAATCATGTTTTAGCTCTGGCAGATGTACAAGGTGAAGGCATTAACAAGGAAACATGTCTTGGTAAAGTTGAAGGCAACAGAGTCAGTGAAGATATGTGTGAGGTATGTGCCTTTTTAAATCCTTGCTTTCTGATTAATTCAGTCATGGACTCAGAAGGTAATTTTGCTGCTGTTTTTGCCGGGCACTGGTATGATGCATGGTACGCCGGGACCAGATTTGTCATTAAACAGCAGGGTGTACAGGCCAAAGCTAAAAGCGATATTGTTATTGCTTCCGGAGGCGGCTTCCCGATGGATATGAATCTGTATCAGGGGATGAAGGCTTATGTGCCGGCAGTAATGTCTTTAAAGGAACACGGCGTTATGATTGTTACCCTGGAATGTGAAGATATCGCAGAGCCGCCAGTATTTTTCGACTGTTTCCATTATGATGATTTACGGGAAATGGAGCAGGCGGTCAGAGATAATTTCAGTATTCCATTTTATGTAGCATTTTATATGTGCTGTTTGGCAGCGCAATATACAATTATTCTGGTAACAGAAAAAGAGAATTTTGAGCAGGCTAAAAAAACCGGCTGCATACCTGCCGGCAGCCTTGAGGAAGCCATGACAATGGCGGAACAGGTTTTAAAGCAGCAGGGTAAAGAAGACTATACAGTTAATATTATTCCGTATGGTTTTACCACAATACCGCTGTTTGCTGAAAAATAAGTCGCGCGTAACAAAGGAGGGGTTTCTGCTGCAACGCCGACATTATATAACAAGAGAAGAATAATCACGCAGCAGAGGATGAGAAATGAATCATAAAACAAGAAAAGTTGCTATTATCGGTGTAGGTCACGTTGGCGCTCACTGCGCTTATTCCCTTGCTATTCAAGGCATCGTTGATGAAATTGTACTTATTGACAAAAAAACTGATAAAGTTATTAGCGAATGCCAAGATTTACGCGATGCCGTTATGTATATGCCGCATAATGTAAAAATCAGCATGGGTGACTATAAGGACGTAGCTGACTGCGACATTATCGTCAACAGCATTGGTGATATTAAACTGGTAGCAACCGGTGACCGCAATGATGAAATGAATTTTACTGTTTCCAATGTGAAACAATATATGGGTCAAATTAAAGACAGCGGTTTTGATGGTGTTATCATTAATATTACCAATCCCTGTGATGTTATTACCGATTTGATTGCCAAATTGAGCGGTTTGCCTGCCGGACGCGTTTTCGGTACCGGTACCGGCCTTGATACTTCCAGACTGGTTGCGCAGCTGGCTTTGCAGACCGGTGTTGATCATCAGTCTATTTCTGCTTATATGATTGGTGAACATGGCGCGTCTCAGATTGCTGCCTGGTCCTGCGTAAACTTTGGCGGCGCACCGCTGGATGTACTTGCTAAAACTGATGATCGTTTTAAATTTGATCGTGATGACCTGCAGAAAAAAGCTATTGCCGGCGGTTGGGTTACCTATAAAGGCAAACAATGTACGGAATATGGCATTTGTTCCACTCTGGCAAGAATGGTAAGGGCCGTACTGTGCGACGAAAAACATATTATGCCTGCCAGCGCAGCACTGAATGGCGAATATGGTGAAAGCGATGTTTTTGTTGGTGTTCCCTGCTTGATTGGTAAAAATGGTATTGAAGAAGTTATTGAGCTGCCTTTAAGCGCCGAAGAAAAAGAAGCTTTCCATAACTGCTGTGAAGACGTTCGCAAAAATATTAAAAAAGCTGAATCCATCAACTGATTTCCGTTGCTGATAAATACCCGCATCTTAATTTAGGTGCGGGTATTTTTCTTTTTGCCGATATTTAGCTGTTGCTGTTTGTGTGTAAAATGGTATAATAAATAAGCTGTTCAGAAAATTTTGGAAAGTAGGGAGTCTATGTCTGAAACAATTTGGTCTTTGGTACCTCCGGTTATCACCATTATTTTAGCGCTGGTAACTAAGGAAGTTTATATGTCTTTAATTATTGGTATTTTGTCGGGAGCTCTCTTGTTCAGCGGCTTTAGTTTTTTGGCGGCTGTTGATATTATGTTTTCCGTAATGTCCAGTAAGGTGGGCGATAATGTCAATATACTGGTTTTTTTAGTTTTGCTGGGTATTATTGTAGCGGCAATTTCCAAATCTGGCGCTTCTAAAGCTTATGGAGAATGGGCGGCTGCTAATATTAAGGGCAAGCGCAGTGCGCTATTGGTAACGTCTTTTTTAGGTATGCTGATTTTTATCGATGATTATTTTAACTGTCTGACTGTGGGCACGGTTATGCGCCCAGTAACAGATAAATTTAATATTACCAGAGCTAAACTGGCGTATATTATCGACGCTACGGCAGCGCCCGTATGCATAATTGCCCCTGTTTCCAGCTGGGCTGCGGCAGTAAGCTCTTCATTACCTGAAAACAGTGATATTGACGGCTTTGCCTTATTTTTGCAAACTATTCCTTTTAACTTTTATGCATGGCTGACAATTTTCTTTTTACTGTTTTTAATCTGGACCAGCAGGGATTTTGCTGCGATGGCGGCTTTTGAAAATAAATATGGCAGTCAGGCAAAAGTTCCGGATGAATATAAAGATGAAGAAGCGGAGAAAATTGAAGGGCATGGCGGTATTGCTGATTTGCTGCTGCCTCTTTTGGTGCTGATTGGCGGCTGTATTTTTGGTATGCTCTATACGGGCGGCATTTTAGAGGGAGCAAACGTATCAGAAGCTTTTGCGGGTTGTAATTCTTCTAAAGGATTGGTAATAGGATCTTTTACGGCTTTGATTTTTGTTTTCCTGTTATATGTGCCACGCGGCGTGCTGCAGTTTAATAAATTTTGCGAATGCTTTAATCAGGGATTTCGTGCTATGACACCGGCGTTGTTTATTTTATGCCTGGCTTGGACATTATCCGGTGTGTGTAGTGAAGAATATCTGAATATCGGCGGATATGTAGGAAAAGTTGTCGATACCAATGCGGCAGTTGGTATGTTTTTACCGGCAATGTTTTTCCTGGTTGCCATGGGCCTGGCTTTCGCAACAGGTACTTCCTGGGGTACTTTTGGTATTTTAATACCCATCGTATTAGCTGTTTTGGGAACGGAAAATCAATTACTGGTTGTATGCATTGGTGCAGTTTTGGCCGGCGCCGTAGGCGGTGACCATGTTTCACCGATTTCTGATACGACAATCTTGGCATCTGCCGGCGCCCAGTGCAATCACATTGATCATGTCAGCACTCAGATACCTTATGTTTTAATTGTTGGCGGCTGCTCGTTTTTGGGTTATCTGACTGCGGGAATTTTAAATAATGGCTGGAGTGGCATGGCGGCTGCCGTAGGCTCTATGCTGATTAGTATGTTTATCATTTACAGAAGCATGCGGCGGCAATATTAAAGGCAGTAATTATTGTAAAATACGGAACAATATCTGAAAAATTTCTTGTATATTTAATAATGATATGTTATAATTCATGCTGGTGTAAAAATACACACGCAAAATAATCTGTCTGCTGTCCCTTGTGGTTAAGATGGAAATGAGTTTTGCGGAGGAAAAAACAGGAGGAAAGAAAAATGGCAATTATCTCTATGAAACAATTACTTGAAGCTGGTGTACATTTTGGTCACCAAACCCGTCGCTGGAACCCTAAAATGGCTCCTTACATTTTCACCGAACGTAATGGTATCTACATCATCGACCTGCAAAAAACCGTAAAAAAAGTTGACGAAGCTTATAACTTCATCCGTGAAGTAGCTGCCAGCGGTGAAAACATTCTGTTTGTTGGTACTAAAAAACAAGCTCAGGAAGCTATGAAAGAAGAAGCTACCCGCTGCAACATGTTCTATGTAAACGAACGTTGGCTGGGCGGCATGCTCACTAACTTCAAAACCATTCAAACCCGTATTGCACGTCTTCGCAAACTGGAAGCAATGGAAGCTGACGGCACTTTTGATGTACTGCCGAAAAAAGAAGTTATCGGCCTGCGTCATGAAATGGAAAAACTGACCAAATATCTGGGCGGCATTAAAGATATGAAAAAACTGCCGGGCGCACTGTTCATCGTTGACCCCCGCAAAGAACATATCGCTGTTCTTGAAGCACACAAGCTGAATATTCCTATCGTTGCAACTGTTGACACCAACTGTGATCCGGATGAAATCGATCATGTAATTCCTGCAAATGACGATGCAATCCGCGCTGTAAAACTGCTGACCGCTAAAATGGCAGACGCTGTTTTGGAAGGCCGTCAGGGCATGCAGACTGAAGAAGCTGCTGCCGAAGAAGCAGTTGCTGCTGAAGACGCTGAATAATTTAATTTAAAGTAGGAGGAATAACTAATGGCTCAAATTACTGCTGCATTGGTTAAAGAACTGCGTGAACGTACCGGCGCAGGTATGATGGACTGCAAAAAAGCTCTGACCGCTGTAGAAGGCGATATGGATAAAGCTATCGACTTTTTGCGTGAAAAAGGTCTGGCTGCTGCTGCTAAAAAAGCAAGCCGCGTAGCTGCTGAAGGTGTTGTTGCATCTTATGTAAGTGAAGAGGGCAAAGTTGGCGTTATCGTAGAAGTTAACTGCGAAACCGACTTTGTTGCTAAAACTGATAATTTCAAAGCATTGGTTAATGCTATTGCTGCTCATATTGCAGCAACCAATCCTGCTGATATGGACGCTTTAATGGCTTCTGAAATTGAAGGCAAAACTGTTTCCGCATTGGTAACCGAAAGCATCGCTAAAATCGGTGAAAATATTTCTGTTCGTCGTTTCGCACGTTATGAAGTTCCCGAAGGCGTAGTTGCTGCTTATATTCATGGCGGCGGCAAAATCGGTGTTCTGGTAAACATGCAGGGTGGCAGCGCAGAACTGGGCAAAGATGTTGCAATGCATATTGCTGCTGCTAATCCGAGCTATCTGAACCGTGAACAGGTTCCTGCAAGCGAACTCGAACATGAAAAAGAAGTACTGTCCGAACAGGCTCGCAATGAAGGCAAACCTGAAAAAATTATTGAAAAAATGGTTATTGGCCGTATTCAAAAATTCTACAAAGAAGTATGCCTGCTGGATCAAGAATTTGTTAAAGATCCGGATCAGACCATTGCTAAACTGCTGAAAGCTAATAATGCTGAAGTAGCTGAATTTGCTCGTTTCCAACTGGGCGAAGGCATTGAAAAGAAACAGGAAGACTTTGCTGCAGAAGTTATGAGCCAAATTAAATAATTAAGCTTTAAAAACCCCAGCTATGCTGGGGTTTCTTTTTGTATAATGGCTATTGAGTTTAATATGAGTTTTATATTCTAAATTTCTATTGTTTCTACAGTTTTTGCTTCTATATTTTCCAAGTTATCAATAGCTTTTCTATCTTCTTCCGGAAGCATGTGGGAATACACTTCATAAGTTATTGCAGGGCCTTTATGACCTATTTATTTAGAAACAACCAATATATTTTTAGATTGATTATATAGTAATGAAGCATAGCTGTGGCGTAGAATATGTGGACTAAATTTTGGTAGATTGAGTTCTTTACATGATTCATAACGATAATCAGGTAATATTTTAAAAGCACAGCAAACATTCTTTTATTATCATTAGCAAGCAGACCAGCTAAAAGACCTACTGGACCTGATGCAAGACATAAACCAGCTATATTTTCCTCTGTTATTTATATTAAGCTTACAGGATTTTCCAGTAAGTTGTAATCTTCAGTTAAGAAAATACCGGTGGACTGATAAAGAGCATAAACATTAAATACTGATGTTAATTAAGCTATTATAACTTCCGTATTTGAAATACCAACAGTATTACGAGTTTATCATTGTACATTACAATAATGAGTTTGAAATTAGTTTAAGAGATTTGTGGAATATATGGAATGTATAAGAGCAGATGTTTCTATTGTATAATATATATGATATAATAGAAAATGTTTTTGGATAGCATGGGGATATATCTCAACATCAATTAGATAGATTAAATAATCTTGTTCTAATGAACTCGGTGTATGCCGGGTTTTTTATATTCATTTAATATTTTATTAGGGGGAGAACAATGAGATTTAAAATTTTTTCGCTGGTCAGTATTTTCTGCTTACTGCAGATTTTAGCTGGCAATATTCTTTGGGCAGCTAATTTCAACAATGTGGTTGCAACTGATGCCGGTAAGGTAGAGGGTATTTATGATGAACGTTATCATAATGTAAAATGGCTTGGTATACCTTATGCTGCTGTTGCTGACGGTAAAAACAGATGGAAAAATCCGCAGCCTGCACCGGCCTATGATGGAGTAAAAATATGTGATAAATATGCTCCTGCGAATATTCAGTTTAATGGCAAGCAGGTTATTGGTAAGGAAGGTATCCTGACTTTGGATATTTATCGTCCGGACACTAAGGAGCGTAATCTGCCGGTAATAGTATTTGTTCATGGCGGCAACAATCAGACCAGCAACAGCAGATTGTGGATTGGTGATAAATTTGCAGCTGAGGCAAATGCTGTTTATGTTTCCGTACAGTATCGTTTAGGGGTTTTAGGTTTTAATAATCTATCAGCCTTGCACAGTGGTGACAAGCTGGCAGATTCCGGCAACTATGGTTTGCTGGACCAGGCCTTTGCACTTGATTGGATTAAAAGGAATATTGCCGGTTTTGGCGGTAATCCGCATAATATCACGGTAAGTGGTTTTTCTGCCGGCGGCCGTGATGTTATGGCTATGCTGATTTCACCTGTTTTTAAAGATAAATTTAATAAGGCTATTTCTTTCAGCGGAGGTTTAACTGTAGCTGACTATAAAGAAAGCCAACAGATACTTGCTGAAAATCTTGCTCCTTTAGCTGTGGAAGATGGCTTATTTACAGATACTGACGCCGCTGCTCGCTGGCTGCTCAGCGATGCTGCAGATGTTAGGGAATATCTTAATAAGCTGCCGGCCGAAAGACTGGCGCCGGTAATGGCCGGCGCTGTTATCAGAATGAAATCTTTTCCGCATCTTTATGCGGACGGATATGTATTGCCGGCACAAGGCTTTGATGTTAAGAAAATGAACAGCGTGCCATTACTTATGTTGGCCAGCGCTGATGAATTCAGCTCTTTTGTTTCCCGTGATCCATATTTTAAGAACAGACTGGCTAAAATTCAACCGGGAACTTACGACGGACAGGAATTTGCTTTCGCCAATAAATATGGCAGCAAGCTTTACGGATATTTTAACGGGCAGGAAGCTGCGCAGAAAATTTATGACCACTATGATAATGATATTTATGTATGCAAATTCGAATTTGCGCATAATCCAGCCGTATCCGGAGAGCAATATGTTTTGAAAACCGGTGCGGTACATGGCATCTTTTTGCCTTTTATTACTGATCAGCCATATCCTTATACCCAAAACACCGATATTTTTCAAACAGTAGGCGCGCAAGAGTTAAGTAAAGTATTTACCGCATCTTTGGCAAGTTTCATCAGAACCGGCAACCCCAATAATGAACTGCTGCCGCAGCATTGGGATAAATGGAATAAGAAAAATCGTGCTGAAATGGTTTTTGATGCCGATAAAAACAGTGCACTTGTATATTTGCGTCATGATGCTACAAGTTATGATGACGTTTTACAGGAAATGGAAGCGGATAGCAGCATCAAAGAAGACGATAAACAATATATTATGCATTATGTTTTAAATGGCAGATGGTTCAGTCAGAAGCTGGATGCCAAATATCATAATCAATAAAAATAAAAGCGGACAAGTTTTAGTCCGCTTTTTATTTTTACAGCAGGAGTTTTTCAGTTTACGTAGAATATAAATTATTGGAAAATATTGACAGGTGCATTAACTGCGGTTAGTGCTGAAAAGGGAATACCGGTGAGAATCCGGAGCAGTCCCGCTACTGTAAGTGGAGTTCGCGCAAAATGTCACTGGCTAAGGGCCGGGAAGGCGCGCTGAATGATGAAGCTAAGCCAGGAGACCTGCCTGTCACGAAACCGTGTGGCCTACGGGAGATAGGCTGGTTTTCGTATATGCAGAATTTTTATGTCCTCCCATGGCCATGGGAGGATTTTTTATTTAGAAGGGAGGTTATCTTTTATCATGGAAAGTAAACTGGTACTTGTTACCGGCGGTTCCCGAAGCGGGAAAAGTGAATTTGCTGAAAAATATGTCCTGCATTTTTCTCCCAAATGCGACTATATAGCTACAGCTGAGATTTTAGATGAGGAAATGGCGGAAAGGGTTCGCCTGCATCAGGCAAGACGCGCAGGCGGTAGATGGCTAAATCACGAGGCGCCCTATCATGCGGAAAATGTTTTGGCGAGTCTTAGTGACGATACGGGCGCTGTTTTATTTGATTGTCTGACAGTCTATATGGCCAATATGATGTATGGAAAAAATGCGCCGCAGGGTACTTTTGCTGAGCGCTGTGATTATGTTTTTGCTGAAATCGATAAATTGCTGCAAGCTGCTAAAGCATGCGGTAAACTGGTGGTATTTGTCAGCAACGAAGTTGGCAGCGGTATTATTCCTGCCACCAAGATGGGCAGAGAATACAGCGATTTGTCGGGATGGGTCAATCAGCGAGTAGCCGCTGCTTGTGACAGGGTATTTTACTGCGTAGCAGGGCAGGCTGTGGATGTGAAGAAACTGGCTTATAAATTTGAAGATGAAGGAGAATAGAATGGAAAATATTAAGATACCGGCATTAGATAAAACTGCAGCAGCTCAAGTGAGAGCGGGCTGGCAGCAAATGGAAAAACCCGAAGGAAGTCTCGGAAAACTGGAAGAAATGGTAGAATTGTATGCAGCAATGACCGCCAAGCCGCTGCCGGAAAAAATTAAGACTGCCATGCTGCTTATGTGCGGGGACCACGGCATTGCCAAATATGGTGTCAGTGCTTATCCGCAGGAAGTTACCATGCAGATGATTAACGGCTATATGAGAGAAACTGCCGGTGCCAATGTAATGGCGCGGCACGCCAATGCTGATGTAATTGTAGTTGACGTAGGTACGGCTTTTGATCTTAGCCATCTGCCGAAAGTTCATCAGATGAAAGTTGCCTGGGGCACAGAAGATTTTACTCAGGGACCGGCAATGACAAGGCAGCAGGCTGAGCAGGCTCTGAAGGCCGGTATGCAGATGGCGGACGCCTGCATTGATCAGGGCTATAATCTGCTGGCAACTGCAGAAATGGGTATAGGCAATACTACTTCTACAGCGGCGATTGTATCTGCCTTTTTAGGCTTGCCGCCGGAACTTACGGTTGGCCGTGGTACTGGTATAAATGATGAGCGTATGATAATCAAACGTCAGGTTGTCAGTGATGGTTTGGCTAAAAATAAACCGCTTCAGGGAGATGCCATGGATATTCTCTGCAAGGTTGGCGGTTATGACCATGCCGGCCTGGCAGGTATGATTATTGCGGGCGCCAGACGCCGCGTGCCTACCATGGTAGATGGCGTTAACGCTACTGCTGCCGCCCTGTTGGCTTACGGACTTTATCCTGCCTGCGCTGATTATATGCTGTGTTCACATCTCAGTGCGGAAATTTCTCACAAAAAAATGCTGGACGTGCTGCAATTGACGCCTATTGTCGATGCCGGCATGCGTTTGGGTGAAGGAACGGGTGCAAGCTTGGCAATAGTAATTTTACAGGCTGCGATTGATGTATATAATAAACTTGGCAGGTGCACTCATGCGTGATTTTATAACCTGTCTGGAATTTTTGACAAGGATACGCTTTTCCAACCGTACGGATTGGCGTGATGATGATTTTTCCAGAAGCGTTCCTTATTTTCCGCTGGTAGGATTGGTTATCGGTCTCTTTTTGGGAGCTGCTAATTATATATTGTTATATTTCCAGACGCCGTTATTCATGCGGGCGGTAATGCTTATTTTAGCTGAAATAGTGATTATCGGCGGGTTAATGTATGATGGCTTTATGGACACTTCTGACGGCGTATTTAGTGCGCGTAATAGAGAGCGGATGCTGGAAATTATGAAAGACAGCCATGTGGGTTCCAATGCGGTTATTGCCTTGGTATGCTTGGTGCTTTTGAAAATAGCGGCATATACATATATTGACGGGCAGAAACTGACGATAGCCTTAATTGCCATGTCAGCAGCTACTCGAACCTTCATGGTTAATTATATAGTGAATTTTAAATATGCGCGCAAAACCGGTATCGGACATATGTTTACCAGTTATGCCAAACCTGCTTATTCCTATATAGCCTTCATTATAGGTACTGCAATATTATTAGCTTGCGGGCTGCAGTATTTTTATGCCGGTGTTGCAGCCTTTGTACTCAGTTTTATGTTAGCAAGGTATTTGGCGAAGCAGCTGGGTGGGCTTACCGGTGATACGTACGGATTTTTAACTGAATGCGGCAATATAATGTACTTGTTGGCCGCAGTGTATATATTGCGTTAATTAAAGGAGGATACAATGCAGATAGAAGAAGTTATTGAGCAGATTACTGCTGTTGACGAAGCTTGTGCTGGTAAAGCACAGGAAAGATTTGACAATCTGATAAAACCCGTGGGCTCTCTGGCTAAGCTGGAAACCATGGTAACCAGATATGCGGCTATTACAGGCAAATATGCTAAGGAAGACCTTGATTATCCGAAAAAATGTCTGTTAATCTGGGGCAATATTAAAAGCTCTGCTGCCGCAGAAAAAATTCTGCTTGGACGCTGGCCGGTAAATGTGCTGGCAGCTGAAACAGGAGCGCAGGCAGTGCCTTTGCTGGTTATGGCAGCTGATGAAGCAGAAGCTCTGGCTGAGGGAGCGCTTTTAGTTAAGGAGCATGCGGCTAAAGATAAGCTTCAGATGTTGGGCTTTGGCTGCTTGAACAATGATGATGAGCTGGTTGTTGCGGCTATGGCCGGAGCACTTTTGCAGGCTGCCGCGCTAAAAATTCCAGTAATGCTGGATGGTATTGCTACCTGTAGAGCTTTGCGAAAAGCAATGACCTATAATAAACTTGTTCAGGAATACTGCTTTGCCGGTCATATCACTTTGGAAGACGGCATGGAAAAAGAACTTACGGAAATTGGCTTAGATGCACCGCTGCGCCTTAATATTACCGATGGCTGCGGAGAAGGAGCGGCGCTGGCCTTTACATTATTTGATGCGGGCTTAAAGGCCTATAAGGAAATGGAAACCTTTGCTGAAGCAGGCGTACATGCTGAGATGAAGGAATTTTCGCATGCGGAACAGGTAAAAGAAGAACAAAGGAAGTAATTTATATGGGCAAAATATATTTGATCAGACACGGACAGACGGATTCCAATACGGTCAGAAGATTTCAGGGAAGAATTAATACTCCTTTAAATGCTAACGGCCAGCAGCAGGCAAAATTACTGGCAGAATATTTTCGTTCTAAAAAGCTGGATGCTATTTACTGCAGTCCTCTGCTTCGCGCACAAATGACGGCGGAGCCTCTGGCCGCAGTAAAAAAACTGACGCCGCGGCCTATGGAGGACCTGCAGGAAATAAGCTTTGGCCAGTGGGAAGGACTGTGTTATAGTGAAATAGCGGATAAATGGCCGGAAGAAATCAAAATGTTTTATGAAAATCCTCAGCAGTGTCTGCCGCCTGCAGGTGAAACCTTTACCAGAGTACAGGAGCGGGCGCTGCAGGCGCTGCAGCGTATTCTGGAGGAGCAGGGGGAAGAGCGGGATATCGCAATTGTTTCCCATGGCGGGGTAATTCGTACCCAGATTTGTGGATTATTAGATATTCCTTTATCTAATTTCTGGCGATTAAATATCTATAATGCGTCTACAAGTATCTTCACCGTCTGGGACGGAAATTTCGCTGCTGATGTCATAAATGATTGCCACTATTTATAAATCTTTTTTGTACAAAATTTACAGCTTTAAAAGACATTTTAAAGAATAGGTAAAATTATTTAACATATATTGACTTATGTATAGGGCTCATTTATACTGATAGTAGTGTATCTCAGTGGTTCCGGTTAGGGTTCCTAACTTCTTCTGTATCATAGATAAACTGGGGAAGCCGTGGTAACATCTATAAGTTCTTTTTGAGGTATGTTTTATCTATGATTAGGAGTGATCAAGTTATGAAAGAAGACAAAACTTTAACCTGCTGCGAATGCGGCGCAGAATTCGTATTTACTGCTTCTGAGCAGGAATTTTACGAAGAAAAAGGTTTTACCAATGAACCCCGTCGCTGCCCGGCTTGCCGCCAAGCACGCAAACAACGTATGGGCGTGGCTACTGAACGTCCGCAGCGTGAAATGTTCCCTGCTGTTTGCGCAGAATGCGGTAAAGAAACCATGGTTCCGTTCCGTCCTTCCATGGACCGTCCGGTTTACTGCCGTGAATGCTTCAATGCCCGTAAAAATCAACAATAATAATTGCTAAACATAAAAAAACACCAGATTTTTTAGTCTGGTGTTTTTTGTTTGCTGTTATTTATTGTTTGCTTTGGCATCTGCGTTCTGCCATAAATACCATACAGCCAGGGAACGCCAAGGACGCCAATGTTCAGTAATCTTATTGATTTGACCTCGTTTGGGAATTTCATGCAGCTGCATTAAAGATTGCAGCTCCTTTTTGAAAATAAAATCTGCGGATGGAACAACATCAGTTCGGCATAAAGCCAGCAGTAAAAACATTTCGATAGTCCATTGACCAAGACCGCGAATTTGCAGAAGCTGCTTAGAAATCTGATTATCCGTCATGTTCTGAAAATTACTGATGGTGATTTGGCCATTTATAATAGCCTGTGCAAAATTTTTCATATAGTCAATTTTTTGCATTGCCAATCCAAGAGCAGCAAAACTTTCATTGGCGGTTTCGAGTACGGATTGAGGTGTAATAGGCTTGCCTAAAAGCTGAGATAGCTTTTGCATCAGTGATTGACTGACATCTGGCGGCAGCTGCTGAGCGACTATACCGGCCAGCAGAATTTCAAAATATTCCGTTTCGTTTTTGGGCTTTAAAGTACAAGGTGAGAACTTCTCAATCAATGGAGCAAGCTCGGTGGCGTTTTCACGCAGATACTGGTCTCCGGAGGACCAATCTGGGGTTTGGCACATAAGCACCCTCCTTTATTTTTGATATAATATATTATAATACGGACAGCAGAGTTTTGACAATTGCTAATCAGTGGCGAGGCTTTAGACAAAAAATGAGAAAAATTTTTAAATATACCATTAATGTATAAAAAAATGCTTGCATTTTTATTTGTGATATGGTATTATCTATATCTGTCAGGTAACTGATATTGGCCCGGTGGTTCAGTTGGTTAGAATGCCGCCCTGTCACGGCGGAGGTCGTGGGTTCGAGTCCCATCCGGGTCGCCATTTGCGGAAATAGCTCAGTGGTAGAGCACCTCCTTGCCAAGGAGGGGGTCGCGAGTTCGAATCTCGTTTTCCGCTCCACAGGGGTATAGCTCAACTGGTAGAGTAGCGGTCTCCAAAACCGTTGGTTGTGGGTTCGATTCCTACTGCCCCTGCCACTTAAAAAGTAAGGCTCAGACTTATGTCTGAGCCTTTTTGTTGTATGTAAAAATCAGCTATCAATGTTGTTTGGCTGAGAATAAATTTTTTGATTTCAGATAAAAATTTAATAAAATAATCAGATTTACTATTTAAAATAAGGAGCAGTGTTATAAAATGCGTGAGATATTGCAGGGAAGAATTTATCGTCATTTTAAAGGTAATTTGTATAGAGTGATTTTAACTGCCACACATTCCGAAACTGGTGAAAAATATGTTGTATACGAGGCGTTATACGGCGATTATGGGTATTTTGTGCGACCGTATGACATGTTTGCCTCGGAAGTAGATAAAAAGAAGTATCCTGAAGTTTTACAAAAGTATCGGTTTGAACTTTATAATGCAGATAAATAGTATAAAATTGTAATTTTGGTTGTATACGGCAGGAATTTTATAACTAATGAACGAATATTTTCATATTATTAATCTTTGTCGGGGAGATGATGAAATGCCATATTTGCTGTTTACAGTTTGTGTTAGTATAATTGTTGCTTTATTTGCTGTTCAGAATGCTACCAGCGTAGCTTTAAACTTTTTTGTGTGGAGTTTTGAATCTTCACTGGTTATGGTTATTTTGGGATCGTTTTTGCTGGGGATTCTGGTAGCCGGATGTTATCTTTTGATGGTGAAGGCAAGAAACTATATGCAGGAAAAGAAATTAAATGAGGAGATTGCTAAGCTGCAGAAAGAAAATAAAGTTTTAGAAGAACGTGTTGCCATGTTAATGCATAATCAGAAGCTGCATAGTGAAGATGCAAAAACTGCTGCTGAACCAGAAATTAAAGCTACCTCGGCGGGGCAGAAATAATGATCGGCAAACGCAAAGTCTGGCAGATAAAGGAATATAATAGAGAAAAAGCCAGCGTGCTGGCTGCGGAATTAAATGTTTCGCCGGTGGTAACTGGTATTTTGTTAGAACGCGGTATGGCTACAGCGCAAAGCATGCAGGAGTTTTTGTACGGCAGCAGCAGGCCTTTTCATGATCCGTTTTTATTAAAAGATATGGCTGAAGCGGTTAAGCGTATTGACCGGGCCGTAACGCAGCAGGAAAAGATTACCGTGTATGGGGATTATGATGTTGATGGGATTACAGCTTCTTCCTTATTATATATTTATCTGCGGGAAGCAGGCGCTGATGTTGATACCTATATTCCCAAAAGAGCTAATGAAGGCTACGGATTAAATGACGCCGCGCTGCAGTATTTGTATGAAAATGGCACCAGACTGGTAATTACCGTAGATTGCGGGATCAGCGGTCTGCATGAAGTTGCCAATGCCCCCAAGGGTATGGATATTATTATTACTGACCATCACACTGTTCCGAATCAGCTGCCGCCGGCACTGGCTATTATTAATCCCAAACAGGCTGCTTGCGCCTATCCTTTTAAGGAGCTGAGCGGCGTTGGCGTAGCATTTAAATTATGTCAGGCTCTTGCTAAAAATGCTGGGCATCCAGATTACTGGGAAGGGCTTACGGAGCTGGCTGCTTTGGGCACGGTTGCCGATATCGTAGACCTGACAGGTGAAAATCGTGAAATTGTACGTCGGGGTTTGGCAGCTATGCAGCATACGCGGCTTCCCGGACTGAAAGCTCTAATTAAGGTTAGCGGATGTGTGCAGGAACATATTAATTCCGAAAATATTGGTTTTATGCTGGCGCCGCGCCTTAACGCTGTAGGGCGTCTGGAGCATGCACAGTCTGCGGTGGAATTATTGGTCACCAAGGATGAGGCCAGAGCTGAACTGATTGCTGCTAAATTAAATCAGGAAAATGCCTTAAGACAGGAAATCAGCCGCAACATTATGCATGAAGCTGAAGCCATGCTGGCGCAGGAAGAGCATATTGATACGGCCATTGTGCTGGCCTCGCCTAACTGGCATCAGGGAGTTATTGGTATTGTTGCCTCAAGGTTGGTTGATAAATATCATCTGCCGGTTATTTTAATCAGCATAGCAGGTGAAACAGCTAAAGGAAGCTGCCGAAGCATACCGGCGCTTAATCTTTATGAAGCAATTGATGCTGAAAGTGATATTTTGCTGCAGTACGGCGGACATCATCAGGCCGCCGGCTTAACTTTGCCGGCGTGTAAGCTGGATGAATTTCGCCGGCGTTTTAAACAGTATGTGCGGGAGCATTTGCAGCCGGATGATTATTTACCGCGTATTGATGTAGATTGTGTACTGCAGGAAAACGGCGAACTTACTGTGCAGGATTTAGCAGAGCTGGCTCTTTTGGAGCCTTTTGGCTGCAATAATCCTGTACCAGTATTTGCTTTTCAAAATGCATTGCTCAGCAGTCAGCGGGCAATTGGCAAGGACAGAACGCATTTGCAATTCAGCGTTGCCAAAGGCGACGCTCATTATAAAGCGGTTATGTGGAATCAGGCTGAATTAATGCCGCTTTTGTACGAGGGCATGTTAGCTGATATTGCCTTTATGCCGCGGATTAATGTCTGGAACGGAGAAAAGAGCGTACAGCTGCAGGCTTTGTCTTTGCGGCAGCAATTAGAATTGTGTGATTTGCGCTATAATAAGGCGGATAAACAGCAGATTGTGGCTGGTTTACTGCGTACTGCTGAAAAAATTTCCGTACTTGTTAATCAGCCGGTTGCGGAATTGTGGCAGGTTAATCAAAAGCATCTGCTGATACAGAAGTATGGTGAAACCGTAACAAATGATATTGCCGTCCTATATGATTTGCCGCAGCTATCGCTAAAAAATATTGTGGCCGGACTAAAAAAAAGCGGCGTTAAAATGGCAGTTTTGGCTTTTAATTATGCTGATCGTGAGAAGCTGCAGAGAGATTTAAGGCTTTTGTGCCCTGAGCGGGAAACAATGGCTGCAGCTTATAAAATAGTTATGGAAAAACTGCATAATCAGAGTAAAATAGATAAAAAACAGTTATTGAATGAACATGCCGGGCTGATTTCCGATAATATTCTGCGGATTATGCAGGAGTTGGAATTTATTACTATTCATGGAGATGAGCTGAAATTAGGCATTATTCATAAATGCCAGTTGGAAGACTCGCCCTTATACTGCCAGTTGCAGCAGCAGCGAGGAAAAATACTGGAAACAGGCATGCAAAATATGCGTATATCACAATATGAGCTTTTGCGTGCATGAAATAGTTGGAGATGGGAGTGGGAATTATGCCTACTACAAATGATGCTGTAAATATTGATGAATTTTTTGAAAGAGTAAGTAAATATCTGAATCAGGAACAAATAGATTTCGTTCGTAAGGCTTATGAACTGGCTGCTGATGCGCATGCGGCACAGCGCCGTAAATCAGGTGAACCTTATATCATCCATCCCATAGGCGTTGCCAGCATTCTGGCACAGCTGCAAATGGATGAGAAAACACTGGCTGCCGCATTTTTACATGATGTAGTGGAAGATACGAACTATACGTTAAATGATATTAAAGAAAGATTTGGTACTGTTGTGGCCAATCTGGTTGACGGTGTAACCAAATTAGGCAAAATTGAATATATTTCCAAAGAGGACCGGCAGATTGAAAATTATCGTAAAATGTTTTTGGCCATGGCCAGAGATATTCGTGTTGTTCTCATTAAATTGGCTGACAGGCTGCATAATATGCGTACCATGAAATACATGCCTGCTCATAAACAGCAGTCGATTTCCCGTGAAACACTGGAAATTTATGCGCCGCTGGCTCATAGGCTTGGTATTTATACGATAAAGTGGGAGCTGGAAGATCTGGCTTTCAGGTATATGGAACCGGATATTTATTATAATCTGGTAGAACAGGTTAAAATAAAACGCCGTGAACGTGAGGCCATGATTAACGAAGCCATGGCGGAAATGAAGGACAGCTTGGAAAAGGCTCATATAAAATGTGAGATTCAGGGGCGTCCGAAGAATTTTTACAGCATCCATAAAAAAATGCTGCGTGATCATAAGCAATTAAGCGAAATTTATGATTTGTTAGCCATTCGTGTACTGGTTGATACGGTTAAGGATTGTTACGGCACTTTGGGTATCGTACATAGTATGTGGCGTCCTATTCCCGGCAGATTTAAGGATTACGTAGCCGTGCCTAAATCCAACATGTACCAGTCGCTGCATACAACCGTGCTTTCTACAGGCGGTCAGCCTTTGGAAATTCAGATTCGTACATTTGAAATGCACAGAATATCTGAATATGGTATTGCCGCTCACTGGCGTTATAAAGAAAGCGGCGGCAGTAAGCCGGCTTCTCAGAGCAGTACAGATAAAGGTTTTGACGCCAAACTTTCCTGGCTGCGTCAGCTGCTGGAATGGCATCAGGACATGCATGATTCTCGTGATTTCGTCAATACGGTAAAAATGGATATTTTTGCCGATGAAGTTTTTGTCTTTACTCCCCGCGGCGATGTTATTGACTTGCCCGTAGGCAGCGTGCCCATTGATTTTGCTTATCGTATTCATACGGATGTAGGTAATCGCTGTGTAGGAGCTAAAGTAAATGGGCGTATTGTGCCGCTGGATTTTAAATTGAGCAACGGTGATATTGTAGAGGTTATAACCTCCAAACAGTCAAGCGGCCCCAGCCGTGACTGGCTGAATATCGTCGGTTCTTCTGATACGCGCAACAAGATTAAAAGCTGGTTCAAGAAAGAACGCCGTGAAGAAAATATTGCCAAAGGCCGTGAAATGCTGGAAAAAGAAGCTAAACGTCTTGGCTATGACCCCAAGGTACTGGCCCGTCCTGATAAACTTAAGGAAGCAGGCGTTAAACTGCGTATTGATACGGATGATAATCTTTTGGCAGCTTTAGGTTATGGCGGTGTTACGCTTAATACGGTTATCTCTAAACTGGTTGATATTTATAAGAAGGACCAGAAACTTACGACAACCAAAGATTTATCTGAGCTTTTGGCAGAATTAAAGCCGAGAAAATCCAAGGCTAAAGCCAGCCATGGTATTCTTGTCAAAGGTGAGGAAGGCATAATGGTCAAATTGGCGCGCTGCTGCAATCCCATACCCGGTGATCCGGTTATTGGCTATATTACCCGCGGCAGCGGCGTTTCGGTGCACAGAGCCGATTGCCCCAATGTTTTGTCCAATAATCCTGAGGAACAAAGCCGCCTTATAGAAGTTTCCTGGGATGTGGATATTGATTCTGTTTACAAGGTTAATATTGTAGTTACGTCCGTAAATCGTCCCGGCATGATGGCTGATATTATGATGGCAACAAGTGAGGCCAAGCTGAATATATTTGCTTTAAATTGCCGTACGGATAAAAATAAAGTGGCTACTACGCATATCGGACTTGATATCAGCAGCCTTGAGCAGTTAGAATATATTATGAACCGTATTCGCCGAATGAAGGGCGTATACAGTGTAGAACGTGTAGTTGCAAACTACAGCGGCAACGGGGGCAAGAAATGAGAGCAGTAGTGCAGCGCGTCAGTCGGGCACAGGTTACTGTAGCTGATGAGCTTACAGGTGCGGTAAATAAAGGCTTATTGGTACTGGTAGGTGTAACTGAAGGCGATACGGAAAAAGATGCGCAGTATTTGGCTGATAAAGTTACAGGGCTACGCATTTTTGAAGATGAAAATGGTAAAATGAATTTGTCAGTGAAGGATGTGGGCGGAGAAATTTTAAGTGTGTCCCAGTTCACATTGTATGGTGACTGCCGTAAGGGTAAGCGTCCATCCTTTGATAAGGCAGCGCGTCCCGAAGCAGCCAATCTGCTGTATGAAAAATTTAATGAGCTTTGCCGCCAGCAGGGCGTGCAGGTGGAAACCGGAGTTTTTCGTTCCCATATGCAGGTGGAATTGGTAAATGACGGACCGGTAACCATTCTTTTAGACAGCAGCAAATTATTCTAAGTGGAGGATTTATGAAAATATACAGAATAGAAGTAGGTATGTTAGCAACTAACTGCTATATTGCAGTTAATGAAGAATTAAAGGAAGGCGTGATTGTTGATCCGGGCGGTGAAGCTGAAAAAATACTCAGCAAAGTGCACGAACTTGGCATTACTGTTAAGGCTATCTTTATTACTCATGGTCACAGCGATCATATTATGGGACTGAATGCCGTGAGAAAAATGACAGGAGCGCCTGTTTATGTTAGTGAAGAGGACGCAGAAATGCTTACCCGGGCTGACAAAAATCTTTCTATATATATTACTGACGGTGTGGAATGTGCTGCGGCTGACCATATATTCCATGACGGTGATACGATAGAAGCCGCAGGAATGCAGTTTAAGGTTTATGCTACACCGGGTCATACCAAAGGCGGCGTCTGCCTGCATACACAGGATGTTGTTTTCTGCGGAGATACCGTATTTTGCGAGTCTATTGGCCGCACCGATTTGCCCGGCGGCAGCTATAAAGAGATTCTGCAGTCTATAAAAACGAAGATTTTGGTTTTGGATGATGAAACGAAATTACTGCCAGGCCATGGCCCCGCTACTACCGTAGGCTGGGAACGCCGCAGAAATCCGTTCTTACAATAAACTATGCTGAAATATTGGCCTTATATTAAAACAAGTACATTTTTTAAATTGCTGGTGACGGCTGCAGTTTCATTCGTCTTATATGAGATGGCGGTATTCCTTTTGCCAATTTTACTGGCAATTGGTATGGCTTTCGCACTTTATCCGATTGTAAATATGATTGCTAAAATCAGGGTAGGGCAGGGGACCATTCATTTATCAAGAGTGGTGGCTATTGTCCTTGCTTTTGTTACCTTCGGTGTTTTTGTCTTTATTACCATAGGTTTTATTATTTTGCCTTTATTTGGACAGATTAATGATTTACTGGTAAAGCTGCCGGCATTTTTGGAGAAAGCTGAATCCAATAATCTGGAGATTTTTTTCAGCGGCACCGGCAAGTATCCTCAGCTACCGTCTACTTTTGGCATGCTGCTTGATCAGATTGTGAACTGGGCGATGATTTTTGTCAGCAATATCTTGAAGAATCTGCTGCATTCCAGTATTGATATTATCAGAAATCTTGTGGGACTTGTTGTGGTTCCGTTTCTGTCTTTCTATTTTTTGAAAGACTGGCGGGAATTAAGACGCATGGTCATTAATCTTTTCAACTATGACGCTCAGCAAAAGGCAGCGCATGTTATTGATGAAATAGGGCGTACCCTTAGCGCTTATATTCAAGGGCTTGGCAAATTAAGCCTGATTGCCGGGTTCAGCATCACTTTGGGAACGCTCAGTCTCGGCGTTGATTTTCCCTTAGTTCTGGGCTTTTTGGCAATGCTGGCTGAAACTGTACCGGTAGTGGGTCCGATGGTTGGAGCGGTACCGGCGATTTTTATTGCCTATGGACAGTCCAGTACCAATGCTTTTTATGTAGCGCTTTTTTATTTAATATTTTATCAGTTTGATGCCAACTTTATTATGCCCAAAGTTATGGGACAGAAAATTGATTTGCATCCTGTGATATTAATTTTAAGCCTGCTGATTGGCGCTAAGCTGTTTGGCATTTTGGGAATGCTGTTTGCCGTACCTGTGGCAGCAGTATATCGCGTATTATATAAGGAATTATGGCATGCCGGTGAGCGTGCAGTGAAAAAATGAACACTTTCAAATTAATTCATAATCTGAACTTTGATGTGACGCGGTCTGTAAATGATATGGCCGCGTTATTTGCTTATTCTCTTGCTGCTGAAAGTGATAATGTATTAATTGTCAATTTAAAAAATGGCGGCTGTCAGGCAAAGTTTGTTGCGGATGAAGAAAGCTGGGACAGCAGCTTTATACCCTGTGAGAGTGATGTTAGCGGCGAGATCAGCCGATGCATTAAACTTGCCGTTCTGGAAGTTTTGACGTTAAAAACAGGAAGCAACCCTGATTTGCCTTGGGGTATTTTAACGGGTGTACGTCCTGGCAAGCTGGCTCATAAACTTTTGGACAGCGGCATGCGGGCAGCTGACTTACCGTTATATTTGCGGCAAAGATATAAGCTGCCTATGCAGCAGGCAAGGCTATTAACTGATATATGCCTGCGGCAGAAAAGCATTGTTCCTGATAAAAAAGCTGTAGGTATTTATATTGGTATACCTTACTGCCCCAGCAAATGTACTTATTGTTCATTTCCGTCAGGTATAGTACCTGAGGACGTGGAAACACAGCAAAAGTTTTTAAATTTCATTGAACAAGATATTGATAATGTGGTAAAATTAATAAGTATGTATAGTTTGAATGTAACTTCCCTGTATATAGGCGGTGGTACACCAACAAGTTTGCAGGAGCAAGTTTTTGACAGACTTATGCATATGACCGCTGAAAAATTATTATTGCCTTCTGTAAAAGAGTTCACTGTGGAGGCTGGCAGACCGGACTGTTTTAGTATAGGTAAGCTGCATTCCATGGAGCATGCCGGAGTTACCCGCATTAGTGTAAATCCTCAGACAATGCACGATAAAACGTTGCAGCTGATAGGAAGACGTCATACTGTGGCTGATTTTTTGCGTGCCTATGAGATGGTGCAGCAAAGCAGGATACCGGTGATTAATACTGATTTAATTATCGGACTGCCGGGAGAAACTGAAGCAGATATAGAATTTTCTCTTTCTGAGATTACCAAATTAAAACCGCAGAATTTAACAGTGCATACGCTGACATTGAAAAAAGGAGCGGCTTTATTTGGCTCGAAGCTGAGCTTAAATGCCTGCCAGGCAGAAAACATGCTGCGTTTGGCAGCTGCTGCGGCCGATGAAATGGGTATGCGGCCCTATTATTTATATCGGCAGCATTACATGCTTGGGCATCTGGCCAATATTGGTTATGCGCTTCCTGAAACAGAGAGCATTTATAATATTCAGATGATGGAGGAGCGACATACGGTAATTGGTATTGGGCCTTCTTCAGCAACCAAGGTGCCGCTGCAAGACGGTCACCATCTTAACAAATTGAATATGCCTAAGAATATAGTGACATATACAGAGAATTTAGAACAGTTAGCTGCCAAAAGGCAAAGGCTGTTTGAAAAGTAAGGGGGATAAAGCATGCTGACAACCGCACCGAGAGGCACAAAGGATATTATGCCGGAAGATGTCAAATCCTGGCGTTATCTGGAAGAAACCATGCGTAAAATCTGTGCGCAGTATGGTTACAAAGAAATCAGAACTCCGGTTTTTGAACATACAGAATTATTTCTGCGTGGAATAGGCGAGACTACTGATGTTGTAGAAAAAGAAATGTATACTTTTAATGACCGCGGTAATCGCAGTATCACTCTGCGCCCGGAAAATACTGCTTCCGCAGTACGTGCTTATATTGAACATAAACTTTATGCAGAACCTGCGCCGACTAAATTATTTTACATCGGACCCATGTTCCGGTATGACCGTCCGCAGGCAGGCCGCTATCGTCAATTTCATCAGTTTGGTGTAGAAGCTTTAGGCATTCAGGGACCAAATATTGATGCTGAAATTATTTTATTGGCCGTGCAAATTCTTCAAAGTCTGGGACTGAAGGATTTGAAGCTGAAAATTAATTCGGTAGGCTGCCCAAAATGCAGACCGCTGCATCGTGAAAAATTGCAGGCCTTCTTTAAACCGCATTTTGATGAATTGTGCAAGGACTGTCAGTCCCGTTTTGACAGAAATCCGTTACGTCTGCTGGACTGCAAAAATCCTCACTGCCAGGAACTTGGGCAAGGCGCTCCCAGCTTGGAAGAATGCCTGTGTGATGATTGCCGAGAGCATTTTGAAGGCTTGAAGAAGTTACTTACAGCTGCCGGAATTGAGTATGAGGTAGACCATAATCTGGTTCGCGGTTTGGATTATTATACTAAGACTGCTTTTGAGATTCAGTACAAGCCGCTGGGAGCACAAAGTGCAGTATGCGGCGGCGGCCGTTATGACGGACTGATTGAGGAAGTAGGCGGCCCGGCAACTCCTGGTATTGGTTTTGCCATGGGTATGGAAAGAGTTCTGCTGGCATTGGAAAGTCAGAATCTGCTGCCTCAGGAACAGGAAAGCATAGATGTTTTTGCTGTTTGCCCGCAGCAGGAAATTTTTCCTGACGTATTTAAGACTGTTATCAATCTGCGCAGAGCCGGATTTAAGGCTGAATTTGATTTTCAAGGACGCAGCATGAAGGCTCAGATGAAACAGGCTAATAAAACCAATGCCAAATATGTGTTAATTTTTGGCGAAGATGAATTTGCCCGCGGACAGGTTGTTTTACGTAATATGTCCAATAGTGAGCAAACAGAAATCGCTATTACTGATATAATAACTAAATTACAAGCAGAGGTGTAAAAACATGACTAATCAAAAACGCAGTCATCACTGCGGAGTACTTGGCAAGGACATGGCAGGCCAGCATGTTGTTTTATGCGGTTGGGTTGCCAAGCGCCGTGATCATGGCGGATTAATTTTTATTGATTTGCGTGACCGCAGCGGTATTGTACAAATCGTAGTGGATCCTGATACTGCAGGCAGCAGCTTTAAAACTGCGGAAGACATCCGTAATGAATATGTTATCAAAGTAAGCGGCAATGTCCGTCTGCGTGACGAAGCAACTATCAATCCTAATATTGCTACTGGTATGGTGGAAGTTGTTGCTGAAGACATTGAAGTGCTGAATTCTGCTAAAACTCCGCCTTTTTATATTCAGGACAATATTGATACTGATGAAAATCTGCGTCTTAAATATCGCTATCTGGACCTGCGCCGTCCGGAAATGCAGCGCAATCTGATTCTGCGTCATAAAGTAACCAAACTGATGCGTGACTATTTGGACAGCAGAGATTTTCTGGAAATTGAAACCCCTATGCTTACCAAGAGCACACCGGAAGGTGCTCGTGACTATTTGGTTCCGAGCCGCGTAAACCCCGGCAAGTTTTATGCTCTGCCGCAGTCTCCGCAAATTTTCAAACAGCTGCTGATGGTTGCGGGTATGGAAAGATATTTCCAGATTGCCCGTTGCTTCCGTGATGAAGATCTGCGCGCTGATCGTCAGCCGGAATTTACACAGCTGGATATGGAAATGTCCTTCATGGAAGTTGATGAAATTCTGGAATTGATGGAAGGCTTAATTGCTTACATTTTTGAAGGTGCTTTAGGTAAAAAAATCCAGATTCCTTTCCAGCGCCTGACCTGGGATGACGCTATGGACCGTTATGGCAGTGACAAGCCGGATCTGCGTTTCGGCATGGAATTGATCAATATGGTTGATGCCGTTAAAAATTCTGATTTCAAGGTATTTAATAATATCATTGAAAACGGCGGCATTGTAAAAGCAATTAATGTCAAAGGCTACGCTGCAATTCCTCGCCGTGAACTGGATGGCCTGGTTGATTTTGTAGGCATTTATGGCGCCAAAGGTCTGGCTTGGATGCAGATTCAAGCTGACGGCAGTGTAAAATCTCCGATTGCGAAATTCTTCAGTGAAGAGCATCTTGCCAATATCATGAAGACTGCTGCTGCTGAGCCCGGCGACTTGCTGCTCTTTGTAGCAGATAAACCGTCCGTAGTTGCTCAAGCTCTTGGTGCGCTGCGTATTGAAATGGCTAAACGCCGCAATCTTATTGATCCTGATGCGTTGGCTTTCACTTGGGTTGTTGACTTCCCGATGTTTGAATATGATGAAGAAGAAAAACGTTATGTTGCTATGCACCATCCGTTTACCGCTCCTCGTGATGAAGATTTGCCGCTGTTGAAAACTGATCCCAGCAAGGTTTATGCCAAAGCTTATGATATGGTTCTTAACGGTACTGAAATCGGCGGCGGTTCTATCCGTATTCATCGCCGCGACGTTCAAAAACAGGTATTTTCTGCTATCGGACTCAGTGATGAGCAGGCAGCGGAAAAATTTGGCTTCATGATGAATGCGTTTGAATATGGTGCTCCGCCCCATGGAGGACTGGCCTTCGGTCTGGATCGTCTGATTATGATCATGGCTAAACGCGACTCTATCCGTGACGTTATTGCGTTCCCGAAAACTCAGAGTGCTGCTTGCCTGATGACCCAGGCACCTAATGATGTTGATGAAAAGCAGCTGCGTGAACTGCATATCAAAACCAGTTTGCTGGTAAAAAAAGATAATAAATAATTTAATTGTGAAATTTTAAGACGGAAGCGTTGAAAAACGCTTCCGTTTTTGTTATTATAAGTATGTCAAATAAAGCTTAATCAACAACTATCGCCCTGCGATGTACGTTACTTTGCTCCACAGGTTTTGAGCCAACACTCTAACCTAGGGAGCCTGATACTCTTCTTATTGAAAACAAGCCTCCTTTGAGTGGACGTTTGAGGTAAGAAGGAAGGCACCCACCTGCACATGCAGGTTCAAAACATGGAGCTGGACGGCATTGTGGGGATTAGTTTTTTAGGAGAGAAAATGGATTTATCCAGAGTTAGTTATGTAATTGGGCCGGAGTCTATTGGCAGATTGCAGCAGGCACATGTGGCGGTGGCGGGCTTGGGCGGTGTTGGCTCGTACGTTGCTGAGGCCTTGGCCAGAAGCGGTATTGGCAGCCTTACTTTGCTTGACGCAGATGTAATAGAGCCGAGCAATATCAATCGTCAGCTACCCGCGCTGCAGTCTACTATGGGCAAGCGCAAGACAGAGCTCATGGCAGATAGAATCAGAGATATAAATCCTCAGTGCCGGCTGTATTTGCGCAGCAGTTTTTATCAGCCGGGTGAATTTGCCAAATATTTTCCTGAGCAGCTGGATTTTTTTGCCGATGCTATTGACTCAACAGCCTCAAAAATAGATTTATTGTGTGAGTGCTACAGAAGAAAGATTCCGGTCATATCTTCCATGGGGACCGGCAACAAGCTGGCGCCGGAAAATTTGCGCATAGCTGATATCAGTAAGACGCATACCTGCCCTTTGGCCAAAAGCGTACGTAAAAGATTGCGCCAGCAGGGCATAGAAAAGGGAATAACAGTAGTTTTTTCTGAAGAACTGCCGGTTTATGCCAGCAGGGAAAGCGTCCCGGGCAGCATGATTTTTGTACCTGCAAGTGCTGGCCTTATGATGGCGTCTTATATCGTCAGAAAGCTGCTGGATAGGGTTTAATATAGTAAGGAACCGTCTATAAAGGCGGTTTTTTTATATGGATAGTTATTTAATGAGGTAGAAAAAATGGAAAGTTTATTCAGTGGCGGTGGCTTTGTGCAAAAGCCGTTAGCCGACAGAATGCGTCCGGAAACGCTTAGTGATTTTGTTGGACAGGAGCAGGCGGTGGGCAGTGGCAGCCCTCTGCGGAGGATGATTGAAAAGGACATGCTGCAATCAGTTCTGTTTTACGGACCGCCGGGAACGGGCAAAACTACGTTGGCGCGAGTCATTGCTCACATGACTGGTGAACAGTTCGTATCGCTGAACGCGGTGTCTTCGGGTGTGCCTGAGCTGCGTAAATTGATTGCCAAAGCACAGGAAATCCAGCGCAGCGGTTTAGGAAGAACTATTGTGTTCATTGACGAAATTCATCGCTTTAATAAAGCGCAGCAGGATGTACTGCTGCCTTATGTGGAGAACGGAACAATCATCTTAATCGGTGCAACAACGGAAAATCCGTTTTTTGAAATTAATTCGCCGCTTTTGTCCCGCATGAAAGTGATTCGCCTGGAAAAATTACAGCCCCAACATATTAAACAGATTTTGCAGCGAGCCGTAGCGGATAAGGAGAAGGGCTTTGGCGGCAGCTTTACTGTGGATGAAGAAGTATTTGATATTTTAGCCGATTTTGCATCAGGTGATGCCAGAAGCGCTTTAAACTTGTTGGAACAGGCTGAATTTATGCTGCCGGATGGCGGGCGTCATTTGACTGCGAAAATTCTGCGCAGCGTTTTAGGCACCGCCATGCAGCGTTATGATAAAAAAGGTGATCAGCATTATGATATTATTTCAGCTTTTATTAAAAGCATGCGCGGCAGTGATGCTGACGCTGCGCTGCATTATTTGGCACGTATGATTGCCGGCGGCGAAGACTTGCGTTTTATTGCCCGCCGAATTGTTATTTGCGCAGCCGAAGATGTCGGACTGGCTGATCCCAATGCGTTGGTTGTCGCTAATGCTGCGGCGCAGGCTGCTGATTTTGTCGGCTTTCCGGAAGCGCAGATTCCTTTGGCAGAAGCCGTTTGTTATATTGCTAAGGCTCCCAAGAGCAATACTGCCTATATGGGAATAGCGGCAGCTATGGACGATGTAAAAAATAAGAACTATGGCAGTGTGCCCAAACACCTGCGTGACGCTCATTATCCTGGCGCCAAAGCCTTAGGTCATGGCTTGGATTATAAATACCCGCATAATTTTCCCGGCGGCTGGGTTAAGCAGCAGTATTTGCCCGATGAATTATCCGGCAGATGCTATTATCGGCCTTCCGGCATTGGTCAGGATACGGGTAAAAGTAAAAATCAGGATTAAACGGGATACCGCAAGAAAAAGCTGCGCTGAATTGACTTTCATCAACAAAAATTATATAATTTTTTTATATGTATTAGAGTGTTTGGGAAGCTTATACTTAAAGCTGCTTCCTGAATATTAAATCTGGGTGAAGGAGAGAATAGCAAATTATGAAATATATGACCGGTAATGAAATCCGCGAAAAATTTCTGAAATTTTTCCAGGAAAGAGGACATCTGATGCTGCCGAGCGCATCGCTTATTCCACAGGATGATCCTACACTTTTAATTATTGGTGCAGGCATGGCGCCTTTCAAACCGTTTTTCACCGGTAAAATGAAACCGCCTTCTCCGCGTATTACCACCTGTCAAAAATGCGTACGTACCGGCGATATTGAAAATGTTGGCCGTACCGCACGCCACCATACTTATTTTGAAATGCTGGGTAACTTTTCCTTTGGCGATTATTTTAAAAAGGAAGTTATACCCTGGAGCTGGGAGTTTATTACCAAAGAATTAGGTATTCCGGCAGAAAAACTTTGGGTAACTATTCATACCAAAGATGATGAAGCCTTTGATATCTGGCATAATGTAGTGGGTGTACCTGCTGAACGTATTGTACGCCTGGAAGAAAACTTCTGGGAGATTGGCAGCGGTCCCTGCGGTCCGTGCTCTGAAATCCATGTTGATCTGGGTGAAGAACGCGGCTGCGGCAAACCTACCTGCGGCGTAGGCTGCGACTGCGACAGATTCCTGGAAATTTGGAATTTGGTATTTACTCAATATAATCAAAATGAAGATGGCACCTATTCGCCTTTGAAAAATAAAAATATTGATACCGGTGCAGGTCTGGAACGCTTGGCTTCTGTAGTACAGGGCAAACCGTCCAACTTTGAAACTGATCTGATTTTCCCGATTATTGAATATGCTGCGCAGGTTGCAGGCGTAGAATATGGCAAGGATAAAAAGACTGATGTTTCTTTAAAAGTTATCGCAGACCATGCCCGCAGCATGACCTTTATGATTGGCGACGGCATTCTTCCTTCCAATGAGGGCCGCGGCTATGTACTGCGCCGCATTCTGCGCCGTGCAGTACGTCACGGACGCCTGATTGGCATCAACAAAATGTTTTTGGCCGGTGCTGTTGACGTAGTTATCAAGATGTTTGGCCATATTTACGGTAATCTGGCTGAAAAACGCGAATATATTCAGAAAGTCATTGAGATGGAAGAAACCAGCTTCCTGCGTACTCTGAAACAAGGCAGTGAATTGCTCAATGACGAAATTGCGAAACTTAAAGCTGCTAACGCTACCGTTTTAGATGGTGCGACTGCTTTCAAATTAAATGATACTTTCGGTTTCCCGTGGGAACTGACTGCTGAAATTTTGGAAGAACAGGGCATGACCATGGATAAAGCAGGCTTTGATGCTGCTTTGGAAGTACAGCGCAAAATGGCTCGTGATGCTCGTGATGATAAGACCGGACGCCCGGTTATTTATAATACCCGCGGCATCGATATTGCTGCGCTGAAGGTTGATGAGACCGCTGCAGCAGGCAAGATTGTCAAACTTTATCCCGCCCATGATGCGCAGCCTATTGAAAATGCGGCAGATGGAGAAGAAATTGCTGTGATTTGCGATGTAACTGCATTCCATGCTGAAGGCGGCGGACAATTAGGCGATATTGGACGCATTACCTCTCCGACCGGTGTAATGGATGTAACCGTTACGAAAAAACTGCCTGATGGAGCAACTATTATGATTGGTACCGTTGCTGAAGGTACTATTGCGTTGGGCGATGAAGTAAGCTTTAGCGTAGCTTTGAGCCGTAAAAATGATATTGCCCGTAATCATACGGCAACCCATTTACTGCATGCAGCCTTGAAACAGGTTTTAGGTGCCCATGTAAATCAGGCTGGCAGCTATGTTGGACCGGACCGTCTGCGTTTTGACTTCTCTCATTTCTCTCAGGTAACTGATGAGCAGCTGCAGCAGGTTGAAGCAATTGTTAATGAACAGATTCTGGCCGGCAAGGATGTTCAGATTGAAGAGCTGCCCATTGAAGAAGCTAAACAACGCGGAGCTACCGCTTTGTTTGGTGAAAAATATGGCAATATTGTACGCGTGGTAACTGTTCCGGAATTTTCCATGGAATTCTGCGGCGGCAGTCATGTAAGTAATACTGCGCAAATCGGTATGTTTAAGATTATTTCCGAAGCAAGCAGCGGTGCCGGCGTGCGTCGTATTGAAGCGGTAACCGGCCATGGTGCGGTAGCATATGTTAACGAAACTGAAGCAATGCTGAAAGGTGTTGCCGGGGAATTGAAATGCCGTGTACAGGATGTACCTGCACGTCTGGAAGCATTGCATGCAGAGCTAAAGGCTGCGCAGAAGAAAGCTGACGAGCTTGCTGCTGAAATAGCCAAAGCTCAGGTAAGTGATGTTTCTGACAAAGTGCGTGACTTAAAAGGAGTACCTGCTTTAGTACAGAAAGTAAGCGTGGACAGCATTGATGCGCTGAGAAATCTTGGTGACCAGATGCGCGATAAGATTGGCGGGGTAGTTGTTCTTGCTGCAGTGCTGGACGGCGGCAAAATCAGCATCCTGACTATGGCAACCAAAGATGCCGTAGCTAAAGGCGTTCATGCCGGCAATGTTGTTAAAGCTGTAGCCAAAATTTGCGGCGGCGGCGGCGGAGGCCGTCCTGATATGGCGCAGGCAGGCGGTAAGGATGCAGCCAAACTGGACGCAGCACTTGATGCGGCTTGGAATATTATTGAAGAACAGATTAAATAATTATTGATATTGTTTCAAAAGGCACTCTCTGGAGTGCCTTTTGGTTTCTTCTTTGTAACTTAATATTTTCCTGAATGACATACATTTTTACAGGTTTTATGCTACAATAAGCTTAAATAATGCTTAATGCACTTTGACCTATAAAGGGGGTTATTATAATGAATGAAGTATCTCAAGAAACCATGATGTTTAAACGTCAGCCGGAGAAAAAGGATGTGGCTGAAACTATTAAAGAAGTATATGCCGCTTTGGAGACTAAAGGTTATAATCCTGTTGATCAGCTGGCAGGTTATTTGCTTAGCGGTGATCCTACTTATATTACCAGTTATGATGACGCCCGTACCAAGCTGCGCCGTCACGAACGCTATGAACTTATTGAGGAACTGGTCATCAGTTACCTGAAAAATATTAAGAAATAAGGAGTCTGATTTATGCGGGTAATGTCACTTGACGTTGGAACCAAGACTATCGGTGTTGCTGCCAGTGATTTAATGCGCATGATTGCAGGTGGTATAGAAACAATCAGAAGAACAAGTCCGCAGAAAGATTTTGAACGTATCGGCCAGCTTATTAAGGAGTATGAGGTTGATACTTTGGTGGTAGGTTATCCTAAAAACATGAACGGCACCGTGGGAGAGAAGGCTCAGCTGTGTGCTGCTTTTGCGCAGGAGCTGCGCAGTATGTTCACCGGTGTAGAGGTCATTTTATGGGATGAGCGCCTTTCGACAGTTGCGGCAGAAAAAGTATTGGTAGATGCTGATTTGCGGCGTAAAAAAAGACGAAAGGTAATTGACATGATGGCTGCCGTAGTAATTTTACAAAATTATTTGGACAGCTGTCAGTTACGGAGCAGATAAGCCATGCTGAGAAAGACGGTTAGCGGAATTTTGATCTTTATCATTGTTTTTCTTGCCGTACTGGTAATATTCGGCGGCAGGGCGCTGGAAGATCTTACTCAACGGATACTTGATAGACAGCAGTTTGCTGAAGGAACAATTACCGCTGAAAGTCTGCAGGCAAATTGGAACGGTACCGTGCAGGCCAGAAACATTCAATGGCAGGATGCTAAAGGGGTAACCTTGGCTCGCGTTCCTGAAGCGGCAATAAGCGTTAATTTGTTTGAGGCGATTATTAAAGGCGGCTCCGAGGCTTCTATTCAGAAGATTTATCTGCATCAGCCGGAGCTTTATCTTGCGTGTAATGACGGTGAGCCTGCCGCATTAGCTGAAAAGATTGATGACTTAAACAATAAGCAGCAGATTTTTCGGGGAGAATTGAAAGCTGACGGCGGCAAACTGCATTTGCAGACGCCTGCGGCAGAATTTGTTTTTGATAATGTGCAGCTAATGGTTAATTTCAAAAATGCCGGTACGGTCAGCGGCAATGTCAGCGGTACGTATATGCAGGCGCCGGTGGCCTTAAATTTTAAAACCGGGCAGCAGCATGAGTATAAACTGGAAGGCAGTAAAATTCCCCTGAAAGACATGTTGTCAGCTTATGGACAGAGAGACAGTCTGGCGCTGCAGGACGGGCTTTTGAATATTACCGTTAATTTCTCCGACAGTGCTCAAAAGCCTATGACTTCTGTTTCCGGCAGTTTAGAAAAGGGTGAAGGAAGTTTATTTGGCTTGCCTTTAAAAGAAATTTATGGAGATTTTCACGGAGATTTGCAGGAACTTTCGTTAACTAAGGGAGGACTGCAGCTGGCTGACCAGCCGCTTAATTTGCATGGCAAAATTTTGCTGCCTGCCGGAGCGCGCAAGGAGACGGAATGTGAACTTCAGTTTGACAGCGGTTCTTTTGCGCTTAAGGCTTTAAGCAAAGGCATCAATATTACTGAGGGTGTTACGGTTCGCGGCAATTTGCGCGGCGTGCTGCGCCAGCCCATTATGGAAGGAACTTTTGGTATTAAAACCCTTGATTTTCCTCCGCTGGCTATTGAAGAGCTGCATGGCAATTTTCTTTATTTTGCTCAGCAGCTGCATATTGCCAATGCTGCGGGACGCGTAGCTGATGGTACAGTTAAAGCTGACGGCAGACTTAATCTTCAAAATGGTCAGTTTAAATTTGATTTGGCGGGAGAAAATATTCCGGCGGAATTATTGACCGATAAACAGTTGAGCGGCAACTGTTCTTTTGAAACTACTGTACTTGGCAGTAATGTTCCGGACAGTTCTGTTGCAGCGGGAAGATTTACTGTTCAAGGCGGCAGCTTTAAGGGAATTTCTTTTAGCTCCGTCAGCGGTTCTGTGACGCATGATAAAAATGGTTACAGATTTTCCGACACATATCTGCATACCTTTTTAGGAAATATTCCTTTGGATGCGCTTTTGCTGGATAATGGGAAATTACGCTTTAGCGAGTAAACAGCAATTTCTGTAAATAAATTGACAGATACGGCGGGCGTATTATAAAATAAGAAATATAAAAATTTATTAAGGGGTGCCATAATGGAAAAAGACATTCAAAATAAAGAATTGGACGCTATGACTGAAGAAGAAATGCAGGAAAATATCGTTGTGATTACTGACGAAGAAGGCAACGAATCCTATTTTGTAGAAGAAATGGTTATACCGGTGGGCAATAAGAACTTTGCTGTTCTGGTAGGTATTGATGAAGATGGCTGCGGCTGTGAGGATGAAGATTGCCATTGCCATGAGCATGAAGATGATGAAGAGGAAAATGTAATCATTGCCCGTATCGACTTTGATGAAAATGGCGAGCCGGTTTATCTTGGACCTACTGACGAAGAGTTTGAAGCTGTAAAAGCTGAGTATGAAAAAATAGTTGAATCCTGGGACGAAGAATAAAAAATGCCGGACTTTGGTCCGGTATTTTTTTGCTGGATAAGAAAAATGAATGAACTGCTTGATAAATTTAAAAATAAGTGTAGGGAAAAACCTTATGTAGCAGCTGTATCAGCCCTTGTACTGCTGCTTGTTATCTTGGGGGCTACTTTAGGCATTATGGGCAGCAATAAAAATTTTGCCGGCTCCGGTTATAAACTGATTACGGTACAGCAAGGCATGACAGCCGGAGAAATTGCTGATTTGCTGCACAGTGAAAATTTGGTGCAGCACCCGGATGTTTTTCGTATGGAAGCTCAGCTGAAAGGACTTGGGAAAAAGCTGCAGGCAGGTACTTATAAAATTCAATGCGGCGCCAGCAACAGTGAAATAGTTTCCGTTCTGGCAAGCGGTGAGGTACTGCATAATGTTTTTACTGTGCCTGAAGGCTATAATGTAGTCAAAACTGCGAAAAAATTGGAAGCTGAAGGTATGGGCAGCGCAGATAAATTTATAGCGGCTGCCCGTTCATATGCTCCATATGCTTATATGCAGACTGATAATCCGCAAGTACTTTTTAAGGCTGAAGGGTTTCTTTTTCCTGCCACATATGAAATTCCTGTTGATGCCACGGAAGAACAGATTGTGCAGATGATGGTTGAACAGTTTGACAGAGAGATGCAACGTAATGGTATTCTGCAAAAAACGCAGGAGCAGGGCTTGAATTTGCGTGATGTAGTCAATCTGGCTTCCATGGTTGAATTGGAAGCTGTTTACGCAGAAGAACAGCCTAAAATTGCCGGAGTATTTCTTAAGCGCATTGCAATCGGTATGCCGATTCAGTCAGATACAACTATTCAGTACATCCTCGGCGCTCAGAAAGAAGTAATCACTTTCAAGGATACGGAAATTGAAAGTCCTTATAATACCTATCAAAATATGGGCCTGCCTCCGGGACCGATCGGCAGTCCGGGAATTAAGGCCATCAAGGCCGTTTTAGAGCCGGAAACCAGTGATTATTTGTATTTTGTCGCTGAAAAAGACGGGCATCATCATTTTTCAAAAACATATGATGAACATTTACAGGCAATCAATAAAATACATGGAGAAGAATAAATGAAAAATACTATGCAGAAACCGGAACTTTTGGCTCCGGCAGGTAATATGGAAAAAGGGAAAATGGCTTTACTGTATGGTGCTGACGCCATTTATCTTGGCGGCAAAATGTTTGGCCTGCGGGCCTTTGCCAATAATTTTTCCATGGATGAAATTACCGAAATTACGGCATTTGCTCATCAGCTGAATAAAAAAGTCTACGTAACGGTTAATATTTTTGCACATAATGAGGATTTGATAAAATTACCTTCTTATTTATTGCAATTACAGAATGCCGGTGTAGATGCACTGCTGATTTCAGACCTTGGCGTATGGATGACCGCTAAAGAAACTGTGCCCGATATGGAGCTGCATGTCAGCACGCAGGCGAATACTACCAACTTTGCTGCCGTGGCAGCATGGAAAAAGCTGGGAGCAGCCAGAGTTGTGCTGGCAAGAGAATTATCGCTTCAGGAAATTGCTGAAATAGGTGCAGCAGTTGATGTAGAATTAGAAGCCTTTGTTCATGGTGCAATGTGTATTTCTTATTCGGGCCGCTGCCTGCTGAGCAGTTATCTGACCGGCAGAGACGGTAACCGCGGCGCATGTGCACAGGCATGCCGCTGGGATTACAGCCTGGTAGAGAAAAACAGGCCTGGTGAGCAGTTTGATATTCAGGAAGACGCACGCGGCACTTATATAATGAATTCCAAAGACCTTTGTTTAATTGATTATCTGCCTGATTTAATGAAAGCAGGAGTTAACAGCTTTAAGATTGAAGGCCGTATGAAAAGTGTGCATTATGTAGCAAGCGTAGTCAGCGTATACAGAAAAGCAATTGACTTGTGCTATGAAGCGCCTGAGAAATATCAGGTTAAGCCGCAGTGGCGTGAAGAATTGAATAAAGTGTCTCACAGGCCCTATACTACAGGCTTTGCGGTGCAAAAGCCGGGCAGTGAGGCGCAGGTTTATGCTACCTCAAGTTATGAACAGACCCATGACTTTGTTGGAATGGTCCTTGAATATGACGCTGCCGCACAGAGGGCCGTCATTGAGCAGCGCAACAATGTTAAGGAAGGCGAAACACTGGAAGTGTTAATGCCCAGTGGTGAATTATTGGAACTGACATTGAAGGAAATGCGCAACAGTGACGGAGAAAAAATTGACTGCGCTCCTCATGCACAGCAGAAATTTACTGTTGCCTCATCCAGAAAATTGCAGCCGTATTCATTACTGCGGAGAAAGATTCAATGAACGAAGACCGAAGTACAATTTATATAAAAACTGATCCGGCACGCATAGCAGATATAAACTGGATTATGGAAGGCTATGAATATTTGGCGTTGGTTGGGACATTAGATCCTCAGGAAGGTATTGTCAAATTTTATGTAACGCCTGATACTTATGATGATGTGCTGGATATTTTAGAAAATATGCCGTTCAGGGTAGAAATTCTTGAAAGTTTTACAGATGAGTGGTAAAATAGTGAAGGAATTTATATCTTGTAACAGTTGTGAATCGGGGTAATATGTATGACGCGAATTAATAAAGTCTGGGAAGTTATGGTGAAAGAGCAGCTGGACTGCGTCATTATTAAAGATGTTACTACCATACGTTATTTAACCGGCTTCAGCGGTGATTCCAGTTTACTTTATATTGACCGCATTAAAGGCGTTCTGATTACTGATGGACGTTATACAGAGCAGGCAAAGAATGAAATGAAGCTGTTCCAGGTGCTGGAATATACCGGCAGTATCTGGGCTGCAGCTGCTGAACTGGCTAAAGGCGCAGAGGTTGTTGGTTTTGACGGAAGCTGCTTTACTTATAATGATTATACGGAGCTGGAAGCATTGCTGGAAGGCAAATACATGCGCAGCATTGATTTCAGCAGTATCCGGATGATCAAAGATAAGAAAGAACTGGATTTGATGCTGAAAGCCGCACAGATTGCGGATGAAGCCTTTATTAAACTGCTGGATGATATCAGGCCGGGACGTACAGAACGTTCGTTGGCCGGACGGCTGGAATATTATATGCGTGCATTGGGAAGTGAGAAAACTTCCTTTGATACTATTATAGCTTCCGGCAGCCGCAGTGCCCTGCCTCATGGTATGGCCTCTGACAAGCCGGTAGAAATCGGGGATTTCATTACTTTTGATTTTGGTGCCGTTTATTGTGGTTATCATTCTGATATGACAAGAACAGTAGTTCTGGGAATGGCTAATTCCTGGCACAAGGAAATCTATACGGTGGTGGAAGAGGCTCAGCGCAAAGGGCTGAAAGCTGCCCGTGTAGGCATGACCGGACGTGAATTAGATGCAGTTGTGCGTGACTGCATTGAATCATGCGGTTATGGCGAGTATTTCGTGCATGGCCTTGGACATGGTGTCGGGCTGGAAATACATGAAATGCCGAATATTAATAAGCGGGGCAATGTCCTGCTGAGTACAGGCATGGTTTTTACCATTGAACCTGGTATATACATTCCCGGCAAAGGCGGGGTTCGTATAGAAGATACTGTTGTTCTGACTGAGGAAGGGGCTAAAGCCTTGAACGGTGTCAAAAAACAGCTTATTGAAATTGTTTAGGACAAATAATAGGAGGGTTAACCAATGATTTCTACCAATGAATTCAAAACAAACGTAACTGTTACCATTGATGGCGATGCTTGGCAGGTTGTTGAATTCCAACATGTAAAACCTGGTAAAGGCGCTGCTTTTGTTCGTGCCAAAATGCGTAACCTGTGCACCGGCGCAGTAGTTGAACGTACTTTCAATGCAGGTGAACGTCTGCCGAAAGCTCGTATTGACCGCCGTGAAATGCAATATCTCTATGAAAATGACGGCATGTACGTATTCATGGATAATGAAACTTATGAACAAATTGAATTGAGCAAAGAACAGCTGGATACTGCTCTGAACTTCCTGAAAGAAAACATGGATGTAAAAATCATGATTTATGAAGGCCGCATCCTTGGCGTTGATCTGCCGAACACTGTAGAGCTGACGGTTGTTGAAACCGATCCTGGTATCCGCGGCGATACCGCTACCGGCGGCAGCAAACCTGCAAAAATGGATACCGGCTATGTTGTAAAAGTTCCTCTGTTCATCAATGAAGGCGATGTGCTTCGCATTGATACTAGAACCGGTGATTATATCGAACGTGCCTAAGGCATTTAGCAGCAGCGAGTTTATCGCTGCTGTTTTTTTATACATTTTAACGTGGAAGAATAAAGTATTATGTGCTATAATTAGAAGATAAAAATCAAGGCAAAGGTTCTATTTCATTAAATGCACAGGAGGTGTCTGATATGGACGAGGAAAAAGTGCAAATGAATAAAAATACTGTTGAAAGTGATGTTCAGCAGGATAATTCTGATGATATGGGAGATATCAACGTTGCCGATGAAGTTATTTCAATAGTTGCCAGCTTAGCCGCGCAGGAAGTGCCGGGTGTTTTAAGCATGAGCGGCGGTATAACCGACGGCATCAATCACTTTTTGGGCAAGGAAAACGCTTCTAAGGGAGTACGTCTGAGTTTTGAAGGCAAACTGGTCACTGCTAGTGTATTTGTAAATATAGAGTATGGCAGTTGCATACCTGAAGTAGCTCTGGAAATACAGGAAAGAGTAAAAGACGCTATTGAAAAGATGACGGGCTATGAAGTGCAGTTTGTTGATGTTCATGTGCAGGGCGTTGCCAAACGTAAGAAAACGGATTTTGAGAAAGTGGCAGAAGATTTGAAAGCTGAAATAAATGAAGAAACTGCCGAAGACAGGCATAAAAAATTCTTTGAGGAGGATTAAGTAATTATGGGCATTCCAGACAGAATAATCTTAACCTTATATACTTTTCTGATGACTGTTGTATCTGTATTTTTGATTTTATGCAGTTTAAATGTTTTTCCGCAAAGAGTAATTATAGCTTTTATTGAAAGTATTCCCGGCAGCTGGTGGTACGCTGTGGGCGGCGTTATCATGCTTTCAGTAAGTATCAGGCTGCTGATAGCCGGTATTGGCGTTACGGGAGATAATTCCTTAAAAATTAGTGACGGTCCTAACGGCAAGGTCCATGTCGGCAAAGGGGCCATTGAAAACTATATTGCCGAACTGGCTCAGGAAATTTATGGCATTTATAATGTTAAGGTTATTGCTAAACTGGAAGACGAGGGCATTTATGTCCGTATCAATTCTTCGATTGAGCCCGGTATCAATATTCCGGAAACGACTGGTGAGATTAAAACCAATGTGAAGGAAAGCATCAAAAAAGTTACGGGAATTGAAGTAAAAGATATAGAAATCTTCTTTAAACAGATTAAATCTAAGGAAGAATAGGAGTGAGGGCTTATGTTAAATGAAATTTTAACGGATATCTGGAACAATTATCGCGGCCGTCTGCTGTGCTCCTTATTTGGTTTATTTGTTGGCGTAATGTTCCTGTGGTTAGGCTTTTTCAAAGCAATTTTTTTAATTATCTGCATTTCAGCCGGTTTCTTTTTAGGCAATAAACTGGATAAGAAAGAGGATTTATTGGAGTGGCTGGACAGATTACTGCCGCCAGGTTATCACAGGTAAGTTTAAGATGTAAATAATATGGAGAAAGAGGAAGATTAATGATTCGCAGAATAGCCAGAGAAATTGTATTACAAAGTTTATTTCAAATAGATTTTTCAGGATGTGATGCTGTCGGCGCATTGGAAGCATCTTTGGCAGAACATGAAGAAAAAGATGCAGCCAAGGCTAAGGCTTATGCTGAAAAAACTCTGAACGGAGTATTGGAGCATCAGGAAGAAGTTGATGCTAAAATCAGTCAATATGCCATTGACTGGACAGTTGAAAGAATGTCTGCCACTGACCGCAACATTCTGAGAATTGCTGTTTATGAAATGATGTTTGCCGAAGAGAAAATTGTGCCTGGCGTTGCTATTAATGAAGCAGTAGAAATCGCCAAACGTTACGGCACTGAAGAATCTCCACGTTTTATTAACGGCATTTTAGGTAAAATGGTGCGCTGATTATGAAACAAAAGGGTTATCTTGGCATAGATACCAGCTGTTATACTACTTCGGTAGCTGTTATTGGTGCGGATGGCAGCCTTTTGGGAGAGCAGCGTCAGATTCTGACGGTAAAACCTGGCCGCTGCGGTTTGCAGCAGTCTGAAATGGTTTTTCAGCATACGAGAAATTTACCGCTGCTAATGGAGAAGGCTTTAGCCGATGCGGATGCTGATTTAGCAGGCATTTGTGTGTCAGGTTTTCCGCGGCCCCTTAAAGATTCTTATATGCCGGCTTTTTTGGCCGGCGTTTCCGTAGCCAGATCATTAGCGGCTGCTACGGGATTAAGGTTAAATGCGATAAGTCATCAGGAAAACCACATGGAAGCAGGTCTTTGGTCTGCCAAAGGACCGCAGGCAGAACGATTTTTAATGCTGCATGCGTCAGGAGGAACTACTGACATGCTGCTGGCGCAGAAACGTGCGGATGGCAGCTATCAGCTGGAACAGGTTGGCGGCAGCATGGATCTGCACGCCGGACAGTTTATTGACCGGGTTGGGGTCGCTTTGGGGCTGCAGTTTCCTACTGGCCCGGAGTTGGAAAAATTAGCTGCCTCAGCCAGTGAAAAAATAGAGCTGCCGATTTCTGTACGCAAGCTGGATGTCAGTCTTTCCGGTCCCGCTACTGCCGCTTTGCGCAGGCTGCAGAGCGGTGCGGACGGAGCTTCGCTGGCGTTGGGTGTGGAATATGTATTGGCAGAAACTTTTGCCCGCATGCTGCGCAATGGCGCCGCTGCTTTTGAAGTGAGTGATGTATTGCTGGTAGGGGGCGTTTCTTCCAACAATTTTATCCGCAATCATGTAAAAACCAAGCTGCAGCAGCGTAAGATACGTCTCTGGATACCGGAGGCACGCTTTAGCTGCGATAATGCTTGCGGCTGCGCTGCTTATGCAAGGCGCATGGAGATGGATAATGGATGAAAATATTTATTCAGTTAGTGAATTAAATAATTTTATAAGTAATCTGTTTGATAAAGAACCGATTTTAAAAAATATACAGGTAGTGGGAGAAATTTCCAATTTTAAACGCTATCCTTCAGGACATTGCTATTTTACTTTAAAAGATCAAAACAGCTTACTGAAAGCCGTTATGTTTCGTTCACGTGCAGTGTCTTTGCGGTTTGAACCACATAATGGTGACACAGTGCTGGCCGTAGGCCGCATCGGTGTTTTTGAACGAGACGGTGTTTATCAGCTGTATGCAGACTTACTGCTGCAGCAGGGTGCCGGTAATTTAATGCTGGCTTATGAGCAGCTGAAAGTAAAATTAGAGGCTGAAGGACTTTTTGCTGCTGAAAATAAAACGCCGCTGCCGCTTAATCCCAGGCGGGTCGGCATTATTACTTCGCCTGCCGGCGCTGCCGTACGGGATATAATTACGGTTTCCAGAAGAAGAAATCCCGGCATCAAGCTTTTTTTATATCCTGTAAAAGTGCAGGGTGAGGGAGCGGCAGCTGAGATAGTAAGAGCAATTAAGTTTTTTAACCGGCATGCTCTGGCTGATGTGCTTATAGTTGGTCGCGGCGGCGGCTCTATTGAAGACCTGTGGGCTTTTAATGAAGAACCGGTTGTGCGTGCGGTAGCCGCTTCGAAGATTCCTGTGGTAAGCGCAGTAGGCCATGAAACTGATTTTACATTGTGTGATTTTGCTGCTGACAGACGTGCTGCTACACCGTCACAGGCTGCAGAAATTATTGCAGCGGATACGGAAGCCTATAAACAGCAGATTTTGTCCTATCATACTCGCTGCCGGGCGGCTATGCAGAAACTTTTGACGCAGCAGCAAGGGAAGCTGGAAAGGTTAATGGATTCCTGGGCTTTACGTGACCCGGAAAGATTGTTTGCTGATCAGTCTTTACATACGGATACGGCGCTGAAGCAGCTGCTCAACGCCATGGAAAAAATTATGCAGCAATGCAGGCACAATTTTGAGGTGCAGGCGGTAAGATTGGACAGCCTTAGTCCGTTGGCCGTTTTAAAACGTGGCTATACGGTTACTCAGAATAATGATTATCAGGTTATTACGTCTGCTGATCAGGTGCAGTGGGGCGATGAGCTTATTACAACTGTAGCTGACGGCAAAATTATTTCTATCGTGCAGTCTGCGGAAAGGCGGTAAACGATGGCAGCAAGAAAAATAGCAAAAAATATAAAATTTGAAGATGCACTCAGTGAATTGGAAGAACAGGTTAAACTTTTGGAAAGCGGCGAGCTTTCTTTGGAGCAATCACTGGATGTATTTAAACATGGTATAGAACTCAGCAAAGTTTGTATGAACAAACTTGATACGGTAAAACAGGAAGTGGAAAAAATCGTTGTTGCCGAAGGCAGCAGCGATCAATATAAATTAGAAGTATTCCATGATTTGGAGGCTTAGATAAATGGATTTTAATACATATTATACTAATCAGAAAAAACTGGTAGATGCTTTTTTGGAAAACAGACTTTCTAAAAAAGGAATTTCCAAGGTAGATGATGCCATGGCTTACAGCCTGCTGGCAGGAGGCAAAAGAATTCGGCCAATTCTTTTGATGGCAACAGCCGAGGCGCTGGGAATTAAAGGTTATAATTATTTGCCGGTGGCTTGCGGCTTAGAGATGATTCACACATATTCTCTGATTCATGATGATTTACCGTGCATGGATAATGACGATTACCGCCGCGGCAGATTGACTAATCACAAAGTATTCGGCGAGGCCATGGCTGTACTTGCCGGAGACGGACTTTTGACTTTGGCTTTTGAAGTAATGCTGGAGCAGAAAAATGTAGAAGCTAAGGCTTTAATTGAAACGGTTCGTGAGATGGCTATGTGCGCCGGCAATTTCGGTATGGTTGGCGGACAGGGCCTTGATTTGGAAAATGAAGGCAAAACTATTACCGCCGAAGAGCTGCGCAAAATGCATGCCGGTAAAACTGGTGCGTTGTTTATTGCGGCAGTAAGAGGCGGTGCGCATTTGGCAGGCGCAACGGATAATGAATTGCTGGCTTTAACTAAATTTGCTGATTTATTGGGACTTGCTTTCCAGATTACCGATGACATTCTGGATGTAGAAGGCACGCAGGAAGAGCTTGGCAAACCCGTAGGCAGTGACGAAAAAAATCATAAGTCTACTTATGTCAGCCTGTACGGCCTGGAGGGGGCTAAGGCATTGGCTGAAAAGACCGTTACCGAGGCACTTGAGTGTTTGGAACAGTTTGGCGATAATGCTGAGCCTCTGCGTGAGATTACCAGGATGATGTGCGGACGCAGAAGCTAAGTAAGGGTGAATATGTCATGAATGAACAGCATTTACTTGAAAAGATTAATTCACCTGATGATGTAAAATGCCTGAATATTAAAGAGCTTAATGCGTTGGCAGCGGAAATACGTCAATATATTATTCAGGTTTTATCAAAAAACGGCGGTCATCTGGCACCAAATCTTGGCGTAGTAGAACTTACCTTGGCATTGCATAAGGTGTTTTCGACGCCGCAGGACAAGATTGTTTTTGACGTTGGTCATCAGTCCTATATTCATAAAATTATTACCGGCAGACGTGAAGCCTTCAAGACCATCAGGCAATATGGCGGGCTATCAGGTTTTCCCAAGAGAAATGAAAGCGCGCATGATGCTTTTGGCACGGGTCACTCCAGTACTTCGATTTCAGCAGCATTGGGCATGGCTGTTGCCAGAGATTTGAAGCATGAAAAACATGAGGTTGTTGCGGTAATCGGGGACGGGTCCATGACCGGCGGCATGGCGTTTGAGGCTTTGAATAATGCCGGTGACCTGCATAAGAAAATGATTGTGGTGCTCAACGATAATGAAATGTCTATTTCTAAAAATGTTGGCGCCATGTCTGATTATCTGTATCATCTGCGTACAGGTGAAACCTATAATAAAATTAAAAATGATATTGAAAGCTGGCTAAAAAATCTGGAGTTCGGTACTGATGTTTTGAAAGCCATCAGACGCCTTAAAGGCAGCGTTAAATATCTTATGGTACCGACTTCCGTATTTGAAGAGCTGGGCTTCACTTATCTGGGCCCGGTTGACGGACATGATTTAAATAGTCTGATTGATGTACTGGAAGCAGCCAAGCATATTGACGGGCCGGTGTTGGTGCATGTGCTGACGAAAAAAGGCAAAGGCTATAAACCTGCGGAAGAGCATCCCAATACTTTCCATGGAACCGGACCGTTTGATATAGCAACAGGTAAAAAAATATCTGATCCAGCTGCTCCTGTAACCTATACCAAGGTCTTTGGCGATACATTGGTGCAGCTGGCAGAGCATGATAACGATATTGTGGGTATTACAGCCGCAATGCCTGATGGAACAGGTCTGACAGCTTTCGGCAAGCATTATCCCGCCAGATTTTTTGATGTGGGTATTGCCGAACAGCATGCCGTAACAGCTGCGGCAGGTATGGCTGCCGCCGGTCTTAAGCCTGTGGCTGCAATTTATTCTACATTTTTGCAGCGCGCTTATGATTCCGTATTGCATGATATCTGCATGCAGAATCTGCATGTTACTTTGTGCCTGGACAGAGCCGGGCTGGTAGGCGATGATGGTTATACGCATCATGGCGTATTTGATTATGCTTATCTGCGCAGCATGCCTAATATGACCATTATGGCTCCTAAAGACGAAAATGAACTGCGTCATATGCTGAATACAGCCTTGAAGATGCAAACTCCTGTAGCAGTACGTTATCCGCGCGGCAGCGGACTTGGCGTTAATATAAGTGAGCCTTTGACTGAACTGCCTTTGGGTAAGGCAGAAATACTGAAGGAAGGGCAGGATGTCTGCTTATGGGCTATCGGCAGCATGGTGGACAACGCACGCCGGGGCGCGCAGCTTTTGGAAACAGCGGGCATCAGGGCAGGCGTTGTGAACATGCGTTTTGCCAAACCGTTGGATGAAGATTTATTGCGTGCTCACGCAATGAAATATAAATATCTGATAACTCTTGAAGAAGGCGTTTTAAGCGGCGGTGTTGGCAGTGCCGTACTGGAATGTCTGAACAGAGAAAAACTTCTTAGTCAATGTCAGGTTTTGAATTTAGGTATTCCGGATATTTTTGTTCCTCAGGGTGATAAAAAATATTTGTTCCGTGATTTAGGTTTGGATGCGGAATCCATTGCTCATAAAATTGAGCGGTTTATGAAAGGTGAAGAGCTTTGAAAAAAGAACGTTTAGATGCGCTGCTGACTGCAAGAGGTCTTTTTGAAAGCAGAGCCAAGGCGCAGGCAGCCATTATGGCCGGACAGATTCTGGTTAACGAACAAAAAATTGATAAGCCTGGAACTCAGGTGACAGAAGATGCTAAAATACGTATTTTAGGAGATAAATTACCTTTTGTCAGCCGTGGCGGGCTCAAGCTTGCCAAAGCCTTAAAAATATTTCCTATTTCCGTGGAGGGAAAAGTTGTTGCTGATATTGGCGCTTCTACCGGTGGGTTTACCGACTGCGCTCTGCAAAACGGTGCTGCTAAAGTTTATGCCATTGATGTAGGTTACGGGCAGTTAGCCTGGAAACTGCGCAATGATGAGCGCGTGGTAAATATGGAGCGCACCAATGTCAGATATCTGGAAAAAGAACAGCTGGCAGAAATGGTAGATGCGGCGACCATAGATGTTGCTTTTATCTCTTTAGATAAAGTGCTGCCGGCAGTACATAAAATTTTAAAAGCAAACGGCTTTGTAATAGCCTTGATTAAACCGCAGTTTGAGGCTGGTAAAGAAAATGTAGGTAAAAAAGGCGTGGTAAGAGATCCAAAAGTTCATGAAGCCGTGATTAATAATGTTATTTCCTTTGCCAAAAATGAAGGATTTGGTATTGCGGGTCTTGAATTTTCGCCTATCAAAGGACCGGAAGGCAATATTGAATATCTTTTATATCTGACTTTAGGTAATGATGATGCCGTTGATGCGGAATATGTCAGTGCTTTGGTCAGCAAGAGTCATGGCGATTTAGATTGATTTGCATATCGAGGGTGAAAATGGGCATTAAAAGATTAGGTATCTTTCCCAATATGGGAAAGGAAAAAGTCTGTGCTGCATTGCCCGATTTTCTTGGGGAATGCCGGGAGTGCGGCATTGAACCGGTTCTGCCGCAAAATATTGCTGGCGAATACGGATGCAGCGGTTATTATCCTGCCCGGCAGGATGATTTAAAGGCTATGGATGCAGCCGTGTCGTTGGGCGGAGACGGTACGTTGCTGAAAATGGCGCGTTATCTGGCGCCGGTGCAGGTTCCTGTGTTCGGCATCAACTTTGGTAAGCTGGGGTTTTTGGCAGAGATAGATTCGCACAGCATTCATAAAGCGCTTTCTAAACTGGCGCAGGGACTTTTTACTGTTGAAAACAGAAGTCTGCTGCAGGCAACGGTGCTGAAGGAAAATAAGTGCGTGGCTGAAGTTCATGCGTTAAATGACATGGTACTGGCAAAGGGGATATTCAGTAAACTGGCGCATCTGCAGATGTATATTAATGGTAAAGTTTCAGGCAGTTATGCAGCTGACGGAATCATTGTCGCAACGGCTACAGGTTCCACTGCTTATTCGCTGTCTGCCGGAGGACCGCTGGTGCAGCCAGAACTTGATGTAAGTGTAATTACGCCGGTGTGCGCCCATTCACTTACGGCCAGAGCATTGGTAATACCGATGTCGGAATTAATTGAATTCCGGGCTTTGCCGGGAAGCGAAGAACTTTTACTTTCTGCTGATGGTGAAAATGTGGTTAATGTGACAGATACCATGTGTGTACAGATTCGCAAAAGTCCTTACAGTATGAGCTTTATCAGACTTACCAGCCGGGATTATTATCAGACTTGGCAGCAGAAGCTGATGCGCAATATCTGAAGATGCGTTGAAATTTGAGGTGAATTATTATGAAAATGACCAGGCATGCAAAAATAAAAGAGATTATTGACAAAAATAAAATTGAGACACAGGAGGATTTGGCAGCGGCTCTTCGCCGTGAAGGCATTGAAGTTACTCAGGCCACGGTTTCCCGTGATATTAAGGAGCTCATGCTGGTAAAGGTACCGGATGCCAACGGCCATTATCATTATGCTTATCCGAAAGAGCATAACATGCTGCTGACGCCCGGAAGACTGGAAAGAACTTTTCAGGATTCCATCGTCAGTGTTAAGGCCACTGATAACAGTATGGTAGTAGTAAGAACCTTGCCCGGCACAGCTCAGGCCGTAGCTTACGCCATCGACTACATGAAATGGCCGGAGATATTGGGAACAATTGCCGGTGATGATACTGTCTTTATTGCACTGGCCAATAAGGAAGGCATCAATACGCTGCTGCATCGCTTTAAAGACCATATTTAAGCTGAGGTAAAAAATATGCTGCAGTCCTTACATGTTCATAATTTTGCTTTACTGGAAGATGCTCGTGCAGAATTTTTACCCGGCTTCAATGTTTTTACCGGTGAGACCGGCGCCGGCAAATCCATTCTGATTGATGCTTTCGGACTGGTTTTGGGCGGCAGGGCCTCAACAGATTATCTGCGCAGTGGTTGTGATAGTTTCTGGGTGCAGGCAATATTTGATATCAGTAAAATAAAAGCAGTGCAGAAGCTTTTGGAAGACCAGGGGATAGAAGCGGAAGAAGACCTGCTGTTTATTAAGCGGCAGGTTAATGCGGCAGGCAAAAGCAGAGCCTATCTTAATGGTGTGCAGATACCTGTAAGCCTGTTGAAAAAGGTAGCCGCACTTTTAGTTGATATTCACGGACAACATGAAAATCAAGCCTTATTAAAGGCTGAAACTCCCAGAATTTTGCTGGATGCTTTTGGCGGCGAAGCAACAGCTGCGTTGTTGGAAAATTATCAATTACTGTATGCCGAATACCTGAAAGCTAAGGAAAAGCTGGCAGGTTTGCAAAATGATAATTTGCAGCAGGAACTGCTGCTGGATAGATATGATTGGGAAATACGCGAGATAAAAAATGCCGCGCTGATACCTGGTGAAGAGACGGCTTTGGAAGAAGAAGCACGCATTTTGCAGCATAGTGAAAAAATTATTGATTCCGTTAATACGGCACATGCCTTGCTGGATAATGAAAATATGGTGCTGGCATTATTGGCAAAAGCCAAAAGTAGCCTGCAAATTGCCTGCCGGTATGATGATAAATTAGATGAAATCAGAGAAAGCATGGAAAGTTCCTGGATTAATTTGAATGAATGCTGTCAGGAATTGGCTGAATATCTTGCGGCCAGCAATTTTAACAGCGACCATGCGGCGCAAGTGCAGGAACGTTTAGACATCATTTATCGGCTGCAGAAAAAATACGGCGGAACAACAGAAGATGTTTTGCAGTATTTGCAGCGTACGGAAGCCAGGTATGCTGAGCTGGCAGATATTGCGGCGGCTATTGAGCAGGCCGAGAGAAAGCTACAAAAGGTACAGGAGCAGCTGGCAAAAGCGGCAGAAAAGCTGTCAGAAGAACGCAGAAAGGCTGCCGCCAAGCTGTCCGAACGGATTACGGCTCATATTCGTGATTTAGCCATGCCGAATGGAATTTTGCAATTTGATTTTCAGAAAAGCAAATCCTTCAGTAAGTACGGAGCAGATGAGATTGCCTTTATGTTCAGTGCTAATGTAGGTGAACCGGTAAATGCTTTGGAAAAAGTTGCTTCCGGCGGCGAGCTTTCACGTATTGCTCTGGCCGTAAAAACGGTAATGCGGCATCTTACCAAAGTTCCAACCATGGTTTTTGATGAAATAGATACGGGTGTTGGCGGTGTTACTGCTCGCCGGATGGCTGAAAAGATTGCGGCTATCGCCGTTAATGGGCAGGTGCTCTGTATTACGCATCTGCCGCAGATTGCCGCCTTTGCTGACCGGCATATTTATATTCAAAAGCAAAGCGCCAACGGCAGAACTGCGACTGAGCTGACGGTATTAAATAAGCAGCAGCGGATTAACGAGCTGATGCGCATGGCGTCCGGCAGCAGCGGCAGTAAGGCTGCGTATGCCAGCGCTGCTGAATTGTTAAATGAGGCGCAGCTGATAAAAAAGCGGGGTTTGTCAGATGATTAAGAAGTTTCATGAAGCTGCTTTGGACGAAAAATTTCTGAGCGGCGAAAGAGTTTTTTCCGGGCGGCTGCTGAAGGTAGAGCTTGATAAAGTTCTTTTGCCGGACGGGCAGCAGACAACACGGGAATATATACGTCATCCCGGTGCAGTTGCCATTGTGCCGGTGTTGGATGATGGCAGTATTGTACTGGTTAAGCAATGCCGGTATCCGCTGGGTACGGTGATGTGGGAGATTCCGGCTGGCAAGCTGGATCACGGCGCTGAAGATCCAAAAGCATGTGCGGTTCGTGAGCTGAGTGAGGAAACCGGCTATGCTGCGGAGCATTGGCAGAAGCTGATCAGTATTGCGACAACACCGGGATTTTCCGATGAGGTGATTCATCTTTATAAGGCCTGGGGTCTTACCAAATACAGCCAGCATACTGATGAGGACGAATTTATCGGTGTGCAGGCATTTTCACCGGAAGCAGTAAAGCAAATGATTGCGGATGGTGAATTATTTGACGCCAAAACTTTATGTGCTTTGTATGCCTGTGATTTAATAAAATAGACGCTTTTGAGAGCAGCAGCAGCTGCTCTTTTTTTGTTACTTGTTTAACATTTTTAAAGAAAAATTTTTGCTTTGGAATACATTTATCGAAAAAGCAGGAATAATCTAATAAATCATAGAATGCTTATCTCAATTTATTTCCTAACAATAAAGGGGGAAGAAGTTATGAAAGAGTATACTGGTGATAAAATCAGAAATGTGGCTATTGTGGGCCATGGTGGAGCTGGAACTACGTCGGTAACTGAAGCATTGCTGTATCGGTCCGGTGCAATCAGCAGAATGTGTAAAGTTGAAGACGGTGCTACCACCACGGATTATGAACCTGAAGAAATTAAACGTAAAGTTTCCGTAAATGCAACACTGGCACCTGTTGAATGGCGTGATACTAAGATTAATTTCATTGATACTCCCGGTTTTGCGGACTTCGTAGCCGAAGTTAAAGGAGCTTTCAGAGCTGTTGATAGTGCTTTGATTGTTGTTTGCGCTACTTCCGGTGTACAGGTTGGCACTGAGCAATGTTGGAAACTTGCGGCAGAAGCTAACCTTCCCCGTATTATTTTTGTAAATAAAATGGACCGCGAAAATGCGGATTTTGATAGTATTCTTGATAACCTGCGCGCAAAATTCGGTAAGCATGTTTTGCCGCTGCAATTGCCTTTAGGTAAGGAAGATAAGTTTGAAGGCTTGATTGACCTTTATAAGATGAAAGCCTATCGTGCCCGCGGCAATGATTCCGATGAAATCGATATTCCCGAAGAATATATGGAAGCTGCCAAAGCTGCCAGAGAAAAAATGATTGAAGCGGCAGTTGAAGCTGACGATGATTGCATGATGCGTTATCTGGATGGCGAAACCATCAGTGATGAAGATATTATGAAATGTCTGATTAAAGGTATCCGTCAGGCAATTATTTACCCGATGCTGTGCGGCAGCGCGTATAAAGATATTGGCCTGGGAAGACTGATGAACGCAATTATCGACTTTACCTATCCGGCTATTTTGAATGACTTCATTGTTACGGATAAAACAACGGGTGAAGAAGAAATCTGTGATGCCAACGCGCCTATGGCTGCGCTGATATTTAAAACGACATCTGATCCGTTTGTCGGCCGTTTAAGCTATTTCCGTGTTTTCTCCGGCTGCATCAAGAGTGACAGCGTGGTTTATAATTCCAGACGTGAGGAAGAAGAACGCATCGGCAATATCTTTACCATGCGCGGCAAGACGCAGATTCCTATGAAGGCAGTTGTAGCCGGCGACATCGGCGTAGTGGCCAAACTGCAATATACTTCCACCGGTGATACTTTGTGTGACAAAGAGCATCCGGTAGAGTTTGCTCCTATTGATTTCCCGCTTCCCATGTACACAAGGGCTATTTATCCTAAGAAAAAAGGCGATGAAGAAAAAATTATGTCTGCTTTGAACCGCCTGATGGATGAAGACCCGACAATTATTGTTACCAAAAATTCCGTAACCAAAGAAACTCTGATCAGCGGCATGGGCGATCAGCATATTGAAATTATTATGGAACGTATGCAGCGTAAATTTGGTGTGGAAGCTGTTTTGAAAGCTCCTATTATCGAATATCGCGAAACTATTCGCGGCAGCGCTGAAGTAGAGGGTAAGCATAAAAAACAATCCGGCGGTCATGGTCAATATGGGCATGTTGTAATTAAGATGGAACCTTTGCCGCCCGGAAGCGGATTTGAATTTGTAGATAAAATTTTTGGCGGCGCCGTACCGCGGCAATATATTCCTGCAGTTGAAAAAGGCATGCGCGAAGCCATGGAAAAAGGCGTATTGGCAGGTTATCCTGTTGTGGACATCCGCATTACCCTGCTTGATGGTTCCTATCATACTGTTGATTCTTCCGAAATGGCCTTTAAGACAGCGTCTAACATTGCGTTTAAGAAGGCTATGGAACAATGCAAACCGGTGCTTTTGGAGCCAATCTACTTCTTGAATGTCACCTGCGCAGATTCCATGATGGGTGATGTCATCGGCGATTTAAACTCCAAGCGCGGACGCATTTTGGGTATGCAGAGTGTGGAAGACGGGATGAGTGTTGTTTCCGCTCAGGTACCGTATGCTGAGATTACAGAATATGCAGTTGATCTGCGTGCTTTGACTCAGGGCTTAGGTACATTTGAAATGAAATTTGATCATTATGAAGATGTTCCTGCAAAACTGGCAGAAAAAATTATTGCTGAACGTAAGGAAGCATAAATAATTGAAATGCAGTCGGCGTTATGCTGACTGCATTTTTTATAGTTGTGTAAATTATGTTACGAAGTCTTCAAAAAAAGTACAGCATAATATTTGCACAGTAAGACAGATATGATATAATAATTAAAAATATAGTACAATATTGGAGGTTTTCCACAATGCAGACAATGGACCAGGCATGTGTAAATACTTTGCGCTTTTTGGCAGCCGATCAGGTAGAAAAGGCTAAATCCGGCCATCCGGGTTTTCCTTTAGGTACGGCACCGTTAATGTATACTATCTGGGATCGTTTTATGAATTATAATCCTGAAAATCCCAACTGGTTTAATAGAGATCGTTTTATCTTATCTCCCGGTCATGGTAGTGCTTTATTATATGCAATGCTGCATTTGGCAGGTTATGATTTATCCATGGATGAATTGAAAAATTTCCGTCAATGGGGCAGCAAGACTCCCGGCCATCCGGAATATGGCCATACTGCCGGTGTTGATGCTTCTACCGGACCTTTAGGTCATGGCTTTGCCATGGGCGTAGGTTTTGCCATTGCCGAAGCTATGCTGGCTGCAAAATATAATAAGCCTGACTTTGCCGTAGTCAACCATTATACTTATGGCTTGACTTCTGACGGTGATCTGATGGAAGGCGTGTCCTGTGAAGCAGCTTCTTTGGCAGGTACGCTGGGACTGGGAAAACTCATTTATTTATATGATGACAATAAGATTACTATTGAAGGCAGTACCGATATTGCCTTTACTGAAGATGTAGAAATGCGTTTCAAGGCTTATGGCTGGCAGGTATTGCGTGTAGCTGACTCTGAGGACATTGCCGCTATGGAAGCCGCCATTAAGGAAGCGCAGGCCGACACCATGCATCCTTCCTTGATTATTGTCCGTACCCATATTGGTTATGGCAGTCCGAAACAGGACAGTCCGTCCTGCCATGGCGAACCGCTTGGCAGTGATGCATTGGCAGCTACCAAGGAAAAGGCCGGCTGGCCCGCTGATAAGATGTTCTATGTGCCGGAAGAAGTACAGCAGCATTTTGACGCTAAAAAGGCAGGCTGCGCTGCGGCAGAAAAATCCTGGGATGCTTTGATGGCAGATTATAAAGTTGTTTATCCGGAACTTGCTGCGGAACTTGAAGCGCGCATTAACGGTACTACTTTGGTTAATCTGGCAGCACTGGAAGCAATTTTTGCCGATACCGCGAAAAATGCTACGCGTGAGGCTTCCGGTGAGATTATCCAAAAACTGGCTATGCAACTGCCGAGCCTTGTAGGAGGCAGTGCTGACCTTGGTCCTTCCAACAAGACCATCATGAAAAATGAGGGCTTCTTCAGCCGTGTTGACCGTAAGGGCAGAAATATTCATTTTGGCGTACGTGAACATGCCATGGGAACTATCGTCAATGGTATTTCCCTGCATGGCGGCTTTATTCCTTTTGGCGGTACCTTCCTGGTATTTGCCGACTTCATGCGTCCTGCCATCAGAATGGCCGCGCTCATGGGTATCAGAGCTATCTTCGTACTTACTCATGACAGTATTGCTTTAGGTGAGGATGGACCTACTCATCAGCCTATTGAAACAACCATGGCACTGCGCATGATTCCTAACGTAAGCGTTTTCCGTCCGGCAGATGCTTTGGAAACAGCTGCTGCCTGGCAGCAGGCCTGCATGAATCTGCACAAGCCGACCTGCTTGCTGTTAAGCCGTCAGAAATTACCCGTACTGCATGATTATGCTCAGACTGTACATGATAATGCCTATAAAGGTGCCTATGTTTTAAGTCCGGCAAAAGAAAAAGCTGCTGCTGTGCTGATTGGCACAGGCAGTGAAGTACATCTGGCATTGGCTGCGCAAAAAGAACTGGCAGCAGAAGGCATTGATGTCAGCGTAGTATCCATGCCCAGCTGGGATGCTTTTGAAAAACAAAGCGCTGAATACAAGGAAAGCGTGCTGCCGCATGATGCGGTTAAAATTGCCGTTGAAGCAGGTGTTCCGTATGGCTGGAGCCGTTATACCGGCAGCGATGATAGGGTAATCGGCATTACTCGTTTTGGCGCTTCCGCTCCCGGAGATGTTATGATGGAGAAGTATGGCTTCACCGTTGAAAACGTAGTTGCAAAAGTAAAAGAAGTTCTGTAATATATTATGTACAGGCGCAGGCATAGTGCTTATGAAGATAAGCCTGTGCCTGCTTTTTTGTCGATTTTTTAAGGATTAATGCCGCCAGGGTAAATAATCTTTGCGTTAGCGGCAGAATAATCTGGATTTAAGCGAAGCTGAGGAGCATGATAATATGAAACATTTGCTGACGATTGCCGGCAGTGACAGCAGCGGCGGGGCCGGTATTCAGGCCGATCTGAAAACTTTTGCGGCACACGGAACTTTCGGCATGAGCGTAATAACGGCAGTAACAGCGCAGAACACCTGCGGTGTTGTTAAAGTGCAGGATATAGACTGTGATGTGGTACAGGCGCAGATTGAAGCGGTATTTGATGATATCAGAGTTGATGCAGTTAAAATCGGGATGGTTTCCCGTCCGGAAATTATCAGAACTATTGCGGCGTGCCTGCGCCGGTATCAGCCGCCGGTTATTGTGGTTGACCCGGTGATGATTTCTAAAAGCGGTTATCCGCTGCTGGCACCGGAGGCCTGCAGTACCTTAATTAAAGAATTACTGCCGCTGGCAACCTTGCTGACACCAAATTTGCCGGAAACAGAGGCTATTACCGGACTGCAGGTAACTGATAAAAGCGCCATGGTACGGGCTGCTGCCGCAATAATTGAATTAGGTGCCAAGGCCGTACTTGTGAAAGGCGGGCATCTGGCTGATAAAGCTGATGATTTGCTCTTTGACGGTGAAAAACAATACTGGTTTGCCGGCGAGAGAATCGCGACTAAGAATACTCATGGCACCGGCTGCACTCTGTCAAGTTCCTTGGCGGCCAATTTAGCTAAGAAAATGAGTTTGCCGGAAGCGGTTAAGGCTTCCAAAGCATATGTAACTGAAGCTATTGCGCATGGACTGGATATTGGCGGCGGCTGCGGCCCCACACATCATTTTGTCGATTTATACAGAAAGGCTGGTATTTTGGAATAATGGATTTAAAAGCTGAGTTTGGAGAAATTGTAGAAGCGCTGCGTACCAAAAGACCGGTAATACATCATATTACCAATTATGTGACCGCAGAAAGCTGCGCCGATATAGCGTTGGCAGCCGGTGCTTCGCCGGTCATGGCTGATGAACCTGAAGAAGTAGAAGAAATTACTGCCGGTGCAGATGCTTTGCTGCTTAATCTTGGAACACTGAATTTTAATAAAATGATTGCTATGGAAAAGGCTGCTGCTGTAGCCAAGCAAAAAAATATACCTGTTGTTTTAGACCCGGTAGGCGTTATGGCCTCTTCTATGCGTCTTAGTTTTGCTGTTAAACTGCTGGAAAAAGGTTATATCAGCATTGTCCGCGGCAATTACAGTGAATGTGCTGCCCTGTTATCCGGTAAGGCTGACGGCTGCGGCGTAGATAATATGGGCGCTACAGAAGAAGGAGACGCTTTAAAAACGGCGCAGGAGGCTGCCAAAAAATATAATTGCGTATTTGCGGTTACTGGTGAGATTGATAATATCAGCAACGGCAAGCAAGCTGTTGTTTTAAATAATGGTCATCCTTTATTACAAGATATTACCGGCAGCGGCTGCATGGCTTCAACTTTATGTGCCTGCTGCGCCGCAGTAACCGACGACATGCTGGCAGCGGCCGCATTAGGCATCGTCATTATGGGGCAGGGAGCTGAGCTGGCAGCTAATTTTCTGGAGAAAAAGGATGGTCCGGGTATGTTTAAGGTAAGATTGATGGATTGCGTTTATCATGTAACTACTAAGTGGAATGTTATCAATCTGAATCCGGAAAGAAAGAATTAAGATGTCAGGTCAAATTGATTACAGTATCTATCTGGTAACTGATGAAAAATGCCTGCGCGGCCGTTCATTGCTGACCTGCGTGGAGGCAGCGTTACGCGGCGGAGTAACTCTGTTGCAGTATCGAGGCAAAAATTGCAGCAGTGCGCAAATGTATGAGCAGGCCTTGCAGCTAAAAAGATTGTGTGATAAATATCGGGTGCCGCTCATTATTAACGATCGCTTGGATATTGCTCTGGCTGTACATGCTGATGGTGTGCATCTGGGGCAGGATGATCTGCCCTGCAGGGTGGCACGTCAGATTTGCGGCAATGATTTATTGATCGGCGTATCTGCGCATAATGTGGCAGAAGCCATGCAGGCTCAGGCAGATGGAGCAGATTATTTAGGCAGTGGCGCCGTATTTGGCAGCAGTACCAAGACCGATGTTGATACTTTGGGACTTAGTCAGTTAGCTGCAATTTGCGGCAGTGTTGACCTGCCCGTGGTGGGTATTGGCGGCATTCAGACGGATAATTATCAGAAAGTACTGGCTGCAGGCGCAAGAGGAGCGGCAATCGTCAGCGGTATCTTAGGTGCTGATGACATTGCCGGCACAGTGCATACACTGCAGAATATTTATAAACAGCAGCAAAAATAAGAAAAGTTCGCTGAAACTCAGCGAACTTTTTTATTTTTAGATTTTAATTTCGGGCAGCTATTCAAACAGCTGTGATTTTGCCGTGTCTGCCATCAGCTTTTCATTATAGATAGCAGGAGAAGCTCCGGCTTCCGTAATGTGCGGTGTTAAAATCATTAAAACTTCGGTTTTAGTTTTACGGGTAGTGCGATTTTTAAATAATTCTCCCAAAAGAGGAATATTGGCTAAAAGGGGAATCTTTTGGATGCTCTTTTGTTCTTCTTCATTCATTAATCCGCCGATAACGAGCGTTTCACCATTTAGCAGGCGCACGTTGGTGTCTGCCATACGGCTGGTAATTTTATAGTTGCGTATTTCACTGATTAGGACGGGTGTACTTACCTCTGTATGGACATTGGCCGTAATCATTTTACCGTCATTGCTGACAATCGGCGTATAAGTGAGTTTAATGCCGGCATCCAAATATTCTGTGGCCGTATAGGTACCGCTGCTGTCATGTTTTTCTGTCTGTACCGGTATATGATCGCCAATGAAAATGCTGGCCGTTTTGCCGGGAATGGTAATGATACTGGGAGTAGCCAAGATTTTCGCCTTACCATCAGCCAAAAGAGCATTAAGGGTGGCGTTGAATTTAAAAGCATACCCATGCCAAAATTTAAAATTCCCGTCAAAATTATTGTTGCTTGAATTTTTAAAATCCGTATTGTTATTGTGCTCCGTGCGGGGAATGGTATCCCAGGCCCAATTAATACCAAGGTTTTCTGACTTTTCTCTGTTTACGGCAATGATTTTTGCTTCTAAAGTTACTTGTCTGGCGGGGACATCCAAAGTGGCAAGAACGCTGCGTAAGCGTTGTTCCTCATTGCTGGAGCCGGTAAATAAAACGGTATTGTTCAGTTGGTCAACCGTTATTTTGTCATTGCCGAAAAGATTTTTCAGCGATGCCTGAATATCCGCTGCCGGCACATAGTTTAATTTATATACAGCAATGCTGCTGCCGTATTTATTCAGATTTTCCTGCGCAGCTACAATGATTACGCCATCGACAGTACGGTAGGCAAGGCCGTGAGCGCAGGTAATAATATCCAGTACCGTTTGCCAAGGCAGGTTTTCGACAAATATGCTGATGCGTCCGTTAATATTGCCGTCAGTAACGATATTTTTTCCTGATAAAGCAGCGGCAGATCGCAATACATCGCGTATTTCTGCATTTTGGACATTTAAAGTAATAGTGTCAGCTGCCAGCACATAATTATAGCTGGCGGCCGTAAACAGGCAGGTCAATAAAAAAGATAGAATCAATTTTTTGCACATGATTACCTTTCTATATGCAGAACAGTTTGCTGATTTTGTGAATGTAAAACGGCGTATTTATCCGTAATTTGAGTAACGGTATATGGTCCTATCCGGGAGCCGGCAACATAAAAATTGCTGGTACCGTCATAGTCTATCAGTATGGCAGCTTGGCTTTCACTTTTTATTATACCTCTGAGAATGGGCAAATTAGAAGCATTCTGAATGACAGCCTTATGCTGAGGAGCCAAAAAAGGATTGCGCAGTTTGCCGGGATTTATTTCAGGCAGCAGCATGGGCGGTGGTGAAGAGGCAGCGGCATGCTCTTGAGGAGCTATTGAACTGGATATGGCAGGAGAAGAACCTAAAACTATGCCAAATAAAATTACAAGCAATAGAAAATATTTTGAAGTATTTACAGGTGTTTTCATAAAGCTATTCCTTTACTATATGGGAAAAGTAAGAACCTTGTTTTTATTCTAATACATCTGCCAGACTTTGACAATTGATTATTTTGAAAATAAAGAAAAATCTGTAAATTATGACAATTCGTCTTGTTTTCTTCAGCCAGTGTGCTAAAATAATGCTGATTAGCGATGATTTACTGGAGGTGTATTTTGGTTCATAACTATTTTACTGCCGGTAATTTTACCAATCACGGTATGGAAAAACCGGTTCCTGAATTAATTGATGAGCTGATTAACAGAGCGGTTAAGCAGCAAGCCAGTGATATTCATTTGGAGCCATTAGAAAAAGCAACCAGAATACGTTTTCGTATTGATGGTTTATTGCAGACAGCAGCAACTATTTTTAAAGAGAAGCACGAAGCTATGATATCCCGCCTAAAAGTACTCGGTGGGATGGATATTGCTGAAAAAAGAGTACCGCAGGATGGCAGGCTGGATATGCTTTGTGATGGACGCAAAATTGATTTGCGCATTTCAGTTTTGCCGGTGATTAACGGAGAAAAAGCTGTGATTCGTATTTTAGACAGGGAAAGCGCTTTATTGCCGCTGAAAAATTTATCTTTTTCACCGGCGAATTTAGAGCGGTACAAAAAGATCTATACTGCTGCTCATGGTATTGCTTTGGTAACGGGACCAACGGGAAGCGGTAAATCAACAACATTATATGCCACTTTAAACGAATTGAATGCGGAAACGCAGAATATTATAACTATTGAAGATCCGGTAGAATACAAAATTACCGGTATTAATCAGGTTGCCGTTAACAACAGAACCGGACTGACCTTCGCCAGAGGCCTTCGCGCTATTATCAGACAGGATCCTAATATTATCATGATTGGGGAAATACGTGATGCAGAAACGGCAAACATTGCTGTACAAGCGGCATTAACGGGGCATTTGGTTTTCAGCACGCTGCATACGAATACAGCTGCCGGAGCGATTACGCGTTTGTTGGATATGGGAGTGGAAGGTTTCTTGCTGTCTTCAGCCATACGCGGGGTGGTAGGACAGCGGTTGGTACGTAAAATATGTCCGCACTGCCGGCAGCAATATGAAGCGGAAACATGGGAAAAAGCATATTTACGGCAGCCAGTTGCGCAAACATTGATTTTAACTAAAGGGACTGGCTGTGAATACTGTCATCATACGGGCTATAAAGGTCGTTTGGCAATTCAGGAAGTACTTTTGATAACACCCGGAATTGTTGAGCAGATACTGCACGGAGCCGATGAGCATGACGTGTTGCAGATAGCTGCGGGCGATGGGTTCATGAATTTGCATCATGACGGCATGGAAAAAGTGATTGCCGGTTATACTTCAGTTGCTGAATTAATGAGGGTTAGTGATGATTGAGAGAAAGCAGATGGCAGAATTGTTTGCCAAAGCCAGAGAAAAAGGGGCGTCTGATTTACATCTTACAGCAGGCTGCCAGCCGGTAATACGTTATCTGGGAAATCTTATCCGCCTGAATGAACATATTTTGCAGGCAGAAGAGATAGCCGCTTTGGCCGATAGTTTAATGAATCCGATGCAGAAAAAGCAGTTTTTAACTGCGGGAGAAATTGATTTTGCTTACACGCAGCCTGACGGCAGCAGGTACAGAATAAATGTTTTCCGGCAGTGCAATCAGGCAGCTATTGCGGCACGTGTCATCAGCAGCGTTATACCGTCTTGTAAAGAACTGCAGCTGCCTCAGTCAGTTTGCCGGTTCATTAATTGCAGGCATGGACTGGTTTTAATAACGGGCCCTACAGGCAGTGGTAAATCTACTACATTAGCGGCCTTGCTTGATAAGCTTAACGCAGAAAAAAATCTGCATATCATTACTTTGGAAGATCCTATTGAATACAGACATGAGCATAAAGGCTGCCTCATCAATCAGCGGGAAATAGGAACTGATACGGCTTCTTTTGCCACAGGTCTGCGCAGCGCGTTAAGAGAAGATCCGGATGTAATCATGGTAGGCGAACTGCGTGATGCGGAGACGGTGGCTACTGCCTTGACGGCTGCTGAAACAGGACATCTTGTATTGTCAACGCTGCATACCGGTGATGCCGTAACAACTGTAAATAGAATTATTGATTTTTTTCCGGAACATCAGCAGCAGATACGCGCTCAGCTGGCTGAGTGCCTGCAGGGAATTGCCTGTCAGGAGCTAATATTGGGTGCCGAACATTTGAGCAGGGTTGCGGCCTTTGAGATTATGACGATGACGCCTGCACTGCGCAATTTAATCAGGGAAGGTAAAATGCATCAGATTGCATCATATATTCAAACAGGCAGACAATATGGCATGATTACGAAAAATGATTATATCCAAAAACTTGCTATGGAAGGAAAAATCAATATATGACGAAATAAAAAAGACGAAATTCAAATGAATTTCGTCTTTTTTGCAGAGTAACTTAAAGTATTTCCTCGCGTACCAGGGTGTTGATCATTTTTTGTTTGCCTAATACCCATAATAAATCGCCTTCTTCAAATACCAGAGAAACATTAGGATTGGTAATAATGTAGGCTCCGCGTTCCAGACCGATGACCAGACATTGCCACTGATAACGCAGATTGGCATCTTTCAGAGATTTTCCAAGTACGGGGGAGTGCTTATCAATACTGATGGCGCAGGAGAGAAAATGATCCGTCTCCTTGTTAGAGTTTTGCAGCATGAATTCACGCAGACTGATGGGTGAATCCAATGATTCCAAAATAATTTTATTGCTGTTGATGGACATATTCAGCAATTTGATTTGTGCCGCAGTGCCTATAATCAGCAGCTGGGAATTTTTTTCCAGTACATAGGAGCCGCCAGGCATATCAACAATATGCTGGGATGCCGTTACCTGCAGAATATTGCAGCCATACAGTTCACGGAAGGAAAGCTGGTTAAGCGATTTGCCGACAAGATCAGAATGTGCAGGTACTTTGTAGCTGGACAGCAGCAGTTCCTGATCAAAACAATTGAAGCAGTTAGGATTATCGGCAGCTGTATTTTCACGATGTCGGCGCATGTGTTTTTCATTAAGATTAATGAGAAAACGTGATTCAATGCGCAGATATTCGCTGAGCAGCCAGTCTGAGGAAGAAATATAGTAGGATACTGCCAGCAGGGCAATGACGGATAAGAAGGATTGGAGGCCGATAATAGTATTGAAAACGAAATAAAGAGCAAAGGCCGAGGTAAGTATTTTAAAAAAGACCAGAATCAATAGAGGCAGATGGTTGGCACGTTTTTTCAGCCAGAGAACGGAAAAAAGCTCAGCGTTTCCGGCTCTGTTTTGCAGCAGGGCACGCAGGATGGGAGCCATGATAATTAGTGTAATCACACCGGCAAGTATGTTGGCCAGCGGCAGGTTCAACGTATTGCTGAAATAGGGCAGCAGATAGAATTTTGAACCTGTGGCAATGGCTATTAGTAAGGTGATGAATATAATCATCTTGGTAAAATAGCCGCGCAGCAATTTAGGCCAGTCCGCGTCTTCCTTGGAACTGTCAGTACTGTTATTAGTGTAACGCTGAATAAGATTCAGCACTTTAGCAGGCAATAATTTACTAACCATTTCATAAGCCGGTTCAGCGGCCATGATGCAGAAAGGCGTTGTGAATGTAGTTGTTACGGAAACAGCAACGATAATAGGATAGAGAAAAGCACTGGTTAGGCCTAAAGAGCTGCCCATGGAAGCAAGAATAAAAGAAAATTCACCGACTTGCGTCAGACTGAAGCCGCAGCGCATGGCAGTTTTTAAATCCTGACCGGATGCCAGTACACCGGTAGTGGAAAAAATAATCTGACCGAAAATAGTAACTAAAATGATGCACAAAATGGGTAATGCGTATTCTACAAGCAGAGACGGATTAACCAGCATGCCTACCGATACGAAGAAAATAGCGCCGAAAAGGTCTTTTAAAGGTTTAATAAGATGTTCGATATGTTCGGCGTTAGGAGCTTCGGCAATCAGGGAACCCATAATGAAGGCGCCCAAAGCAGAAGAAAAACCCATATTGGTTGCCAATACGACCATCCCAAGGCAAAGACCGGTCGAAGCAACAATCAAAGTTTCATCGTTGACCAGTTTGGCTGTTTTCTTAAAAAATGTGGGGATGAGATACATGCCCAGCACAAACCAGAGAATCAGGAAGAAAATTAACCTGACGATACTTTTGGCTAAATCAAGAGTGGAAATATCGGCAGTGGCAGCCGCCAGAGTGGAAACCATTACCATCATGACAATGGCGGCAATATCTTCGATAATTAAGATTCCCAGCACGATGGAGGCAAAACGTTCATTTTTTAATTTAAGGTCATCGTAGGCTTTGATGATGATAATAGTAGATGACATAGTCAGCATACAGCCGAGAAAAAGACTGTCGGTCTGGTTCCAGCCAAGCAGGCTGCCGCAGAGAAAACCGCAGCCGAACATACCGCCCAAAATGATAGTTACAGCAATAAAGGCCGTACTGCCGACGCTCTTGAGTTTATAAAAGCTAAATTCCAGCCCCAGAGCAAATAACAGGAAGATAACGCCTATTTCTGACCAGGTCTGAATATTGGTTGTATCCGAGATTGTGGGGAAAAAGTTAAAATGCGGTCCCGTAATAAAACCGGCAATGATGTAGCCGAGAACAACCGGCTGATTAATTTTTTTAAATAAAATGGTGGTGAAGCCAGCCACCAGCAAAATCATAGATAAATCAATAATAATCTGCGGTAAATGAGCCATGAATCAATCCTACTTTCTGAAATATTGACGCAGAAAAATGGAAGAACTGCGTAGGGTAAAGACAAAAAACGATAAATGTTGTATAATATTAGTCTGTATATGATATTATACAGTATTTTGCGTGAAGAAAATATGAAATTTATACAGATTTAGTATATTTTTAAACATTAGTGGAGGTAAATATGGCTGAAGAACTTGTTTTGATTAATGGTGAAATTATGCCTAAACAGGAGGCATACATTGATGTGGATGACCGTGGTCATAATTTTGGCGACGGTGTATTTGAAATAGTTCCCGTATATAATGGCCGCTGCTTTGCTTTGCTGCCGCATATGAATAATTTATTCGATTCCGTTATTCATACTAAAATACCCGGTGTTTACATGATTGAGGAACTGGTAGAATTTCATGAAAATTTGCTGCAAGCCACTGGCCTGCAGGAATGTGAGATTTATACTCAGATTACCCGCGGCAGCGGCGCTTATGGTTTAGGCTATCCGGAGCAGTGCGTACCTAATCTGACCATGTTTGCCGTACCGGTAGACCGTCAGGCTTTGGCTGAGAAGCGTGAGAAAGGCATAAATTTGATTACCGAAGAGGATATTCGCTGGCAGCGCTGCGACATTAATACTTTAAACAGAATGCCTGAAGCTATGGCTAAGCAGAAAGCATTTATCGCTAATGCTTTTGACGCCTTGTTTGTACGTGACGGCAAAATTACTGAAACAACGGAAGCAAGCTTTTTCATTTATAAGGACGGTATTTTATGGACGCATCCGGAGAATAATTTTATCCATAAAAATATTACCAGAAAACTTCTGATGGAAAGATTATCGGCTGATTTGCAGCTGCAGATTATTGAAAGAGCTTTTGATAAGGATTTTGCCGTAAAAGCTGAAGAAGCGTTTATCTGTGGTCCGCGCTGCGAATTTATGCCGGTAGTAAAAATTGACCGCAGCTTTATTGCCGACGGCAAACCCGGTAAAATTGCTGTGCAGCTGCAGAAGGCTTATCTGGAATTTGTTGGCAGAGAATGTCCGGCCAAGAAATAAGCTCATGAATAACAGGCTTTTAGTTCAGGGGGCTTTATTAATTGCCACAGCAGCAGTACTACAGTCTCTTAGACTGATTTTACCGCTGCCGCCGGTTTTGAGTACTTTTATTATCGGCTCATTAGTTAATATGATGCTGGTCATTACCGGACGTATGGCGGGTATGGCTGCGGCCTGCGTTTTAACCTTTTTGCTGCCTGTACTGGCGTACATGCAGGGACAGCTGGCTTTGCCGTTTTTGATACCGGTAGTAATTGCCGGTAATTTGCTGTATGTTTGGCTGACTCGGCGCAGCACCGGCAAGTTTGTTGATTATCTGCTGGCGCCGCTGGGGAAAACCGCGGTGATGGTTGGGGCGGCCAAATTGGTATTGGTTTTTCTGCAGGTTCCTGCCGGGCCACTGACGAAAAATATTTTATTTGCTATGAGCGTACCTCAATTTATTACGGGCATAGCGGGCATTGTATTGGCGAAAAAAATTATGAACAAGCTAAAAAAGGTCTATTGAAAAAATCAGGGCACTGCTGTTTCAAGCAGTGCCTTGCTTATTATGTGAACTTACTGTTAAAAAGTTAACGTTTACAGCACATAACATAGTTTTATGATATAATATAAAAGTAAAAATTTATATTCTGATAGGAGGAATTGACGATTTTAGAGTTTAAAGCGGTAACACTTGAACAAAAAGAATTATTTGAAAGCTATATGTCCAGTCCGTTATATCGCGGCAGTGAATGTGCCTTTTCCAATTTATTTGTCTGGAGAGATTGTTATCATATTTACTGGTGCGTAGCCCACGGATTTTTATTGATAAAAGTAAAACGTGATAATGTTGACTTTTTCTTGCCGCCTTTTGGCGGTAAAGATGAAGACTTACCTTTGGTTATTCAGGAATTGAAAGAGTTTGCCCAAGGGAAGCCTTTTGAAATACACGGCATCTATGAAAATATTAAGGAGCGCTTGGCGAAGGTTATGCCGGATGCTGAATTTATTGAAGACCGTGATAATTGGGATTATGTTTATCTGAGAGAAAAACTGGCCAGCTTATCCGGAAGAAAGTATCATGGTCAGAAAAATCATTATAATGCTTTTAAAAAGAGTTATCCAGATTATGTCTATGAACCAATTAACGGCAACAATATTGCCGAATGTTTAGGCTTTGGGGAAAAATGGTGTGATGACCGTATGCATGAAGACCCATCCTTAATATGTGAAAAATATGCCATCAGGCAGGCATTGACAAATTTTGATGCCTTGGAGCTGCGCGGTGGTGCCATTCGTGTTTATGGCAAGATTGAGGCATTTAGTTTCGGCAAGAAAATTAATGATGATACGGCAGTACTTCACGTAGAAAAAGCCAATGCCGAAATCAGAGGCCTGTACACCGCTATTAATAAGGAATTTGCTGAGCATGCCTGGCAGGATGTTACATATTTGAACAGGGAAGAGGATATGGGGCACGAAGGTTTGCGCCGGGCGAAAGAATCATATCATCCGGAATTCATGGTGAAAAAATACAGTTTAATTATTGGCTGAGGTTAAAATATGATTTTCAGAATGGTTAATGAACAATGGATGCCGCAGGTAATGGATCTTTGGGATTATTCTTTTGAAAAGAAGGATGAACCTTTTTATCAGTGGTATTTCAGTGAATTCTGCGGCAAGGATAATATGGTTATTGGCGGTTTTGATGAGCAGGATAGATTAATTAATATGCTGCATCTTAATCCGTATATGCTGCAGATTAGAGGCTTTGAACAGCTGACGCCTTATATCGTCGGTGTGGCAACAGCGCCTCAGGCCCGGGGCAGTCATCTGTTTAAACCGCTTTTAAAAACGACCTTTGATATTTTACGGACGCAGAGCATTCCGTTTGTTTTGCTGATGCCTATTTATGCAGGAATTTATCAGCCTTATCAGTTTGCTTACTGCTATTTTAGACATCAATATTCCATGCAGCTTTCCCAGCTGCGCATGGCAGCGGCATCGGGGGGCCTAAAGGTAGAATATTTGCCTTTGAATAAGGAAATTTTGTCTAAAATTTATTATAATATTACTAAGCAGTGGCATGCTGTTCCCAAACGTACTGATTTCCAGTGGAATAAACTATTGAAAGTGCATGGTCTGGAGCATGTACGCTGCGCTGTCTGCTATCAACAGGAAGAGCCTGCGGGCTATATGCTGTATCAGCTCAAAGAAGGCTGTTTTATGGTGCTTGAACTTTTAGCTGGTTCACAGCAGGTGAAAAACCGGTTGCTGCAATATGCGGCGCAGCATAAAAGTGAAGCAGCCACATTTAACTGGCTCGCGGAATCCTGGGATAAGACCTATCTGCAGTTTACTGATCAGCAGCTAAGCGGCAGCCTGCAGCCGTTTATGATGGCGCGCTGCATTGATGCACGTCTGGCGCTCAGTAAATTACCCGTGAACAGCAGTATTCCTGATGGCAGTGTTAATGTACTTTTAACAGACAATGTTATTGACGGAAATAACCATCTGCTAAAATTAACTGCGGCTGAGGGAAAAATAACTGCAGTTAGCACGACGGAGCAGGAAGATGTTACCATGGATATGGGTGCCTTTACACAAATGTATTTTGGGGCATTTACAGCTTCAGAGCTGGCGGAAGCCGGTTTGGCAGATTGTACTGACGCAGACAAACTGCAAGTATTAGACGGCATGTTTTCAAAATGCCGGAACTTTATCAACGAGTATTTTTAATCCTCAAATAAAAATTGGAGGCTGATTTTATGAGCAGTATCAGAAGAATTTATGTGGAAAAAAAGGATGCTTTTGCGGTTGAAGCACATGGCCTGTTAAGCGATTTGCGCAATAATCTGGGGATGACGGGCCTGAAGAATATTCGTATCATTAATCGTTATGATGTAATGGGCCTTGATGACAGCGAATTTAAAATGGCTAAAGAGCTTGTGCTGTCTGAACCTCCGGTTGATACGGTAACGGAAGAGCTGCAGGTTGCAGAAGGCGAATTTGCATTTGCCGTAGAGCTTTTGCCGGGACAGTATGACCAGCGTGAAGATTTTGCTGAACAATGCATTCAGCTGATTACTCAAAAAGATCGTCCGGTTGTGGCAGCGGCTAAGGTTTATGTTCTGGAGGGTGCTTTAAATCAGGCAGAATTTGAAAAAATTAAAGCCTACTGCATTAACCCCATTGAAGCCCGCGAAGCTGAATGGTCTAAACCGGAAACCTTGGAAAGCACTTGCGAAGAACCGGGCAAGATTACATCTATCAGCGGATTTTTGACCATGACACGTGATGAGGGTGAAAAGCTGCGTCAAGAACTTGGCCTGGCCATGAGTCTGGAAGATTTGCTCTGGTGTCAGAAATATTTTAGTGAAGAACACCGTGAACCGACTATTACTGAAATCAGAGTGCTTGATACCTATTGGTCCGATCACTGCCGTCATACTACCTTTATGACACAGATTGATGATGTAGAAATCATTCCCGGCGTTTATACCAAGCCGATTCAGGAAGCATACGATAAATACATGGCTGCTCGCGACTGTGTTTACGGCGAAGCTACCGAGAGACCGGTAACTTTGATGGATATTGCCGTTATCGGCATGAAGAAACTGCGTGCCGAGGGCAAGCTGAATGATTTGGATGCTTCTGAAGAAATTAATGCCTGCTCCATTGTAGTGCCGATTGAAGTTGACGGCAAAACTGAGGACTGGCTGGTTATGTTTAAAAATGAAACTCATAATCATCCTACTGAAATCGAACCTTTCGGCGGTGCGGCAACCTGTCTTGGCGGCGCCATCCGCGATCCCCTGTCCGGCCGCTCCTATGTTTATCAGGCTATGCGCGTAACCGGTTCTGCCGATCCTCGCGTACCTATTGATGCAACTTTGCCTGGTAAGCTGCCGCAGAGAAAAATTACTATCGGTGCCGCGGCTGGGTACAGCTCTTACGGCAATCAGATTGGTTTGGCTACCGGTCATGTACAGGAATATTATCACGATAAATTTGTGGCCAAACGTATGGAAATCGGTGCGGTTATCGGTGCTGCTCCCCGCAGCGCAGTTCGCCGTGAACGACCTGCTGCCGGCGATATCGTAGTACTGCTTGGCGGTAAAACCGGTCGAGACGGCTGCGGCGGCGCAACCGGTTCTTCTAAAGAACACACTGTAGATTCTTTGATGAATTGCGGCGCTGAGGTACAAAAAGGCAATCCGCCTACAGAAAGAAAAATTCAGCGTCTGTTCCGCAATCCTGAAGTAACCGCAATGATTAAACGCTGCAATGATTTTGGCGCCGGCGGTGTTTCAGTTGCTATTGGCGAGTTAACTGACGGTTTGGTAATTAATCTGGATAAGGTTCCTAAAAAATATGAAGGTCTGGATGGCACTGAACTTGCTATTTCAGAATCTCAGGAACGCATGGCCGTTGTTATTGCTGCCGCTGATAAGGATAAATTCATCGGTTTTGCCGATCAGGAAAATCTGGAAGCAACAGTAGTAGCAGAAGTTTCTGCAGATCCTCGTCTTGTAATGTACTGGCGTGGCGATAAGATTGTCGATTTGTCCAGAGCGTTTTTGGATACTAACGGCGTAGCGCAGCATACTGCTGTGACTGTGGCAGAAGCTGAAGGTGAAAATGTATTTGAAAAAGTTCCGGAGGCAGTTACAGCTGCGGCTGATTTGAAAACAGCTTGGCTGAATAACCTGGGCCGCCTTAATGTCTGCAGCCAAAAAGGCCTGTCAGAACGTTTTGACAGCACTATTGGCCGCGGTACGGTAATGATGCCGTTTGGAGGTAAAACTCAGCTGACTCCTTCCGAAGGCATGGTAGCAAGAATACCAGTACTGCACGGCAAAACTGCCGCGGCTTCCGTTATGGCCTGCGGTTATAACCCGGAGGTAGCCTGCTGGAGCCCGTTCCATGGAGCGATGTATGCAGTAACGGAATCCGTAGTGCGCGCAGTTGCTTTGGGGGCAGACCCTGCTAAACTCCGCCTGACTTTACAGGAATACTTCCCGAAACTGCATGACAGCACCAGCTGGGGTCAGCCGTTCAGTGCTTTGCTGGGTGCATATACCGCTTTAGATGCGCTGGATTTGCCGGCCATTGGCGGCAAGGACAGTATGTCCGGTACTTTTATGGATAAAACTGTGCCGCCTACGCTCGTTTCTTTTGCTGTAGGCGTAATTGACGGAAATAAAGCCGTTTCTTCCGATTTCAAGGCAGCAGGGGATAAGGTTATTTTCCTGTCCTGCCCGCGCGATAATGCAGAGGTGCCTGATTTTTCCGTATTGAAGAAAAATCTTGCTGCCGTACATAATGCCATGAATGATGGTAAAATTGCTGCTGCTGCTGCCGTTAAAGACGGCGGTATCGCTGCACTGATAACTACTATGTGCCTTGGCAGCAGACTGGGCTTCGAATTTATCAAACCGTTTAATGATACGGATAATCTCTTTACTCTGCAGCCTGGCGGTATCGTACTGGAATTGGCTGACGGAGCAGAACCGGAAGAATTATTTGATGGACTGGATTATATGCTGCTTGGTCATTTGACTGATAAGGCTGAAATTGCCATTAATGATACGGTTATCAGCGATGCGCAAGCTAAGGAAGCGTATATGCAGCCGCTGCAGGGTATTTTCCCGTATAAACTGCCGGATGTTGAAGAACCGCAAGATATCTGCCAGCCGTTATTTAAAGCAGAATTGCCGCTTACTGCTCCTGTAACGATTGCTAAACCGCGCGTATTTATTCCGGTGTTCCCCGGCAATAACTGCGAGTATGACAGTGCCAGAGCTTTTGAAGATGCCGGTGCTGTAGCTGATACCTTTGTTGTTCGTAATCTGACAGCTCAGGCTATTGAAGAATCTGTGGAACAGATGGTTAAATATATTAACAATTCCCAGATTATTATGATTCCTGGCGGCTTTAGCGCCGGTGACGAACCGGACGGCAGCGGTAAATTCATTGCTACTATGTTCAGAAATCCGCGGATCAAGGAAGCTGTAAGCGATTTGCTGGAAAACCGTGACGGCTTGATGCTGGGCGTTTGCAACGGCTTCCAGGCTCTGATTAAACTTGGTTTAGTGCCTTATGGTGAAATCAGAGATTTGACTGCTGATTCCCCGACTCTGACATTTAATAATATCGGCAGACATATTTCTCAGATTGTTACTACCAGGGTGGTTTCCAATAAATCTCCGTGGCTCAGCTGCTGCCAGCCTGGCGATGAACATGCCATTGCTGTTTCTCACGGTGAAGGACGTTTCTATGCACCGGAAGCAGTAATCAAAGAACTCTTTGCCAACGGTCAGGTAGCTACGCAGTATGTTAACGAACAAGGTCAGCCGACTATGAACATGCCTTATAATCCTAATGGCAGCTTGTACGCAATTGAAGGTATTACCAGTCCTGACGGCCGCGTTTTGGGCAAAATGGGTCATACGGAACGTTTTGCTGACGGTCTGTACAGAAACATTTACGGCAATAAAGATCAGATGCTGTTTAAATCCGGTGTTAACTATTTCAAATAATTCACTTAACTTAATAAATTAAATAAATTATTCCCGCAGTATCTTTGGGTTATGATGCTGCGGGATTATTTTTGAATATGAAAAAAACCTCCGGGCATTTGAACTTCATCTCCAAAAGTCTAACTTTTGGGGTACAGTTCAATTTCTGCTCAGAGGTTTTATTTTTATTTATCTTTATCAATTTTAAACAACATATCCATGGGGCGGTCAGGATAGGGCTGAATAGCTTCTTCATGCTTTTTGGTTATTTGTTCATCATCAGAAAGTATGATGCGCCCGCAGGAACGTTCATAATCATCTACAACCCATTTTAAAATTTGCTCAATTTCCTTATTAAGTGAGCGGCCATTGTTTTTGGCAATATGCTTCATTTTATTCATGATAATTGGATGTATACGCATAGTAAAACGTGCTTCGTCCATGTTCATTCCTCCCAATGACATCATCATAACGTTAAGCTTTCTTTTTTATTATAGGCAAATAAGCATGCATATGCAAGTATTCACACAGAATTTGAGATTTTACAGCGCGAATATGGTAAAATAAAAAGAAAAACTTAATGGAGGCAACAATGAAGTTAGAAGTAAGTAACATATATCATGGCTTTCAAGTCATGCAAAAAGATACTATTCAAGAAATTAATGCTGAAGGTTATCTGCTGGAACATTTACAGAGCGGCGCCCGTCTCTTTTATCTGGCCTGTGACGATGATAACAAGGTTTTTTCCATTTCGTTTCGCACTCCGCCGTATGATGATACCGGCGTAGCTCATATTTTGGAACATTCTTCCTTATGCGGCTCCCGTAAGTATCACCTGAAAGAGCCTTTTGTTGAGTTGGTTAAGGGTTCAATGAATACGTTTTTAAACGCGATGACTTATCCTGACAAAACCATGTATCCGGTAGCCAGCCGAAATGACAAGGATTTTCATAATTTAATGGATGTTTATCTGGATGCCGTATTTTATCCGCTTATCTATGAAAATAAATATACGCTGCGCCAGGAGGGCTGGCATTATAACCTGGAAAGCCTTGATGGGGAATTAAGTTATAACGGTGTGGTTTACAACGAAATGAAGGGTGTTTATTCTTCTCCTGATGCTTTATTGGAGAATGAAGCTATGAAAGCGCTGTTTCCCGACACTCCTTATAGATTTGAATCAGGCGGGTATCCGGAAGCCATTCCGCAGCTGACTCAGGAAGCTTTCACAAATTTCCATAAAACTTATTACAGTCCGGAAAATTCTTTTATCTATTTATATGGCGATATGGATATTGACGCAACGCTTGCTTATTTGGACAAAGAATATCTTTCGGCTTTTACAAAAAGCGGACAGGTACATTCAGAAATTAATCTGCAGGCTCCTTTTGCCAAAACGAAAGAAATTGAAGCTTTCTATCCTGTAGACAGTGGTGAGAATCTGCAGGCAAAAACCTATCATGAATTATCCATTGTTACGGGCTGTGCCCGTGACGTGAAGACTTCCATGGCTTTGCGTATTCTGGAAGGAGTACTGCTGGAATCGGAATCTTCACCGCTGCGCCGCGCCTTAATAGATGCTAAACTTGGGCTCAGCGTCAGCGGCAGCTATGTGGGCAGCCTGCTGCAGCCGGTGTTTGGCATTAAGGTGTCCGGCAGTGAATACGAATTGAAAGATAAATTCATCAGTGTTATTTACAGCACGCTGCAGAAGCTTACCATGCAAGGTATTGATAAAAAACTGCTGGAAGGAGCTTTAAATGCTGCGGAATTTAAATTAAGGGAAGCTGATTTTGGTGTATATCCCAAAGGTCTGATTTATGGAATCGGCATTATGGATAACTGGCTTTACGGAGGCAATCCTGTGGACGGACTGCGTTATGACGGTATTTTGCGGGAATTGCGTGATGGCATTCAAAATGGTTATTTTGAACGTTTAATTGAAAATTATTTGTTGGATAATTCTCATAAGGTTATTGTTACATTGCGCCCGCAGCAAGGAAAAGAAGAAGCGGATAATGCAGCAGCGGCAGAACATATGGCACAGGTTAAAGCTTCCATGAGCAAAGAGCAGCTGCAGCAGTATATGCAAGAATGTGCGGAGCTGCACAGGCGTCAGGCGTTGGCTGACTCTCCGGAAGCATTGGCCTCCATTCCCGTTTTGCAGCGCAGTGATATTCGTCAGCAGATAGAAAGGTTTCCGTTGGAAGAAACTGCCGTGACTGCAGATAATAAAATACTGTATCTTCCTTCGCAAGTACATAATATTGCCTATCTGAATTGGTATTTTGATATGAGCGGTGTTCCGGCAAAACTATTGCCGTATTGTTATTTGCTGGCAGATGTATTGGGCAAGTTTAATACCAAGAAGTACAGCTACGAAGAAATTGCGACTAACAGCATTATGTATACCGGTGGCGTAGCTTTTAATGTAAGAGCTTTATCAGAAGTCAGCGATGCCGATCGTTATAAAATCTACTTTACCATGAAAGCCAAAGTCATGGTTGAAAACCTGCCCAGGCTGTTTGAGATTTTGCAGGCGGTAGCCTTGGAAAGCAAATTTGATGAATTGCAGCGTCTGCATGATTTGGTAGATGAAATCAGAGCTGACTGGGATGATAATTTCTTTAACCGCGGGCAGAATATCGCTATTTCCCGTCTGTATTCCTATACTTCAGCGGCAGCCAGAGTCAATGAGCAGGATCAATTCAGCTATTACAGCTTTATCAGGGAGCTGGCCGATAATTTTGCAACGAGGGGAGAAGAGACGCTACAGATTCTGCGTCAGCTGATGCCCGTCTTCTTCCACAAAAATGGTTATGTATTTGCTTATTCCTGTGAAGAAGAAAGAAAAGCGCTGGTGCAGGAAAAAGCAGAAGCCTTCAATGATTTACTGCCTGCTGCAGATGTTGCCGGTAAAGTACCGGAGATTTTGCCTGAGGGAGAAACAAATGAGGCTATTACTACGGCCGGCAAAGTTCAGTATGTTGCGGCCGGCGGAAATTTTATCAAGCATGGATATAAGTTTACCGGCGCCATGCGCGTTTTGGAAACCATACTGAGATATGAATATCTGTGGACCAAAATTCGTATTCAGGGAGGCGCCTATGGTGCTACGGCGCGGTTTGAAATGAATGGCCTGGCTGTTTTTGCTTCCTATCGTGATCCTAAACTAAGAGAATCGCTGGCGGCGTACGAGGGACTGGCTGCATGGTTAAAGCAGGTTGATTTTACGGAACGTGAGCTCAATAAATATGTTATCGGCACTATCAGCGGCATGGATGTTCCTCTGACCAGCTCCATGAAACTTGATACTGCGGTTAACGCCTATCTTAAGCGTGTACCTGATGCTGTGCGCCAGCAGGTGCGTGATGAAGTTTTGCAGGTTACTAATGCAGATTTGCGTCAGTTGGGACAGGTTGTGGACGATATGCTGAGTGACGGTTATATCTGTGTTGTCGGCGGCAAGCAGATTATCGAAGAAAATAAAGAGCTTTTTAATAATGTTATCAATATCTGAGCAAATAATAAAAAGAGTTCGGCAAAGCCGAACTCTTTTTGCTGTTTATTTAAGTAATTTGGCAATATCAGGCAGCGGCGACAGACTGCGCTTTAAAATACCGTGTATATGGGCAATCAGTATACCATAGTTAGTCATGGGAATATTTTGCTTGGCAGCGCATTTACCGCGATGCATCATTTCCTTTTCGTTAAGCATGCAGCCGCCGCAATGAACAATGAGTTTATAAGATGTAAGGTCGGCAGGAAACTCAGTACCGCTGCTAAAGGAAAATACAGGGTTCTTGCCGGTATATTTTTTTATCCAGCCGGGAAGTTTTACGGTACCGATATCATTGCATTGACGGTGATGAGTGCAGCCCTCGCTGATTAAGATGCGGTCTCCGTCCTGAATATCGTCAAGTGCCTGGACACCGGCAACGGCAGCGGATAGATTGCCTTTATACCGGGCAAAAAGGATGGAGAAGGATGTCAAAGGTATATCTTCCGGCACAACCTGTGCTACTTTTTCAAAGGCCTGACTGTCAGTAATGACCAGCCGGGGTTTGACAGAAAGTTTTTGAAGAGCGGCTGATAGTTCATCTTCCTGCACTACAAATGCCAGAGCATTATTATCCAGAATATTGCGCAAAACCTGCTGCTGCGGTAAAATTAGGCGCCCTTTAGGAGCGGCGCTGTCGATGGGGGTCACCAGAATAATAATATCTCCGCGGTTAATAAGATCACCGACCAGTTCCTTGTCCTGCTGCTGCGGTTTAAGAGAGGCAAGCAGTTCTTTCAGTTCATGAATCTGCTGCTTGGTAGCAGAGCTGACAAAGAAAGCCTTAGGATTTTGCTTGGAAAGGTCGGAGGCCTGTTCAGCAGTCAGCAAATCACATTTGTTAAAGACGATAACACAGGGAATGTTTTTATCCTGAATATGTTCCAGAAGCTTTTTATCTTCTGCACTGTATCCGCAGGCGGCGTCAATGACAAGTACTGCTATATCCGTTTTGTTCAATACCTGGTAAGCTTTTTGAATACGCAGCTGACCCAAAGCTCCTTCGTCGTCTATGCCAGGAGTATCAATAATCATTACTGGCCCCAAGGGCAATAGTTCCATAGCTTTATAAACCGGATCAGTAGTAGTGCCTTTGAAATCACTGACAATGGCCAGATTTTGGCTTGTAAGTGCGTTAATAAGGCTGGATTTACCAGCATTGCGGCGGCCAAAGATGCCGATATGTACTCGTTCTGAAGATGGGGTGGCATTTAAACTCATATGCTGTCTCTCCTTTGGTAATGATATATGAAAAATAAAAGCACTGCAGCAGCAGTGCTTTAGATTATTTTACAAGTTCAAGCCGGTCATTGGGCAGGTATTTGCGTCCGGCTTTAGCACAGGGCTTGCCGTCAACCATAACGATATCTGCGGTAAAATTGATATTGCCGTCAAAGAAGCTGGAGCCAACAGCATAGGTATCGACAGGAACGCCTGCTGCTTCAAAGGCAGCTACACGTTTAGCATCAAAGCCGCCGGAAACAATGATTTTTACATAATCAAAACCTTCGTTATCCAAAGCCTGACGCACATTGCAGACCAGTTCCTTGCAGACGCCGGTAGGATTAAACATGCCCATCTGGCCGTATAGGCTTTTGTCAACCATGCTGCCGGAGGTATCAAGGCGCACGCCCTGGAGTTTATGGCCAAGCTTACGGGCAACAGCCAGAGAGGTATTTACACAGTCATTGTCGAAGTCAACCAGCGCGATACGAGCAATATTTTCATCGACATATTTATCGAAAGCTTCTGTGGCGGCAACAGTATTGCCGTTATAGGCAGCAATCAGAGCGTGCGGAATGGTGCCTACGCCTTTACCGTTACTGGGAAGAGCATTGGCATCCGTTGAAAAGCCTTTAATACCGCCAATTTTTGCTGCATAACCGTCACTTTCCTGGGTATGATAAATATCATAACGGGCAGGGAAGAACAGAACTGGTTTACCGTTAGCAGCCTTGACAACATTGCGCACATTAGTAGCAATGCGGCTTTGACGCGCAAGAATGCCAAGGTAAATGGTTTCCAGATGAGCAAAATCGGCCAGGTCACCTTCAATGGTCATGATTGTTTCCCACGGTTCTACCTCATCGCCGTCATGCAGCGAATGAATAATGATATTTTCCGGATGATAGGCACAGGTTTTAATCAGAGCAATTACTTCATCAGTTCCGCAAACAACTACATGCTCGCGTGTGAAAATCTGCATCAGGACACGAGGATGATGATTATCGCTGTTCAAAATCTCAGCCGTACGCAGAAAATAAGCATCGCTGTAATATCCGGATTTGATTTTTTCTATAGGAAAGTTAAAAGTTTCTACAGGCAATCTATTTTTCATTTTTACCTCCGTTAAAAAACTATTTAATAGTATAATATAATAAAAATATGATACAATAATAACGTTTCTTATTCAAGGGATTTCACAAATTTATTAAAAATTGCTTTATCTAAGGAGGACTTATGAACGCGGCAAATAAAAAGTATACGGTGCTGCTGCTTTCTGCGCCTATCGGATCAGGACACAGGCTGGCAGCAGAGGCTTTGGAGCAGGTGCTGGCTGATAATGAAGCTGTTCATGTAGTTCATGGCAATATTTTTGATTTTTTTCCGCATTTTGTGGGAACTGTATTTCTTAAATGTTATTTGCGGATGCTGCAAAGTTTTCCGTGGATGTATAAATATATGTATAAGTGGGGTAATCAGGAAAAGGGCTCCGTATGGATGAAGAATGTAATTAATGGACTGCTGGCTAAAATGGGGCGCAGCTATCTGCAAAAGGTCAATCCTGATGCCGTTATTGCCACGCATGCTACGCCGGCAGGTATTATTGGCATTTATAAAAAAACACTGGCGGCGCCGTTGTTTTTAGGAGCTGTAATTACCGATTTTACCATCCACAAATGGTGGATTTGCGATGGGGTTGATACCTATTTTATTGCTGATGAACGTTTGCAAAAGCGCCTGCCGCCAGACGCTGATGTTCAATCCTATGGTATACCTGTACGCAGACGCTTTGCCGGCCTCAGCCGTCAGGAAGCAAGAAAAAAACTTGGAATAGCTGCTCAAGATAAGATTTGCCTGCTGCTGGGCGGAGGTGAAGGACTTTTGCCCATGGTCAGCATTGTAAATGGGATGCCGCAGGATTTGGGGCCTGATTTCAGAATAATTGCCGTTACGGGGCATAATCAGCAGCTGGCAGCCGATTTGCGGCGGCTGCAGCGTTCTGATCTGACAGTCCATGGCTTTACTAAGCAGCTGCCGGAAATTATGGCGGCATCCGATATGGTTATTTCCAAGGCAGGAGGACTAACCTCCGCTGAAGTGCTGGCCTTAGGACTACATTTTATCATTTATCACCCCTTACCGGGGCAGGAAGAAGGCAATGCCCGTTTTCTGCAGCAATACTGCCATGCAGCAGTTGCTGCAGACATTAAGGATGTATCGCGATATGTGCGTGAATTTTATAATCACACTGAACGTGAGGTAATTTTAGGGAGACCGCAGGCTGCTGAGAAGATCTGTGCCTATGTTCTGCAGCATCTTAAGCAAAATTAAATTGCTTGACCGATAACGGTAAGCTTACTATAATGAAAGAAATCTATGTCTTGCTTACACAACTTGCGGTTGCGTTTGACAGAACGGAAATTTATGACGAGGAGCTGAGGTGTTGGACGCATTTTATCTGGCGGCTTTATGTGCCGTTACACCGGGGTTGGGGAGAAGCAGGATACCCAAGTTAATCAAATTTTTCGGCAATGCTAAAACCGTATACGAAGCGCAAATGTATGATTTGCTGCAGTCCGGCATCTGCACAGTCAGGCAGATTGAAAATTTTATTGCCAACAGAAAGCCGGAGCTGCCGGAAAAGCTTTTTGCATTTTGCTCACGGCATTGCGTAAAGCTGATAACTATTTATGATGCGGACTACCCGGAAGCTTTAAAGGAAATACATGATTTTCCATTGGTGCTTTATGTACGTGGCGTATTGCCTGTAAGTAAATATAATTTGGCAATTGTCGGTTCCAGGGAAGCATCGCCGTATGGGTTAAAGGCCGCCGGCATGTTTGCAGCAGCCTTTGCTCAGGAGCATATTCCGGTTATCAGCGGCGGTGCGCGCGGCATTGATACGGCTGCGCATAAAGCCTGTCTTCTGGCAGGCGGAAGTACTGTTGCCGTGCTTGGCTGCGGTATTGATATTGCTTATCCGTCCGAAAATAAACGACTTTTTGAGCAGATTGCCGACAGCGGCGCACTTGTAAGTGAGTTTGCGCCCGGCACTGCACCTCGTTCTTATAATTTTCCTGCAAGAAACCGTATTATTGTTGGAATGTCACGGGGAGTGCTGGTTGCTGAAGCGGCCAGAAAAAGCGGGGCGATTATAACTGCCGGTATCGCGGCTGATGAAGCGCGGGAAGTATATTGCATACCGGGAAATATTTTCACAGGCAGCAGCATAGGCTGCCATGATTTAATCAGAACAGGCGCCAAGCTGGTTGACGGGCCGCAGGATATTTTTGAAGATATGCGCGATTGGTACCGCAGCTGCAGCGGCAAAATTATACAGCCTGAGATGTTCGGGTCTGATGATGATGGTCAGAAAGAAGATCCATGTGCCGGCGATTTCTGTACAAAAGAAATGTCAGCGTTAGGTAAGAAGCTTTTCCACCTGCTTTTACAGGGGCCGTTATCGTTGGAAGAATTAACGGAACAGAGCGGTGAGTCTTTTGCAGATGTAAGTATGGAGCTGTTGAATTTGCAGGTTGAAGGCATAATTGCCGCAGATCAGGCTCAGAGATATTACCGCATTTAGGAGGAAAGCCAATGACGAAGAATTTGGTGATTGTGGAATCACCAACCAAATCAAAAACAATAGAAAAATTTTTGGGCAGAAATTATACTGTACGTGCTTCCATGGGCCATTTGCGCGACTTGCCGAAAAGCACGTTTGGCGTTGATGTTGAGCATGATTTCGAGCCTAAATATATTAATATACGCGGCAAGGGCGACTTGATTAAAGAATTGAAGGCCCTGGCCAAAAAGTCTGATAAAATCTATCTGGCAACTGACCCTGACCGTGAAGGAGAAGCGATCAGCTGGCATTTAGCGCATATTCTGGGACTGGACCCCGAACAGAAATGCCGCATAGAATTTCATGAAATTACGTCCAATGCTATTAAAGACGCCTTAAAGCACCCTCGTCCCATTGATTTGGATAAGGTTGATGCTCAACAGGCACGCCGCATTATTGACCGCATAGTTGGTTATCAGTTAAGTCCGCTGTTATGGCGCAAGATTCGCAAAGGACTGAGCGCAGGCCGCGTGCAGTCCGTAGCGGTAAAGATTATTGCTGATCGAGAAAAAGAAATTGCTGACTTTGTGCCGCAGGAATATTGGACCGTTAATGCGAAGCTGCGTGAACATGCTAAAGCTCCGATTTTTGAGGCTGAAGCAGTAAAATATCAGGGCAAGAAGCTGGAAATTCATAACGCGGCCGAAGCACAGGCCGTGGAGCAGGCTCTGCAGCAGGCTGAATATCTTGTCAGCGAAGCTGCCAAAAAAGAACGCCGCCGTCGTCCGGCGCCGCCTTTTACCACTTCCAGCCTGCAGCAGGAAGCTAATAAAAAGCTGAATTTTACCGCTAAAAAAACAATGCTGGTTGCGCAGCAATTATATGAAGGCGTTTCGCTTGGTAAAGCTGCTGTCGGTCTTATTACTTATATGAGAACGGATTCTGTAAGATTTGCCGATGTGGCCAGTGATGAAATCAGGGATTATATTAAAAATAGTTTTGGTGAAGCGTATTGTCCTGCAAAACCCAATATTTTTAGCAGCAAAAAGAATGCTCAGGATGCTCATGAAGCTATCAGACCTACCAGTGTATTAAGAACACCGGAAGAAGTTGCGGCATTTTTAACTAAGGATCAGCTGAAGCTGTATACACTTATCTGGCAGCGGGCAGTGGCAAGTCAGATGACGGATGCTGTTTATGATGTTACCTCGCTTTTAATTGGCGCTGGGGATTATCAGCTGCGCGCCAGCGGCGCCGTATTGAAATTTGCCGGTTTTTTGAAGCTTAACCTTAAACAGGCCGAAGATGAAAAGGAAAAAACCGTACCTTTTATCGCTGTAGGCACGAAACTGCTTTTACATAAATTACTGCCGGCTGAGCAGCATTTTACGGAGCCTCCGGCACATTTTACCGAGGCTACACTGGTTAAGGAATTAGAAGATAAGGGTATTGGCCGGCCGAGTACCTATGCGCCTACCATTCAGACCATTATTGACCGCGGCTATATTACCAAAGAAGGCAAAAAGCTGGTTGTTACCGAATTAGGCCTTCTGGTGATAGATATGCTTACAAAATACTTTACTAATCTTATTAATATTCCGTTTTCGGCAGAACTGGAAACTGAGCTGGATGAAATAGCTGAGCATCACGCTGATAAAAATGAAATTATCAGGAAGTTTTATGAACCCTTTGCCAAATTACTGGCTGTGGCAGATAAAGAAATCGAAACTGTCGAAATACCTGTTCAGGTTACGGATATTCCTTGTGAAAAATGTGGCCGGATGATGGTGGTCAAACAAGGACGATTCGGCAGCTTTCTTGCCTGTCCGGGTTTTCCTGAGTGCCGCAATACCAAACCGATTCTGAAAAAAATAGGCGTGAAATGTCCTGAATGCGGCGGCGAAATTATTGAACGTAAAACAAAAACTCGTAAAGTATTTTACGGCTGTGAAAACTATCCGCAGTGTTCTTTTACCTCTTGGGATAAACCGACAATGGAGAAATGTCCGGTATGTGGTAAGATGTTGTTTGAACATGTGGAAAAAAACGGACAGAAGAAACTGTTTTGCCTGAATCAGGAATGCAGTAACTGTAAGGTTGTAAGAAAGGGAAATAAAAAAAGTGAAAGTTAAACCTATACATATTATCGGCGGCGGCCTCGCAGGCTGCGAAGCTGCCTGGCAGATTGTGAAATACGGTATTCCCGTTATACTTCACGAAATGCGGCCTCATAAATCTGATGAAGCTCATAAGACTGCCTATTTTGCCGAACTGGTCTGCAGCAATTCTCTGCGTGCCAATAATATTGAAAATGCGGTAGGTCTTCTGAAAGAGGAAATGCGCCGCCTTGGCTCGCTGATTATTCAGCAGGCAGACGCCCATCAGGTTCCTGCCGGCGGTGCCTTAGCTGTGGACAGGGAAGGTTTTGCGCAAAGCATAACTAATATGGTTACCAGCCATCCCTTGGTGACGGTAATTCACGAAGAAGTAACTGATCTAAACAGTTTGGATGGCACCGTAATTGTTGCCAGCGGGCCTCTGACTTCTCAGGCACTTTCCGCTGATATCCAAAAGCTTCTGGATGCCGATTATTTTTATTTTTATGATGCGGCTGCTCCCATTGTTACTGCGGAGTCATTAAACTATGATAAGGTATATCGTGCCAGCAGATATGACAAGGGGGACGCTGATTATCTGAATTGTCCTTTTGACACCAAAGAGGAATATCTTAATTTTTGGCAGGCATTGTGCAGCGCAGAGCTGGCGCCGGTAAAAGACTTTGAAAAGGAAGTATTCTTTGAAGCCTGTATGCCCATTGAAGAAATGGCTTCCCGCGGTGAGGATACCATGCGTTTTGGACCGCTAAAACCTGTAGGCCTGGTGGATCCTCGTACAGGCAAGGAAGCTTATGCAGTTGTGCAGCTGCGTCAGGATAATGCAGCCGCATCCTTATATAACATTGTCGGTTTTCAAACTCATTTGAAATGGCCGGAACAAAAACGTGTTTTTGGTATGATTCCCGGTTTGGAGAATGCAGAATTTGTCAGATATGGTGTCATGCATAAGAATACCTATATGAATTCACCGCAGCTGCTGGATAACAAATTTTCTCTGCGAAAAAATGGTAAATTCTATTTTGCTGGTCAAATGACCGGTGTAGAAGGTTATGTGGAATCTGCGGCTTCCGGATTAATGGCAGGATTACATGCTGCCCGTGCTGCTTTGGAACTGCCGGAAATTGAATTCAGCAATTTAACAGCGCATGGTGCCCTGGCAAACTACATCAGCAATAGTGAAGTTAAAAATTTCCAGCCGATGAATGTCAATTTTGGTTTGATTGCTCCTCTGGGCAGGAAAATCAGAAATAAACGTGAGAAAAACGCTATGATTGCTCAAAGGGCATTAGAGGAAATTGCGAGAATTAAAGAGCAGTATAATATCTAAATTATTTATATTTTCTGAATTTAATGCTATGAATTTAAAAAATTAAAACAGTGCTGTGGCACTGTTTTTTTGTTGTATAATTCAAACATATAATTTAGTAAATATGCAAGTGACTAAAATTTTTTCTTGAAAGCGATTTTTATTTATGATATCATTAACAACAACGCAAGGAGTAAGTGTAATGGCTATTTCAGGTTCTGCTCTGCCGGAAAAGTTTTTTGCATATTTAAATATAGAAAAGAATTCTTCACCCCTGACGGTAAGTAATTATCAGAAAGATATAAATTGTTTTGCAGCTTTTTTAAAGCAGCGGCTGCAGGGTGATTTTCAGTGGCAGCAGGTCAGCGCGTTAGACATAAGAGCTTATCTTGCTTACTTAAATAAATGCAATTATGCCAAACGGACTATTGCCCGCAGGATTTCTTCTCTGAGATCCTTTTATAAGTATCTGGTAAGAGAGAATTATCTTGTTTATAATCCTTTTCTAAATGTAAAGACGCCCAAGCTTGATAAAAAACTACCAAGCTTTCTGGAAGAATTTGAAATTAATGAGTTGTTGCAACTGCCGCCTAAGACTATTTTAGGACTGCGTGATCAGGCTGTTTTGGAATTACTTTATGCTACTGGCTGCCGTGTATCGGAGCTGGTTGGTTTGACGCTCGACAATGTTGACTTGGCCAACAGATATGTCCTCCTGCATGGTAAAGGTGATAAGGAGAGAATAGTGCCTTTAGGCCATGTTTGCTGCCGGGCATTGACAGAATATTATCAAAACAGCAGAAAAATTATTTTAGATAAATACAAACATGATGAACATAATTATGTATTTGTTAACAGCCGTGGAGGTATTTTAACAGATAGAAGTGTAAGGCGTATTCTGGAAAAATATATTGTACAGCTGGCCGTACATAAAAAAGTGAGCCCGCATACGATACGACATACCTTTGCTACTCATTTACTGGATCACGGAGCTGATTTGAGAGCAGTACAAGAGCTTTTGGGACACGCTAATCTATCTACTACACAGATTTATACACATATAACGGCAGAGCGTATTGCTTCTGTATATGAAAAAAATCATCCACGTGCATAAATGTAGTTTTGGAGGGGATTGTTATGGAGTTGCTTGAAAAAACCAGAAAGATTAACAAGTTATTGCAGAATGGCGATAAAGTAGAATTCAATGCCATTGCCAAAACTTTACGTGATGTTATTGGTGCCAATACTTATATTGTCGGCAGAAAAGGCAGCGTGAAAGGTTGTTCTTTAATCAGTGAGTTTGAATGTGATATCATGAAAGAACATGTTCTCGATGTCAAAAGATTTCCTGAGGATTATCTGAATTTTATAATGGGCATCAATGAGACAGTGGCTAATATACCGCATTCCGATCAGGAATGTTCATTTTTGAAAGGTGAAAAATGCATCTTCAATGATAAGATGACTACTATTGTACCTATTTTTGGTAATGGTGAACGTTTAGGAACATTGATTGTCGCCAAGTATGATGCCGGTTTTACTGATGAAGATTTGTTGCTGGCCGAATATGCAGCGACAGTTTTAGGTGTAGAAATACTGCATGACCGCGAAGCAAGAGTTGCTGAAGAAGCGCGTAAGCGTGTTATGGTGCAGATTGCCTTTTCAACCTTGTCCTATTCAGAGCTGGAAGCAGTAATCAATATTCTTGGAGAACTTAATGGCGATGAAGGTTTGTTAGTTGCTTCCAAAATAGCTGACAGAGTAGGTATTACCCGTTCAGTTATTGTCAACGCGCTGCGAAAATTTGAAAGCGCCGATTTGATTGAAACAAAATCCCTTGGCATGAAGGGTACCTATATTAAAGTAAAAAATGAATTTTTGTTTGATGAATTGAAAAAGAAACAGCAGTAAAAGTAACCAGAAGTAAAGGTGAAGTGATATAAAAACAGGAGACACAAAAAAAGTGTCTCCTGTTTTTATATCACTTCACTGTTTCATAAAAGCGCTTACTTATCTATTTTAATCATTTTTCGCAGCCCTAATGAGAGAATTGCCGTTAGAAAGTAGTACAATTTTCTAACAGGTTTTTGCAGAACCGGCTGGAAGGTGAGAAGATTAATTTGCCAAAACATAATTTGTGTTATGATAATACCGTAAAGTATTAACAACAGCGGGAGGATGCAGAAATGGAAGCAAAGAGAGCCGCAGGCATTATTATTTTTGCTGAAAACACATGCCGTTATTTAATGGGTGAAAGAGCTGATGGTCAAGGCTGGGGCTTTGCTGCCGGCAAGCAGGAAGATAAGGATGCTGATTTAAAGGATACGGCCTTGAGGGAACTTCAAGAAGAATTTGGTGTAGTTCTGGATGATAAATTAAAGGAAAAAATATGCTTTCAAAAAACTATTTTATGCCAGTATGATCGTATAGACCGTCTGACCAGAAAAGCAGAGCGCAGAAGTATTTTAAGCGATATTTTTTATCTGGCAGTAGCAGATGAAAAGCAACTGATCATTAATGACGCATTAAAAGATGAGGAAATGTTGGCAGTAAGCTGGCAGAGTCTTAATGCAATAGCCAACGAGCTATATATCTTTCCGCCATCTTTAATAGCTTTGAATACTTTGCCGCTTAATTATGGTGAAATGTGACAATATGATATTTCTTTAACTAAAATTTAAGAATTATTTACACTTTTTTTACGCATTTATGCTTGCGTGAATAGGCGAATCAGTAGGCATTTATTATGGTATATGGTATAATTAAACATTATTAAATATATACTTTGGAGTAATAATGAATAATGTTTTTGATCTGGTAACAGATTTCTATAATCAGGATGAAGATTGGAATACGGTTTTACAGCAGAAATATGCGGAAAGTTTTTTGCGTTACTGCGCATGGCAAGGTGCCGATAATGAGCATCTGGTAAAGTATTGGGATCATATGACCATGTTATGCCTGTATTTAGGCAATGCTGAAAACTATCTGGGCGATATGTCTGCCGATGATTTTATTGATTGCGTGGCCTGGTGTGGACGCAATGTGTCAGAATTTTCTTTGGATGATGAAGAAGTTTCATATTTTTTGACCACGATGAAAGAACTTTACAGTTATCTGCAGAGTAAAAAAATTATTACCAGCGCTGAGGCGCCGATGCAGGCTTATGCAAAACTGTTCAGCAACGGTAAAATGATTATGATGGATACTGAAGGTCATTTTTATCAGAAATACGATCAGTATAATCAGAATGCAACTGAAGATTTGCCGGCCAAAATATTTTTGAATATTGGCGATCGTTTGCAGAATCTGCTGGAGGCTCTGAGAACATTTTTTGCGGATAAAAAATACCATCGTGATATTGAAAGAGCGGCATTTTTGTACAGCGGTATTTTTTTAAGCGGCGGAGCTGATGAAAAACCTGGCAGTGAAGAATATGCTCAGTGCTTCTGGGATTATTTTTTGTTTGATTATCTGATGATAGAATCAGATAAAAGACCGCTGCAGTATTTTTACGATGAAATTTGTGCGGACCAGTTCAGTGCTGCTGGCAAGGTGAACAAAGATGTTTTGGAAGAACTGCTGAAAGCGCAGCTGGTTGTGTTTTCTATTGAGGATAACGGTGAAGACGGGATGTATTTGTGCCGCGATTTTCTGACCGGCGAAACATATAATTTGCTGCTGCCGATAGAACAGGATATTGATCGGGACAGCTTCCTTTTCTTAGGTCATATTTTTTATAACCGCAGTATGGTAATGAATTTTGTACGTGGCATGATGATACCCAAAACAGCGCAAAAAAAATTGCGTCAGGTTATGGAAAAAGCGCGTCAGTGGCTGGCTGTAAGGTATAATGGCAAACTTGACTGGGCTGAGTTTATCAGGCGCAACCCTATGTTTGTACGCCACTGTACGCTGATTTATTCGGCCTATGTTAAATTGGACGGCTTTAATTATACCAGTAATATAACGTCTTACACTCCTCAGCCCGTCGATTTAAATGACCGGGTTTGTCAGCTTATCAAAAGCATGATGCGGCCTTATGCCTTTACGGCGCATGATATTTATTTGGCTCGAACGTTGTGGAGTGATTTTCAGGCACTGTATCAGGCGCAGATTAAAGTTCCGGAGCTTTGGACAGCCGGAGTTATCAGTAATTTTATTACTGCTAACGGGGTGTATAACTACGATCAGTCAACTGTTTCGGAAATGTGTCATAATATACCTGAAACAGCAGTAAGCAAGGCTGCCGCGCAAATCAGGCAGACTTTGAAGATTGAGCTGCATGATCCACGGTATATTAATGAAGAAGGCTTACTGTTGATGTTGTTGTCTTAATAAGGAGAAAGAAAATGAAATGTGATTTTTGCGGACGTGAAATAGAAGACAGATTAAGTGAATGTCCTTACTGTCATTACCAGATGAAAAGAGATACCCAGGTTTTGTCTCCCGATGAACGTGATACCTTTGAGGGCATCACTATTGAAGAAGATGGCAGCACGCGCAGTTCTGAAGCTTTTGATGAGAGAAGCGACCGGTTTAAACGGTATGAGCAGTCGCAGCAGCCGCATTTTAAAGTACGCACCTTCAATTTAAGCAGCGGTATTCTAATGACACTTTTAATTATTGGCGGTATTTTGGCGCTGTTTTTCTTCCTGTTGCCGGCATTTTTAGTATTTGCCGCGGTGGGAGCGGTTGTTGTATTTCTTTTAAAACTTTTTATGTAAAAAATTATTTTTTTAGTAAAAAAATAAAAGGAGTTTTTCAAAAGGCAGCGAATATTGTTTAGGTACACAAAATGTGAAAAAATAGAGGAGGCATAATAATATGCATAGTTACAGCATGGATCTTGGCGGCAGAACGCTGACTATCGAAGCCGGCAAGATTGCTAAGCAAGCTAATGGAGCAGTTTTAGTTCGTTATGGTGACACTGCAGTCGTTGTTGCAGTTACCGGTACCAAAACACCGCGTGAAGGTGTTGACTTTTTCCCGTTGACCGTTGATTTTGAAGAAAAAATGTATGCAGTCGGAAAAATTCCCGGCGGTTTTATAAAACGTGAAGGACGTCCCAGTGAACAGGCTATTTTGACCAGCCGTCTTATTGACCGTCCTATTCGCCCGATGTTCCCTGAAGGATATCATAATGATGTGCAGATTGTGGCTACTGCGGTATCTGTAGATCCGGATAATGCACCTGATATGCCGGCAATGATCGGCGCATCCTGCGCGCTTTCTATTTCTGATATTCCGTTTGAAGGACCTATTGCAGGTGTACGCGTTGGTTTGATTGACGGTGAATTTATTATCAATCCTACCGTAGAACAGGCCAAAGTAAGTCTGCTGAACTTGGCTGTAGCCGGCACAAAAGATGCTATCTTGATGGTTGAGGCAGGCGCTAAAGAAGTATCTGAACAGGTTATGCTGGACGCTATTTGGTTCGGTCATGGCGTAATTAAACAATTGGTAGAATTCCAGGAAAAAATTGTTGCAGAAATCGGCAAGGAAAAAATGGAAGTTCCTTTCTATGCGCCTCCGGAAGAGCTTGTTGCTGAAATTGAAGAATATGGTGCACAAAAGCTGAAAGATGCTTTGATGGATGCTAATAAATTGGAACGTGAGGAAAACGTTGCCAAAGTTAAAGCTGAAATTGCAGAAGTATTCCTTGAAAAATATCCTGATAATGCTAAAGATGTTGCGTACATCACTCAAAAATTGGTGAAAAAGATTGTACGCCGTACTATTTCTGTTGATAAAATTCGTCCTGACGGTCGTCAGCTGGATGAAGTACGTCCTGTATCCTGTGAGGTTGGACTGCTGGCTCGCCCGCATGGCAGCGCTTTGTTTACCCGTGGTCAGACGCAGATTTTGAATGTTCTGGCATTGGCTCCGCTGCGTGAAGCACAAACTTTGGATGGCCTTGGTGCAGAAGTTACCAAACGTTATATTCACCATTATAATTTCCCGCCGTACAGTGTAGGCGAAACTAAACCGCTGCGCAGTCCTGGCCGCCGTGAAATCGGTCATGGTGCATTGGCTGAACGTGCTTTACTGCCGGTTATTCCGTCTGAAGATGAATTCCCGTACGCTATCCGTCTGGTATCTGAAGTTTTGGAATCCAACGGTTCTTCCTCCATGGGCAGCGTATGCGCAAGCACCTTGTCTTTGATGGATGCGGGTGTGCCTATTAAAGCTCCTGTTGCTGGTGTTGCCATGGGCCTGGTAAAAGACGGTGACTATTTTACCATTCTGACAGATATTCAAGGCTTGGAAGATGCTTTGGGTGATATGGACTTTAAAGTTGCTGGTACTGAGAAAGGCATTACCGCTATTCAAATGGATATTAAAATTGACGGTATCAATAAAGATATCTTTACTCAGGCTTTGGCTCAGGCTAAACGCGGCCGTGAATTTATCATGGGCAAAATGATGGAATGCATTTCCGAGCCTCGTAAAGAACTTTCTCCGTATGCACCGAAGATTACTACTATTCATGTAGACCCTGAAAAAATCAGCAAGGTAATTGGACCTGGCGGCAAAACCGTTAAGAAGATTATTGAAGAAACCGGTGCTAAGATTGATATCGAAGATTCCGGTAAGATTTACATTGCTGCAGTAAATACTGAAGCTGCCAATAAAGCCATCAATATGATTGAAGGCATTACTGCTGAAGCTGAAGTGGGCAAGATTTATACGGGTAAAGTAACCAGACTTATGAATTTTGGTGCTTTTGTTGAAATTTTGCCGGGCAAAGAAGGTTTGGTTCATATTTCTCAGCTGTCTACCGAACGTGTGGAAAAAGTTGAGGATGTTGTTTCTGTTGGTGATGAAATCGTTGTTAAAGTAACAGAAATTGATAATAAAGGACGTATCAACCTTTCCAGAAAAGCAGTTTTAACCAAAGGTTTTGAAAAATAAGCAATAATAAATTTTATATCCCGCTGATGTATTCGGCGGGATATTCTTTATAGGTGGTAAAGATGCGAAATAGAGGGTTTGAAAAAATTACCAAATATGCTAATGTTGATTTCACTATGCCGGAACGCAAAACCAGAACTTCTGCCGGCTATGATATTTGTGTTCCGGAGGAAGTAATTTTACAACCAGGAGTTTTGAAATTGGTTCCAACAGGTGTCAAAGCTTATATGCAGGATGATGAATTTTTAGGTATTCACATCCGCAGCAGTATGGCTGTAAAGAAAAATATCATGCTGGTCAATAATGTCGGGATTATTGATGCTGATTATTATAATAATGCTGATAATGAAGGACATATTATGCTGGCTTTACTTAATATGAGTAAAAATGCAATAATTCTGCAGAAAAATGAACGTATCGCTCAGGGTATTTTCTATAAGTACCTAATTGCTGATGACGATAATAATGCTGAAAAAGCTGTTCGCAGCGGTGGTTTTGGCAGTACAAATCAATAACATACTATAATATTGTACAAAATTTACACTTTTAAGAAGGTAAAAGAAAAGATATTTTTATTGTTTGACAATGTGCAGCAGAGGTAATATAATCTGTATAATAAATGAATTTAAAGATAGAGGAGCGCAAAGCAAGAGTAACCTGTGGAGCGGGGGCTTAGAAGCAGGCAAAAGGGTTAGCGCCGAAGTTTATCAGCAGCCATGCTGATATGCTGGGCTGTCAGTGAATAATTGACGGACTGTCGCTGCAGCAGGCAGCGGAGTGCTATCTCAATAATGTGCTTACTGTATTGCCGTTGAGATAGTTTTCTCAACGGTTTTTATTTTCGCAAAAGTATTAGGGGGTATTGTAGTGATTAAAGTATTAGTAAACGGAGCGCTCGGCCGCATGGGCGGTGAGGTTGTAAAAAAAGTTACTGCAGAAGCTGATTTGACGATTGCCGCTGTGGTTGATATAAAGCCCGGAACCATTACAGTTGATGATCAGGTATATACTGTAAGTACTGATCTTGCTGCTGCAATTGATGAAAGCAAGCCCGATGTTGTAGTGGATTTTACCCGTCCTGATGTAGTCATGAGTAATCTGCGCAAAATTTTGAGTATGGGTGTACGAGCTGTTGTAGGTACGACGGGCTTTTCCGATGCGGATCTTAAGGAAGTGGACGCCTTGGCTAAAGCTAATAATACTGCCGTACTGATTGCTCCCAATTTTGCACTGGGTGCAGTAGTTATGATGAAATTGGCCTGTGAAGCAGCGAAATATTTTCCTCAGGTGGAAATTATCGAAAAGCATCATGATAAAAAATTGGATGCTCCTTCCGGCACGGCCATTATTACCGCTCAAAAAATCAGTGAGGTAAGAGCCAAAATGCACCAGGGTCATCCTGAAGAAAAAGAAACCATGCCTGGCGCACGTGGTGCCGATTATGAAGGAATGAGAATTCACAGTGTCCGTCTTCCCGGATATGTAGCTTCTCAGGAGGTAATTTTCGGAGGGCAGGGCGAGGTACTGCGCATCAGTACTGAACCAATAAACCGTGAATGCTATATGCCAGGCGTTGCTTTAGGCTGTCGCAAGATTCTTGAACGTCAGGGCCTTGTTTATGGTCTGGATAAATTACTTTAATCACATGGAGGCCGGTTATGAAAAAATATAATGTTGCCATCCTCGGCGCTACCGGTGCCGTAGGTACAGAATTTTTAAAACTTATTGAAGAAAGAAATTTCCCGTATGCAGAATTGCGCCTGCTGGCTTCTAAACGCAGTGCTGGCAAGAAAATTGATTTTATGGGTAAAACTTACACCATAGAAGAAGCAACCAAAGATTCTTTTGAAGGCATTGATATTGCTTTATTTGCCGGAGGTAGCATATCCAAAGAATTTGCTCCGTATGCAGTTAAGGCTGGCGCCGTTGTTATTGATAATTCCAGTGCTTACCGTATGGACCCTGAGGTTCCGCTGGTAGTTCCTGAAGTTAATCCGCAGGCTATTTTGAAGCATAAAGGAATTATTGCTAACCCTAATTGTTCAACTATTATCATGGTAATGGCTCTGAAACCGCTTTATGATATGGCTAAAATTAAACGTATAGTTGTTTCTACATATCAGGCTGTTTCCGGTGCCGGTAAAGAAGGCATTGATGAACTTACCGATCAGGTTAAGGCATCTGCTGAAGGACGTGAAATGGTGGCAAAAATATTGCCGTCTGCAAGTCTTGAAAAACATTATCCGATTGCATTTAATCTTATTCCGCAAATCGATGTATTTATGGATAATCTTTATACTAAAGAAGAAATGAAGATGGTTAATGAAACCAAGAAAATCTTTGATGATTATGACATGCGTATCACGGCTACAACAGTACGCGTACCGGTTTACCGCAGTCACAGCGAATCTGTCAATGTGGAATTTGAGCATGATTTGGATTTAGCTGCTATGCAGGAAGCATTGAATGCTTTCCCCGGGGTGCAGGTGCTTGATAATCCGCAGGAGCAGATTTATCCCATGCCTTTATACACTTCTGAGAAAAATGATGTATATGTAGGCCGTCTGCGTCGTGATGAGTCCAATGACAATACCTTTAATATGTGGGTTGTAGGTGATCAGATCCGCAAAGGCGCGGCACTTAATACCTTGCAGATTGCTGAGACGATGATTAAAAATAACTGGCTTTAATTAGCTGTTTTGAAGGGAAGACTTTGAATAATGAAGATAATTGTGCAGAAATTTGGCGGTACTTCCGTTGCTACTCCGGAAGCGCGTGTTGCAGTTAAGGATAAAGTACAGCAGGCCATTCGCAAAGGCTTGTCTCCGGTAGTAGTTGTATCTGCCATGGGCCGTAAGGGAGCGCCATATGCTACCGATACATTGATTGATGTTTTGAAAAAAGAAAATATCTCTGTCAATGTGCGTGAAATGGATGTTATGATGTGCTGCGGTGAAATTATTTCCGCCTGCGTCATGGCCGCTACTTTGCAGAAATTTGGCATAAACGCCATGGCATTAACCGGCGGTCAGGCCGGCATTATTACAGATTCACAGTTTGGTGCGGCACGCATTAAAAATATTAATGTTTCCAATTTGCATCATTTATTGGAATCTGGCATTATTCCGGTAGTATGCGGTTTTCAGGGCGTTACGGAAAATAACTTTAAGTTTACTACTTTGGGACGCGGCGGCAGCGATACTTCCGCTGCGGCGTTGGGTGCAGCTTTGCATGCTGAATTTGTAGAAATTTATACTGATGTAGAAGGCATAATGACCGCGGATCCGCGGATTGTCAAAGATGCCAATATTCTGCATCAGATTACATATGCTGAAGTATGCCAGATGGCACAAAATGGGGCCAAGGTTATTCACCCGCGTGCTGTAGAAATTGCCATGAGCAGAAATATCCCCGTCTATGTTAAATCTACTTTCAGCGATGCGCCGGGTACTTTGATTACCAATGAACGCAGTGATTGCAACTGCGGCAGTGATATCAGTATTAATGAGCATTTGGCAAGCGGCGTAGCGCATCTTTGCGATTTGGCTCAATTCCGCATTGAATTAAATCCAGACGATATTGCAGCCGGCAGGATGCTGTTTGAAGATTTGGCAGATGCGGGCATTAGTGTTGGCTGTCTGAATTTATCTGAGAAAGAAGCAATGTTTGCCGTATTTTCTCCCGATGTTCCGCATACCTGCAAAGTGCTTGAAGAAACCGGCTTTAAATATGTACTGAATGAAGGCTGTGCCAAAGTTTCGGTGGTTGGCAGCGCAATGCGCGGTGTTCCCGGTATCATGGCTAATTTTGTTGCTGCTTTGGCCGGCAAGAAAATTGGCATTTTGCAAACCGTTGATTCCGATACTACTATTTCGGCAATTATCAAAGAAGAACATTTAGTAGAAGCTGTTAAAGCTTTGCATAAGGCATTTAAATTATAGTTTTTGATGAAAAAAAGAGGGTGTTTTATATGTCAAATCCGTATTTTGGTAGATTGATTACTGCGATGGTAACACCATTTAAAGAAGATGGCAGCGTTAATTATGAAGCCGGCGCAGATTTCGCGGAATGGCTGATCAATAATGGCAGTGATGCGTTGCTGGTAGAAGGTTCTACTGGCGAAGCAGCAACCATGACAATGGATGAAAAGCTTGCTTTTCTTGATGCTGTGGTAAAACGTATTAATAAGCGTGTACCGATTATTGTGGGTGCCGGTACCAACTGCACGGCAACCACGTTAGAATTGGTGCATGAATTGGAAAACCATGGGGTGGACGGTCTTTTGGTAGTTGGTCCTTATTATAATAAGCCGACGCAGGAAGGTTATTATCAGCATTTTGCCGCTGTGGCTAAAGCAACCAAATTACCGGTAGTTGTTTATAATGTTCCCGGACGCACCGGTTCCAATATTGCACCGGAAACCGTTGCCCGTTTGGCGGCAGATTTCGATAATATCGTAGCTATTAAAGAAGCCGCAGGCAATGTTGCTCAGGTTGCAGAACTGTATCGCTTGCTGCCTGCTGATTTTACCATTTATAGCGGCGATGATATTTTAGTTCTGCCCTTTATGTCCGTGGGTGCCAAAGGCCTGATTTCAGTGTTATCCAATATTAGCGGCGGGCTGCTGCAGAATTTAATGCAGGCTTACAGTGAAGGACGCGTTGCTGAAGCCGCTGATCTGAATAAGAAAATGGTGCCGCTGGCAAAAGCTCTCTTTATGGAAAGCAATCCTATTCCGGTTAAAGCAGCAGTTACCAAAGTTACCGGTATTGATGCCGGCAATCCCAGATTGCCGTTAACACCGATTAGTGCTGCAGCAGAAGCAAAACTGGATGTAATTTTAAAAGAATATCAGCTTATATGATTAAAACGTAAAAAGGACGGTGTAGCCGTCCTTTTTCTTTATCAGCAGGATTTTTGAGAGTTTTACAGAATTTAATATATGGTATGAAAGGAGCTGCAGAAAATGAGATTACGTTTGTTATTATTATGTTTTTGTTTTGTTATGGCATTTTCGGGTACTCTGGCAGCCGCCGGCGTAACCAATTATCCTGCCTTGGTTAATGCGGATTATTGGGTTAAAAATAATCCCTCAGGTGATAATCTTGTGATGGACAGTAATGCCATAGCTGCCTTTAATAAGAAGATTCTGGCTGCTTCTCCTACTGTAACAGATTTAAAAAACTATCCTGCGACTGTCAGCGGCGATTCCGTTAAGACAAAAATTATGAATTATGCCGTTTTGGAAGATGATTTATACCTGCACGGCAATAAGGTCAGTGATAATTATAAAAATCTGCTGCGAAAGCAGACTAATATTGCCGCTGTACCGGACCGGGTCAATGTGCAGTACGCAGTAACAGTGCGGCGCTGCAATTTAAGAAATCTTCCTACCGGTGAGGGGCTGTATTATTTTGTTACGGACAGAGATTTTGATGCGCTGCAGGAAACCGCTTTAGACCCTGGCGAGCCGGTAGCAGTCTTGCATTTTAGCGCCAACGGCTATTTTTATTATGTCCAAACAGTTAATTACAGCGGCTGGATCAGCAAATATGATATTGCCTTTACAGATAAAAATACCTGGCTGAAATATGCGGCACCAGCTCAGTTTCTGGTAGTACAGAATAAAAATCTGAAATTAAAAACTGCCGGTGAAATGGTTGAGTACCAACTGGGTGCACGTCTGCCTCTGCAGAAGGTGCAGGGAGAAACGTATACCGTAGAAGCACCGGTGCGCAGCAGTGCCGGCAAGCTGACTCCTGTGCAGCTTTTTATCAGAAAGGATAATCCTGCTGTGCATAATGGTTATCTGCCATATACAGCTAATAACCTGGTACGTTCTGCCTTTAAGTTTTATGGCAGTCCCTACGGTTGGGGCGGTTTGAAAAGCAGCGTGGATTGCTCTAGCCTGGTGTATAATGTTTACCGCAGTGTGGGAATAATTTTGCCGCGTAATGCTGATGAACAGGAGCGTACTGCCGGTATCAGCTATAATTTAAAGGGTATGAGCGAGGAAGCGCGCAATAAACTTCTCAGCAATTTGCCTGCAGGAGCCCCGTTATATATGGATGGACATTGTGTGATTTATCTTGGGCATTCCAATAATGTTCCTTTTGTTATTCATGCTCTGGGAAGTTATTATCAAAACGGCCGCAGAGTAACGGCAATGAAGGTTGTAGTCAGTGATTTAAGTCTTATCAGATCTGACGGGACAAGTTTTTTAAATGATTTGACAACGGCAAAAGTATTAAAATAAGGAGATTGAAATGGTTTTAAATAATATTGTATGTCTTGATAGTAAATTTACAGAAATTGATTATGCAAAATATGACTGCATTGCTGTAATGCTGTGCAAAGAATGCTTGCCGGCATTGGCAAACCTGCGGCTGCCTGAGAATGTGCTTAAATCGGCAGAACTTTATTTACAGAAAAATCCTGATATTTATGAAGTAGGTGCAATTCAGTATTTGACAGTTTTACAGGAAGCACATTTGCAGCATGTATTATTGATTGGCTGCGGGATAGGCAAAGATTGTTCACCTAATAATTTTCGCAAAGCTGCCGGCTGCACTGCACGCGCCATTAAGCAGCTGCGTTGCACTGAGGCAGTAATTGCAGCGCCCATACTTTTTAATGAAACAAGAGCCCATTATTTGGAGGCTTTAACAGAGGGCCTTTATTTGGGAGCATATACATTTAAGGAATTTAAAAGCAAACCATTGCCGGAAATTACTTGTCAGATTACCGTTGCCAATAATATTGCCAATGGAGCAAAGGTTATGGGTGATGCAGCGATTATAGCTGAAAGTGTTTCTTTTACCAGGAATCTTGTTAACCGGCCCGGTAATGTAGTGACTCCGGATGTAATGATTGAAGAGGCGGAAAAAATTGCCGCAGAGGAAAATCTGACTCTGGAAATTCTTGATGAGGAAATGCTGGCTGCATATAAGATGAACGCCCTGTTAGCAGTAGGACAGGGCAGCAGCCATAAGCCATGTCTGATAATGCTGAAATATCAGGGAGCTCAGGACCAGCCGTTTACAGCGTTTGTAGGCAAGGGTATTACTTTTGACAGCGGCGGCATTTCTATCAAACCCGATGATAATATGGGTGAGATGAAAGATGACATGTCAGGCGCCGGCGCTGTTTTAGGAGCTATTAAGGCAATAGCACGCTTAAAATTGCCTTGCAATATTATGGCAGTTTTGGCCTGCGCCGAAAATATGCCTGACGGTGATGCTCAGCGTCCGGGAGATATTGTCAAAGCGGCTAACGGCAAAACTATCGAAGTAATCTCAACGGATGCAGAAGGCAGAATGGTTCTGGCCGATGCCGTCTGGTATGCATGCAGGCAGGGGGCAAAGAAGGTTGTAGATATTGCTACGCTAACCGGTGCCGTTATTATTGCCTTGGGCAAAGAGACCTCTGCTGTGGTAGGTAATGATGATGAACTTATCGCGAAGGTCATTAAAGCTGGCAAAATGACGGGAGAAATATACTGGCAGCTGCCGTCATTGCCGGAATGCAAAGAGGCGCTCAGAAGCGATGTCGCTGATTTATTAAACAGCGCCGGTCGTCCTGGGGGCTGCATTACAGGCGGATTGTTTATTGGTGAATTTGTGGAACCGGGTACTGCCTGGGCGCATCTTGATATTGGCGGAACCTCTACAGCTGATAAAACTTCCGGATTTAAAGTAAAAGGCGGTACAGGTTTTGGTACGATGACTTTAATAAAATTGGCGGGGACTTTGTAAATGTTAGCCGATTTACACACTCACAGTACTTATTCCGACGGCAAATATACGCCGCGGCAGCTGGTTCAGACAGCAGCTGCACACAATATTGCTTTTCTGGCATTGACTGACCATGATTCCTGGAATGGCGTCGAAGAGGCTTTGGCGGCTGCGAAACAGTACGGAAATAAAATTAAGGTAATTCCAGGTGTGGAAATGGGTACTCAGCTGCGGGAAAACAGCATCCATATTCTTGGCTACTATATAGACCGTAATTATGAACCATTGCATCTTAAGATGAATGAAATGCGCCATGCCCGTGAAAAACGGTTATCTAAAATGCTCGATAAGCTGCATGAGCTTGGCTATGCGATTACTGTGGAAGCCTGCGATCCGCAAAACAGAGCTGTGGGACGTCCGCATGTAGCAAAGGCGCTTGTTGCTGCCGGTTATTTCAGCGGAGTACAGGAAGTTTTTGATAAATTGCTGAAAAGAGGGGGACCGGCTTATGTGCCGCAGCCTAAACTGCTGCCGGAAGAAGCAATTGACCTGATTCATGCTGCCGGGGGTATTGCCGTGCTTGCTCATCCCAGTGAACTTAATGATCAGGCTCTGGTAGAAAATTTATTGCGGCAGTATGCTTTTGATGGTCTTGAGGTATACCATCCGAGCGCAGATGCCGCGGCTCAAAAATATTGGCGGCAGCTGGCAGATAAATATAAATTGCTTGTTGGCGGCGGCAGTGATTTTCATGGCATACCGGACAGATTTCCTCCGGAGCTGGGAATTTTTAAGATTCAGGCAGAAGCCGTTAGTGGTATAATAAATTATAGATAGTTTGTATATAAAGGAGCTGGCTGATTGATGATTGAGGTTGTTGCTTTTGTTGGACCAAGTGGTACCGGTAAAAGTCATAGAGCAATAGGCGTAGCTTTTGACAATAGATGTGACGCCATTATTGATGATGGAATTCTGATTAAAGGTACCAAGATTTTGGCTGGAACATCGGCTAAAAATGAAGATAACAGAATTCAGGCGGTAAAGCGCGCTATTTTTACTGATGACGAGCACGCCCGCTCAGTCAGAGAAGCATTGCAGAAAAGTAATATTAAACGACTGCTGATTATTGCGACTTCTGACAATATGATCAAGAAAATTATCGGAAGACTGGATCTGCCGGAGCCTATTAAAACTGTCTATATTAATCAAATTGCCACTAAGGAAGAAATTAAAAAAGCGCGGTATTCAAGGCTGCATGACGGCAAGCATATTGTACCCGTACCATCAGTGGAACTTAAACCGCATTTTACCGGCTATTTTGCTGATTTACCTTATAATATTTTTTCACGGCACAGACGCAAAGAGAAAGATGCCGATCGCTCCATTGTTCGTCCTGCTTTCAGTTTTTACGGTAAATTGCTAATTGCTGATAAGGCCATTGAAGATATTATTGAAATTATCGGTAAAAAGCTGGATGGCATTGATAAAATTACCGGCATCAAGGTACGCAGAAGAAGTGACAATAGTAAAGGCATTATTATTGCAATTGAGGTCATCCTTTTTTACGGGGTGCAGATTTTTGACGTGACCAAAAAATTGCAGGCCAAGGTAAAAGAAAAAGTAGAATATATGACTGCGATGCAGGTAAAAAATGTCAATGTATCCATCAGAAGCCTTTCAGTAAAAAGGTAATAAAAAAGCACTTGGATTTTCCAAGTGCTTTAATTTTTTACATTGTAGGATTATTAACTGCGTCAGGCTGTTCAAAAATAAATGCCGGTGACGGATAGTAGAACTGACAGTGCTGGAAGCTGATAACTTCGGTAGAAAAACGTTTCAGCAAGGCATAGGAAGCACGTTCTTCAAAATCAATCAGATTATCTTTGTTAATATCCGCATCATCGACGATTACCAGCAAGAATGCAGGAACCACAGGTGCATCTTCCGGTACCTGGCTGCGGTCAAGAGGAATATTGGGTACAACACGCAGTTTGGCGATGGGCTGTTGGTTTTCATTATAAAGCATAGCACGGTACACTTCATTATATAAGGTACGTGCCAATCTTAATGTATAAGCTCCAGAACTCATATTTACACACTCCTTAACAAATTACTTTTATCATTTTAACATAAAAAAGCTCTTTAAGCAAAAGAAAAACAGATGGACGGAATGCGTCGGAAATGGTAATAATGTTTTCTAAATTGGCTTTAAATTGCTGATAAGAAAAAGTATTTTGTATACATGCATTTTTTTGAATATTTAAGCAGGAATTTTTTATTTTTGGACGAAATCTAATTTTATAGATATGCGGCGAAAAAAGAGTACATATATTTAGCCCATATGTAAAATTTAAGGAGGGGATTTTATGAAAAAACTACTGGCTTTTCTCATGGGAATTATGGTTTTGGCAACAATGATTTCCGGCTGCGGCGGCGGTAATGATGGCGATAAAAAACCGGCTGCACAAAAATTTATTAACATTGCTACAGGTGGTACCTCCGGTACCTATTTCCCGTTAGGCGGTGCAATTGCTGATATTCTGAATAAGAATATTCCCGGCTGCAATGCCTCTGCACAGTCTACCGGCGCTGCTGTAGCTAATATTAATTTGCTGCAGCAAGGCAAAGTAGATATTGCTTTTGTACAAAATGATATTGCTTATTATGCCGCTAACGGCACTGAAATGTTCAAAGATAAAAAAGTTAACGGACTGAAAGGCATTGCGACCTTGTATCCCGAAACCATTCAGATCGTAACTTTGAAAAAATCCGGCATTAATTCCATTGCTGATTTCAAAGGCAAACGTATTGCTGTTGGTGCAGCTGGTTCCGGTACCGAAGCCAATGCCCGTCAGATTTTGGAAGCCTATGGCATGAGCTATAATGATATTGACGCCCAGTATCTCTCTTTCGGTGAAGCATCCAGCGCACTGAAAGACGGCAACGTTGACGCAGCATTCGTTACTGCTGGTCATCCTACTGCTGCAATTCAGGATATTGCAACTCAAAATGAAATCGTACTTGTTCCGGTAGATGCTGATAAAGCAGATGCTTTGATTCAGAAATATCCGTTCTATACCAAAGTAACTATTAAAGCTAATACTTACGCAAATCAGGGTACTGATGTTTCTGCTGTTGCAGTACGCTGCATGCTGGCAGTTACCGATAAAATGGATGAGAATACCACATACGATATTACCAAGGCCATTTTCAACAACCTTGACCGTATGAAAGCAGCGCATTCTGCAGCAAATGCTATCTCCAAAGAAACTGCCCTTGAAGGTATGTCCATTGATCTTGCTTCCGGCGCAGATAAATTCCTGAAAGAAAAATAAGGTTCTGCAATGACGCATAATCTTCAAGACCGGGGACCGGTTTCTACCGGCTTCCGGTCTTTTTTCAAGAAAAAATATTGGATGCTTTGTGTTTTGATTTTAGCTGCGGCATTTTTATGGTACTCTTTTCAAATAGTCACAGCTATTATTCCGGAAGGCGACAGGGAGCCTTGCTCTTTTGCTACTGCTCCGGGAGATCAGTGGTCTATTCGTTTTACGCATTCGGTAGAAAAAACGCCGGTAGATGAATATTTTACTGTTAATGGTATTAACGATTTGACAATGACACATACACGCTTTGAATCTTTTGGCTGGGGATTTCCCTATTCGCCGGCTGATGGCAAGATAAGTCAGACGGACGACGGAAGGTTTGAGCTGATTATGAATCGGCCTTATAAAACTGTTAAACTGAGGGTGGCTGTCCAGGCACGGCCCTGCATTATTCATGAAGGCAAGACTTATGATTTATGCGATATGTATGGACAGGGAACCTTGGTGGAGATAAAAACCATGTATCGTTATCAATATTGGTATGATTATATTTTATGATTGAAATGAAAGGGGAGTTTTGGATTAATGTCTGCAAAAGAAATTAAAGAACTTTCTGCAGAAGAAGTCCTGCAAAAGTTTGACAAAGAGTCAGATAAGAGAGAAATGAAGGGCTTTTGGAATATTGTTATTTCTGCTATATGCATTATTTTTGCAGTATTCCAATTATATACGGCGACTTTTGGTATTTTAGATGCGCATCTACAGCGTGCAATTCATTTGATGTTTGGTTTTCTGCTGATTTTCTTACTGTATCCGGCACGCCGCAGCTGGTCCAGATCAAAGATGAATCCGCTGGATGTGCTGTTTGCTGTTATCAGTGCTGCCAGCACATTATATATCGTTATTAACTATCATGAGCTGGTTATGCGTGCAGGTATGAATAACGAAACCGATTTTATTGTCGGCGTCATTGGCACCGTTATGGTCTTTGAAGCGGCGCGCCGCGTTGTTGGCTGGCCGATGATTACTGTAGCGCTGGTATTCATGCTGTATGCTTTTCTTGGACCTTATGTACCAGGTATTTTGGCTCATCGCGGTGTTGGCGTGCAGGAAATGTTTGACCATCTGTACTTTACCACAGAAGGAATTTTCGGTACACCAATGGGCGTATCTTCCACTTTTATTTATCTGTTTATTTTATTTGGCGCTTATCTGGAAACTACCGGACTTGGTAAATTCTTTATTGATTTGGCAAATGCTGTTGCCGGTTGGGCTGCCGGCGGTCCGGCAAAGGTTGCTGTTTTGTCTTCCGGCTTAATGGGCACTGTTTCCGGCAGCTCCGTAGGCAATGTTGCCGGTACCGGGGCCTTTACTATTCCGATGATGAAAAAACTTGGTTATCGTCCGGAATTTGCCGGCGCAGTAGAAGCTGCTGCTTCTACCGGCGGTCAGTTGATGCCTCCTGTTATGGGTGCTGCGGCCTTTTTGATGGCTGAATTTGTAGGTGTACCATATTTTGATGTTGTAAAAGCAGCCGTTATTCCTGCTTTGCTGTATTATATTGGCGTTTGGTTGGGAGTACACTATGAAGCGAAAAAATATGGTCTGAAAGGTACGCCAAGAGAAGAATTACCTAAATTCAAAACTCTGTTTGTAGAAAAAGGTCATCTGGCTATTCCTCTGATTGTAATTATATATCTTTTAGTCAGTGGTTATACTCCTATGCGCGCAGCTTTAGCTGCTATCGGCTTGAGCATTGTTTGTGCCTGCCTGCGCAAATCTACCAGAATTGGATTCAAACAAATTGTTCAAGGTCTGATTGACGGTTCTAAAGGAGTATTAGGCGTATTGATTGCCTGTGCTACAGCCGGTATTATCATCGGTGTTGTTACTAAAACCGGCGTTGGTTTAAAAATTGCTACCGCTTTGCTTGACCTTTCCGGTGGGCAATTGTTGCCGGCTATGTTCTTTACCATGCTCACATCATTAATTCTTGGTATGGGCGTGCCGACTACGGCAAACTATGTTATTACATCAACCATTGCTGCGCCTGCGCTGATTCAAATGGGTATTCCCGTACTGGCTGCGCATATGTTTGCTTTCTATTTCGGCATTGTTGCTGACGTTACGCCGCCGGTTGCCTTGGCTGCTTATGCCGGTGCCGGTATTGCCGGAGCAAATCCCATGCGTACAGGTGTTATTGCGGCTAAGCTGGCTATTGCGGCCTTCATCGTTCCGTACATCTTTGTTCTTTCTCCGGAACTTTTGATGATTAATGCAACCGGCTTTACCATTATTTACAGTACGGTAACGGCATTGATTGGCATGTGGGGCGCTTCCATTGCCATGATTGGTTTCTGCCAAAATGTACTTAACTATCCGCAGAGAATTATGTTCTTTGCCGGTGGTATCTGCATGATTATTCCTGGCGTATTTACTGATATTGCCGGATTAGTTCTTTTGGTACTGGCGTTTTTGTGGCAGCGTACCAATAAAATTAAAGGTGCGATCAAACAGGAAACAGATTCCGATTTATAAGTAATAAAATATTGCGTTCAGCATCCTGAGCAAATATTGACTTTTGCTCAGGATGCTTTTTTCTTGGATTATTTTATTAAAAATATACTTTCCTATTTTTTTTGTATAATATTTAGTGTATAATGTAATGAAGAGTAAGTCTGGTTCGGGCATAATATTGTAGGCAATTATATATTTGTACGTAACTAAAAATATGGAGGTGTTTTTTTTTGGCAAAAAATCAAAACAAAGTTCAAATTATTCCCTTAGGTGGTTTAGGTGAAATCGGTAAAAATATGACCGTTTTCAAATATGGAGACGACATTATTCTGATTGATGCCGGTCTGATGTTTCCGGAAGATGATATGCTGGGCATTGACCTGGTAATTCCGGATTTCACCTATTTAATAGAAAACAGAGATAAAGTAAGAGCTATTTTTCTTACTCATGGTCATGAAGATCATATCGGCGCTCTGCCGTATGTCTTAAAACAAATTGATGTTCCCGTCTATGGTACTGCACTTACTCTTGGCATTTTGGAAGGCCGCTTAAAAGAAAACGGAGTTTCTTCTGAAGGCCTGTGCGTGATTAAACCCGGTGATAAGATTAAAGCAGGCGCATTTAATCTGGAATTTATCCGTGTAAATCATAGCATTCCTGATGCAATTTCCATTGCTATTCATACGCCTATCGGTACGATTATTCATACCGGTGACTTTAAGTTTGACCATACGCCTGTGGACGGACAGGTTACCCAGTTCAATAAGTTTGCTGAATTTGGTGATCGCGGTGTTCTGGCATTGCTGGCTGATAGTACTAATGCTGAACGTCCTGGTGTTACTCCCAGTGAGAAGATGGTTGGACAAACTTTTGATGATGAATTCCGCTATGCTAAAAACAGAATTATCATCGCTACATTTTCTTCCAATGTTCATAGAATTCAGCAGGTAATTGATACTGCCGTTAAATATAAACGTAAAGTGGCTGTTATTGGCCGCAGTATGGTTAATGTAGTAAATATTGCCTTGGAATTAGGCTATCTTAAAGCTCCTGAAGGAGTTCTTATTGATATTGATGAAACTAACAATTATACAGCGGATAAAATTGTTATTATCACTACCGGCAGTCAAGGTGAGCCTATGTCTGCTTTAACACGTATGGCCATGAATGATCATAAGAAAGTTGACATCATGCCTGGCGATACCGTAATTATTTCAGCAACGCCTATTCCCGGCAACGAGAAGCTGGTGGCTCGTACCATTGATCATCTGTATAAGCTGGGCGCTGACGTGATTTATGAAAAGTCTAACGGCGTTCACGTATCAGGACATGCCAGCCGTGAAGAAATTAAGTTAATGCATAATCTGGTAAGACCAAAATTCTTTATGCCCGTGCATGGGGAATACCGTCATCTGATTAAGCACGCTGGTCTGGCTCAGGATCTTGGTATGCCTAAGGAAAATATTGTTATTGCGGAAAACGGCTGCGTAGTTGAACTTACCCGTAACAGCATCGGTATTGCTGGCAGAATTCCTGCCGGGAAGATTTTGGTAGATGGCCTTGGTGTTGGTGACGTTGGCAATATTGTTCTGCGTGACCGCCGTCAGCTCTCCCAGGACGGTATTATGATTGTGGTAGTAACTATTGAAAAAGAAACCTGCCGCGTGGTATCCGGTCCGGATATTGTTTCCCGCGGTTTTGTTTATGTACGTGAAGCAGAAGGTCTGATGGATGATGCGCGTGATAAAGTACAGGCTGCATTGGAAAAATGCGAAGAAAATGGGGTATCTGAATGGTCAGCCATTAAATCAGCCATCAGAGATTCTCTTGGCAGATTCCTGTATGAAAAAACACGCCGCCGTCCTATGATTCTGCCTATTATCATGGAAATATGATTGTAGCTGGAGTGTGTTATTTTGCTCAGAAAGAAAAAAACTACCAGAAATAATACAAAAGTAAAGCTGATTTGCGGAATTATACTCATTGCGTTAGCTTTGTATGCTTTTATGGCATATTTTGGTATGGCAGATAATTATGCCGGAGCAGATTTTAACACATTGCAACATTATCTTTTTGGTATGGGAGCGTTTTTCTTTCCCGTACTGCTGCTGATATGGGGCATTAAATTAAGCATTGCAGCGGAAAATACGTATCTGACGAATAAAAAATGTGCCTTAATGGTTGTGGTTTTTGCTTTGCTCTTGGCAACAGTGCATAATGTGATTGTGCCGGAAAATCAGGAACTTTATCCGGAGCAGCTGCCGGCAGGCGGTGGTCTGACAGGCGGAATGATAGTTTTGCTGCTGCATCGCGTTTTAGGCTCTACGGGAACGTGGGCAGCCTTGCTGCTGGTATGGGCCGTAGTATTGTATATGGCTATACCTTGGCGTTTTTTAAGTGATCGGCTTTTTCCCAAAGCGGATGATGGCCTGAATGAAGAAAACGCATATTCCCGTTCTTTGCGTACACGTGCGCCAGCTGCAAAGAATGTAGCGCCACCAGTATTTCAAAGTTCAGCAGCTCAGAAAAATGTCTATAATCAGGAAGAGTTTTCCTCGTTTACAGATGGCATTAATGAAAAACATGCCTTTAAACGCATTTTAGGTTTCAAAAAAAGCGTTTATAAAGATAAAAAGGTGCATGAAGCTATTGAAGCAAATCCCGTAGAATTGCCTGATTGGGAAGTTGCCAAAAAAACTGTTGTTGTGCGCCCAATCATTGATTATGAAGCTAAAGCTCAAGATGTGACGGCAAGAGAAATTAACCAATCTGAGCCGGTTAAAAATGTAATAGTGCATAATCCTTATCGAGAGCATCAGAATGCTTCTGAAGTTAAACCTGATGAGGCGCCTATGCTCCAAGAGCAATGGCCAAAACAGGAACATCAGGCACCTAATATTGCCATCTATGACAGTGCCGAAAAGCAATATCAGAAAGCCGAAGATAAAACTGGCAGCTGTAAGGAACCGTCAGCGGCTTCTGACAATGGGCAGGAGAACGGCAGTTATCAATATCCTACAATAAATTTACTGGATCTACCTCAGATTGTTGATCCCATATCATATGAAAGTGATATTATGCATCAATGTTCTGTTCTGGAGCAGACCTTGGCTGATTTTAAGGTTAAAGCTAAAGTTGTTGCGGTGACCAGAGGCCCTTCGGTAACCCGTTTTGAGCTGGAACCGGCACCGGGCGTTAAGGTAAGTTCGGTTGTCAATCTGGCAGACGATATTGCCTTGAAATTAGCGGCTTCCGGCGTACGCATCGAAGCGCCTATTCCCGGCAAGGCCGCCATCGGCATTGAGGTACCTAATATAAAAAATGATCCTGTTTATTTTATGGAAGTTGTTCAAAACGAACGGGTACAGCAGGCTGATTCGAAGCTTTGTATTGGCTTGGGTAAGGACATCAGCGGTAATATTATTACGGCTGATTTGGCAAAAATGCCGCATTTGCTGGTAGCAGGCTCGACTGGTTCCGGCAAATCAGTCTGCATCAATACAATCATTGCCGGATTGTTGTATAAGGCAAGACCTGATGAAGTAAAATTAATTCTTGTTGATCCAAAAGTTGTTGAGCTTTCCAATTATAACGGAATACCGCATTTATTAACCCCGGTTGTTACCGATGCCAAAAAAGCGGCTTCGGCTCTGCATTGGGCAGTTGCCGAAATGGAGCGGCGCTATAAGCTGTTTGCTGAAAGCCATGTGCGTGAAATAAACAGTTATAATCGCCAAGCTCAGGAAAAAATGCCCTTCATCGTTATTATTATAGATGAATTGTCTGATTTGATGATGGTTGCCAAAGTTGATGTAGAAGATGCCATTTTACGTTTGGCGCAAAAGGCTCGTGCCGCAGGTATTCATTTGATCTTGGCTACTCAACGGCCATCAGTAGATGTAATTACCGGTATAGTCAAGGCAAATATTCCTTCGCGCATTGCTTTTGCAGTGTCATCTCAGACAGATTCACGCACCATTTTGGACATGGGCGGTGCCGAAAAGCTTTTGGGCAAAGGTGATATGCTCTTTTATCCCATTGGTTACAATAAACCGGTGCGAGTACAAGGCGCATTTGTTAGTGATGCCGAACTGAACAGAATTGTTGACTTTATTGTTAAGCAGTCTATTCCGGTTAATTACAGTGAAGAAGTAACCACGCAAGCGCTGGAATGCGAAAATAAAAATAATGCGGGTGACAGCAGCGGCGGCATCGGAATGTATGAAGACGATTTATTTGAAAGTGCCGTGCAGTTAGTTATGGATATGGGACAGGCCTCATCTTCCATGCTGCAGCGCCGCTTTAGAATAGGCTATACCAGAGCTGCCCGCCTGGTAGATATGATGGAAGAACTTGGCATTGTTGGACAATCAGCTGGCAGTAAGCCGCGTGAAGTTATATTGTCACGACAGGAAATTGAAGAACGTTTTTTAAAACATGAATAGTACGGAGGATGCATTATGGAAAGCGTTGGACAGATTTTAAAAGCAGCAAGAACTGCCAAATCTCTCTCTTACGAAGATGTGGAAAAAGGAACAAGTATCCGTCAAAAATACATAGAAGCCATTGAAAATGATGAATATGATAAAACTCCCGGTGAGGTTTTTGTCAAAGGCATTATCCGTACCTATGGCAATTTCCTGGGGTTAAACGGTGCTGAACTGGTTGATTTATATAAGGCTAATAAGGCTGGTACCGAAGTGGAAGATATTAAAAGCCAAGGTATTCGCGAAGTCAACAATGTTAAGCTGAATATTTCTCTCAAGCAGCAGCGCAGCTTGGGGAGCGGCACAGAATTTTCCTTATCGTCCATCAGCATTCCCTGGAAGCAGATTGCTGCCGGTGTTGTAATATTAGCAGTATTGGGAGCAGGTTATCTGGCAATACCGAAAATTACACAAATGCTGTCAGCTCCTTCTGCTAATGTTACGCAGGAAAAAGAGGTGCAGGCACCTGCGGCAGCTCCTAAACTGGCAGTTAAAACAGATAAGATTACTGTGGAGATGACTGCGGAAGGCTCTTGCTGGCTGGAAGCTACTGCTGATGGCAAAGAAGTATTTGTAGGGATGCTGCAGGCCAATGATAAGAAGAAATTTGAAGCGAAAGACAAGCTGATTGTCAAATATGGCAATATTGGGGTAATGAAATTAGTAGTTAATGGTGAAGTCGTTAATTTGCAGGGAGAACATGGTGTGGCAGTTAAAACCTATACCAGATAACATGGAGATAATATATGAAACAGTTTTTGCCAATATCACTTGAAGAAATACATGAGCGCGGCTGGGAGCAGTTGGATTTTTTATTCGTCAGCGGTGATGCTTATGTTGATCATCCGTCCTTTGGACCGGCTGTTATTTGCCGGGTTCTGGAGGCACGTGGCTATAAGGTAGCTTTACTGTGTCAGCCGGACTGGCATAAACCGCAGAATTTTTCTGTTTTGGGTAAGCCAAGATTGGGTGTGTTAATTTCCGGCGGCAACTTGGACTCCATGCTCTGTCATTATACGGCTGCCAAAAAACCACGTAGTGAAGATAAATATACTGCTGGCGGCATAATGGGGAAAAGGCCCGATCATGCCACCGCTGTTTATGCACAGCAGATTAAAAAGCTCTGGCCTGATATTCCGGTAATTATCGGCGGTATTGAAGCCAGCCTGCGGCGCTTTGTGCATTATGATTATTGGGAAAATCAGCTTTTGCCGTCTATTTTAGAAAGCAGCAAGGCTGATTTACTGGTTTATGGCATGGGTGAGCAGCAGGTTTGTGAAATTGCTGATTATCTGGCAGGCGGGGCTGCGCTAAGTGATATGTTATATATTCGAGGCACTGCTTATGCGACAAATGTTAAACCGGATTTACAGGCTGACGAATATGTAGAATTGCCGGATTTTGCGGCAATTAAATCTGACAGGACTCAGTTTGCCCGGGCCTACAAGCTGCAAAGTTTGGAGCAGGACCCGTTTACAGGCAAGTATGTCCTGCAGAAGGGACTGAAAAAATATATCGTCCAGAATCCTCCAACATATCCGTTAACACAAAAGGAAATGGACGCTATTTATGATTTGGATTATATGCGCGACTGTCATCCGTCTTATAAGCCATTGGGTGGAGTCGCCGCTTTGGAGGAAGTGCAGTTCAGCATTGTCAGCTGCCGCGGCTGTTTCGGCAGCTGTTCCTTCTGTGCCATCCATGCCCATCAGGGAAGAATTATTCAGTCGCGCAGTCACGAGTCTATTTTGCGCGAGGCAAAGATTATTACTGGTTTGCCGGGATTTAAAGGCTATATTCATGATGTGGGAGGTCCGACCGCAAATTTCCGTCACCCATCATGTGCCAAACAATTAACCGCAGGTGTCTGCAGAGACAGGCAATGCCTGTTTCCTGAGCCTTGCCCCAATATTGATGCCGATCACAGCGACTATATTGCCTTACTGCGCAAAGTACGCAGTTTACCGGGTGTAAAAAAGGTCTTCATCCGTAGCGGCATCAGATATGATTATTTGTTGGCTGATAAAAAAGCTGATTTTTTGGACGAATTATGCCGTTATCATGTGAGCGGTCAGCTAAAAATTGCTCCGGAACATATTGCACCTACAGTGCTGAAGTTTATGAAAAAGCCGGGGAAAAATGTGTATCTGAAATTTATGCGCCTCTTTGACAGGAAAAATAAGGAAATCGGTTTGCCGCAGTATCTTGTTCCGTATTTCATTTCCAGTCATCCTGGCTGTACATTAAGCAATGCAGTCGAGCTTGCCGAATTTCTGCGTGATATTAAGCATCATCCGCAGCAGGTGCAGGATTTTATTCCTACGCCTGGCAGCGCTTCAACGGCTATGTATTATTCCGGTGTTGATCCTGATACCGGCAAAAATGTCTTTACAGCTCATAATCCGCATGAAAAAGCAATGCAACGGGCTTTAATGCAGTATAAAAATCCGCGCAATAAGGCTTTAGTATTGGAAGCATTGCGTTTAACCGGCCGTACTGATTTAATTGGTGCCGGTCATAAGTGTCTGATAGATGATGGCCGTGCGCAGGGACCGCGGCAGAAAAAGTTTTCTCACAGACAGTCCAGAGCACGCAGATAGTGGAGGCTTGTTCATGGTACGATATTTGAAAGTCTTGCTGCTGCTGGCCATGCTGCTTGTTATGGCCGGCTGCGGACAAGATGCTCTTGGTACAAATACAAAGAATCTGATTTTGTATTCTGAAATTGACGCCAATTTCACTGAGAGTCTTGTAAGTGAATATAATAAGCAAAACAAGAATGGTATTATAGTTAAAGCTATTTATGAATTAAAGGATGATACTGAACCTGATATGGTTTTATGCGGGTCCAGAACTTTAAATGGATTTAAAAAAGATAATAAGCTGCAGTCAGTACTATGCAGTGCCGGTGACAGATTGCCGGCAGATTTTAAAGATAGTGATGAATGTTGGTATGGAGCTTTTTATGATCCAACAGTATTTTTAATTAATCAGCGTTATGCTCGCACTATTGGGCAAGAAAACATCAAAGGCTGGAGCGATTTAGAAAATCTTGCTGATGTGCGCATTGCTTTGGAAAATTTGTCAAACAGCAACAGCACACAGAATTTTTTAGGTGCAATGGCTTCCCATATGGGAGAAAATATTTCTCTCAATTATTTGCTTAATATTAATCGTTATATTGGTCAATATGCTAAATTTCCTTTTACACCGATTAGAATGACGGCAGTAGGGGATGCGGATATTGCTTTGACCAGGCAAAGTTATGTTTTTAAATATTTAGAAAATAATTTTCCTGCATATGTGGTTTTTCCGGTAGAAGGAACTCCTGTTAATTTATATGGTGCAGCAGTTTTCAAAACATGTCATAGGCAGCAGGACGCGGCGGCTTTTATTGACTGGCTGATTGCTGATGATGATGTGAAACGCATTTGTCTGGAAAAAAATACGGGCTTTATGTTTTTGCTGCCGCATGGTGTGGATGCGCCGGCAGCTGAGCCTGATAAATTATGGCTGAATACTTCTTATCTTGGTTATCAGGAGCAGGAAAAATTAAATAAGAAATGGCTGGATATTGTGAGATTCAGTAATGATAAATAGGAGGATTTGATTAATGAAATTAGGTATGGTAAGTCTTGGTTGTCCTAAGAATCTGGTTGATTCTGAAGTAATGCTGGGCATTATCCGTGATAAAGATTTTACTGTAACAAACGACCCTGCCGAAGCAGATATCATCATTGTTAATACCTGCGGATTTATTGAATCGGCGAAAGAAGAATCCATCAATACAATTCTGCAGATGAGTGAATATAAAACTCAGGGAAATTGCCGTTATCTGATTGTTACAGGCTGCTTAAGCCAGCGTTATGCGGCAGATCTGGCACAGAATATACCTGAGGTTGATGCTTTTGTGGGAACAGAATGTTTTACCGATATCGCCTGGGTTATTGAGCAGGTTTTAAATGGCAAAAAAGTTATGCATATGGAAAAAAATCAGACTGCAGAACTTCAGGCAATGCCAAGAATGCTTACCACTCCTGACTACATGGCATATTTAAAAATTGCCGAAGGCTGCGATAACTGCTGCTCTTACTGCATCATTCCTAAATTACGCGGACCGTATACAAGCCGTCCCTATGATGAAGTACTGGCGGAGGCTAAGGAGCTGGCGGCTCATGGTATCAGGGAAATCATTGTAGTAGCACAGGATACAACGCGTTATGGCGAAGACCTTTATGGCAAATTAATGCTGCCGCAGCTTTTAAAAGATCTTAATGATTTAGATGGCATTGAATGGATTCGCGTTATGTATTGTTATCCGAATAATTTTACAGACGAACTGATTAACGCTTTTGCAACCCTGCCCAAGGTCTGCAAATATGTTGATTTGCCGCTGCAGCATGCCAGCAACAGACTTTTAAGCAGCATGAATCGTTATGATACCAAAGAAGAGGTTGAACAGCTGCTTCATAAATTACGCTCTGCTGTTTCTGGAATCGTTATCAGAACTACATTTATTGTTGGCTTTCCTGGCGAAACAGATGATGATTTTAAAGAATTAAAGGATTTTGTTGAGCAGCAGCGTTTTGAAAATGCCGGCGTTTTCCAATATTCTCAGGAAGAAGGAACAGTGGCAGGCAGTATGCCTAACCAGATTCCTGATGAAATCAAAGAAAACAGATACCATGAATTAATGGCCCTGCAGGCGGAAATTTCTGAGGAACTGCATCAGGAAATGGAAGGAAAGGAACTAACCGTCGTTATCGAAGGTTTTGATGAAGAAAACCCACAATTGGCAATTGCCCGGTCTTACAGAGAGGCTCCTGAAATTGACGGTAATATTTTTGTTGAAAATGCTGCCGATTTACAGGTTGGTCAATTTGTTAAAGTACGTGTTGTACAGGGATTTACTTATGAAATGGTAGCAGAAAAGGCCTGATGTTCAAGGAGGCAGTATAATGGTTGTTGAGGTTATCAATACCGGTACAGAGCTATTATTAGGTGAGATATTAAATACAAATTTTCAATATCTGTCAAAACATTTAAACAGCATGGGCTTTGACGTCCTGTATCAGACTACGGTAGGCGATAATAAAAATCGCATGCAGGAAGCCGTCACGCATGCTATGCAGCGTGCGGATATTGTAATTATTACCGGCGGCCTGGGTCCGACAAGAGGAGATATTACTAAAGATACAGTGACGGAAATCTGCGGGCTGGAATGTTATCTTGATTTAGATACCTGGGGCAGAATTGACGCTTTTTTTGCTAAGAAGGGAAGCTGCCCTCCTCCTAATAACGATAAGCAGGCAATGATACCTTTAGGGGCCGAAGTCCTGCAGAATGATATGGGAACAGCGCCGGGCTTATTTATCAGTCATCAGGATAAATATTTGATTTTATTGCCCGGTCCTCCAGGCGAGCTGACAGATATGTGCGAAAAGCAGCTTTGGCCGCTTTTACGCCAACGTTTTGGCAATCTTGGAATCATTCTTTCCCGCACTTTGCATCTGCGCGGTATCGGAGAGTCTTTGACTGCGGAAAAGATTGACGATCTGGTAACCCAGCAGACCAATCCCACGATAGCAATTTATGCCCGTCGGGGAGAAATTCTGATTCGTATTACGGCTAAAGCAGACAGCAGCAAACTTGCCATATCCATGCTGGACAAGGCAGAAGTAGCGTTAAGAGAGCGTTTGGCAGCGTATATTTATGGTACTGATGATGATTCGCTGCCAAGTATTGCAGGGAAAATACTTTCTGCCAATCATCAGACTGTTGCTTTTGCCGAATCCTGTACCGGTGGTTTGGCCAGCAGTCTGATTACGGATATTCCCGGCAGCTCGGAATATTTGCTGGGATCGGTCGTAACCTATACTAATATGGCCAAACACAAACTAATCAATGTTCAGCAGCAAACCTTAGATGAATTTGGTGCCGTAAGCCGTGAAACTGCCTGTGAAATGGCAGTCGGTGTACGCTCGCTTATGGGCAGCGACTACGGCGTCAGCATTACAGGCAATGCCGGACCAGGTGAAAGTGAGAATAAGCCGGTAGGCTTGGTATATATTGCTGTGGCAACGAAGCAGGCGGTATATTGTCAGGAACATCGGTTTCCTTATGGGCGGGTAGAAAATAAGCTGCGCATTGCTTTAACCGCCATTTCCATGTTGTTAGATAAAATAAATCAGGAAAATAATTCGGAGGATAAAATTTAATGTCAAATACACAGAAAGAAAATTTTGGGGAATTACTGCTGGATAAAAAAATTGTAGCGGCATTGACCGATATGGGATTTGAAGAACCTTCTCCAATCCAGGCAGCAACGATTCCTTTGGTTTTAGAAGGGCACGATATTATCGGACAAGCTCAGACGGGTACCGGTAAAACAGCGGCTTTTGGTATTCCGCTGGTGCAAAGCATCACGGATCATCGCCATATTCAGGCGCTGATTATGACCCCGACTCGTGAATTGGCCATTCAGGTGGCTGAAGAAGTAGGTAAAATTGGCCGTACTACCAGAGTAAGAGCACTGCCTGTTTATGGCGGACAGCCCATTGAGCGTCAGATAAGAGCTCTGAAGAACAATGTTCAGATTGTTATTGGTACGCCTGGACGCCTTATTGACCATATCAATAGACGCACCATTAAACTTGATCATATCAAGTTTTTGGTACTGGACGAGGCTGACGAAATGCTGGATATGGGATTTGTGGATGATATTGAAGAAATCATGCGCAACCTGCCGTCAGAGCGTCAGACTTTATTGTTTTCAGCAACTATGCCCAGACCAATTTTAAGTCTGACTAAAAAATATATGAAGGCGCCTAAATCCGTCACCATTACTAAAGAAGAATTGACTGTACCCTTAATTGAACAGTATTATTATGAAACTAAGGATAAGGTAGAAGGGCTTTGCCGTTTGTTGGATACGGAAATTGACGGTAAGCTGATTATTTTCTGCCGTACTAAAAAGGGTGTTGATGACCTGGCGATTGCTCTTTCCAGCCGTGGTTATATGGCTGAAGGGCTGCATGGTGATTTGAGCCAGAATCAGCGTGACCGTGTAATGAAAAAATTCCGTGAAGGTACTGCGGATATTTTGATTGCTACTGATGTTGCTGCGCGTGGTATTGATATTGACAATATTACTCATGTTATCAATTTTGATATTCCGCAGGATCCGGAAAGTTATGTGCACCGCATTGGACGTACGGGACGTGCCGGCAATACGGGCGTTGCCATGACATTTATTACTCCGCGTGAATTCCGTCAGCTGAAGCTTATTGAGCGTACAGCCAAAACGAAGATTATGCGCCGTCAGCTGCCGACTGCTGCGAATGTTATTGAGCGTCAGAGAGAGCAGATTATCTCTAAAATGCAGACGGTGCTTGAACTGAATAATTACCATGATTATATGCCTATTGCTGAAACCCTGCTGGATGATTATTCTGCGGAAGAAGTGGCTGCCGCTGCTTTGAAATTGATGCAGGAAGGCATCAAGGCATTGGAAGCGCCTCAGGAAGATACGGTAGCAGCAGAACTGAAAAACACCGGCGCACGTCCTGGCATGGTGCGTTTGTTTATGAATATTGGCCGCAGTCAAAAAATATCAGTAAAAGATATTGTCAGCACTATTGCTATTGAAGCCGATATACCGGCAAGAGATGTTGGCTTAATCAATATTTATGATAAATTCTCTTTTGTGGAAGTGCCGGAAGATGTAGCGGAAAAAGTTTTGGGCGCCATGCATCGCAATACAATTAAGGGATATAAAATAAACGTTGAACCTGCGCGTGTAAGAAGATAATTTTTACATGGCAGACCGGGAGATAAAAGATTATGAAAGAAATCTTAGGCAATCTTAAAGGCCTGCGCAACTCAGTAATAGAAGAACTGAAAACTGTTTATGATATTAAGCTGTCCTCGGGACAGCTGCTGACCGCGGAATTGGCGTTGAAACTTGCGGATATTACCGAATTTATTAATCGTGAGATTTCAGTGTATATAAATCGCAGCGGACAAATTATCAGTGTTGCCGTTGGCAATAATGAAAGCGTTGATTTGCCAAATGCTGACGGCAGAAGAAAACAGACCCGTCTGAACGGTATCCGTTGCGTGCATACACATCCTAACGGAAATTCGGCTTTAAGCGGTGTGGATATTTCAGCGTTAAAAAATAATAGATTTGATGCCATGATCGCTGTCGGTGTTACATCGCCGGATTATACTCAGTCCATGATCAGCTTTGGTATGATTACCGGTTTAGATGATAACGAACAGTTTATTACAGAAACTTATGGCCCTGTAAAAATGGCCGAAGCTGAAAATATTTATTTCCCCAATTTAGTTAATACGGTTGAACGTATTCTTGATAAACAGTCTGACAGTACAGCCCTGGCTGAAACGGCTGAAAGAGCTATTTTGGTAGGCATGGAGTATAATGGCCTTTTCAGCGGTTCAGGCTGGAGCATGGAGGATTCTCTGGAAGAGCTGAAACAACTTGCTGATACGGCCGGAGCGGTTGTCGTGGCCAAATTTATGCAGAAACGTCCGAAGCCTGATCCGGCTTTCTTTATAGGGCGTGGCAAAGTGCAGGAATTGGCATTGTATGTGCAGCAGGAAAATATTGACCTATGTATTTTTGATGATGAACTTTCTCCGGCTCAGCAGCGCAATATTGAACAGGCAATGGGGATCAGAATCATTGACCGTACAGCTTTGATTCTTGATATTTTTGCTCAACGGGCTCATACCAATGAAGGCAAATTACAGGTAGAACTGGCGCAGCTGCAATATACTTTGCCGCGTATTATGGGCAAGGGCTTAAGCCTTTCCCGTTTAGGCGGCGGTATCGGTACCCGCGGTCCCGGTGAAACCAAATTGGAAGTTGACCGGCGCCGTATTCGAGATAGAATTGCTTATATCAAAGAATGCATAAATAAAGTAAAAAGCGTACGTACCTTGCATAGAGCCGGGCGTAATAAAGCAGAAATTCCTACCGTAAGTCTGGTTGGTTATACTAATGCCGGTAAATCTACATTGCTGAATACATTAACTAATTCTGATATCTATGCTAAGGATCAGCTCTTCGCTACTTTAGATCCCACCATGCGCCAACTAAATCTGCCTGATAAGCAGCAGGTAATTTTAACTGATACCGTAGGCTTTATTCAGCGCCTGCCACATCAGCTGGTGGCTGCCTTCCAGTCAACTTTGGAGGAAGTACTGGAGTCTGACATTCTGCTGCATGTAATTGACGTCAGTCATGAGCTTTACAAAGAGCAGAGCAGGGCAGTGTATCAGGTTTTGCAGGAAATAGGCGTTAAAGATAAAACCGTTATTACTGTTTATAATAAAGTTGACAAGCTTTCTGATGCCGAAGGTTTTATTCATCGACTGGAACAGGAAGAAAACAGCATCTGCATTTCAGCTAAAACCAGATGGAATACTGATAAGCTGCTGGAATTAATCAGTGAAAATCTTAATCTAAAAGCTGTGGAAGCTGATTTGATCATTCCTTACAGTGAATCAGAAAAAGCTGCAAAACTGCATACCGTCGGAACGGTTTTAGAGCAGGAATATTTGCCGGAGGGAACAAAACTGAAAGTTCGTCTGGCAGCAGAACAATTGGAAGAATTTGAAAAATATCTTAGCAAAGGTGACAAAAATTGATTAATTATCAGGAGATTGAAGCAGCCGCACTGGCTGCAGTTGCACAGCAAAGCCAAAAATTAGAGGAAGCGGCTTTATTCAATACTGAAAAAGTTATAACTGCTTTTCGTAATAATATGGTATCTGATTTTTATTTAAAACCTACAACTGGTTATGCTTATTCTGATGTAGGTCGTGAAAAGCTGGATTTGATTTATGCGGAGATTTTCAAAACTGAGGCAGCGCTGGTGCGTTCTCAGTTTGTTTCCGGAACGCATGCTCTGGCAGTAGCACTTTTAGGTAATTTACGTGCGGGCGATGAACTGATTGCAGTTACCGGTACTCCGTATGATACAATGCAGACCATTATCGGATATCCAGAAAAAACAGAAGGATCTCTGGTAGATTTGGGAGTTCAGTATAAAGAAATTCCCATGGTTGGTGAGCATGTTGATTTGGAAGCGGTAAAAAAAGCAGTTACTGCAAAAACTAAAATGATTCACATTCAGCGTTCCTGTGGCTACAGCAGCGTCAGAAAAACTATTGATGTAGCTGAAATTGGCCGCATCTGTCAGGCTGCTAAAGCAGTTAATCCGAATGTAATTTGCTTTGTTGACAACTGTTATGGTGAATTTATTGAAAAACAGGAACCCACAGAAGTTGGTGCAGACTTAATGGCCGGTTCTCTGATTAAAAATCTTGGCGGCGGCTTTGCGCCTACAGGCGGTTATATTGTCGGAAAACGGGATTTAGTTGAAAAAGCGGCTTATAGATTAACTGCTCCCGGCTTAGGTGGTGAAATGGGAGCAACACTTGGCGACACTGCGCGTGAGTTTTATCAAGGTTTGTTTATGGCGCCGCATGTTGTATTACAAGCTGTTAAAACTTCCATCTTCGCTGCTTCCGTATTCAAAAGTCTTGGTTATAGTGTAAAACCGCAGCCTGAAGAAAGACGCAGTGATATTATTCAGGCAATTACTTTGGAAACCAAGAAACGTTTGTGCGATTTTTGCGTTGCCATTCAAAGCAACTCTCCGGTTGATGCTCATGTAGAACCGGTACCTTCGCCGCTTCCCGGTTATCAGGATGATATTATTATGGCTGCCGGTACCTTTGTGCAGGGTGCATCCATTGAATTGAGCGCTGATGGTCCCTGCCGCGATCCTTATAACGTGTATTTTCAAGGTGGGTTAACTTTTGAGCATGGCCGTTTGGCTATTATGGCTGCGGCGAAGAGAGTAGGCGGCAAAGATGAACAGTGAACATGCACTGACAAAAGCTGCGGTTACTAAAATTATTCTTGATAGTTATGCACAAAATCCGTTTGTTGCATTATGTGGTATAAAGTTTGTTGATATTGAGTGCGGCCAGGCCAAATTATCCATGCATATTGAGCAGGAAAAACATACTAATATGTATTCCGTGGTGCATGGAGGAGCTTTAGCTTCCTTGGCAGATACTGCCTTAGGAACAGCATGCGCAAGCACAGGAGCACGAATTGTTACTGTTGATTATTCCATTAACTTTCTGAAAAATATTCATGCCGGTGATACAGCTACTGCTATTGCGCAAGTTCTGCAAAGAGGACATAAGGTTATTGTTGTAGATGTTGCAACTTATGATAGTCAGCACAATTTATTAACAAAAATGCTTGGCACAGCATATATTGTTGGTACCTTCGATGAAATACCCGAAAAATGGTAATAAAAAAGCCTGTTAGTATATTACTAACAGGCTTTTAATGTTTTTTAGGCATCTATATGACATCAAAATAATACTATTATAACATTCTGAAAACTGAAATAACCTTACCTAAAACTTGAATATTATCTGTTCCGATAATAGGTTCATATTTATCATTTTCAGGCTGCAGGCGCACAGAACGAAGCTCACGGAAATAACGCTTAACAGTTGTGGTTTCATTATCAATCAAAGCAATAACAATATCACCGTTATTAGCAAAATTCTGCTTTCTGGCAATGATGTAATCATGGTCAAGAATACCGGCATTAATCATGCTGTCTCCGGAAACGGAAAGCATGAATACATCTTCATCGCAGCCGATTAAATCACGTGGAATGGGATAGGTCTCTTCGATATTTTCTACAGCCAAAATAGGTACGCCGGCTGTTACTTTGCCTACAAGCGGCACCGGCACAACGATTTTGTTACGCCAAGCGTCATTTTCAGACATGAGCTCTAATGCACGTGGTTTTGCTGCGTCACGTACCAGAAAACCATATTCCTGCAGACGTTTTAAGTGGTTATGTACGCTGGCACTGGATGAAAGACCAACTGCGGCACCAATTTCACGAACTGCCGGCGGATAGCCTTTGGCATTAATAAAATCACGAACAAAATTCAATATTTTACGCTGACGTTCAGACAACATATCTTCAGTATAATTTCCGTCAAAATCAGGCGGCAGAGCTTTACGTCTTCCCATAACTGAAAATCCTCCAATCAAAACTGTACTTATATAATTTATTATAACAAATCAGATTTGTATGGTCAAACAACCGTTTAGTATAAAAATAATAATATTTTACGTCCGATAATATATATTATGTAAAATTTTGCAATGCCTATAATATAGAAATTATATAGGCTATTTATACTATTAAATTTTAAAGATGTTGCGTGCTTATTTTTCAAAATTTATTACCAAAATCCAGGCAAATCAGGCCTACTCTGCCATATAGCGGCATAAATGAGTTATGAGAGGTTTTTTTATATAAGGTATATGCAACTATGGACATTATCAATAAAACAATTTATAACTCAAATATGAAGATGGTTTTTCACAAGCAAAGAAATAAGAGGCTCGGCAGTTCCTTGCATAAGCCTCTTACTAATTATTATATTATAACATAATTCAATAAATATATAAATCATTTAAATTAAACTGACGGAGAATTTGTTGATCAGCATTAGTCTTATCACCCTTGGTAAGATAAAGCAAATTATTGAAATGCCGGCTTCTGTTGAAATATAATTGATTTCTGACATAACAATTAAACGGAACGAGATTATCGTTGATTATGGAGTCAAATAGTTTGTCATGTGCTTGTCCATTATCCGCCGGATTATTTATTTGTTTTAATTCTTGTTGCCGCAGGAGTTGAAAAATATCGGGCAGATGGGTTTGCAGATCAGCTTCACAGTCAAAATAACCATTATAGTAATTTAAATCAAAATTATACGTAAAATTATTAACTTTTACGTATTTTTCCATAGTTGCAATTTGCTCAGGTGTTATACTGCTCTTTATTTGGTTTAACATACTTGCTATGATGAGCTTTGTTAATACCGGTGAATCAAAAAACTTCTTGTATTCATCAGCAGAAATAGCTAATTCCGGACTGAGCTGCGCCATGCTGTTTAAATTACCGCTAACCATAAGAACGCTTTCATCGAAAAAGTCCATTATATCAGCCATTCCCAAATTAGATAAATCTAATTGCAAGGAATTGTTATTCTCATCATAGCTGATGCCGAAAGTTTTAAGCGCCAGATTGGCTTTTTGAAGAGTTGCTTCCGGCAAGGCATTATAAGCCGCAAACTCAACACCTTTTTTATTCAGGCTATACATGCTGGCAAAATCAGTTTTTGTATATAACCAGTTATCAGGCAGATTTATATTGCGGCCAGTTATTTGGTCCTGTATGCTTGAGGCAGTATGCTCATTTTTATCAACTGCTTCAGTAATTTTTAGGTTTTGAACAAAGTCTTTACTCAGCTTGGAAAACCCTTTTTTATCAAGTTTGTACAGATTTTCCATACCTGGAATTGTATCGGTGCTCTGATAAAGATTCGTTACAGCATATAAATTATCATTGGCGGAGAGTAAATAAGTTGTTGCCTGTACATGATAAATTTTATCGAGGTTTATCATAAGATGACCATCATCAGCTATAGATAGCTGAATACCATCTTTGGCCAGCTGTTCAGTATTTATTTCCTGTTCTGATTGCTGCCAAGGCAGTTTAAGCTGCAAACCGATATTTTTCAGCTCGCTGTGAATTTTCAAAGTCTGCCTGCCATTGATATTTTCTACGTTAATTTTCTTTATTTCAGTAGCATTGCTTAGCTGCTTATTTAATTTAGCCAATTCACTAAAATTACTATTCTCGCTGCTGTAATTAATATAAGCTCCAATAGCAGCCTGCCGCAGATATTGGTATTTACTGCTGTCTAAAGGTTTCTTTTTGTTTTTTAAATCCTCTGCGATGCTCTGCAAATCAGCGGTGAATTTTTCCGTAGTAAAATTTTCAGAAAAATTATTTTGCAGCTGAGACTTGGTAAGGCAGGTAACCATATGAATACCATTGGTTTGGACAGTCTGCTTATCAAAGTCAAAAATCCTATTTTCTGCAGCAAAAATATTTTCACCAATAACCATGATGTTCTGGTCGGGTACAGTAATTGAAAAACCAGTATTTTTACTGGTATAGTCAAAGGCATTGGCTGTCATAACAAAACTGCAGAAAATGCCCGTCAGCAAAAATTGTTTATATATGTTTTTCATTACTGTCACCTGCTTTCAGATTATAGATTTGAAAGATAAAATGTTTAAAACTGCCAGTTTTTTTGTAGCTCTGCCATATTTAGTGTTGCCTGGGAGGCTTGTTTTTTGAGATACAGCAATAAACTTACCTGGTTTTTGGGCGTACAATAAATTTTGGCTGCCGTATCAAAATTATATTTTTGATAAAGTGAAATATCGCTGTTTATCTGCATGGAGGCAAAGTCTTTATTAAAATTAGCGCCATAAGTATATTTGTTTATGGCAAAATATTCGTTATTAAAATTTTTTAATCTCTGTAAAGCATATTCCATCATCATGGTTACTTCCAGCTGAGCAGCATCTGGCTGCATAAAAAGTTCCTGCCAATTTTCATCTTTAACTTTCAGGGAAGTAGTTATCAATGCTTCATCTAATACGGAAGCAATTTCACGACTAGCTTCTTCTCGCTGACGCAGTATTTTTTCGCTGGTCAATTCAGCCATATCTGCGGAAGGAAGAATAGTTTCCGTACTTTTCTTAATCTCTCCTACCGTATTCAATTTAAGATCCTGCTGAATGATTTTTACCAGACTACGCATGGTGGTAAGCGGTACAGATGCCGTCAGACAGCCCTGATTATACTGATCCTTAAAATTTGCCTGAAGATAAACCCAGTCAGCAGGCAAATTCGTCATCTTTTTAGTTATTCCATCATAATATGACAAGGAATTACAACCGGCAGCAGGCTTAAAAGTTTTAAATGTTTTGGCGCTGCGCAGGTATTGCTGCCACAGAGCCTGATCAGCTGCGGGCTCTTGTGAGTCATCAATTGGCGGCTGAATTTTATTGGCCGTAAAGCTCATAATATATAGTTTATCATTGGCTGATAAGAAGGATACATATGTTGTAGGCTCATCTTCGATATCTGTATAACAAAGAGTTATAGCTGGCTGCTTATTAAATTTATCAATTCTGATTTCGGGTTCTTTTTCAGTGTTGTTAGCACCGAGAAATATTTTATCTTCTGCCTGCTGATATTTGCTTAAATCCAATAAGGGAATTGGTAATGTCTTTAAACTTAATTGCGATCTTTGCAGTAAAGCCAGTTTACCATATTCTTCCTGAAAAACTGCGGTTGAAAACTTAATGCCGGTCAATTGTTCGACTTCATCGGCAGTGAAGGTATGCACGGCAATACTGTTTTCGTTCTTATCAGCAAAGGCGTAAAGATTATTACTTTTGATAATTGCTTCGGGCTCGCGGTCATTAATGCTGTAGCCGGCGGTATGATCCGTATAGGCATAAACAGGCCATGTACTCAAGGAAAGCAGTGTTAAAGCTATTGCAGCAGATTTAATCATAATAATCACTCTTTTCCGTATTTAAAAGGAAATTATTTATTAAATACCACATCAACCATTACGCCGCTGTCCAGATTGCAGGCATTTGCTTCATCAGTATCAATATGAATTTCATCGGCATGTTTTTCTCCGGCGCGAACCAGTACATTATGCAGGGTTAACGCACGTTCGCCGCGAGTTTCCAGGTCAACAATATCACCATCTTTTAAGCCGTATTTCGCAGCAGTTTCCGGATATAAATGTATGTGACGTGCAGCTACGATAATACCTTCAGCAAGTTCCATTTCGCCTGCCGGTCCAATTAATTTTCCGCCTGCGGAGCCTTTAATGTCACCGCTGTTGCGGATTGGTGCAGCAAGACCCATTTTTCTGGCATCGGTAAGAGCCAGTTCAATCTGTGTTTCAGGGCGCAGTGGTCCGATAATACGTAATTTCATTTCACCTTTGGAAGTAACAAGTTTAATTTGTTCTTCAGAAGCGTATTGGCCCGGTTGACCAATCATTTTCTTAGGATGCAGCTCGCTTCCCTTGCCAAATAAAATGTCCATATGTTCACGGCATAAATGCGCATGACGTGCAGAAACGCCTAATACTAACGGAAATCTCATAACATCACCTCATAAATTATTGTTTACACTGTCAATTATAACTGAAACGAAAAATAATGTCATCCGTATTAGTTATATTTTGCTTATTTTATGCAATTTTCACATATAAGTAAAAATTAACAGTTCAGCAATAAAAGCTATCGCTGAACTGTTAAGCAAAATCATCGAACTATTTTATTTCTTGAGCAGAAGTTTTTGCGCCCGCAGATTAGCCTCTGCATAAATCTTTTCTTCATCAAACATCGTCATATGACCATTTTTCAGAACCACTTTACCGGCAACTACTACGGTATCGGCATCGCTGCTGTTAGCTGCGTAAACCAGCAGCGAAAGCTTGTTATGACGCGGATACCAATAAGGCTTATGCATATCCCATAAAACAATATCAGCTGTCTGTCCAGGTGCAAGAGTGCCCAGGTGTTCAAAGCCTAAGGTTTTTGCACCGTTAACAGTTGCCATTTCCCAGGCTGTTGCCGCAGGCACAGCCAATGGATTCATGGTAGTTGTTTTATGCAGCATTGCTGCAGCGCGGCATTCTTCAAGCATATCCAGATTATTATTACTGGACGCACCGTCAGTGCCAAGGCCTACACAAATACCTTTGGCAAGCATTTGTGCTGCCGGAGCGATACCGCTGGCCAGTTTCAGATTGCTTTGCGGATTGTGAGCCACACGTACATTTTTAGCAGCCATAATATCCATATCACTTTCGCTAAGATATACGCAGTGGGCTGCAATGGTACCGCACTCAAACATACCCAGTTCGTCCATTAGCTGGATAGGAGTTTTACCATGCTCTTTCAGGCAATCATCGACTTCCCCTTTGGTTTCACATAAATGCATCTGAATTTCCGCGTTATTTTTTTGTGCTTCGGCGATGACTTGTTGCAGATAATCTACCGGGCAGGTATATGGTGCGTGAGGGCCATAGGTAATACGAATACGTCCATTATCGTATCCCTGCCATTCCTGCACAAGCTGAGTATTTTCTGCCAGTTTATCATCTTTATCCGGCCCAAGTCCAATCAAGCCGCGGGAAAGATTGGCACGAATACCCGTTTCTGCTGCTGCACGAGCTACATCACCCATGAAACAATACATATCGGCAAAGCATGTTGTACCGCCTTTAAGCATTTCAGCAATACCCAGCATGGCTCCCCAGTAAATATCTTTAGCATTCATTTTAGCTTCAATGGGCCAGATTTTATTTTGCAGCCAGTCCATTAAAGACATATCGTCAGCATAGCTGCGCAGCAAAGTCATGGAAACATGTCCGTGAGTATTCACCATGCCTGCTGTCGCAAGCATTCCTTTGCCATCGATTACTTCATCAGCCGCAAAATTTTCAGGAAGCCGGTTGCCAACGGAGATAATTTTATCATCCTCTATCGCGATAAAATTATTTTCACCATTTGGAGTATGCAGCAGTTCAACGTTTTTCAGTAATAATTTGCTCATTCTTCTTCTCCCATTTGTCGTTTGGAATAATGTTCAAGGTAAAATTTATGCATAATGCGGATATCATCATCAGATAATTCAACCGCACCGCCGCAGTTTTGGCAGATAATGGCAATTTGCGCCGCTTTTTCCAGTACTTCTGCGACAGTCAGTGCATCGTCCAGCGATCTGCCCCAGCAGACAGCACCGTGATTAGCCAATAACACAGCCTTGCGTCCATCCAAGGCTGTTGCTGCATTATCTGCCAGCTGCTGTGTTCCGGGCAAAGCATATGCCGCACAATTTACCCTGCCACCGATAATCTGTACAATATCTTCAATAATTGGCGGAACCGGACGGTGCATGGCAGCTAATGCGCTGGCATAAATACTGTGCGTATGAATAACTGCCTGCGCCTGTTTGCATGCCGCATATACAGCGGCATGTAGTTTGCTTTCAGAAGACGGCGTATGTTTACCGAAAATAATATTGCCGTCCAAACTCATTAAAACAATATCATCAGCGGTCAAACCTGCATAACCTTTGCCCGAGGGAGTTACAGCAAAAACACTCTCACCTGTTTTGCAGCTGATATTTCCCCACGAACCGGCAACCAGATGTTTTGCCGTCAATTGCTGCCCAATTTCAACAATCTTTTGACAGATTTTTTTATCGGTGTCATTTAATGAATACATAATTATTCCTGCTCCAGATAAGCCTGCTGTTCCGGAGTAAGTTTGTCAATACCTGCGCCCATAGCCTGCAGTTTAAGGGCTGCAACCTCGGTATTAAGTTCTTCCGGCAGTACATAAAGTTTATTTTCCATGGAACCTTTATGTTCCAGCAAATATTTCATTGCCAAAAATTGCATAGCAAAGGACAGATCCATAACTTCAATAGGATGACCGTCGCCGCAGGCCAGATTTACCAGGCGGCCTTCGCCCAGCAAATTAATTTTTCGTCCGTCTGCCATGGTATAGGTGGTAATATTTTTACGAACTTCATAAGGAGCTTTTACGGTAAGTTCTTCCAGATGATGCTTATTGACCTCAACATCAAAATGACCAGCATTGGACAATACAGCGCCGTCTTTCATAACCTGCATATGTTCTTTGGTGATTACATCTTTGCAGCCGGTAACGGTAATGAAGATATCGCCATATTTGGCAGCTTCGGCCATCGGCATTACTCTGAAGCCGTCAAAAACAGCCTCAATACCCTTAATCGGATCAATTTCAGTAACAATGACATTGGCGCCCATGCCTTTGGCACGCATTGCAACACCTTTACCGCACCAACCATAACCGGCAACTACCAGAGTTTTGCCGGCAATGGAAAGATTGGTAGTACGCATAATACCATCCAAAGAAGACTGACCGGTGCCATAACGGTTATCGAAAAGATATTTGCAGTAAGCATCGTTTACAGCAATCATCGGAAAAGCCAGATGACCGGACTTGGACAAAGCTTTCAGACGATGAACGCCGGTAGTTGTTTCTTCGCTGCCGCCAATCAGTTTGCTGATTAAATCTTTTCTCTCACCATGCAGCATATTTACCAGATCACCGCCGTCATCAATAATCAGGTCAGGCTCAATATCCAGTGCTTTTCTGAGGTATGTATCATATTCTTCATTAGAGCAGGCATGAGTAGCATAAACAGCGATACCGCTTTCGACCAGTGCCGCAGCAACATCGTCCTGGGTGGACAGCGGATTGCTGCCGGTTACTACTACGTTGGCACCGGCATTTTTCAGCACTTGCGCCAAATAAGCAGTTTTGGCTTCCAGATGAATGGTAACAACCATGTTCAGACCTTTGAAGATCTGTTCTTTGGAATATTTCTCATTGAGAATATTTAAAAGCGGCATATATTCTTTGACCCAGGCAATTTTCTGTTTGCCTGAAGCTGCCAAATTAATATCTTTAATCATGCTTTCCATGAATTATTTTTCCTCCTCAAGATGATTCTGTAATAATTTAATATTTTCTATATAAGGCGCTTTAATAACACCGCATTCGGTAATAATACCGGTAATCAGTTCAGCAGGGGTAACATCAAAAGCCGGATTAAATACCTGAGCTTTTGCCGGAACCGTAAGTTCATGACCAAAACCTCTGACTTCACCGGCGCTGCGTTCTTCAATAGGTATTGCGCTGCCGTCGGCAAGCGTAAAATCGAAAGTACTGAGCGGCGCTGCAATATAAAAAGGCACGTGATGTGCTTTTGCAGCCAAGGCTACACCGTAAGTACCGATTTTATTGGCTGTATCGCCGTTAGCAGCGATACGGTCGGCGCCGACAACTACGGCATTAATTCCCTTTGTTTTCATAGTCCAGGCAGCCATGCCGTCGGTAATAACGGTAACCGGAATATTATCTTCTGTCAGTTCATAAGCTGTTAAACGTGCTCCCTGAAGCAACGGACGGGTTTCATCGGCATAAACCATTTTCAGCTTACCAAGGCTATAAGCTTCGCGCACAACACCCAAGGCAGTTCCCCAACCACAGGTAGCCAGCGCACCGGCATTGCAGTGTGTTAAAAGAACGGTGTTGTCCGGTAAGATTTCTGCGCCGCAGCGTCCGATTTTTCTATTAGTTTCAATATCCTGTCTGTAAATGGTTAAAGCCAGTTCTTCCAGCTGACTGATAATTTTTACAGGCGGTATTAATTCTTCTGTTAATTTTACTGCCAGAGCATAAATTTTTTCTGCGCCCCATTTCAGGTTTACGGCGGTAGGCCGTGCGGTAATCAGATCATCCTTTATCTTAGTCAAGGCACCTAAAAAATCAGGACGCTTAGCCGCCGCTTGTGCGCCTAAAACCATGGCAAAGGCTGCAGCAGCGCCGATTGCAGGCGCTCCTCTTACCTCCAGCCGTTTGATAGCTTCTTTCACACGTTCATAATTATCGCAGCAAATCAAGGCACTTTCCTGCGGTAATTTAGTTTGATCCAGCAAAATAAGTTTTCCGTTTTCCCAACGCATGGTTTCAGTCATAAATACACTTCCCTACAGTTTAAATCCACCAAATTCTGCCATACATGTACGGCAGCCGCATTTGGCTTCTGACGGTGCATCATAAGCAATAAATGCTGAAATAAGCTGTTCCATCTTGGCAATACTGCGCTGCATTTCTTCGACTACTTCACTGTGTGATAGCGGAGTTTTAGAGATGCCTGCCGCCATATTAGTTACAATGGAACAATTGGTATAGCACATTTCGGCTTCCCTTGCAAGCAAAGATTCAGGCATATTGGTCATGCCTACCACATCGCCGCCCAACTGCGCAAACATTTTAATCTCCGCAGCAGTTTCAAAACGGGGACCTTCCGTGCATACGTAAGTACCATGTTCATGAAAAACAATATCGGTATTTTTTAAACAGTTAATAACCTTTTCACGCAGTACTGCACAATAAGGATTAGTGAAATCAACATGTGCCACGCCGCGTTCCGGTGTATCATAGAAAGTATTGATACGGCTCTTAGTAAAATCAAGGACCTGGTCGCAGACTACAAAATGCCCAGCCTGCATGTCGGGGTTCAGCGAACCAACTGCAGTAGTAGCAAAAATTTCTTCAGTTCCCAGGCTCTTTAAAGCCCAGATATTAGCGCGATAATTTACTTTATGAGGCGGTGTTTTGTGTCCAACACCATGGCGGGTAATGAAGACAACCTGATTGCCGCACATTACGCCGATATTACATAAAGCAGGTCCATAAGGAGTTTGTACTATTTTGCTTTCAAATCCACTTAAAGCTTCCGGGCTGTAAATGCCGGTACCGCCAATAATGGCAATTTTACGCATTTTGTCCTGCCTCCTCAGAAAAATTAAGTTTATCTATGACAGGCAATAAATCCAGCATATTATTCAGGATAAAGTCGGGCTTACCGTCACGCAGCATTTGCTTCCAGTCAAAGGATGTATACCGTACAGCGGCAGTCAAGGCACCTGCCCGCTGTCCACTTTTAAGATCAAAAGGGCTGTCACCAACACATATACATTCCTGCGGCAATACATCAAGCATGCTGCAGGCCTTAAACATTGGTTCAGGATGAGGTTTGTTGTTTACCGTATCATCACAGCCGACAACAGCAGAAATAAATGCTTCAAGGCCGCAGCATTTCAGTCCCCTGTTGGCCATGGGTGATTTTTTGGAAGTAACAACAGCCATTTTCAGTCCCTGACGATGCAAGGCAGCCAAGGCATCTGCTACACCGTCGATGGTTTTGATCATTTCATCATGATGTTCCAGGTTGAACTGGCGATAAACCGCACGCATATCCGTAATCATATCCGGTGACGGAGCATACAAGGCCATAGCTTCTGCCAAAGGCAGGCCAAAGGTTTTGACAATTTCTTCCCTGCTGACTTTCCTGTGCAGGAACTGAGCAAAAGTATGCTCAAACGCAGAGAAAATCAAATCATTGGTGTTAGCTAATGTTCCGTCAAAATCAAATAAAATTCCTCGAATACGCATAGATTCTTCCTTTATCAATTTAAACTTTATCTAATATATCATATCACAAAATCTTTTTTTCTCCAAATTTTCAGCGTACTTTTTCGGTATACAAAAAAAGACACTGAAAATCAGTGTCTTTTAATTTCAATAATACATTATTTGTTATCCTTTTTAACAAAGGCAACCTGTTTAGGTCCAATTTTGGCAGCATCCTCCGGAATCAGAACATCATCAAAATTAATGCCGCGTGTGTGGGCTGTATGGCTCCATTCATGGTCATTGCGATGGATAAAACCAAGTGCAGTAATGGGCACCCAGCTGTAAATAAAGATTGGATATAACAATAGGTAGCACCAAGACTTAAAGGACGCTCTGATTTTAAATAACACAGCCATTGGGAAAATATATTGGCCAAAACCGATTAAAGTCCAAACTTCCAACGGTAATACTCGGTACAGAATATTATCATAGAAAGGAACAAATTCATAAATATAGCTGCACAGCAGGAAGAAAGTCGAAATCAGAAGGAAATACGGCTGAAACAGATTTACCATACAATCCAGCACAACAATATTCCGCTCTTTAATTGCTTTTTTCAGCATGGGACCCAAATATCTGTTGGCAACATCAAAATGGCCCTGTGCCCAGCGTTTACGCTGATTCCATGCAGCTTTAAAGGTCAGCGGTTTTTCATCATAGATAATGGCATCATGTGCCCAGGTAGTTGGAATATTTTCCATAATTGCTTTCATGGTAAATTCCATATCCTCGGTAAGACAAGTGGCGCCCCAGCCATAACGTTTTAAGATTTCCGTATCAATGCACATGCCGGTGCCGCCCAAACAGCTGGACAAGCCCATATTATATTTGGCCAGATGCCATACATGATTTACTACCCAGAAGGAAATAGAAAAAACACCGGATATCCAGGTATCGTTAGGATTTTTGGAATCAAGATAGCCTTGAATCAAACGTTCTCCATTGCATAAGCGGCTGTTCATTTCTTTCAGAAAATTAGGATGCACCAGATTATCAGCGTCAAAGACGCACACGGCGTCATACTGTCTTTCCATCTTGAACAGTCGATTAAACATCCAGTCCATGGCATATCCTTTGCCTTTGCCTGTTTCACTGAAACGTTCGTGCACAATAGCGCCGGCATCACGTGCAACCTGTGCAGTATTATCAGAACAATTATCAGCAACAACAAAAATATCATATAGTTTGTCTGAATAATTTAATCTTTTCAGATTATCAACCAAAGGCGCGATTACCTTATCTTCATTGTGGGCACATACAACTAACGCAAAAGTCTTGCGTTCATCGTAAATCTTGACTTCCTTTTTCTTGCCGAACAGGCCGAACCAGGAAATAACGAAATAATACACAGTAAAAAAAATAATTAATAACTGCAAAGGTATCATGATGATATCAAAATATGTATTCATTTAATAACTCCCTTGTTTCCATTATTTTTATCAATCTGCAATTATTTTCGTAAACATACCACATATAAATGATTGATAATGCCGGCAATGGTGTAAGTAAACATAATTACAAACATCCAGGCAGACGGACGTTCTGCCAGCATGTAAGCACCAATCAGCAATGCTGCAATAACCGGTGCGGCAAACATCGGATTGCCTTTGCCTTTGAAATCAGGAAACTTTACATTGCTGTACATAATAACGGCTATTACAAAAGTCATTACTGCAACAAGTTCCGGAGCAAAATGATATCCTGATAATACGTAAGTTGCCAGGCAGCAGGCACCTGCCGGAATAGGCATCCCCTGAAAATATCCTTTGACAGTTGCGGCATTGACATTGAATCTTGCCAGGCGCATAGCGCCGCCAATGGTAAACAAAGCAGCAATAATCTGTCCTGCCAGGCCCAAATCAGTCATACCGTAATGATAGATCATGATGGCCGGAGCAACACCAAAGGAGCCAAGATCGCAAAGCGAATCTAACTCCTTGCCAAAATCTCCGCTGACGCCCAACAGTCTTGCTGCTCTGCCGTCCATAGAATCAGCCAATACTGCCAGGATAATAAACAAAGCGGCGTAGAAGAAATCCTGTTCAAACGTTTTGAAAATCGATAAGATACCGAAAATCAAACTAATGGAACTAATGCTGTTGGGAACAATACGACGGTAATTCATTATTGTTTTACCCTCCCCATAACGGTAACACCGCCAACCACGGTATCACCTTTCTTAACTGTTATTTCGACATTTTTCGGTACGACCAGTTCAGTACTGGAACCAAATTTTATCATGCCGTAACATTCCCCCTGCTTCATCTGATGACCAAGCGTTACCCATGACACAATGCGGCGTGCCAGCAAACCGGCAACCTGAGTTACCAGAATGCGCATTCTGCCGTTATCAAGACCGATGGCATGGCGTTCATTTTCAAAAGAAGCAGATTTTTTATATGCAGGCACAAACTGGCCGCAGGTATAACGTTGATATTTAATTTCGCCGTCAATAGGACTGCGATTTACATGCACATTAAAAACAGAAAGAAAAACGGTTACTTTTGTGGCAGGTTCGTTCAGATATTCATCATCATAAATATCTTCTACTGCCATAACAGTGCCGTCTGCAGGTGAATAAAGAATATTGGGATCATATGGCATGGAACGTGAAGGATTGCGGAAAAAGTAAATAAAAAATAATGCCAGAACACCGGGAACGATGGCAGCATAAATACCAAAAAAATAATATATAATCAATGTGAGAATAATAGTTCCAATAATAAATGGATAGCCATCTTTCACAATTACCATAATAATCCTCTCGCTTTCTATTCTGAGTTATTTAAATGAATAATTAAAAAGTAAAAAAATAATGTGATGAACGGTCATATTTCATCACATTATTATAATACACTAAAACATATTTGTCCATTTATCATAAAAATTATTTATGAGCAAAGATAACTTTCAAGACAAATTTAGGCAAGGCCAGCATACGGAAAAATCTGCGGGGCTGTTTGTAAAGGCGAAAAGCCCATTCAAGGGAAGCCTCCTGCATCCATTTAGGAGCGCGTTCCATTTTGCCTGCCAGCACGTCAAAACTGCCGCCAATACCCATTAAGATTTTCGGCGCCAATTGATCTCTGTGCTCTACCAGCCATTTTTCCTGTTTTGGCGCACCAAGAGCAACAAAGAGCATATCTGCCTGCTTGCTGTTGATGTCTTCTAAAATATCAGCTTCTTCTTCAGCCGTAAAATAACCGTTATGACAGCCTACAATCTGCACCCCGGGATAGAGTTCTTCCGCTTTGGCTTTAGCAGCCTCCGCAATACCAGGAGCGCCGCCGAAAAAGTAAGCCTTATAGCCTTTGCGTGCCGCCAGCTGCAAAAGCTGGTTATACAGATCAAAACCTGCTACACGCTCAGGAATATCATTCCCTAAATAACGTCCAGCCCATACGGCGCCTGCGCCGTCAGGCAGTATCAAATCAGCCTTAGTGGCAACAATAGTATTATACTCATGGTCATCCTGGCACATCATGATAATTTCTGCGTTGGCAGTAACAACAAAAGTCTGCTTGTCTTTCAGCAAACGGTCTTCCAGAATATTAACAGATTCCTTCATTGTCAAAGGATGTACAGGAATACCTAAAATTGTTACAGGTTTTTTTATCTGCATAAACTTATCTTCCCCTACTGAATATAAACATTTAATAAATCACTGTGTTTGTCCACACATAGATACTTATAGACAGGTCTGCCTACCGAGCCTCTGTGCAGGTCAAGTTTCAACAAATGCAATGTTTTTAAAAATTCCAGATATTTCCTTATGGAAACGCGAGAAATGCCCACTTTTGCCGAAACTTCTTCCGTGGTAAACATACCGTCAAAAGTCAGAATGCACTCCCAAACAGTTGCCAGGGTATGCTTATCCAAGCCTTTGGGCAAGGCTACGATGGTCTCCTTTTCATGCTTGATAATAGTTTTATCAAGCTCGGACTGTTTGATAATGTCCTGTTCTTCTACAATATGATAACGTTTCTGATAATTGCTTAAGGCAAGATTAAATCTTTCAAATTCAAAAGGCTTAATAATGTAATCAACAGCGCCAAGACGTAGAGCCTGTTTGATTTTATCCTTATCATTGGCGGCGGAAACAATAATGACATCAACATCATACTTATTCTCACGAATTTTTTCCAAAGTTTGCAGGCCGTCCATAAAAGGCATGAATACATCTAAAATGAGCAAATCATATTCATTAGTCTGTAAAAGTTTTAACGCTTCGTCACCGCTGCGCGCAATATCACATAACTGAAATCCTTTAATCTGACTTAAATAATGCTCATGCAGCTGAGCAACCATGGGATCATCTTCAACAACTAAAACATTAATCATTTGCTTCACCATCCTTTTTTATCGGCAGTCTGACCGTAAATATGGTTCCCTCACCAATAGTAGATTCTACGGTAATGGTGCCGTCAAGATTGTCGATACTCTGCTTAACCAGATAAAGGCCAAAGCCATGACCACAGCCTTTACTGGTATATCCGCGTTTAAAAAGATTTTTCTTGACTTCCTCACTCATGCCAGGTCCAGAATCTTCTACTACAATAACTATTTCCTTATCAAAATCAAGAATACTTAAATTTACGATGCGCTCTCCGTGAAAATTTTTTAAAACATCAAAGGCATTTTCTACTATATTGCCGATGATAAGCACCAAATCATGCACGGATGGAACTTCCAGATCACTATGAAGATCACTTTCGTCAGTAAGCGAAAAGTCTATCTGCAATTCGCGGCTGCGACTTATTTTGCCTAAAATGAAACCGGAAAGGGTAATGTCTTTAAGCCTGGTGACTACATAGGAAACTTCAGACTGTCTGTTAAAGGCAATCTCCTGAGTATACTGCTTTAATTCGTCATAAGCCTTCATATCAATCAGACCCATGATAACATGCATTTTATTCATAAATTCATGTGTCTGAGCTCTTAAAGCCGTAGCATAGTTTTTAAAGCCAGTCAGCTGATTAGCCATTTCTTCAACAACAGATTTTTTTCTGAAAGTTATAACGGCGCCGATAATGCTTTTATCAAGCATTAAGGGAACGGCCGTGATGACAAAAACAGTATTGCCAATTTTAGCGCCGGCATCGGATAAAACCTTACCATTTTTAATGATATCATCAAAATTGATTTTATTCAAAATTTCTTTTGCTTTTCTGCCTACCAGCTTATCCGTATCTTCTATAGAGGCCTGTGATAAAAGGTTTTTAGCCTCTGTATTGACAAGAGTGATAATGCCTTTGCTGTTTATGTCAAGAACGCCTTCACGGACAGAGTTTAAAAGTACATTGCGCTCCTGCAGCAAAGCTGCGATTTCTTCCGGTTCCAGGCCAAACAGCACCCGTTTGATATGCCTTGCCAGATACATAGCACCGGCAATACCTACCAAAAGACCAATAAGCGTCATTAAAAGCAGAAAGAAAACTGAATCCATAGTGGAATCATTAAAAATATTATCAGAATAGCCTGTTACTACATAACCAATGGTCTGATTATTTTTATCTTTAATAAACCCAAGAGCTTTATTGGGCATATTGTAATTTTCCTGCCAGCTTATGTTATCGTCAGAAGCATATTTCATGACAATATCTTGAGCGCTTTTTTGAAAACCTTCTAATTTTCCCGGATTATAGAGTACGCGCAGATTATAATTTTTATCAAAAATGGCTACGCTGGCTTCATCGGAATTATCTACTTCATTAACATAATCCTGCATCATTTTATCAATTTCAGAATCAGGAATATTATCAGATAATACAAGACCACGATGTATTTCCGGAGAGTTGCATAATATGGTTGTAATGCTTACTGCATTAATGCTGATACGATCATAGATAACTTTTGCAACCTTCAGTGTTGTAAAAACAGAAGTAGGCAGCAGCGCGATGCAGACTACTAAAGTGATAAGCAGGACGATTTTCTGGGACAGACTGAAGACTTTGGAATGCTTTGGATATACTACTGGATTTTTCAGATTTTCTTCGCTGTGAAAATTAGATTTTTGCAACATCGGCCGGTACAGTCAGAAACTGCATACCAGGATTGCGCTCTAAAATCCAGTTCAGGGACCATTCGTTATTTACTAAAATAACAGGACGCCCTTTTTTATCATATACCAGCATACCATTGTCAAGTCCTTTAATATTATCAATAAGATTTTTATCTTCTGTATAAACCCAGCGGGCAACGGAATAAGGCAGCTGATTCATCAGCAGCTGAGCGCTGTATTCGTTAAGCAGTCTGTATTCCAGTACTTCCAGCTGCAAGACGCCGACAACACCTACTACATAGCATTCTAAGCCCACGCCTTTTTGTTCGAATACCTGAATGGCGCCTTCCTGAGAAAGCTGCATAATGCCCTTTTCAAACTGCTTGCGTTTTAAAGAATCTTTAGGCTGAACACGCGCAAAAATTTCCGGCGGGAAAACCGGGAAATCTTCAAATTGCAGTTTCAGGCTGCTGTCGCTCAAAGAATCACCGATACCAAAAATACCGGGGTCAAAAACGCCGATGATATCTCCAGGATAAGCTTTTTCCACAATAGTTCTTTCCTGAGCTAAAAATTGCTGCGGCTGAGTAAGCTTAATCATTTTATTGGACTGTTTATGATATACGCTCATGCCTTTTTCAAAAACACCGGAGCAAATGCGCATAAAGGAAATTCTGTCACGATGCGCCGGATTCATATTGGCCTGAATCTTAAAGACAAAGGCAGAAAACGCTTCATTGGAAGGATCAATGGTATCCCCGTTTTGTAAAGTTCGCGGCTGCGGTTTGGGTGAAAGTTCCAGAAATTTTTCCAGAAAACTTTGAACACCGAAGTTGGTCATAGCACTACCGAAAAACATGGGTGTAAGTTCGCCGGCATTTACTTTGTCCATGTCAAATTCATCTCCGGCCAAATCCAGCAGTTCAATGTCATTGCAAAGATTTTCATACAGTTCTTCGCCTAACATTTCTTTAATTTTGGGATCATCCAGCGATCCGGTAGTTGATTTTAATTGTTTGGCGCCATGACTGGTATCATCTTCAAAAAGCTCAATTGTTTTCTTTAAACGGTCATATACGCCCTTATAATGTCCATCAATACCAATGGGCCAGTTAACGGGAAAGGCTCTGATGCCCAGCACTTTTTCCAGCTCATCCATCAAATCAAACGGATTGCGTCCGTAGCGGTCCAATTTATTGATAAAGGTAAAAATAGGCAGTTTGCGTCTGTGGCAAACCCAGAAAAGTTTCTTGGTCTGAGGTTCAACGCCTTTGGCCGCATCAATGAGCATTACGGCACTGTCCGCAGCCATCAGAGTACGATAAGTATCTTCCGAGAAATCCTGATGACCGGGAGTATCCAGAATATTAACTCTGTAACCATTATAATCAAACTGTAATACTGATGAAGTTACGGAAATACCGCGCTGTTTTTCGATTTCCATCCAGTCGGAAACTGCATGCTTATTGCTTTTTCTGGCTTTAACAGAACCGGCCAGATGAATTGCTCCACCATATAACAGTAATTTTTCCGTTAAGGTTGTTTTACCGGCATCAGGATGCGAAATAATAGCAAACGTTCTTCTTTTCTCAATTTTTTCCAATAAATCCTGCATGTGTTCCCCCTGTTATTCACTCAAATTTTGTGCTTCATATATTTTATAGGCTTCGATAATCTGTTTTTTAACATAATCAGGAACAGGTTTTTCTGTTTCCAGCTGACCACGCATGTTAAAGCGAAAAGCTATATTCTCAAATTTATCACCGGCATAAGTTTCGCAGCTGAAAGTAGTGCGCATGAATTCTTCCTGGAAGGTGCAGTCTTTCAGGTAATGTGATTTTCTTTCTCTGTTCCATGCCGCATAAATTTCGTACAGTCTGTGCTGCGCATTTACAGGAATATCTTCTCCGGTAACTACAGTTTCAGTTTCATCTATAGGTGTGCAGTCCATATTATTGTAGATAGTACCGTCTTCCAGCTCAATCGTAACTGATAAAACATAATCTGCTTCATGGAAAAGCGCGTTTTTAATCTGCCACTTATTCTGCCATTTTTTTATGCATTCCGGACAAATAAATTGCGTATCGCGAATATTATTCATATAATTATCGCGATAATATAGTTTATCTTCCGGTGTAAACTTCTGATGACATTCACTGCAGACAATATCCAAAGTACGAATCATAGCTAATCCTCCAAAACAAGACATAAAAAAAGCCTTTACGGGAACCCGTAAAGGCTTTCGATCCGAAATGGTCGGAGCGGCGGGATTTGAACCCACGACCTCTTCCACCCCAAGGAAGCGCTCTACCAAACTGAGCCACGCCCCGAATCACGAAAACTATTATATATGATATATTGCTGCTTGTCAACAATTATCTCGAAATTTTATTATTAGTTTCTGGTGATATTTAAATTTGCTGAACTCCATGTTCATCAATATCTAAAATATGCATGGTGCATTGCTGATCATGTTTAGCGAAAGCTTCCTGCATTGCTGCGGCAATCTGCGTTAACGGCGCATCAGCTGCTGCATAAGCCATCAGGGTGGAACCGGCGCCGCTGATTATGGCATTATAAGCGCCTGCCTGTTTAGCGGCGGCAAAAACATCGGCCAGTCCGGGAATCAGATGCGCGCGATAAGGCTGATGCAGTCTATCTTCCAGCGCTTCACCAAAATACTCATAGGAACCGCTGAGTAAGGCCGCAACTAATAGCGATGCTCTGGAAACATTGAATACCGCGTCTTGATGAGCTACTGTTTGCGGAATAGCTTTGCGTGCTAATGATGTGGCAAGTTTTTGCTCAGGTACGGCGGCAATCAGTTTCAGGCCTGCAGGAGGTTTTAAACTGAGGGAATGAGCGCCGGCAGCATCCATGAAGCTTACGGTAAATCCTCCCAGCAGCGCTGGCGCAACATTATCCGGATGCCCTTCGATTTCCGTAGCTATATTAAGCAGCTGCTGTTTAGTCATAGTATTGCCGCTTAAAACATTGGCAGCATAAATACCGGCAACGATAGCGCTGGAGCTGCTGCCTAAGCCGCGTGACATGGGAATATTGTTTTCCATAGTTACCTTTAAACCAATGCGTTTATCAGGGCAGACTTTATCCCATACGGCAAAAAAACCTCTAAAGGCCAGATTTTTTCTGGAAGCCTTCAAATACTCTGCACCTTCACCGTAAACTTTCAGTGCAAGCCCCTGCTGAGGCTCCGTAATTTCAAAGGTCAGTTTATTATACAGAGTGCAGGCGATGCCAAGAACATCAAAACCAGGGCCACAGTTGGCAGAAGTGGCCGGTACTTGTAAAGTAATTTTTTCCATTTCAGTACTGCCTCATTAGTCCAAACTGCTGTCTTCGACTCTGATAACACTGCACACATCATTAATTACCGGCAGCGCTTTTAATGTTTGAACAGCCATCTGTAAATTAAATTCTGATACATTATGCGTAATAACGACAATTTCAGCGCCGTTTTCGGTTTTATTTTTCTGTACTACATTGCGCAGGCTGACATTCTGAGCACCGAAAGCAGCAGCAATAGCTGCTAATGCACCTGGCTTGTCCATAACATGCATTCTGATATAGCAAGGAGAGCACATATTTTCCAGCGAGCAGAGCTTCTTTTCTTCGAAACAGGTACAGTTAATGCGGCCTGTTTCTCCATGCTGCAAATTACGTGCGACATCAATAATATCACCGCATACGGCACTGGCCGTAGGAAATCTGCCGGCGCCAAGACCGAGGAACATAGCTTCGCCAATGGCGTCGCCAGTTACAAAAACAGCATTGTAAACATCATTAACCCCTGCCAAAGGATGCGTTAAGGGCAGCATGGTTGGATGAACACGTACACTTATGCCATTTGTTTCGTCATTTTTGGCAATTGCCAGCAATTTAATGGCATAGCCAAGATCAGCAGCATAATTAATATCGCGCAAGCTGATGTTTTCGATGCCTTCTATCTGTACATCATCCAGACTGATTCTGGTATTAAAGGCAATGGAAGCCAAAATAGCCAGCTTTCTTGCGGCATCAAAACCGCCAACGTCAGCAGTAGGATCCGACTCTGCGTAACCTTTGCTTTGGGCTTCTTTCAGTACATCCTCATAATCAAGATGTTCATTGGACATTTTGGTAAGCATATAGTTAGTTGTACCATTAACAATACCCATAATTGACGTTATTTTATTAGCGGCCAAAGAGGTTTTAAGCGGCTGAATAATAGGAATACCACCGCAGACGCTGCCTTCAAACATAAAATCGCATTTATGTTCTTCTGCTAAAGGAAAAAGTTCTTTACCATATTTGGCCAGAACGTCTTTATTAGCCGTTACAACATTTTTCCCCTTGGCAAAAGCTTTGGCAATATATTCCTTAGCCGGATGTTCTCTACCCAATAATTCGACAACAATATCGATTTTTGGATCTTCCAGAATATCGTCAATATTGGTTGTATAATAGTATCCCGGACCATATTCTTCATGAAGTTTAGCCGCTTCACGGCCAAAAATTTTGGTTATCTTTATTTTTTTGCCTACTTTTTTTTCTATGATTTCAGCATTTTTTTCTAAAACGGAGATTACTCCGCCGCCTACCGTGCCTGCGCCCAATAAGCCGACATTGACAAAATCCTGCACAACAAACCCCTCCAAAAAAATGTATTTATAATTATACCTGACCTAATACTTCCAAACGTTTAACGCCGTCAATCATACGCAATTTATCGAGCAGTGCCTCAAGATCAATGGTCAGATTCTTAGTTTCAATGGAAATGGTAGTATTTGCCACACCTTGCAGCGGGATGCCCTGATTAATGGTCATAATGCTGCCGGAATCGTCTGCAACAGTGTTGAGAACTTTAGACAAAACTCCGGATTTATGCTCCAACAATAAAGAGAGAGTAATAATTTTTTCCTTGCTTGCTTCATAAAAAGGAAATACATAGTCTTTATATTTATAATAAGCGCTGCGGCTTAAACCCATTTTTTCTACGGCTTCATTAATAGTCTTAATTTCACCTCGTTTTAAAATCTCTTTGACCTTGATAGTTTTTTTAATTGCTTCCGGTAAGATTTCTTCACGTACTAAATAAAATGTAGATTTTTCAGCCATTTTATTTCCTCCTTGTTTGACGAACTTAATACTACTTCATTATAGCACTGTTCTTTCTATAAAAACAATAGTTTTCACAAAAAATATAAAAAAGACTGAAAAATTTCAGTCTTTTTTAATAAAATCATCTTTTTAAATTTTCTGCATTGCCTTGTTTTATTTTGCTTTCCGTACCGTTTAAAAGTCGCTTAATGTTTTCCTTGTGCCTGATAATAACGAAAATACCAGCAATGCCGCCAAACACAATATAGGCCGGCGGATAGCCAAAATACCATGCAAAAATGGGCGTCATAACAGCCGCAACAACGGAACCTAAAGATACATAACGAGTAATAAGGACCAGAATCAGCCAGACCAGAAAGCTGCCCAGAGAAACTTTAGGCATCAAATATATTAAGAGGCCAAGACCTGTTGCAACGCCCTTGCCTCCTTTAAACCTAAGAAAGACGGAATAATTATGTCCAAGCAATGCTCCAAGAGCAGTAATGACATCAAGCAGAGGATTGGCAAAGAAGTAGTTCATAGCGGCAACTGCGATAATGCCTTTCAGCATGTCCAAAATTAAAACCAGTAAGGCTGCTTTGGCGCCAACTGTACGAAAAACATTAGTCGTGCCAATATTTTTACTGCCGTAATTACGTATATCTATACCAAAAAGAGCTTTAACAATCCATAAACCACTGGGAATAGAACCACATATGTGACCACAGATGAATCCGAGTACAAAATGCAAGATATTAATTTCAGAATCCATTTTTCTCCATCACCTATTCATCTTCATTTTTACCGCGGATAATCATCTGAATCGGGGTACCTTCAAAGCCGAATGATTCACGCAGTTTGTTTTCCAGATAACGTTGATAGGAAAAATGCATGATTTCCGGCTCGTTAACAAAGATAACGAATGTGGGCGGCTTAATTTTAACCTGAGTGGTATATAAAATCTTAAGACGTTTGCCTTTATCACTGGGAGTAGGATTAATTGCAACCGCATCTTCAATAACCTGATTCAAAATACTGGTAGAAATGCGCATAGCATTTTGTTCAGCAACATAAGAAATAACTTCCGGCAGGCGATGAATGCGCTGTTTGGTAACTGCTGATACGAAAACTACCGGTGCATACTGCAGGAAAACCAATTCCTTACGCAGCATTTCCGTATAACGCAAGGTAGAGGTATTGTCTTTTTCATAAAGATCCCATTTGTTTACTACCAGAATAATGCCTTTGCCGGCTTCATGAGCATATCCGACAATTTTTTTATCCTGTTCGGTAACGCCTTCTACCGCATCAAAAACCATTAATACTACATCACTGCGGTCTACTGCACGCAATGAGCGCATAATACTGTATTTTTCGATGGGTTCATCGATTTTAGCTTTGCGGCGCATACCGGCAGTATCAATAAACAAGAATTTCTGGCCGTCTCTTACTACCGGAGTATCAATAGCATCACGGGTTGTGCCTGCTACATTGCTGACTATAGAACGCTCTTCTCCTACCAGAGTATTAAAAATAGAAGATTTGCCTACATTAGGACGTCCGATCAGCGCAACTTTAATTTCATCTTCATCCTCAATATCGCCCAAAGAATTTTTATCGGGAAATTTGGCAACCACAGCATCCAGCAAATCGCCCAAGCCTAAATGATTGGCGGCAGAAACAGGAATAGGCTCACCAATACCCAAATTATAAAATTCGTAAATATTCATTTCCTGTTTTGGTGAATCCGCTTTATTAATTGCCAAAACGATGGGTTTTTTCGACTGGCGCAGCATTTTGGCTACCTCAGCATCTTCACCGGTAATGCCGGTGCGCGCGTCACAAACAAATAAAATAACATCGGCTTCTTTTATGGCAATCTGGGCCTGCTGGCGAATGGAAACAGCAATTGCATCGGCGTTCATTATTTCAATACCGCCGGTATCAACCATCATAAATTCATTGTCCAGCCATTCAGCCGTAGCGTACAGTCTATCTCTGGTTACGCCAGGCGTGTCTTCTACAATGGATATTCTGCTGTTGGCAAAAATATTAAACAATGTCGACTTACCAACGTTAGGCCTGCCGACTATAGCAACGATCGGTTTTCCCATACTTATCAAATCTCCTTAATGATCGATTCCGTTGCGGGAAGCAATACCCTTATGAAAATAATGTTTAACTTCCTGCATCTCGGTAACCAGATCAGCAATTTTTATAATCTCTGCCGGTGCGTATCTTCCGGTCAGGATAATTTCTATTTCATGTTTATGCTGCTGCAGAAAGGCTGCAACCTCATCAACTGGCAGCATATTGGCAGCCAAAACAATATTCAGCTCATCAAGAATGATGATATCAGCCTGCTTGTTTTCAATAATTTCTTTCGCCTGCTTCCAGCCGCTGCGGCATAATTTTAAATCTTCTTGTGCCGGATTTTTAAAATTAACAAACGCATCTCTGCCAATCTGAAGCAAAGTGAATCCAGGCAGCAAAGCAGCGGCTCTTGCTTCTCCGTAGCCAGGATCATCCTTAAGAAACGAAAGCATTATTGTAGAAAGCTGATAACCGGCTGCTCGGAAAGCAATCCCCAAAGCGGCAGTAGTTTTGCCTTTACCATCGCCCGTATAAACCTGGAGCATTTTATCCCTCCTTGGGTACTGTTAATAAATGCAAAAGTTCACCGGCATTGGCGGCGATTTCGACCTTACCGTTCAAATCTTTCTTGAATTGCGCAAGTGCCATGTCATCAAGAAAAAGATTGTCTTGATTCAGTACTACAGCCGGCAAAATTACACGCTGACAGTTTTTGACTTCCGGTAGAATATCGCTGCCGGTAAGTAAGCCGGTTACATTAACATGTCCGCCGAAAAACTTATTTTTTACGGACAGGAAACGGTGTTCAGTTTTATATTGAGCATTAAAGGCGTCAAGCAGCGGCTGTAAAACCTTATAGGCGCTTTCGCCTACAGGAATAACGGCGGGTTCCGTACCTTGAGCATACTGCAGATGCTGCAGCGCCTGCTCCCATTCATTCAAAAAATTACGTGTCAAGCCGATGCCGTTTTCCAATTGCGGAAAGCCATCGTAATAATCGGACAGCGGTAATTCTTTGCCAGCAAGCAAATAAAATTCATCCCCTAAATAAACAAATGACTTGCCGGTTTCTTCGCGGCATTGCTGCTGCCAGGCAGTGACATTTTCTACAACCTGCGCCGCTTCATCAGGAGTAAAGGTGCGCATGGGATGTAAATGTGCTCTGTGCTTGGTCAGCCCAACCGGTACTACGGCCATGGTCAGAATGCCGGGATGCAAAGCATATAAATCTTCAAAAGTCTTCTGTAGTACTGCACCGTCATTATAACCCGGGCAGCATACAATCTGAGTATGAATTTGAATACCCGCATCTAATAAACGCTGCATTTTATCCATAATTTCGCCGGCAAAGCGATTATGCATCATCTGGCAGCGAACCTGAGGATCTGTGGCATGCACGGAAATATATAAAGGCGAAAGATGGGTCTTTATAATTCTGTCAAAATCGGCATCATTCATATTAGTAAGAGTAATAAAATTACCGTATAAAAAAGACAGACGATAATCGTCATCTCTTACATATAAACTGGGACGCATTCCCGGAATCATTTGATCTACAAAACAGAAGATACAGTTATTATAGCAGGTACGCACTTTGTCAAAGACTGCCGATTCAAATTCCAGACCTAAATCTTCGTCGGGGTATTTGGCAATCTGCAGTAATCTTTTCTGACCGTCATGATTTTCAATTTCCAGTTCTACCAGATCATCAGTAGTCAGAAAACTTAAGTCAATAATATCTCTGACTGCACAGCCATTGACTGAACATAATTTTTCACCGGCCTGAATACCGGCTTTGTCCGCAAGGCTGTGTTTGCGTACTTTACTAATACAACCTAACATTTATATCTCCTTTATTGCAAAATATTTATCACTTGATTATATCATAAGATGAATATAAATACCATAGGATAATAAATAACACCCATGCATAAATTTAAATAAAAAAATAGACTTTACTGCTTAATATGCAATAAAGTCTGAATATATTTATCTGCGTTTTCTGCTTAACTGAGCGGCATTATAACCGCGGCAGGCAAGAAAATTCATTGTTTCGCCGGTAAAAATTAAAGGAACTGTGCGCAGCTCTTTAATATTACGGCATCCTAATAAAAGCAGATAATCAGCAACGGAAGTTTTCAATTCATCAAGAAAAGCTACAGCGGCGGCAGTTCCCTGCTCACAAATCAATTTTAATATTATACCGCTCATGCTTACCATATCGGCTCCCAGAGCAAAGGCTTTAACAGCCTTGCAGGCATTATCCATCCCACCGGAAGCAATCAGAAAGCTTTCATTATCAGCATGCGCGGCAATATCAAGTAAACTCCAGGCAGTAGGAATTCCCCAATAAGCAAAATCTCCCAACTGCACACCGGCACGCCGGGCCTCAATAGCAGGGAAATTAGTGCCGCCGCTGCCGGCGCAGTTAAAGAAAGTAAAGCCAGCCTCATTAAGCGCTGCATAAGCTTCAGCAGCAATGCCGCAGCCGGTTTCCTTAACAATTACCGGTACATCCACATGATCTCTGATGCGCAGCATGTTAGCCAGTAATCCACGGTAATTTCTGTCGCCTTCCGGCATAATCAATTCCTGAGCCGCATTCAGATGAATTTCCAATGCGTCCGCATCAAGCATGTCAACAGCGTTCTGAGCCTGCTGCGGCGTAGCAAGAGCACTGATATTGGCAAAAACAATTCCGTCCGGATTATGCTCTCTGATAATCTGATAACTCGTTAAACCGCTTCCCGTCCTTACGGTACCATATTGAGAACCCACGGCCATGGCTATGCCTGTCTGCTGCGCTACATCAGCAAGCTTTCCGTTAAGTTCTGTTACAGCCTCCGTACCGCCGGTAATGGCATCTATAAGTAGCGGTGCCGTAAGCATTTTGCCGAAAAGATCCACCGATAAAACAATGTCTGCCGGATTTAACTCCGGCAGACAGTTGTGTAAAAAGCAGATATCTTCAAAATGCGTGCTCGCAGGACCGAAACCTGTTTCCAGAGCATATTTTATATGTTCAAGTTTACGCTGAGCCCGCTGCATGAACATTCTCCTCTTAGCAAATATTATTTTTCAATATTTTCCAGCTGTTCAGCAAGATCTAAAGTCAGGCTGGGTTTTTCATTCAGATAAGAGCTGTATTCAGCTTTTTCTGCATCTCTTTTTGCTTTAGCAATGCTTAAGCCAACTTTTTTGTTGTCCAGATCGATTTTCAGAATCTCAGCTTTAACCATTTGACCGATTTCCAGAACATCTTCAGGTTTGTTAATGCGTTCTTCAGCGATTTCAGAAATATGAACCAGACCTTCTACTCTGTCGGTAACCTTTACAATAGCACCGAAAGTCAGGAAACGAACAACTTTGCATTCAACAACTTCGCCTACATGCAGCTTGCTTGCTTCAACTTTCCAGGGATCTTCCTGGGTTGCTTTAATGCTCAATGCAACACGTCTGTTTTCACGGTCGATTTTCTTAACCAGTACTTGTACTTCATCGCCAACTTGAGCAACGTCTTCTGCTTTTACATTGCGGTCCCAGGACAGTTCAGTGTTATGTACCAGGCCAACCAGACCTTGACCAACTTCTACAAACAGACCGAAATCAGCAATTTTAACAACTTTACCGGGAACAATTTCGCCTTCGCTTACAGAATTGTAAGCAGCTTCTTCAGCAGCGGCTCTTGCTTCTTTTGCTGCCTGAATTCTTGCTTCTTTAGCTTCTTTCCAAGCTTTGGCCTTAGCTTCTTTTTCAGCTTTCAGTAAATCACGACGGGAAACAACAATACGTTTTTTCTCCAGATCTACTTCGATAATTTCTGCATTCAGTTCTTTGCCTACATAATCGCTGAAATCTTCAACGCGGCGCAGTTCTACGTGAGATGCGGGCATAAAGCCTTCAACACCTTCAACGGATACTGCCAGGCCAACAATGTTTTTAGCTCTGTTTTTAATAATACGCAGTACTTTGACAACTGCCGGGCGTTTTTCACCTTCAGGCAGTTCAGCAACATTTTTCCATGCTGCGTCACGTTCTGCTTTAACTTTGGAAAGACGTACAAAATCGTCTTTGGAGCTGCCGGGAATAACTTTGGCTTCAACTTTGTCACCTTCTTTGATGTTTTGCATCAATTCTTCAGCAGGTTCAGTCAAAGACCATTCAGCATAAGTAATCATGCCTTCACGCATATAACCAAAATCAACGTAAACACCGTCTTTATCTAATTGGATAACGGTTGCTTCAACGATTTTACCAGGATATACGTTAACGTCCTCCATACTTTTGTCGAGCATACTTTCAAAAGATTCCATGTTTTCCATTACTACAATAGCCTCCTTAATTAAACGGTCCGGAGTCGATGCTCCCGCCGTAATTCCTATTTTTGTACAATCTCTGAACATTTCCGGGTGCAATTCAGCTGCGGTTTCAATGTGATAGGCAACGCGGCATTTATCAGCTACCAGTTCATATAAATGTCTGGTATTGGCGCTGTTGCGTCCACCTATAACAATCATGGCATCTACTTCATCTGCCAGCTCCAAAGCTGCGTTCTGCCTCTGTGAAGTGGCCAGACAGATGGTTCTTTCAACCCGGTATGTTCCGGGACGTGCTGCCTGCACAGCTGCCAGAATAGCTTCAAATTTTTGCAGTTCAAAAGTAGTTTGAATAATAACCGCATACTTGTCTTTTTGCGGAATATCAGAAATATCCTTTATACATTCTATAACGATAGCGTTTTTTCCTGCCCATTTTAAAATACTTTTTACTTCCGGATGATTTTTTTCTCCTACAATAATGGGATAGTAGCCATCACGGGCAGCCAGAGCTGCTTTTTGCTGCGCATTGTGCACATTAGGACAGGTCGCATCAATTATTTTTAAATTTTTATTCTCTGCCTGCTGATATATTTCCGGTCCGACGCCATGGGAACGAAAAATAACAGCTTCACCTGATGTAAATTCATCAAGACTTTCACGGCAGGCAATGCCTTGAGCGGCTAATTGAGCAATGAGCTGCGGATTATGAATCAGCGGTCCTAAAGTTCCGCCGCAGACATGTTCATCAGCTGCTTTTTTGGCTATATCCACCGCCCGCTTTACACCATAACAAAAGCCGCAGTATTTTGCAACCTTAACAATCATTGATTATCTTAACCCTTTCTGCAGTTCGGCAATACGCTGCATTAATTCGTCCGTCAGCTCTTTAAGGACTTCTTTATTTACCGGTTTATCCTGCGGAAAATACATGGGCTTGCCGAATGCTACTTTTACCTTAGGCCAAAGCCGGCCGCAGCGTTTAATATCAGTGCCTGATACACATGCAGGTACGATTACGGCATGTGCTTTACCGGCCAGCATCAGTGCACCGGGTTCAGCCTTGCCCAATTTACCTGTCTTGCTGCGTGTTCCTTCTGGGAAGATGGCCAGAGCATTGCCATTTTCCAAAATATCAAGGCCATGTTTAATAGCTGCTCTGTCAGCTCCGCCGCGTCTTACCGGAAAAGCACCTAAAGCTTTATAAATATCGCCTAATACAGGTACGAATAATTCCTGCTTTGCCATAAAATTCACCTTGCGGGTGGCTGCTGTACCTAAAACAGGAGGATCAAGCAAACTTAAATGGTTACTTGCAATAATCATTGGACCCTCAGCAGGAATATTTTCTTTTCCGCTTACTTCCATTCTTAAAAAAATCTTAAACAAAATTTTAAAAATGATTTTAGTTATTGCATAAAACATTTTCTTTCTCCTGCACCAATTTGATAATAAATGCAGCAACCTCGTCAATAGTCATGTGGGAGGAATCAAGAAGCAGGGCGTCATCAGCCTTTTTCAGCGGACTAATTTCGCGTTCGCTGTCCTGCTTATCACGCAGCGCTATTTCTTCCTGCAAAATTTTTAAATCTATAGTTTCTCCTTTGGCGGTTAATTCTTTATAACGGCGCATGGCACGTTCTTCTACCGTAGCCGTCAAAAAGATTTTTAAATCAGCATGCGGAAAAACTACCGTACCAATATCACGACCATCCATGAGTACGCCGCCGCTTTCCCCCATGCGTCTTTGCTGGGCTACCATGGCCTCTCTGACAGGTCCGATAGCGGCAATGCGGGAAACATTGCAGGTAACATCCGCATTGCGTATTGCCTCAGTAACTTCTGTACCATCAACAAAAACTCTATTAACGCTGGCCTCGGGCCGAAATTCAATAACCATCTTTTTGGCCAGTTCATCAATAAAAGTTTCATCAAAGGGCGCACCGCTCTGAAGAAATTTCCAGGTTACACTGCGGTACATAGCGCCTGTATCAATATAGGCATATCCCAGTTTTTCTGCTACCAATTTGGCAATTGTGCTTTTTCCGGCGCCCGCCGGTCCATCAATTGCAACAACTAATTTTTTACTCATTATCTCACCTTTTTATTCAGAAGCTGCACAGCCGGCTGCATAGCCGCTGGAAAAAGCAGCCTGCAGGTTAAAACCGCCGGTATAACCGTCAATATCCATTACTTCTCCGGCAAAATATAAGCCTCTGATTAATTTTGATTCCATAGTCTTGGGATTGATTTCTTTTACAGATACACCGCCGGCAGTCACAATAGCTTCCGCCAATGGACGCGTGCCCGTAATGGGAATGGTAAAATGTTTCAGTGTATGCAGTAATCGTTTGCGTTCCTCACGGGAAATCTGATTAATAAATTTACTGTCATCTACAAAAGCCATATCACATACCGGCAGAATCATACTTTGCGGCAGCAAATCCTTTAGACCATTGGCCAATTGTTTTCGGCTGTATTGGGCAAAATCTCTTTGAATACGGATATCTAACTTTTCTTCGCTAAGCGCCGGTTTTAAATCAATGGCCAAATCCAGTTCATATCCCTTAGCCAGGGCTGCTGCTGCCGTATTGCTCATTGACAAAATTACCGGTCCGGAAACTCCGTAATGAGTAAATAACATTTCCCCAAAATCTTCAAAGAGCTTTTTATCATTAGCCAAAAGTGTTACCTTAACATTACGCAGTGACAGGCCCTGCAGTTCATTTATATAGGGATGATCACTTTCCAGCGGTACCAGTGAAGGCTTTAGAGGAGTGATGGTATGGCCTGCGGCAGCCGCCAGCTTGACACCGCTTCCGTCACTGCCTGTCCCTGGATAAGAGGCCCCGCCGGCTGCAAGGATAATTTTATCACCATAAAAACTGCCCTGAACAGTTTTGAGACCATAAACTTTATGGTCTTTGACTAATATTTCCAATACCTTAGTATCGGTTAGAATAGCAGCGCCTTTTTGCCGTATAACTCTAACCATGGTATCTACAACATCTTTTGCTCTGTCACTGACAGGAAAAATTCTGCCGCCGCGTTCCACCTTGGTCAGCAAACCATTACTGTTAAAAAAATCGACCACATCATTATTAGTAAACTGCCGTAAGGCACTATTTAGAAAACGCCCGTTGCCAGGAAGATTGGCAATTAACTCCGGCAAATCACAACTGTTGGTTATATTGCAGCGGCCTTTGCCGGTAATCAGCATTTTCTTGCCGGGCATATGCATTTTTTCAAAAACTGTTACCTTGCTGCCTTTAGCGGCTGCTGCAGCTGCTGCCATCAAGCCTGCCGCACCGCCGCCAATAATGAGGACGGTATTCATAAACCCGCCGCCTTTCTGAGTTCAGCAAGCTCTGCTTCCGTTAAAACGCGGAATTTGCCTTTGCTTAAACCGTTTAAAGTCAACGGTCCCATTTTGATGCGTTTTAATTCTCTGACAGGAAACCCGATAAAATCACACATGCGGCGCACCTGCCTGTTGCGTCCTTCGTGAATTGTAATATCAAACAGCGTATAATTTTTGTCATGATCATAGGTACGCAAATTAACGATTGCCGGCGCAGTCAAGCCATCTTCTAACTTTACGCCAATACGCAGCAGATCAAATTTTTCCTGTGGTACGATTCCCGGTACCTTGACCAAATAGGTTTTATTAACTTCATGACTGGGGTGCATCAGCTTTTGGGCCAGCTCACCGTCATTAGTCATTAGTAGCAGCCCTTCCGTATTATAATCAAGCCGTCCCACCGGAAAAACTCTTTCCGGCAAGTTCTGCATAAAATCTGCTACGGTACGCCTTTTTTGCGGATCGGACATGGTAGTTACCACTCCGCGTGGTTTGTAAAAAATATAGTAGGCTTTTTTTTCTGCCGCAATTGCTTTGCCGTCCACAGTAATGCGGCATTTTGCGGCATCAAATTTACTGCCAAGTTCTGTTATCTTTTTGCCATTAACCTTGACGCGTCCGGCAAGAATAATTTTTTCCGCTTCGCGCCTGGAGGCCACACCGGCGGCAGCCAGTATTTTTTGTAAACGTTCTTCCATTAAATGCATTCCTTTGCATGATTATTTTCCTTCATCAATTGCCAGCAGCTGCTGCTCAGTTGGAATTGCTGTAGCAGTACTTTCTGCGTCCGGCTGGGGCAGATCGTTTAAAGATGCCAAACCGAACACCGAAAGAAACTTTTCCGTCGTTGCATAAAGTATGGGATTTCCCAATGCTTTTTTTCTTCCTGCTTCAGTTATTAATTCTAAATCAAGCAATGTGCTTAAAACCCTTTCCACTTTAACACCACGGATTGCTTCTATTTCTGCTCTGGTAACAGGCTGCTTAAAAGCAATAATCGCTAATGTTTCCATGGCAGCGTTAGTCAGTTTCACTTCTTTGCTTTGACACAGGGCTGTCAGCAATTGATAAAATTCAGGCTTGGTTGTCAGCTGGAATCTGTCGCCCATCTCGCGCAGCATTAAACCACGATTTTCTGCGTTATACTGCTCCCGCAGCGTTGTAAGCAGATTCCATACCTGAGCTTTTTCTATCTGCAAATAGCCGGCAATTTCACCTACAGATAAAGGTTCTCCTGCTGCAAACAGCAATGCCTCCAATGCTCCTAACAAGCGGTCATAATACATTTTCAGAGCCTCCCTGTTTGGTGAAAATATAAATTGGCGCAAATCTTGCCGACTGACTGATAGTAATTAAACCTAATTTAAGTAATTCCAAAACCCCCAGAAAAGATGCCACTTTTTCGCCCTTATTTGAGGTCTGAAATAATTCATCTAAGCGAAAACCTTGCCCGCCACTTTGCAGTTTATGCAGAATTTCTCTCATTTTATCCTGCACACTGAAGGCCTGGGGCGTAATATAGGCCGTTTCCTGCCTGACATAATTGGTAATACCGGCTAAAGCAGATAATAAATCTTTAGGGGTATAACTAGCCAGCACTCGCTCACAAATTCCAGCAAATGCCGGTTTTCTTGTTATATAACGGTCGGCAGTTAACTTCATCTCGGTCAGTCTGGCGGCAGCCAGTTTGATTTTGCGGTATTCTACCAGCATTTCTACCAGCAATTGACGAGGATCTGCTTGTTCATCATCTGCCTGCTCAGTACGAGGCAATAACATTCTGGATTTAATCTGCATCAGCGTAGCTGCCATGACCAAAAATTCGCTGGCCAGTTCCATATCAAATTCGCTTAACTGCTTTAAATAAGCAATATATTGCTCCGTAATGGAAACAATCGGAATATCATAAATATCAATTTTATCTTTTTCTATTAAATGAATCAGTAAATCTAAAGGACCTTCAAAACTGCTTAATTTAACAGATAACTGCTGCATGGCTTAAAGAACATTCATTGCGGCTCTGATTTCAGCCATATTCTTTTCAGCAACTACGCGGGCGCGTTTTTCGCCATATTCCAGAACTTCTTTGATATAACCAGGTTTCTTGGAAAGTTCTTCGCGTTTGGTATGGATATCAGCCAGCATGCAGTTCATTTTTTCTGCGAGGCATTTTTTGCATTGAACGCAGCCAATTTCGCCGGCGCGGCATTTGGCTGCAATATCACTGCATTCTTCCGTATTAAAGACCTTCTGGAATTGATAAACAATACATACTTCCGGATCGCCGGGATCAGTTTTCTTGATTCTCTTCGGGTCAGTAGTCATCATTTTTACCTTTTCTGTCAGTTCTTCAGGAGAAGCACCAAAAGGAATCGTGTTGCCATAGGATTTAGACATTTTGCGTCCATCAATGCCGGGCAGTACCTTAGCCTTAGAATATACTGCCTGAGGCTCCGGAAATACATCTTTTTTATACAGATAATTGAAACGACGGACCATTTCTCTGGTTAATTCCAAATGTGCAGACTGATCCTCACCTACCGGTACACAGGTAGCTTTATATAAAATAATGTCAGCAGCCATTAATACAGGGTAACCCAAAAAACCATAGGTATGCAAGTCTTTACCCTGAGCACTGAGGTTTTGGATTTTATCTTTATAAGTCGGAACACGTTCCAGCCAAGACAATGGGGTCATCATGCCCAGCAGCAAAGCCAGTTCGCTATGTTCTTTAACATGGGACTGAACAAAAATAACGTTCTTTTCCGGATCAAGGCCAGCACTTAACCAATCAATTGCCATTTCTCTGATATTTTCCTGTAATTTGGAAGTATCCGCATAAGTGGATGTCAGTGCATGCAAATCCACTATTGAGAAAAAGCATTCATATTCATTCTGCAGTCGCACCCAGTTTTCCAGTGCTCCCATGTAATTGCCTAAATGAAAACGACCGGAAGGTTGCATACCGCTAAAAATTCTGCCCTTGTTCATAATAAAAACTCCTTTAAACTTAAATATTAAAATACAGCATTAATAACTGTGTTTATCAAAATCATATAACCGGCAGCCAGCGGATTGATAATCATGCTGATAATACCGGTGAAAACCAGAAACAGTAAAATGTAAAAGCCATAACGGCCAACGATATCGTCAAATTTATATGCCTGCTTTGGCGGCAGCAGCTCAGACAGCAGATTTGAGCCATCAAGCGGCGGTATCGGCAGTAAATTAAAGAACGCAAACCAGACATTATACAGCTGCATCCATAACAGGAACTTATATACTCCATCAGAGATCAGCCCAAACTTCGTCATGGCAGCGCTGATTACTGCTGCTAAAAAACATAAAAACAAATTGGCAGCAGGACCTGCCAGAGATACTTTAATAATGCCTTCTCTCCGGTTTCGGAAATTTGCGGAATTAATAGCCACGGGCTTTGCCCAGCCAAAGCCAACCAGCACCAGCAAAAGTGCACCTATGGGGTCAAGATGAGCCATGGGATTAAAGGTCAGCCGTCCCATCAGACGGGGGGTTTTATCACCCATACTGTCAGCGCATTGCGCATGAGCATATTCATGAATAGAAATTGCAAATAGCAGAGCCGGAATGCGATATATCATTGTACTAAAATCCAGCATATAAACCTCCAATAATCTAATAAGTACAATTATACAACATTTACAATAAAAAGAAAACGGAACCGAATAACGATTCCGTTGAAATTAAATTAAATAATTCTATTTGCCTGTGAAAATAGGATTACGTTTCTCCTTAAAGGCAGCAATACCTTCCCGGCAATCATCAGTTCCCATAAGCAGAGACTGCGTAGTTTCTTCTGCTGCCAGCACGTCATCTAAAGTCATGGCTGTGTTATTTAAATATTTTTTGATCAGAGCAATAGAAAGCGGTGCGCTTTGTGTCAGACGCTGCGCCATAGCATATACAGCGGCAGACAGTTCTTCCTCACAGCAAACATGATTCAGCATTCCATAAGCTTCTGCCTGTGCAGCACTGATCAAATCAGCGGTAAACATCAGCTCTTTAGCTTTATGAACTCCTATGGCCTTGGGCAGAAAATATAAGCCGCCGCAATCAGGAATCAGTCCAACTTTGGCAAAACTTTGTGCAAAACGAGCTTTTTCTGCTGCATATATCAAATCACAGGCTAACATTAAATTTACTCCGGCACCGGCAGCCACTCCATTAACCATTGCAATAAAAGGCTTTTCAATCGTTGTAATGCGTTTAGCTACGGCCCCCACTTTGGCAATAAAAGCCTTTTTTGCAGCCACACCATCCAGACTGTTTAAGTAAGGCAAATCCCCGCCGGCACAAAACGCCTTGCCGTTACCGGTCAAAACAACACTTCTAATCTCGTCATTATGCTCAATCTCATCTAAGCATTTGTGTAAGCCGTCAATTAGAGCCGCATTCATTGAGTTCAGACTTTGCGGACGATTTAAGGTAATAGTAGCAATTTTGTCTTGTACTGAATATAATACCGCTTGTTCCATTTTGAACCACTCCTTTATTATGGCTGTTGTCTTAAGTATAACTCACTGATGTCAAAAATACTATGAGCAAGCCAGATATTTTTCTGTCATTTATGTGATATATAATCAGTGTGAAGATGTTGTAACACCAATTTAAAAAATGATATATTGTAAAAACAAAAAACGCTGTAGCCTAAGCTACAGCGTGATTTTTTACTGGCTCCCCGAGTAGGACTCGAACCTACGACGCCCTGATTAACAGTCAGGTGTTCTACCGGCTGAACTATCGGGGAATTATCAACCAACAAAAAGTATTATAACAATAAATTAAACTGCTGTCAACAGTATAATTTATTTTCTTGTAAGCTTGTAAATCAAGGCATTGCAAATTGCTGCTGCAACATTGCTTCCTCCTTTGCGTCCGCGTGCCACAATATAAGGAATTCCGGTTTTCATAATGATTTCTTTAGATTCCACAACATTGACGAAACCTACCGGAACACCAATTACCAATTCTGGTTTGATTTTTCCTTCTCTAACCAGTTCATCCAGTCTTACTAATGCTGTAGGAGCATTACCAACAGCAATAATAACAGGGCCTTCAATAGTGCATGCTTTCTCCATGCATGCTGCCGCTCTTGTAGAACCGGCCTCTTTAGCACGGGCAGCAACATCTGGATCGGCCATAAAGCATACGGCCTTGGCGCCTAATTTGCTCAAACCCATTTTATTAATACCGGTGCAGGCCATATTAGTATCAGTAACAATAGTGGCACCTTTTTGCAAAGCAGCCAAAGCTTTTTCTACTACACCTTCAGAAAAATGTAATGTGCGTGCATAATCAAAATCAGCGGAAGTATGGATTACACGTTTTACAATATCAATTTTTTCAGGGTCAAGTTTTATCTCGCCCAGTTCTTCACCAATAATTTCCATACTGCGTTTTTCAATATCCATAGGCAATACATTTTGTAATTGCATATCGGTAACCTACCTTTCTATTCCTGTTCTGGCCGGAATTCCATGATCAAAGGGATGTTTTCGTTTACAAATTTCAGAGACGTAATCTGCCAAATTTATTAATTCAGAATCAGGATTGCGTCCAGTTAAAACAACTTCCATTTCCTGGGGTTTATTTTTCAAGAAATCCAATAATGACTGCAGTTCAAAAACTCCAGTATTGCATGCTCCAATTACTTCATCCAAAATCAGCAGATCTATTTTTTCTGCTATACATTTTTGTTTGACAGTCGCAAATAAAGTCATATGATTTTGCAGTACCTCTGCTTTTTCAGCTGCACTCATTTGAAAAGTGAATTTGTTATTGGCCTTGCCGCGCAGTACCTCAATACCGGGAAGCATGGCCAATGATTTCAGTTCACCTGTCGGACGGCTTTTCAAAAACTGTACCAGCAAAACCTTATTGCCGTGGCCGCTGCAGCGGACCGCCAAACCAATAGCTGCCGTAGTTTTGCCTTTACCGTCACCACAATAAATATGTATCAGTCCGCCATTCTTCATTTAAACACCTGCTTCCAGAATAGCGTAAATTTTTTCCATATCCAAATTTTTTCTAATACTGTCGGCTAAAATATCATACTGCTGCTTTTTATAATCAGCAAAATTAACTGTTTTGATATCTTCCATTTTCAGACCTTTTTTAGCCAGTAATGCTTCAACAACAGCAGCAGCAATACCATCACCGTCAAAAATACCGTGTACATAAGTACCATATACATTCATTTTATCAGTAATAGTCTGTGAGCCTTCCAGCATGTCACTGCCTTCTTCATAAATTGGTTTTATGGTTGTCAAAGCTGTATTTTCAGCAAAGTTAGTGACACCTGAATGAATTTCATAACCAACCAGCGGTTTGCCGCTTAACTTAGCAAAGATGCCCTGCACCTTGCCAAAATGTCCGGCCATCTGAATAGTACGTTTTTTCTCGGCAAAAATTGTTTCAACATCCAAAAGACCAATGCCAGGCGTATCGCCGCCTTCTTCTACGCCATAAGGGTCAGATAAGTTTTTGCCAAGCATCTGATAACCGCCGCAGACGCCGAAAATAACAGTGCCATCATGAGCCTGTTTTAAAATTTCAGCTTCCAAGCCACTTTGGCGCAGCCATTTTAAATCACCGATGGTATTTTTAGTACCGGGAATAATAATCATATCCGGATGACCAAGCTCACGTACAGAAGTTACATATCTCAGTGACACACCGGAAATCAGCTCAAATACATTGAAATCCGTATAATTGGACATACGCGGAATTCTGATGACGGCAATATCTACCAATTTAACATCTGTGTGAGTTGTCAGTCTTTCTGACAAGCTGTCTTCATCTTCAATATCAACATGCAGCATGGGCAAAACACCAACAACCGGTACACCGGTCTTAGCTTCAATCATCTCCAGACCGGGTCGAAGAATATCAACATCACCGCGGAATTTATTGATAATTACACCTTTGACCATGGCTCGTTCGTCTTCCTCCATAAGCATCAATGTGCCGTAAATAGAAGCAAAAACACCGCCGCGATCAATATCAGCTACCAGTAAAACCGGCGCCTTAGCCATTTTGGCCATTCCCATATTAACTATATCCTGTGATTTTAAATTAATTTCAGCCGGACTGCCGGCACCTTCCAGTACAATAACATCATAAGATGCGTCCAGTTGATTATAGGCCTTCATGATATCTGGAATAAGCTTGGTTTTAAATTTGAAATATTCTGCAGCAGACATGGTTCCAATAGCTTCACCATTAACAATTACCTGTGAACCGCTGTCACTGGTAGGTTTCAGTAAAATTGGGTTCATCAGCGCGCTTGGCTCAATATTGGCCGCTTCAGCCTGAACAACCTGGGCACGACCCATTTCAGCGCCTTCTTTGGTAATAAAAGAATTGAGAGCCATATTCTGCGATTTAAACGGAGCTACTTTTTTACCATCCTGATTAAATACACGGCATAACCCTGCAGTTACCAAACTTTTGCCAGCATTCGACATTGTCCCCTGCACCATTATTGCTTTTGCCACATCAATCACTCTCTCTCATTAAAAAGTTTAATATATCATGATAATTGTTGATTTTAATTTCTTTATTACCATTAAGTACTGCTGCAACTACGGGAACAGTTCCACGCCCGTGCTTACCATTGACGGAACTTGTGACATGATCGCCGCAGATTACTATTTTTAGCGGTTCGGAATAATTTTGTATTACCTTGCCGATAAAGTCTCTGTCTATGCGTTCAATAAAAGACTTCTTCCCTTCAGCATCATACCTGTGAGAAGCCTCATCACTGCCATTAAAATGGGCAATTACAAAATCATGCTGCTGCAATAAATCCAAAGCGGCAGCCGCTTTTGCTGCTACATCAGTATCTATATCACCGGTCGCATGCTCCGGCGTAACAAGCTGCATATCAAGAGCTTTGGCAATGCCGGCAACAATTTCTGCTTTACAGACAGCGGCCCCTTGTAAATGATGCAGCTGATAAAAGGAAGGAAGCAGGCATCTGTCAGCCGCTCCCCAGGGATATAGCCTATAATGCATCCCGTCATGACTGAATTTTTGCAGCTTTTCTTCTGCACTTCGCAAAAAATATCTGACGGACAAAGATTTAGTCATGATTTCAGCCAGCAATTCATCTACATTACCACCAACATTTTCATGCGGCGGCGGAACAGCACAATCCAAAACACTTTGTTCCCTATTTAAAATCAGCAAATTACGATAATCCGATAAATGAATAAATTCCACATCTTTGAAAAGGTTATCACACACAGATGTTGCCTGCTGCAAATCAGCTGACGACAGGCCGGCGCCATTAAATGCAGCCATTTTCCCATCATCAGTAACAGCAATCAGATTACAGCGCATAACCATTTCAAATTCTGATATATCGCGATTATGAGCAAGCAGCTCCAAATATGACCGGCTCTGAGGAATAAATTTATTCGTAACTCCTAAAAGACGCAAAATGCAGCTACAGCTTTCCGGTACCAAATCATCTTCACAGATGGATACCTCTGCGGAAATTCCGTAACGCAGCAAATAATCTATATTAATATGCTCAGCCTGCTGAAACGGTGTTTTACCATGCCAGCAGGCAATCGGTTCATCACCTAAACCGTCAATAAGTACCAGTAATGAGCGCATTTTTTCTTGCTTCCTTAATTGCTTTTATTAATCCGCGGTTAAGCACTCTTGTTTTAACCGCTATCCGGTAATATCCGTCCCCAAGATTATGATAATTAGCGCAGGAACGGATCATATATCCCTGTTCATATAAAAGTTCTTTTAACTGAGCAGGCTTCTCCATATAAAAGAAAACATAATTGGCTTCGGAGCCAAAAACCTCGGCGCCCAAAGACCGCAGCTGATTAATCAGATAGTGACGTTCTTCATGAATCAGCATGAAAGATTCGTTAAGATATTCCTTTTCCCTTAAAGCAGCTTTGCCTGCTTCCTGCGCCAGTACGGAAACACTCCAGTCCTGTCCGCTTTCATGTAATTTTTTATGCAATTCAGCATCAGCATTCATGCAGTAACCAAGACGTACGCCAGGAATGGCAAAAGTCTTAGTAAAGGCTTTAAGAATAATAAGATTATGATTATCAGAAAGCAGGCTGCGCATACTGTATGCCTTATCAGCATCGACAAAATCCATAAAGCACTCATCAACCAGTAAATAAGCGTTTACTTCCTTGCATCTATGCAGCACGGCTTCCAGTAAATCCTTGTTAATCAGTTGTCCCGTAGGATTATTGGGATTACAAATAACTACGATATCCGTTCGTGGTGTAATCTTTTTTAAAATATCTTTCTGGACACAGAAATCATGTTTTTTCTGCAGATTATAATAAGAAACATGACAGTCTACCGAGCACAGCGCTTTTTCATAATCAGCAAATGTCGGTGCCAAAAGCAGCGCCCTTCTTGGTTTTAATGCTACTGCCAAGCGAAATAAAATATCAGCGGCACCATTTCCGAAAAACAGATAATCCTGTTTAACCTGCAGAAAATTAGCTGCTGCAGCCGCCAGCTCTCTGCAAAAAGGATCAGGATAGTTAATGCACTGGCGAATTGCATCCTTTAAAGCTTTTTTTACACCTGCAGGTAACCCCAGCGGATTAATATTAGCTGAAAAATCAACTATGCCTTTGCCGCCAGCAGTAGTTTTCTGAGTATAAACATCCCCACCATGAACATAAGTATACATTGTTTCCCATCCTCTTACATCATGCTGCAATAAAAATGCCTAATAAATAAATTAAAGCAAAAATCAAAAGACTTATTACAGCCGACATATATAATAAATTGTTTACTGATACGATATCTTCGGGCACAACGGCACGCAGATTATCGCCAATAGTATCTTTAGGCACCCATTTGCCAAAATAGAAATGACCGCCTCCCAACTGAATATTCAGCGCACCAGCTGCTACAGACTCCGTCATGGCTGAATTGGGGCTTAAATGATTATAACGGTCACGTAAAAATGTTTTCCAGGCACGCTTGCTGTCTAAATTAAGAAAATAAGCGGCAAGGATCATTACAATACCGGAAATGCGCGCCGGAATAAAATTAGCCAAATCATCTAATTTAGCAGCGCATCTGCCAAAAAATAAGTATTTGTCATTTTTGTAGCCCACCATGGAGTCCATGGTATTAATACCCTTATACAGGAAGGCTAATGGAGCTCCTCCGATAAACATAAAGAACATCGGCGCAATAACACCATCAGAAGTATTTTCAGCAACCGTTTCCACTGCACCTTTTGTTACTTCTTCCGCAGTTAAATTTTGGGTATCACGTCCCACAATCCATGAAAGTTTAATTCTGGCATCAGCTAAATCATTATTTTTTAAAGCCTCATATACCTTCATACTTTCATCACGGAGGCTTTTAGTTGCAAAAATTTGATAAAACATAATTGTTTCCAGCACAAAAGCAAGCCAGATACTTACTTTTTCAGCTTCATATAAAATAATATACGGTACTGAATATGTAAGCAGTAAAACTATTATTACCATCAAGCCACCGCTCAGCAGCAATGCAGTATTGCTGAAAGCAAAAATACTGCGCAACCGCTTCTCAAGAAAGCCAATCAGATTACCAATAAGACAGATAGGATGCGGCAGCCAATGAGGATCGCCAAACAGAAAATCTAATATAAAACCCGCTGTTATGGCAGCTAATGTCATCATAAACAAAATCCCCTTTTATCACAGCCCTGTTTATTTCGTATTTTGAGCATACTGATAACAATGCTGAACAAAGTTTTGCGCAAATTTAGGATTTCCCCATAAGTGAATATGCGGATAACCGGCATAAATATTATCTCCGGCATGAGCACATTCCCATTTACCTTTACCGGAGGCCTTTTCTGCCAGGAAGCAGCAACCATTATTGGTACTGTCAGAATAATGAAATTCGTGTCCATTAATTTTTTCACCGGCTTTACACAGCATGTTATCTTTTAGAGCCGTTAAATGAATATATCCAAAACGAGTTAACTTATCGGTCAGTTCAGTAGAACCCTGTAAAGCCCCAACCCAACGATAACAGTTTTTACCGTCATTGTAACTCTCCAGCAAATACATAAACCCGCCGCATTCAGCAAAGCAGGGCATACCTTGCCGCAATGCAGCTCTTAAATCATCAAGCATGGTTTTGTTTTCAGCTAATTGCTGCGCATAAATTTCCGGATAACCGCCGCCTAAAATTATGCCATGGCAGTCATCAGGCAAACGTTGATCATTAACAGGACTGAAAGGAATAAGCTCTGCGCCTAATTCCTGCAATAAATCAAGTGCATCCTGATAGTAGAAACAAAAGGCTTTATCCTGAGCAACAGCAATACGTACCTGACCCACAGGCTGCAAAATTGGAACTTCATACTCAAGCGGCTGAGCCTGAGCAGCAATAGTCAGCAAACTGTCTAAATCAACCGATTTAGCTGCCTGCGCGGCCAGGCGATCAACAATATTTTGCAAATCGCCAATTTCTTCAGCCGTTATCAAACCCAAATGCCTGCTTTCAAAATTGCAATCCTTCATAACAGGAAAATAACCCAACAGCTTGACGCCGATTTCCTGTTCAATAACATCTTTATAAAAAAGATAGCTCATGGGATTAACATTATTGAGAATTGCTCCCACAATCTGGCTGTCCGGTCTAAAGTCCTTAAAGCCCTTAATCAGCGCTGCCAGTGAAAGTGCCGCACCCTTGCCGTTAACAACAAGAATAACCGGTACTTTACAGGTACATGCTAATTCATAGGCGCTGGCCTGAACAGTTTTCCCCATACCGTCATAAAATCCCATGGCTCCTTCAAAAACCGCAATATCTGCATCTGCCGCATTTTTGGCAGCAAGATATTTTGCTGTTTGCTTGCCTAACATAAACAAGTCAAGATTTCTTGACTTGGCACCAATCACCTTCGAATGAAACATGGGATCGATGTAATCAGGGCCTGATTTAAAAGCAGCTGTTCGCAAACCTCTATTCATTAATGCCTTTAATAATCCACAGACAATTGTTGTCTTGCCGCTGCCGCTGCCGGGAGCGCTGATCATAAAACGAGGAATACGTAATTCAGCCATCTTACTCACCTTTTTTCCATCCAGTCATCACATATACAGGGTTTTGCGCCATCATCAGATTATAGCTGCCCAATTTCTTGCTGCGCGCTACGCAGACATTAACAATTTCCAAATTATATTCTGGATGCTGACTGTAGTAGCCCGCAACTTCAGCCAGAGTTTCGATTGTAATCGCGTTAATGACAATGCGGCAATCAGCATTCTTGTCGTAAATTACATCCAGCATAGGACATAAGTCACCGCCGCTGCCGCCGATAAAAACACAATCCGGCGCCGGCATGGTTTTAATATTATCCAAAGCTTCTCCAGCAACAATGTCCAAATTATCAATACCAAACAGCGCTTTATTTTTCTCAATCAGTTCAACAGCTAATGGATTACGCTCAAAAGCCCATACATGTCCGTCCCGAGCTAACAAGGCCAACTCAATGGAGCAGGAGCCGGTACCAGCACCAATATCATAAATTTTATCTGTCGCCTTGGGCATCAGTTTAGACATGGAAACGCTGCGCACTTCCTGCTTTGTCATGGGCACCTTGCTGCGCATAAACATTTCATCGGCTAAACCATGTACTACAGGCTCATTTTTATGCGCCTGTTCATTAAGAATCATCATAACGGACAGCGAAGGAAAGGATTTTTCACTGATTTCAGCTGCCGTCCCGACAGTAATTTTTTCTTCCGGATAAGAAAGGTTTTCACCTACATAAACCTGTACATCTCCGAGTCCATGTTCGCAGAGCTGAGTGCACAGCATTTGCGGAGAATGTTCGCCACCGGTAAGAGAAAAAACCTTTTTATTAGCTGCAACTGCCGCAATTAAATTCTGACGGCGTCCATGCATACTGACAATTTTGGCGTCATCCCAGGACATCTGCAGCTGTGCGGCAAAATAAACCAAGCTGCTGATGCCGCAGTAGCGGACACATTCGCAATCAGGTAGTTTGCCGCTGATGGTTTTAGCCAAACTGAAAAAGCCCACATCACCAGAAACCAAAACTGCTACCCGATCATTTTCAGGATCGGCTTCGGCAGCAATCTGTACAATATCAGCGGTTTTAATAGTATCATATATTTTTTTATCAGCATCGGCAAAGGCAGCCAGCATTCTTTTGTCACCAATGAGAATATTGCTGTCCCTGATAGCCTGAACAGCCGCAGCAGTCAATAATTCCGGATTACCGGGACCGATACCTATAATATTAACACGCAGCATAATTCAGTTCTCCTTTATGAAAGTTTTACATCTGCAAACTGCTGATATAAATTATTTAAAATATCACTGTAACCGGCGCCTTCCTCTTTTGTTCTTCCGATTACAATAAGCTTAGCCCCAGCCGCTTCCGCAGCCTCGACCTTTTCCTCAAAACCACCAGCGGCGCCGGAATCTTTGGTTACCATAAATTTGCTGTGAAATTTTTTCATCATGGCAATATTGAGTTCTTTGGAAAAAGGTCCTTGCATGCATACGATATTAGCAGGTTTATAACCGAGTTGCACTGCCGTCTGCAATGAATGCTCCATAGGCAGAATTCTCAGAGCTATACGTTCAGCATAATCATGCACTGCTGTAAAATCCTGTAAATTCTTGCTGCCGGTGGTCAGAAAAATATTTCCTTCCATATGATTCAGCAGCTCCACAGCCTCACCAAAGTCACTTACAGTTATATAATTGCCCGCTTCACTTGCCGGACGCAGCAGCCGCAGATATTTGCAGTTTTCTAAATCGCACGCCTCTTTAACCGTAGCGGTCACTACTGTTGCATAAGGATGCGTTGCATCTACCACGCAATCAGGCCTATGCTCACGTAAAAATGCACACATTGCTTCCAGATTCATTCTGGCCACCATGATTTTAACATTATCTTGCTTTTCAATAAGACTGGCACCGTAATCAGTAGCCACCGAAACATAGATTTCAACATCTAAAGCTGCCAAAGATTTAAGCAGATTACGTCCTTCACTGGTACCGCCAATGATCCAGATTACCGGTTTCATGCCAGTTTATATCCGCGCGGAGTTACCAGGCGGCCATTGATAACTTCTGTCTGAGTATTGCCGATAATAACAGTAGAGAACATATCTACCTGTTTATCACGCAGTTCACGCAAGGTAGTAAGTTCATAGCTTTCGCCTTCACGGCCAATATTGCGCACAATACCTGCCGGAATATCGCCGCTTTGGTTTTTCAGCATAATATCACAGGCTTTTTGCAAATAGTCATGACGTTTAACACTGGAAGGATTATACAGGCAAATACAAAAATCCGCTTTGGAAGCGCAATCAAGCCGTTTTTCAATCTTTTCCCATGGTGTCAGCAAATCGCTTAAAGAGATAAGACAGAAATCACTGATCAGAGGCGCACCCAAAACTGCAGCGCCGGAGCAGGCAGCTGTAATTCCCGGAACAACCTCAATATCTACTTCAGGATGTCCGGCAGCAACCTGAAACATAATGCCGGCCATACCGTAAACACCGGCATCGCCGCTGGAAATCATGGCTACGGTTTTACCCTTCAGCGCTTCTTCTAAAGCCAGCTTGCAACGGTCAACTTCTTTCCGCATACCGGTAGATAAAAATTCTTTATCCTTAAAATCGTCTTTAATCAGATTAACATATACATGATAACCAGCAATAACGTCACAGGACTGCAGAGCATCATAGGCTCTTTTAGTCATTTGCTCTACCCCGCCGGGGCCAAGACCTACAACATATAATTTAGACATATATTTAACCATCCTTATATTTTACTTTATTTTGAGACCGGTTTTAAAAAAATCCAATGTCATATTTTCAGCAGCGACAGCTAATGTTACACCATTTAAATGGGTCTTATGCAACAAAAGCCTGCCGCCGTTGCTGTCCTTCACCGCACTGCGCTCGCAAACATTATCCACACCCACAACGCTTTTTACAAAGCCTGAAGGTGTAAACTGTCCTTCCACAGCCTGCAGTTCAGCAGCAGTATAAAAATTTGCCGGCCAATTATTCTGCTGGGCAAATTCCAGCAGTCCGCGTTCATCTTTTTTCAAATCAACGGAAGCAATGCTTTTGACGGTACGCACATCTATTTGCAGGCGTTGCAGCTCTGAAAGCACCAGGTCAGCAATCGCCGCACATGAAGTATTGCGGCGGCAGCCGATGCCCAGATGCACAATGCGCGGCAGCAGATTAACTGTGGCTGCAAAAGGCTTTTCCTGTTCATTAAGAGCAATAACCATCCCGACAGACGGCTTATCGGCTTTCTTATTGTACAGCTCCATATGCTTCGGCAGTTGGCCTGCAATCGGCAAAATGCTGCTTATGCCCGCTGTTTTGCCAGCAACCAGAGCAGCCGCAAAATCTTTGGCAGCCTTCATGGAACAGATCACCATATTATTTCTGGCCGCCCATTCATCAACGGCAAAAAGGCCATTGACATCTGTTGCCGTAGTTACGCAGGGTACTGCTCCCAGATAATCCGCCAGATGTCTGGCTAATTCATTGGCTCCGCCAATATGCCCTGCCAGCAGAGGAATAACAAAGAAAGCCTGTTCATCAATAGAAATGACAGCCGGATCAGTCACTTTGCTCTTAATATATGGCGCAATAGTACGCACGGCGATGCCGGCAGCACCGACAAATACAATCATGCCGCATTCCTGAAATGCTTTTCCGCAAGCTGTTTTATAGTCAGGCAGCATTACTCCTATTCCTGTTTCTTCCGCATACTTAGGCAAAGTTTCTGCAGCGGCCTCATAGCCTGTTTGCTGCAGAAAAGCACATATTTTTCTGCTTAATTCTGCGCCGCGGCGGGAAAAGGAATAGATAACAGCCTTCATTATTTAACCTCGGGCTTTACATTCAGTTTTGCGGGATCTGCTTCACGGAAGCCATGAGCAAAAGTAGGATTATATAATTCGCTGCGGTCATATTCGCAGCCGAGGAAATTGCCTACGGTAATTAACGCAGTCTTAGTAATATTATATTTAGCGGCACTTTCAGCCAAAGTACCTACCGTACAGCGTACAACTTTTTCATCCGGCCAGGAAGCTTTATAAACAATAGCCGCCGGAGTATCGGCAGTATAACCGCCTTTAATTAATTCAGTCTGCAGTCTGTCAAGCATACCGGAGCTGAGGAAAATTACCATAGTGGCTTTATGGGCCGCATAATCGGCAATCTTTTGTTTGTTAGGAACAGGCGTACGGCCTTCCATGCGGGTAATAATAACGGACTGGCTGACATTTGGCAGAGTATATTCCGCATCCAGAGCAGCAGCCGCAGCACAGAAAGAGCTAACACCAGGAACAATTTCAAAATCCAGATTATAGCTGCGCAGCATGTCAATCTGTTCACGATGTGCACCGTAAACACTTGGATCACCAGTATGCAGGCGCACTACCAGTTTACCCTCCTGAGCAGCAGGAACCATAGCAGCAATAACTTCTTCCAAAGTCATTTTGGCGCTGTCCATAATAACACAGTCAGGTTTTGCATATTGCAATAAGCCAGGATTTACCAAAGAGCCTGCGTAAATAATAAGATCCGCTTTTTCAAGTAATTCTTTACCTTTAACGGTAATTAAATCAACTGCACCAGGTCCTGCACCAATAAAGTAAATCATTATTTATCAAACTCCTTTTCTTTGACCAAAATAACAGAAAAATAACTGCTGTTAGGATCAATCTGTTCCAAATCACGATAAACTTTTTCACCAGGAAGTCCGCAGCGTTCAACCATTGCTGCATGGCTGATCAATCCACGTTCTCTTAATTCATCGCGTACACGGCCGATTTCGCTGGCAGATTTCATCAATACTTTGTTGCCGGGGCCATCCAGAAACTTAGTGGCTTCTTTATAGCTGCCGGGCAGAATGATTAACGGTTCTGCTCTTTCACACAAAGAAGTGTTCAGTCTTGCAGCTACTGCACAAATAGAGGTTACACCGGCAACCAGTTCTGCATCATAACCTGCAGCCAGCACAAGTTTATGTACATAAATGCAGGTTGCATAAACAGTAGGACAGCCCAAAGTAATAAATACTACATTTTTGCCTTCATCCAACAGTTTCATAACTGCTTCTGCGCCTTCACGATGAGCTTTATCCATTGCAGCCATGTCTTTAGTCATCGGCATATAAATAATCAATTGCTCTTTTTCATCCAGATTCACAACCTGATTAACGATGTTTTTGGCAGTCATAACATCAGTATCGCCTTTCGGCAAAGCAACAACATCGCATTCTTTCAAAAGACGTACCGCCTTTAATGTCAACAGCTCCGGATCTCCAGGGCCAATACCCACACTGTAAAGTTTTCCTCTCATGGTTCTCTCATTCTCCTTCTTTTTTTACATGTAGTTTGATAAGTTCTTCCGCATACTCAGTTTTGCCTAAGATTCCATAAACATTAGAAAACATCAGAGCAGCAGTCTTTATTTTACCATGCACGCGATGTTGCATGTAAAAATCAATTTTAGCAGTAATCTCAGGGATAACTTCATCCATTAAATTTTCCCGCTGCAAAACCTTTACTACTTCATCAGTAGTAAGGCAGCGATAAATTTCCTGCCCAACCTCAGCGGACGCCCCATGGAACATAGCCTGCAAAGCCAAAAGCTCCGTACGGCAATCGGCATATTTTGAATGAGTGTTCATTACTCCCTGCGACAGCTTCACTAATTTGCCTGCATGACCAATCAAAAGCAAACTTTCAAAACCGCAGAAAACGGCATAATCAAGCAGTTCGCCTACAAAATTACTGCAGGTAACCGCGCCTGTAAGGTCAAGTTTCAGCACATCTCGGGTGAAATCTTCTCCATAGTTGCCAAAAAATACCAAAAGATTTTTATTACCTCTGGCCTTCTGGGCATTCATCTCCACATACATGGTCTCAACCAGAGCTTTTTCACTCATTGGTTCTACAATACCGCTGGTGCCTAAAACTGATAATCCTCCTATAATGCCAAGCCTGGGATTAAATGTTTTCTTGGCAATTTCCACGCCTTGTGGAATCGAAATCGTTATTTTTAAAGCGCCGGTATAATTGGCAGCCGCTGCCGCATTTGTCACTTCCTCAGTAATCATCCGCCGCGGCGTAGGATTGATCGCCGGCCCTCCAACCTGACAGGCCAAACCCGGCTTAGTTACCCTGCCTACACCTATGCCGCCTTCAATCTGTACACCAATGCCGGCAGTCCTTTCAGCTTTGGCATAAACTAATACTCCGTGAGTATCATCAGGATCGTCTCCCGCATCCTTACGAATTGCGCACTGCGCATAATCCTCAGTAATTTCAACATTAAGCGGCTCCAGTTCCAAAACAATACCTTTAGGAGTATTGATCTTCACCAGATCAACTCTCTGACCGCTCAGCAGCATGGCAGCCGCTGCTTTAGCAGCCGCAGCCGCGCAGCTCCCCGTTGTATAGCCGCAGCGCAGATTTTTACCCTGCGAAAACTGATATTCCTCCACAGCCACAACTCCTTTTCTGTTTAAATCTTCCGTTAAAATAACAAAAGACTTCTGCCATCAACGACAGAAGTCTTCAAGACACCATTAAATTACGTCAGCATACAATAAATGTTGCATCAGCGTATCATTGCTGCCTCCATCGCTCGTGGATTATAGCTATCTATATGAGTTGGCTGCTGACTTAAGCATAGCGCTTGCACAGCGGCGGGACCGTAAATTTCTTACCATTTAAGCAAAAGAGCACTCATATAACCCATATAACAATTACTTTGTTATTATATCATATCGTCCGCAAAAAACCAACCCCAGAAAAATTAAAATTCCCTGCACAAAAAATAAACAGACAAGCTTAAGCCTGTCTGTTTATAATCCTCTTATAAAATTCTGCAAGCCCCGTAATAACGAGCTCCCCAATAGCCGGTGAAAGCAGATGCAACAGCAACACCAGTACTGGTTCCGGCATGGATGAAATTACCATTGCCTATATAAATTCCGCAATGCGAAGCGCCCGGCTCATAAGTTGAAAAGAAAATCAAATCGCCAACACGCAATTCGCTCATGGAAATACGACGTCCAAAATACAATTGACTATCGGCAGTTCTGGGAATAGAAATACCTGCCTGTGCAAAAGCATATTGTGTAAATCCGGAACAATCAAATCCATAAGGGGATGTACCACCAAACACATACGGAGTACCAATGACACTGTAAGCTGCACTTAAAACGCGACGTGCAATGGAGCTGCTGCCACGATTAGGGGGCATATCTCTGTTCATTAACGCTCTGTATGTATCAGGTCCGATTATACCATCTACCTCAAGACCTCTATCAGCCTGAAATTGTCTGACAGCATTTTCAGTCTCCGGGCCAAAATCACCATCAATATTAGTAATAGTATAACTCAGTTCCACCAAACGCTTTTGAATTGCCATTACTTCCTGACCGTCATCACCGCGTTCAAATGAAGCAAATGCCGCAATAGCATTAGTCAAAGAAAACAGAAGGGTAAAAGTTAAGATGATAAAAAGTTTCTTTTTTCCCAAAGGCATCACATCCTTTCTGGTATCACAAGTCTATTTTATCATAAAAAAGTCCTTCTGTAAAATAAAAATCACTTTTTAAGGTGTTTTGATACTAAATAAAGTGGTCTGTGCTTGATTTCTTCAAAAATACGGCCTATATATTCGCCCAGAATGCCTATGCCTACCAATTGAATGCCGCCAAGGAATAAAATGCTGACCGTCATAGTTGCCCAGCCAGGTACAGCGTCTTCACTAATATATTTAACGTAAAATACATGCCCTAAAAGCAGCAAACTGCAGAACCCGAAAAACAAACCGGCATAAAAGGCCCAGCGCAGCGGCAAATTGGAAAAAGCCGTAATGCCATCAAGCGCGAGATGCAGCATTTTGTGCAAATTGAATTTTGAATTACCGGCAAATCGCGGAGGCGCTACAAATTCTACCATGGACACTTTAAACCCCAAGGTATTGACCATCCCGCGAATAAACCTTGCCCTTTCACGGTACAGTCTAAAAGCCTCTACAGCTTTCTTATCCATCAGCCGAAAATCGGACCCGCCGGGCATAATTTCAACCTTTGATAAGGTATTGATAAATTTATAATACGCGGAGGAAGTAATATTTTTTAAAAAGCTGGCATCTTCAGTAGCCAGACGTTTTGTCATTACTATTTCACTGCCCTCTTCCCACAGGCCGATAAGCTTGGGAAGCAGCTCAGGCGGATGCTGCAAATCACCATCCATGGTAATTACCGCGTCACCATCAGCATTATCCAAACCACAGGTCAGAGCCATCTGATGCCCATAATTACGCGAAAGGAGATACGCTTCAACATGAGCGTCTTTCTCAACAAGTTGATGCAAAATCATAGCGCTTGCGTCTTTTGAGCCATCATCAACGAAAATGAGATTATAATCATAAGCTAAGGCAGACAAAACGGCAGTAATATGTTTATAAAATTCGCACAAATTGTCCTGTTCATTGTAGACAGGAACAACAACAGAGATCTTTTTCATTTTATTTCACCAGAAAACAAAAATTTCGGAAAATATCCGTTGCAAAAAATTATAATCTGCAACTCTTAAATAAAACTTAAGAAGCGGCATGGCAGATTAGAAAAAATACGAAAAAGACACGTGAAATCACGTGCCTTTGTTTGCATATATGAGTGCTCATTAAGCCGAGTTCTGTTCCGCCAAGCGGTGATAATCATTTATCTAGGCCTGCAATTACTTACAGGCTCAAGCGACACAACCCGGAAGGATCAGCGGGCCGCTTCATCCCTTCCCTATTCGGTCTTGCTCCGGATGGGGTTTACCTAGCCAGCCGGTTACCCAACTGCTGGTGCGCTCTTACCGCACCGTTCCACCCTTACCTGCAAATGCAGGCGGTACACATTTCTGTGGCACTCTCCCTGAGGTTACCCTCGCCGGACGTTATCCGGCATCCTGCCCTGTGGAGCTCGGACTTTCCTCATCTGGCTTATAGCCAGCCGCGATTATCTTTCGCACTCATATGTTTATGTTATCACATAAAATTTTATAAGTCAAATAGAATAAGTAGGCTACATCTTTATAAGAATTTTGCATAAGCAATGCCACCCAACATAATGAACGGTAAAACCAACGCTCATAACTTTGAACAGTTAATTATTTTCGATGTTTATGATCTTCTTCATATTGGTATTCAAAATCTTCCCAGTCCTCACTGAATTCATTTTCCTGATATTGGCCATCTTTGTAAATAATATCATCCTGAGTAAAATGTATTTTATTATCCTGTTCAGCAGGCTTGTTAGTCATGTCAGAACTATCACCGACGTATACCGCATATATTAAAAATACTAAACCTAAAATCACCAAGCATAATAGTGTTGTCAAGCAGCATCTCCCCTTTAGTAAAACCGTATACAATTTTATTTAATCAGAATACGATTTTCACCCTCTGCGGCAGTATATTTATTTACTATTTTGGCATTCAAGAAATTTTGCAAATATTCCAGCACAACATCGGTTTCACTGAGTCCCGTTTGTTTAACAAGCGGAGCGTTTTGAAACATGCTCATGCCATCACCACCCAGCCGCAAGGTATAAACGGTTCCTCCAAGCGTATAATTTTTGCTTAAATCCAGAGGCTTTCCGTTTATTTTCACATTTTGTACGCGATATGCTCCTGCAACACGCAGAAAATTGCCTTTCATATCTTTTACTACAGTAGACGGCAAAGTGCTGTCAACAATATAACTAATCCCGGAAACCTGCAAAAATCCGCCGCTTTCCTGCGGTAATTTAGCTGCCCCCATTTCCAGAGCATCTAAAAGCTGCTGTCCCGTAACTTTAATTACTGCGCATTCGTTGCCAAAAGGCAGGCTTTGCAAGATATCGTTATAAGTCAGCACCCCCTGCGGAAGATTTTTGCGTAAACTGCCGCCATTAACGACAGCTGCATCACTGTCCAATACATTTCGATAGGCATCAGCGACAAAATCTCCCAAGCTGCATTCGCGGCTGCGGACTAATCTTATCCCGCTTACGGGGTCACTGGCACAAATTGCCTTTTCCGTTTCACCCACCGGCTGCTGTAATAATTTATCATAAGCTGCTTGTTCCTTATCAATCAACTTCTGAACAGACAGGTCCTTTGCCCCGATATCAGATATCAGCTGGTAATTTATACTGCCGTCAGTTTTAATTTCCAACCGGCCAATCTTCTGCATCTTAGTTCCTGTTTGTCCTAACAGCACCGGGCTGCCTTGGCAGTCTTCAAGCAGCACGCCGCCAATCTGTTCATGTGAATGCCCGTCAAGCACACCATTTAAGCCGTGGGTATGCCTAATCACTTCCGCACTGCTGTAACGTTTTGCCGTACCGTTTAAACCCAGATGCGCTACAAGAAAGACATATTCTGCTCCCTTACTCCTTACCAAGTCAATATTTTTTTGCACCTGCCGGTAAAGCTTCTGTCCATTGGCACTTTCAGCAAAACCATAAATAAATTTCCCAGAAACATCCTGAAAATAAGCCGGCGTTGATGACGTTAAAGTTTCAGGCGTTGTAACTCCGATAAAAGCAATTCTGGTACCAGCCGTGTCGATGATTTTATATGCCGGCAAAACCAATTCATCAGTACGCAAATCAATTAAATTAGAGCTGTAATAGCCACAGTGCAGTTTATTTGCCAGCTGTAAAAATCTGTTCATGCCGTAATCAAATTCATGATTTCCCGGAACAGCAAAGTCATAGCCAGAAGCATTCATCAAATTAATCATGGCTTCACCTTGCGTCAGCATACCAATGGGAGCACCTTGAATGGCATCGCCCGCATCTATCAGCAATACTTCGGATTTTTTACTTAATTCCTTTTTATAATGAACCAATTCTGCCAAGCCTATATTATCATTAATGCCACAATGTATATCATTAGTATGCAGAATAATAATATTTTTGTCTGCTGCCCTGCAATCACAAGGAAGACAACAAGTCCAAATAATCGCCAGGAAAGTTAAAATAAACTTTTTTAATTGCATTATTTTCTCCTTAAAATAAATATAAGAACCTTCATATGTAATGCTATTATAAAAAATTACCTTATATCCTGCAACTATCGTACCAATATCAGCTGATTTTATGAGCATCATCAAATCTAAGCAGCTTAACCATAAAAGCGTTGGCATAAAAAAGCCTTTCGACCTTCTCTGCCAAAAGAAAAAGTCGAAAGGCTTATGCTCAATATTTTATGCAATATTAACAGCTGAAATATAGAAATTTAAACCAAGCCCAGCCATTTCCAGTAAGTCATTCCCAAAACAAGTACCAAAACAAAACCAATTATCGTCAGCGGAATGCCGCAGCGAACAAAATCTTTAACTTCAAAAGTATTGGTACCATATGCAATCATATTTTGCGGAGCGTTAACCGGCAAAATAAAACCGAAGCTTACCACATACTGCAAAATCATGGTCATACCAATAATATTTACGCCAGGAGTTTTCAGCTGCTGCAAAACAGAAATGATTATAGGGATAATCGCCGCCGCCAAACCGGTAGCACTGGCAAAACCCATATGTACAATAATAAGGAACAAGGCCATAATTGCTAATACTGCAATAGTTGAGGAATTGACAAGATCAAAGGTATTAACAATAACATTGGCCAGCCAGGTTGCCGCATGAGTGGACAATAAGGCATTGCCTAAAGAAATACCTACGCCAAATAAAACAACTGTGCCCCAGTTAATCTTATGTACAACATCTTCCCAATGCATAACGCCAATTTTAGGCAGCATCAGCAATGTAATAGCAATCATGGTTGTCGTAGAAGTATCCAATGGATGCAGTTTCTTTTCCGTTGTCCATAAAATCAGCAAAAAAATTGAAATACACAGTAATTTAATTTCATCCTTAGTGATAGAACCCATTTCATTCAACAGTCGTTTTACTGTCTGCCTGCCTCCGGGGATTTCATTAATTTCCGGCGGCATTAAAAACATCATGACATTATATAAAGCAATGGACATCAATATGGCAAAGGGTGCGGCGGCAATAAACCATTCCATCCAGGAGATATCAACGCCTAATTGACTACGGATAAAGCTGATAGCTACCATATTCTGTGCAGCAGCTGTCTTAATACCAACATTCCAGACACTGTCTACCTGCGCCACAGTAATCATCAGCATACCGGCAAACCTACTTTTTAACGGCAGGCCAAACGCACTAATCATGCCCATAACGATTGGAACAAGACAGGCTACGCGTGCCGTTGTACTTGGTACAAAAAAGCTTAAAATAAAGCCGCACATGATAACACCGATTACCACACGATTAGCTTTAGCTCCCAATCTGGATAAAATCATTAAAGCAATACGCTTGTCTAAGCCGGTTTTCGTCATAGCCGCTGCTAAAAACATAGCTGCAGCGACTAAGCAGAATGCAGTTGACGAAAAGCCTTTGATGCCCATACTCAAACCGGCAGCCGTACCAAATAATTTGCCTGTTTCCGGATTGGGCGCAAAACCTATTAAAACTGCTATTAAAGAAATTATAACGCCTGCACTTACTGGATACGAAATAGCAGTTGTTGCCCAGACGATAACCGAAAAAACCATTATTGCCAGCATATGCTGACCCGCAACAGATAATCCAGCCGGAGTTGGCAAGGCAATAATGATTAGCAGTACCAGAATGGCCAAATAAAAGCCATATTTTTTGGCATATCCTTCACTCGCTGCTTGAACCTTTTTGTCATCCATTAAAATCACCTCTTTTATAATATTAAGCAAAAAATCTCGATATAACCTTCTTTGGCATATCGAGATTTGTAAGTTAAGTATAAACTCATACACAGTTTTTGACAAATTAATTTTTCTAATTTTGAAAATATTGTTTTTCTTTCTATTTTTATGTAAAATATCTTACATATATTTCTATTTATATGAAAAAACATTATATTAGCAATATTTTGAATATTATATTTAGTAAAAATCTGTAAATATTAAAAAGCCATTGGAATTAAAAAAGTAAAAAATGCAGTTCATTTTCAGAACTGCATTTTTCATTATTAAGATTACATCTTTAAAAAATATTAAGACATTAATAGTTATTCATATGCTTTTAATTTAAATTTTAAAAAAAGCTTGAAGATTGGCGCTAAAACCTTGTCTATTGCCACTATATCCGCGCATATAGGCATTAATATCCAAATTAGGATTTTTAGGATCATGATAATTAACGCCAACCTCACCAATAACCGTACTTCCCCCTATACCTCCATCATCATCAATAATCTCATCTTGTGTACTGATATTAGTTCTGCCATCAAATTCATATTCATAAGCAGCACCATAGAATAATTTCCAATTATCTGCCGTATTATTAATAAATCTTCCGCCAATCCTCAATCTCTTAGAGTCTGCATTGCCAAAATAAAAATCATTAGTAAAACTGTCTCCGGTAATGCTAAAAAAATTCTCAAAGATAATCATTGACTATGCAAACCTTTAAATGCGCGGCAATATGCGCAATACGGTAATAATAAAACTTTATCATGCCAATGTTCCGTAGAATTTTATAAAATTTCTGCTATGTCTTTACGACTGGCTAAATAAGCTGGAATAATGCTGCACACCGCGCCGAAAAGCAATATTGCTGCAACTAAGATAATCTCTTCTTTTACTAATCCGGCCTGCATATATAAGCCTACTTTATCCTGCAAAAGATAGCTGATAGCTTGAAAGCCACTATGACCCAAAGCTACTCCCAATAAAGTACCAACGCCAACCAGCGTCATGCCAAGTTTAAAATACAGATACATGATTTGTTGAGCAGTAGCGCCTAAGGAACGCATTATGCCCTGTTCATAAACACTGCCCACTACAAACCAATACAGAGAGCTACCAATAATCAGCAGCGACAGCAGAAGTACTGCTGCTGTAAAGACCTGCAGCACTTTTTCAATATTGCCGATGACAGAAAACAATTCAATGATAGTTTTCGAAGGAAAAATAACCTGTACATCTCTGTCTTTATTGTATTGTGCCGCCAGCTGCAAGGATTGTGCATAACCGGCAGGCCTTATCAGAACAGAGGTCACTTCCTGCTGTTCATTGCCTGCATGCCTCAGGCTTCCATGATTATGCTGATGCCAGATACTTTCCATACTTACAAATATTGCGCTATCATACGGCCCCTGCACCGGTTTTAAAATTCCGACCACCTTATATTGCTCTTCGTGCTTTCTGCTGTTGGCTGATGATGCAACCCCGTGCACAGAGGCAAAGACGTCACCTACTTTCAGACCTGTTTTAGCAGCTGTTTCTGCACCAATCACCGCTTCAAAAGGCTGTTGAAAAAACTTTCCCTCAGATAACTGGAGCCAATTTTTTCTGTCTTTTTCGATACCATGAAATGTAAAAATTTCTTTTTCGGTACCAACAATACGAAAGCCTTTATAGTTATCGCCAAAGCCCAACGGTACAGCCTGTTCAACATTCGTATTATTTCTTAGCTCAAGTACCTTTGTATAGCTGAAATTACCAATGGTCTGATCCTTTAAAAACACAGTATTTAAAACCAGCTGGTTAGGACTGCCTTTGGAACCCATTACCATGGGAAAATTTTTACCGGCCTGTACTAAACTGTCATGCAAACCGGCAGACATCAAAAGCATTTCTACGGACAGGGCTACACTGGCTGCCATCACTATAACGGCCAGAAGATTTTGTAAGGGTCTGCCTGCAAGCAATCTTCTTATTATCAATATTTCACTCATTGTAAGATTCCTTTCTTACATTGTATCGTTTGGTAAATTTATTTTTTATAAATTCATCATGAGTACAGAGCATTAACGCAACATTATTTTCCTGACACAAACTCCATAACAGCTGCAATACTTTTTCGCTGTTAGCTCTGTCCAAACTGGCTGTTGGCTCATCGGCCAAAATCATTTTGGGTTTATACAGCAGGGCGCGTACAACAGCTATACGCTGCTGCTCGCCTATACTTAATTTGTTAGGATATAGTTTTGCTTTATTTGCCAATCCTACAGCTTTAAGTAAATCATACATCCTGTTTTTTACAATCTGCAAATCAGCAGCCGCCGCATGCCATTTTCCTGCCAAAAGAATGTTCTCTTCTGCAGTCATCGCTGGCAGCAGATTCAATTTTTGAAATATATAGCCAATATTGCTGCCGCGCCACTGATCACGCATTTGTGCTGTCATCTTAGTTACATCCGTGCCTTCAAAATAAATGCTGCCTTTATCTGGCTTTAAAAGTCCTGAGATCATGTGTAAGACGGTAGTTTTTCCACTGCCGCTGGGGCCTTCTAAAACCATGGCTTCTCCCTGTTCCAGCTTTAATCTGGGAATCACAATATGAGCACTTACCTTATTATCTGGAGTATAAAAAGTTTTTTCTAAATCAATAATCTCTAACAGCGACATTACAAAGCCTCCAAATTGTCTGCTTTGATACGCACTAAACTTACAAAGCCAGTTTCAGCATCAACTTCTGTTCCCAGTTCCAATGTGCCTGTAACCTTAATAGGACTATCAAACGGTAAAGCCGTTACAGGTTCATCGAGCTTTACTACAACAATATCTGCTGGCCAGTCAGCATCACTGCCGCAAAAAGGACAAATAGACATAGGTTCTCTGGTCAGCACGAAAAAATTTATCGTAGGTGTCAGCGGCGGCGCCATAAATCCAACCATACTGACACTGTTTCCTTCATTGCTGCGCAGCTTATCCGACAATACAACTCCGCGTGATGATACTGAAGAATACAAATCGTCAAAACTCAATTCTACTGTCTGCCACCAAAAAGCTTCTGCCCGTCCGCATACATTAAAGAACGGTTCCATAGAGGGAACCGTTCTTTCAGTACATATGGGGGCAATCAACAGAAGCATTAATAAAATTTTTACAACTTTACTAAGCATACTGCCACCTCAATTTATTTTTTATGTTTATTGCCGTCTATGCCCAATGCTCTCACGATACCGAAGAAAACTTCAGTGTTATCCATAGTGCCCTTAAAATAATCAGCTCCTGGACCTTGTGCAGTTAAGATAACATCATCAGCGGCATGTACTTCCTGATCAGCCTTGGCAGGAATATTGCCGGCATAGAACTCACCTTTGGTCAAGGGATTGGCAATAGCTTTGCCATCCTTGCCCATGATTGCCGGAGGTGTAGGAACATCTTTGAATCTGTAATCAATATTGCAGTCTGGATGATTAGCAAACTGCACTGCCAAAGTTACAGCAGGATCTGGATTATCCGGATAACCATCACCATCCGCATCTTCAAAAGTAGACCATTTAGAATCAGCATAAGTTCTTACTGCTTCACGGCCGGTTTTTCCATCCAGTTCATGGTAGGTACCAGTAATACTTGCGCCATGAGCATGGTCAGCAACCACAATAATCAGCGTATCATTATTTTGGGCAGCAAATTTCTGAGCTGCGCCAACAGCTTTATCAAGCTCAATATTATCATACGCGGCACGCTGCCAGTCCAATACGTGCAGCTGTTTATCAACGCATGCTCCTTCCACCATCAGAAAGAAACCATTATCATTTTTACTGAGGGTATCAATGGCTTTTTCTGTCATTTCAACCAAACCGGGCTGATCGGTAAAACCTTTCAGCACTTTTGGATTTTTAATTACAGCGCGGTCTATATAGACATTCATATTATCCAACTGATACAGGCCAAGCAGCTTATCAGCAGATTGCGGCGTATTTTCCAGCTCAGTCTTGGTGCCGGAGAAGGAGTAGCCCAATTCTTCAAAAGATTTGATAACATCAACATTATCTTTACGTTTGGAGCCGGGCACATCCATGGGAATAAAGTGTCTGGAACCGCCGCCAAGAATTACATCCGGACGATGTTTATCTTCCAGCATGGTTTGGGCAATGAAATTCTGTTCTGCCCTGCGGCGAGTATGAGAAACCATAGCGGCCGGAGTCGCATCCGTAATATTGGAAGTGGAAACAATACCGGTTGCCATGCCGCGAGTACGTTTTACCAGTTCAATAATATTTTCTACTTTTGGATCATCAAACGGGTCTTTAGTGCAGTTTTCATAAACACCCATGGCGTTTACCACTGATTTATGACCTGTAGCATAAGCAGATGCGCTGTTGGCTGAATCGGTTACAATAGCATCATAGCCGGAGGTAGTCACTACTGCCACATTATCCATTTTTTCCATATTCAGTAAGTCATTATAACGGCCCTCAGTAATACCCTTAGATAAAATACGGGCAATCTGTCTGGCCTGCAGACTCATACCATCGCCTACGAAAAGAATAACATTTTTGGCACGCTTTTTAGATTTTTCGTTAGTTACCGTATAGCTGGCACTCCGTTCATTGGAACCATCTTTAACTTCTATGGTAATATTGCCAGCTTTCGGGAAACTTACATCATCAATTCTGTAAACTGCAGTATTGCCTTCCATTTTTCTTACAGAATTCTTGCCAAAAAACTGGGCAGCGTCTTTGCCGTTAACAGTTACATTCATATCAGAACTGCCGTTTTTTATTTCAACGGCAAAGTCAAAAATCTGTCCCTGAACAAATTTAGCATTATCAATCGGCAGCACCTTAATGGTATTTTCCTGTGGGGCCAGATAACCGGCAGCTTCACTATTGCTATGAAAGCCTATTGCACAGGACATACTTAAGACAGCAGCAGCCAGAATTGCTTTTTTCTTACCTAAAAAATTCACAATCATCATCCTTTCATTAAAACAATTTATATAATCCTACATCGCCATTTTACAAATTCTTTGTAAAATAACAGCTGTCTATTCAGTTAAATAAGTGTTAAATATTTATTTAATACATATCTGATAAATAATAAACCTACTTCATACAAACCAATCATTGGCAGCGCCAATAAAGGCCGAGAAATAACATCTGGGGCGTTATAACCGCAGCAAAAGCAAAGATGCCAAAATTTACGTAAGGTCAGATCTTGTCTAAAAGCCAGCTTGAAACTAATCCTGCCCAGGCAGCTAATGTCAAAAACAAAGACATTTCCGCCACTGCACCAAAAGAAGCTGCTGTTGTAGGCTTTCTCACCGCTGCTGCTATCATTACCTGCAAGGGCCCTGTCGCAATCGGAATCGTAACCAAAGAACTCTGCCTGCACCCCATAAACAAGAAGGCTATATCGTCAGCCTTGGCGATCATGACTATGTTTGAAGCGGCCCCGCCTACCAGAAATCAGTAAAATTCCTTCAATCAATCACCGCTAAAGATTACGGCCTATCTCAAGCCGCATTAGAAAGCGAACAATTTAATAGAACGCGTAACTATATAGAAGCTCAGCTTTCCATGAGGTATCTTGACAGTGTCGCATCTGAAAATAACGGCTATGAAAAAACAGATGACTAACTTAAAATCTGCTTATAAAATAACCAAAATATCAAAACTCTGAATAAATATATAAAATACGCTCCTTATCAAGGCAAAATTAAAGGGCTTGTTGCCTATTTCACGGACAACAAGCCCTTTCAGTTGCTCAAATCATTTTTCTCTTGAAATGTTGTCTAACCTGATGGGAACGCATCACACCATTGTAAGTGTTTATTATTTCTTATTAACATAAAATTATATTATCCAATTTATAAATTCTTTTTATTCTATCTGTTCTAATTATGTAAAATCATACATTTCTATTTTAACTAAAAGAAAAATAATTATTTTAATTTTATCAATAAGTATATTTACTATAATTTTTACAATTTTGAATCCAAACTTTACCAGACATAATCAAAATTGTAAAAACATTTTGTGTGAAATCCGCGTAACGGAGTATTATTTACCTGTTTTTAGGCAAATAAAAAAGCGGTTCTAACTCTGTAGAACCGCATATTTCCTTGGTGCCGAAGGCCGGACTCGAACCGGCACGTAGGGCTACTACGCTTGATTTTGAGTTTGAATATTTATGCATATTTGCTAAAAAAATACCATATCTGGTATATCTGTTTTAATACCCTATCACTATATATACCATAAGCTAACATTTCCTATATTCTGGTTTCTATAATTTCGTGTAATATAAGAGTAATAAAAGAATTCTTTTTTAACCTAAAACTATTCAATTCATTCTAAAAAGCAATCATATATTCTTAACATAGCCATTAAATATTATTCACCAATTTCGAATAATTATTTTACTAATATTACTATGTTAATGAAAATAACGTTAAGATATAACAAACTATCTTAACGTTATTTTTATTTATATATCACTTTCACTTGACAAAGACAACAGCGTATTTATCTAAAAAGTGTGATCTTTGGTTTTCAGCAAGTAATCTGTCAGCATCATCTACTGATATAATTACATCACATTTATTAACCACTCTCGGTTTTAAGCTCACAATTTTTATTACAATAGGTTTTACTCCTGCACGTGTATTCAAGCTATTAATATTATTAGAGTATTCTACGATACCATTAGATATAGCATAATCCTTATCTACATTATTTACACCATAAATAACTCTTCCATTTGTATCATATATAGCCGGACAGAATGTTTTTTCAAGTTCACTACCTGATGCATCTATAACTAAACCAGTATACATATTTTCAGCAGGAGTATAGTTTTCAATAAAAGCATTGTCTGCCATAGGAATGTTTTGAGGTTGGTTATTACCTATTACAGCATCATAAGCAATCTCAGCTACACTGCCTACACCATACATAGGCACAGACATAACTACTCGGTACATATTATCTTCAAGGAGTTCTTCATCGACAACAGTTGCACCCTTTATAAGTCCACTTACTTTGGTTTTGACAACATCATCAGTCAAAATAAAATTGTTTACTGTAGTTTCTGAATCTACGGCAGTCCCTTGAATAGTTTCCACAAGATTTCTCTGAGCATCAACAATTGCTGCACGTCTGGCCATAATTTTAGCTCTTCCTATTGGAATCCCTGTAGGTAACACTCCATATCCATCAGCAGTAATTTTTTCACCATTAGCTGTATTATTTGCAGCATAAGTAATATTTTCTCCTAACGGATTCCACATTAATAATGAACATGCAATAAATAATACAGAAAGTGTAGTCATAACTATTTTTTTTACCATCTTCATTTTATCATCTCCTAATAAGCATTAATGGATAAAGTATTATAACTTATACTTTTAATAGATATATTAAAGTCAACTATGTCTGATAGTTTGTTAAATAATATCTGCGGCGTACCAGAATACTTAACATTCATCGTTGCTTTTCCATTGGCATAGTCAGTAATCAGGGAACTTTTTACTCCTTGAATATTTTTTATAAGACTGTTAATCTTATTAATTTTATTAAAATCTGAAGATTGAACAGAAACTTCTATACTTTGATTATTACTACTGCCAAAACCAATTAATTTATCAATTATATAGTCCCCCATTTTCTCTCCCGCATCATTTAATGCCTTTTTAGCAGCAATAAACTCTGTCAGATCAGCAGCAGTTCCATATACACCATTAGCAGCTATTATCTGACCAGTCTTAACTATAAATATCTTAGCTTCTAGTCTTGCTTTACAAGAAACTATACCAACATCACGTCTTCCATTACCTATAAATTTGCCAACATCACCGACACCTTGACTAAACGCTTCACCAACTATCAAAATATCTACATTTAAACTGTCCGCTAAACTCCTCAAGTCATTATTGCTCAGTGCATAAACTTTATTAAAATTATAACGAATGTTACTTACATCTGTAATACGGGAAAATCCAGCTTCCGTAAGTTTTCTGATTACAGCTGTTTCTCCAGCCGGATCAGGAATCCTGGCAGCAATATGGTATTCTGGAATAATCACCGCAATCTTAGGATCACGTAACTGTTTATCAATTATCCCTAATCTTGTAAGCTCATTCATTAATCTAGAGTTTGGATTAGTATCTACATCTGCATTGATATATACTTCATAATTACCATTATTATATTTCTTATTAACAACAGTGTAATTATTTATAAATCCTCTTGAGGTTGTATAAATCTCGTCTTCAATCAATGTATTATTTCTGATCAGTGTCTGTGAATCAATCAACGTTCCTACAGCTTTCTCAACAGCATTACGCAAGGCATCTCTTTCAGCGTCGTCATAAGAATCACCATACCCAGAAACAGTAATATTTTGTGCAAATGTAATATTAGCAGAAAAAATAAATACACATAAAGCAAGTAATACTTTTTTTATCATTTTTTACCTCTTGACTTTATTACCTGCTTTAAAAGGTACTTTCTCTTTCTTTATTTCTCCTACTGCATAATTAGATTTAACTTCACAAATCTTTATAGTTCCTAAGGTTTCTTCTTCAGTACCTAATACTTCACCGGTAACAGGATGAATGAGCATCTTTCCTTCTTTATATACTGTATAAATATCTCCCGTTTTTACTCCATCATCAAACCCAAGGTCAAAATATACAAAATCTCCATTAACACTTAATACAGTACCAGATAAAGGATTTAAATCATTCAGTTTATCCAGAACTTTGTGCGCTGCTTCTGTAGCTGCACCATTTAAAAGATTTTCTGCACTGACTCTAACATTATTATTTCTCATTTCACTTTTAGTACCTTCAACAATATCAGAAATCAAGATAACGCCAGTCTTATTATCTACAATCTTAACAGCAAATTTAACTTTCGCTTTATATCCTTCATATAAAATATTATTAAATGCCATTATATCTGCACTTACAACATTTCCTAAAACTGTATAATCAGCACCTGCCAATTTACCAATTTGTATTGCACTGTTGCTATCTACAACACCAGAATTTTGTAGTCCTAATTCTCTAAATATTCTATCAAGAGACGCTCTTTCTACAACTGTGTAGTTTTTGTTTTGTACCAATCCATTTTCTACTTCACTTTGTAATATCCCGCATGAAAACCTGCCATAACTATTCCCTATACTATTACTAAAGTCTGTTAAAGCAACTTTCTTTTGTGCAGCAGAACATACTACACTAATACAAAGCATCGATACCATCATACACAAACATACTAATCTTTTCAGTCGTTTATTCACTATAAATTCTCTCCTCTACTACTTAATTATTTATCTGCTACCGGATAAAACACTTTTAAAAATAAATACTATAATCGCTAAAGGTATGGTTATAAACCCTAATAGCATTCCCCAAATAAATTGGCTAAGAAAATAATGCCCTGTGTCAGAATAAATTACACCAACCTGCCCTAATAAATTCCTCCGTAAGTATTGATTTGCATTATAGCCTAATAATGCATAACCTATTATAAGTAAAAAATCCATTATTATTCCTCTCTTTCTCTATTAAATATCTTCCGGTCCATATTTATTAATGCCATCTGTCCCTTTTTTAAAAGCACAATAAATCGCCGGTATTATAAGTATATGGGTCAAAATATAAAAACCTGATTTATCTAAATCATGCCATCGTCTAGCACTCAAAGATAAGCTTGCAATCCACAATATGAGGTAGCCAATAAAATTTAATAATAGTCCGAAGAAAACATCAGGATATTCATAAGAGCTATCTAATATCAAATAGAGGATCAAGTATATAATTCCTAAAATAAAATTTCTTATCCAAAAAGTTTTTCTATTGACCCTTCCGTTAAAAGAAAAAAACTTTTTGATTATACTCTGATTTTTCACCTCTCCAGTTTCCTTTAAAATCTCATTTTGATTTTCATTCATCATTACCACTCCTCTTATATAAAATCTTTACCGCTTAAAAGCTCTGAAATATCTACATCTAATGCTTTCGCTATACTTATCAATATTTGTACACTTGGCACTCTCTTGCCATATTCAATTTTGCTGAGATACTGTGGAGAAATACATATAATCTCAGCAAACTGAGTTTGATTCAGATCTTTGAGTTGCCTATAATACCTTATCTTGGCTCCCATTCTTTTATAAATTGTTTCTTCCATTTCTTTACTCCTAATAAAAAATTGCCTATTTATATTTTCACACTTTTGTCACTTCCTTTTTTAACCTCATAGTTGAATAATCACCTAATGGACAATTTTCCTTATATTTGGTTACAATATGTTATTTTTATTTATTTCTAAAACATCACATATTTTATCTAACAAAGTGTCATCACAAGTAATATAACCTTTCTCTATTTGTGATAAATATTGCCTATTAATATTCAACCTTTCAGCTAATTCTTTCTGAGTCATCTGTTTCAACATTCTGTAATAAATAACCTTAGCTCCAATATGTTTATTATTCATATTCTCTTCCTTTCTTAACCTATCAGTTTATTTACTATCATTCTATTGAATGTTCCAATAGTTTTGGTGTCCATTTAGGACACAAAAAAAGAGCATCGTTCGATGCTCTTTTTTATTTAACAGTAATATTATATTTTCTTGATATCTGAACTGTATTATCAGATGAAATTGTTAGTTCCATACTAGGATTTTCGCCATTTTTACAAAACATTTCTACATTACCAAATAATGAAAGTTCATGATAATCATTAGGTAATATTGTTCCCTCAAGCTCCATGACAACTTTATGATAAAATCCATTTGAATCTTTATCATAATACTTAAAGTTTTCTTTTCGTCCTCCCCAGCTATCTACACTAAAATCAGAAGCCTTTATACTAAAATTATTAAAAGTCAATTCAACTTTCGGATTAAATATCTCCTGTTCAGAATTATTCATTATTTTAATTATTGGCCATGTATTATTTTCATTAATCACCAATAATCCCTTTAACTCATTTGTTCTTAAATTCAACAATCTAATATCATTATCAGGTATCTTTATGAAATTATTAAAATGCAAAAAGCTAACATCATAGTCAATCTTTGATGGCTCTACACTTTCAGTAACCGGCTTATACTCTTTTCTCTCATTATGTTTTTCAATATTCTCTGGTTTATTAATAATATTCTGCTTTGTATCTACATCACTTTTATCAAACTCTATAACTTTAGTTTCATTTATCGAAGTGTCTTTTTTGAATTCTTGATTGTAAAATAAATAATACAATCCCGTAGCAAAAATAATTATAATAAATAATAAAAGCCCAAACTTCTTATACTTTTTATTACTATCAAGTAATAACTTTTTTAACTCTTCAATAGACGAAACTCTTCTTTTAGGATCAATCTCTATGCATTTTTTAATAATATTATTTAATCTACCATTATAACTTTCATCAAGTAATTCTTTTAGCGTAATACCTAAAGAATATATATCACTTCTATAATCCGTAGTTGAAAAACCATATTGCTCAGGA